>JAKSKV010000013.1 GCA_024401555.1 Paludibacteraceae bacterium
TCCCTCTCTCTCCGCAGAAAGGACAACGTGTCAGTTAAACTGATACGTTTTTTTTGTATCTATACGAATCTAAATATCGGATTAATAAGTCTTCCGCCACGCAGCAAACTTGGCAATTCCCTCCTCTATTCCGACACTCGGTTTATACCCGAAATCCTGTTCCAAGGCTGTGGTGTCGGCATAGGTTTGATAAACGTCGCCGGGTTGCATCGGAAGATAGACCTTCTTAGCCTCCCGTCCGAAGGCACGTTCCATCACCGAGATGAAATCCAGAAGATGAATAGGACGAGAACAGCCAATATTGTAGATTTTGTGCCTTCTGCCGTCGCTTTGCGGATCGGGTGTTTTCCCCATCACACGAACAATACCCTCTACGATATCATCCACATAGGTAAAATCACGGTATAGATCACCATTATTGAACACCTTGATCTCCCGCCCGTTAAGGATTGCGTCGGCGAAGAGCATAGGAGCCATATCAGGCCTGCCCCATGGACCATATACGGTAAAGAAACGGAGTCCCGTAGCGGCCATGCCATAAAGTTTCGCATAGCAACTCGCCATCAGCTCATCCGCCTTTTTCGTAGCGGCATAGAGGCTCACGGGCATATCCACCCGATCCTCTTCCTCAAACGGAGTTTTGCTATTCCCGCCATAAACGCTACTGGAGGAAGCATAGACGAGGTGTTGTACATGATGGTGCCTGCAACACTCCAAAAGGTTGGCAAATCCGACCAAATTGCTGTCGATGTAGGCGAAGGGATTCTCAGAGGAGTATCTCACACCTCCTTGCGCCGCTAAATTGACCACCACATCAAAATTGCCATCCACAAAGAGCGCAGGCAACGCCTCCCTGTCATGCAGATCCATACGTACAAAGGTGAAGGATGGATAACGTTCACTATTGGTTTGCTGATTTTTATGTAAATGATGTACGGTCACACCCAATTCGGACAATCTCGCCTCTTTCAACGAGACGGAGTAATATTCGTTGAGGTTGTCCAGACCGACCACTTCGATTCCCTCCTCCAACAACCGTTTGGTGAGGTGGAACCCTATGAATCCTGCTGCTCCTGTGACCAATACCCGCATATCCTTTTTTTCTTCAAAGATACACAAAAGGTTGACAAAGTCAATCTCTATTCCAGAAAACAATAACAGCCATGGCTCTGTAATGTGACATAGGAGTATCGTTTATTTTCATAAAATGTGTCGACATCAAACTTTCATACAAAATCAGTATGAATTAAATCGTTTATCTCAAAATAAATTTTCCCACCAAAGGCATATGGTCCGACAGATCACTTTGCACCACATCAATGGAGGAGAGCTCATAATTTGAATCGTAAAGGATGTGGTCCAATCTGAAACGCATCCATCCCTCACGGAAGGTGACACCGAAGCCTGTTCCACCCTCCCACCAGGCGTTTTTAAGACCTGACGTCTGAAGCATGCCAAGCACAGGGGATCCGCTGAAGTCATTCATATCACCAAGAACAATTGTCGGCATAGGTTCGGATTGGATATGCTCGGCAATGGCAGAAGCCTCTTTTGTTCTTATCTTCTGGGCTTTGAGGTAGTTCTTAAAATATGTGGGGAGCGTTTTCAAATCACTTTTCTTTTCGAGTGTATAGCGATGCTCCGGCGCCATGTTATTGGTGCTCATAAGGTGGCAGCTGACAATACGCACCTTCTTCCCGTTGACCATGACACAGTAGGCGTAGGCCTGTGGTTTAGTCCCTTTGGCACATATTTGCGTTGCCTTGATAATTGGGTACCTACTATACAGAATGGCTCCTGCGGAGGTATTGGAGAATCGATCATTCGAGTAGGGATATTTCTTGCGGAGCCGTGTATTGAGTTCGCCTGAAATACGGCCGTAGTATTCGTGGAGGGCCACGATATCGACATCTTGGCGAATAATCTCTTCGGCAATTCCTTTTTGACGTTGTTGGTAGTTGGCCCCAGTATCATGGATATTCCAAGTGAGGATGGTGAGGTTGGGTTCGCCACCCTTTAAGAAATGAATGGGGAAGATCTGAAATTTCACATTGACGACGACCGCCACAACGAAAAGGATCGCTGCGATAATCAGAGTAATTCGTTTGATTGTTTTCCTATTCAAAATATTCCCAATTCTACATCGCAAAATTAACAAAAAAAACCGACCCAACGGATCGGTTTTTTGCCAAAAGCTATTGATAAACTACCCTTTTACTAAATCAAACTCACCCAACATTCGCTTCACCTCATCTTTCGAATTGAACATGATCACATCAAGGATAGAGAGGTTCTCCACAAAGGCGTTGTCAAACTGCTTATAGGTAATGTCTCGTGTCTTGAGGAACTGAAGTTCCAAACCACGGCTCTTAAACTCTTCGAAATTATACAGTTCCATGCCACCAATCGCATTGACATAAGTATCGGCACCCAATCGCTCGCAGAAATCATAAATACGGAACTCTCGCTTCAAAAGCGCATTTCCCTCCAAAGAAGAGGACTTCACGAACTTCGTATTCATATCCAAATAATCAGCGATCAGTTGGATCGAATTAGCCAAGAAATCAGCCAAGTTATTATTCTGGCAAGAGAAAATCTCCTTCATCAGTCGATAACCCTCCTCAAAATTTGGACTCTTGCGGTAAGAACACTCAATGCCACGAAGCTGCTTTTCGAAATCCATCTCCTTGATGAAAGTCTCATTGATCAATTTGTTTTGGCTCGCTTTATCCAAAGAGAGGTTACAATAGATAGGCTCCGTGCCATTCAAAATACGGTTGCGGTTGATCCAACCACCCTTGATATAGTTGTAATCATCACAAATAATGAAAACATCAGCGTTGTTGATCAATTGCCAATATCCGATGTACGGAATAAAGTAGGGTTGATTTCCTGAAAGTATCATACTATTAGAAATTGAAAAATATTTTCGATAAATAATTCACAACAAAATTAAACAATAATGACGAATTCAGTACTATAAAGCGTGAAAAATTTATACTGAACCCACAACATCCGTCAAAAATGCCAACGATTCCACCTTCAAACGGTTCCACTGTTCTCCGACACCTGGCGCCACACACAATAAATCAGCCTTCTCCCGCCATTGAGAAGAAGCGACCAAGCGATCCTCCAAACCAAACTTCGCAAGCAACGACTCCAAACGATTAATGCCGCGCATTTCGTTGACACAGACCAAAAATGGCTTGTCGAAGATAATGGAGAATACACAAGCGTGAAAACTATCCGTCACCACAGCGCGTGACGAACGGAAAGCGTCAAGCCACTCCTCCACAGGAGGTTGGATACGTTCTTCGATAGGAGCCCGATCATTCTCCACCTCACCATTCACCTTAAAGGGCCGCCACTGGAAATGTTCGGCAATGGCGTTTACCATACGCTGAAGCGCCTCGTCATTGTCCAAGAAATAGTGGAACAGCTCCCCCTCATGCGCTCTCGCCGAAGCACGTTCAATCAGAGAGAGGTAATCAACACGATCCAGCAACAAGGTAGGATCCAACACACACGAAGCCTTTACGTCCCAATTGGCACATAATTCCACTCCCGACTCCTCCCGTACGGAGACTGCATCGAAACTGCGCAAATAGGCGGCGCAATGAAGTTGTTCCTCTTCGGAATACTCCGAGACATCCTCTCTTCCGAACGAGGCGGCATAAGCGACACGCTTCACACGCCACCCGTCGGTAAAATCAAGGAAGGCGTGCTCGATCGTCCCCCAAAAGGGATAGATACGACGCCAAATCTGGTCACTTCCCACAACCATAGCGTCGAAATCGTCGGCAGACAACTCCTCCACCCGATTCACAAAACGACAATGAATATATTGACGGATAAAACCATTAGTATGACGGCAGATTTTAGCGTCTTCACGCATCTTTCGCCACCAATCTGTCGGGAGTTCATCCTTTCGACCACAACACCTCAACGCCACACGCTTCAGTGTCACATAAAGCAATGAAAATATAGAAGCGCCCCTGTTGAGCGGCTTATTCAGCAATTCGACACGATGTCCCATACGCTCCAAAACGGTCTGCAAGGCGTAGGCCTGCAAAATACCTCCATAATTGGTGTGTAACGGAAGGGTGACGATGCAAATCTTCATACTATGAACGGATATTCAAAACATTCGGACCAGGATAGACGAAATCGGCAGTGCAAAAAGCTATTCTTTATGAGGAAGCCATAAGAAACACTGCATATGAAGGCGCAATGCGATCTGCTTGAAAATAGTGAAACCTAAATTACGCTGCGGCAACTGATGGGTGATGCCATCCACCAACATCCGTTTTTCTGCGTTAGAGAAATTTTTAAAGAGATTGCGGCGGACAGCATGCCAACCCATAGCGAAAAGCATACGCCCCAATGTAGGAGATTTCACCTTCAAGTCGCGTTCGGAAAGAATCGATTGATAGATGAAGAAGATATTGTTGATCTCCTGCCGCAAAATATTCTTGACATCCTCCGAATTACAGATGCTCTTGCCATTCGAACGAAGGTAGTGGTAGAGCGAACGAGGAATAAACGAAACCTGCTTGCAACGCTTCATAAGTTGGCAGGTAATCACATAATCCTCCCACATGTTATTGGTCGGGAAGGTAAAATCCTGGTCGTAGAGCGAACGTCTCACCAGACGGCACCAGACATACGCCGGCATCTCGAAGGCCAAAAGGCTCTCATAATGCTCGTTATAAGGTTTGGGAGTCAGGGTGATCTCCTTGGTATGGTCGTCGTACTCCTCCACCCAATTGCAACAAACCATATCTGCCCCATCGGATATCGCCTTGTTGTAAAGCGCCTCCACCATATCGGGCTCTACCCAATCATCGGAATCGACATGCAAGATATATTCTCCTTTGGCGTTCTCCACTCCCGTCTTGCGCGCTTGAGGGAGTCCCTCATTCTTCTCTTTACGAATAATGGTGGCTGAAATGGATGGGTATTCTCCCAACAAACGCTCCAAGATGGCGACAGAACCATCCTTCGTGCAATCGTCCACAAAGATATACTCCACATCCTTGAACGTCTGCCCGAACAAAGAACGGACACACCGCTCTATGTATTTCTCCACGTTATAAATTGGAACAACCACTGATACTTTAGGATCAACCCTATCCATACTCACCTATAATTTGACTACAAAGATAGTAATAAAACCCATATTTATCATGCTCTACCCAACATTTCCGCCAAACGACGCAATATGGCCATCTTACAACGGTCGCACAGCATCAAAAATTTGGCGAGCGGGAAGAGTTTTGGAGCCCATAGCGTGAGGGCTAACGACACCCACTGCATACGCTTGAAATCGCGACGGGAAAGGTATAATGGATTGACCTCCCGATATAGTTCGACCACTTCGTTGGCTGTAGTGCCCTCCGTGAAGAATGCTCGCTCCTTGGTCATAATCTTCAGTTCGTCGAGCTGCGACGGATCTTTGACGACATCCGCCAGATGCGCCACCACCCAACACTGAGACTCAAGTGTTTTGCGATTGCCACGACGCACCAACGAGTTGGTGTTGGAGGAGAAATCGTAGTGATAAAGCGCACGGTCCACATAGGCCACCTTTACCTCATGTGAGCAGACCAAGACATTGAAATAGAGATCCTCCCAGATGGTCAACCCCTCAGGGAATCTGATATTGTGTTCGGTATAGATCGAACGTCTCAACAATTTATTCCAACAGCTACCATGCAGACGATGCAAGAGATCGTCCACCACCACCTCATGCGATAAGGCTGTGGGCTGCTGTTTCTGTAGGAATTGTCGATCATGGTATTGTAAGTAATAATCGGAAAAGACCACGTCGGCTCCCTCACTTACAGCCTTTTCGCAAAGCGCCGAAAGGAAATCAGGCTCCACCCAATCGTCAGGATCGACGTGGATGGAATATTCCCCTTTCGCCTCGTCGATGCCTCGGTTGCGGGCGCTGCAGACACCACCATTCGGCTGATGGATCACGCGCACACGGCTATCCTTTTCGGCATATTCATCACAAATGGCACCACTTTGGTCGGTACTGCCATCATCCACCAAAATCAACTCGAAATCGGTATGGTGCTGGTTCAACACAGAATCAATGCACCGACGGATATAATTCTCCGCTTGATATACCGGACAAATTACTGAAATTTGGGGTGTATTACTCATTCTTTATCGTTATAATCATTATCAATCATCAAAACGGTAGATCCATCCACCCAAACGAGTGGCGATCAGACGACATTTTAAATCAAGTATCAGAGGTAGAGATAATCCATCTCTTTTAAGATCATCCAAAGCCTTTTTGAGTGCTGTACGATTCTTGTAGGTCAATGCCAAGGAGAGACGACACATGTCGTACTTTTGCGCCACACGCCTAAGAGCCTCTTTCCTACCCGACTCCGGCATCCCCTTCAAACGCATTACGGTATGAACGAGGACATCCTCGTAAGCGTCATTCTTCACCTGTTCACGTTTGAGGCCAACATAGGTGCCACGACTATGCGAAGAGGCTCTGGTCAATACATGATAGAGCTCTTCGGGGATCGTAAGACATCTGTAACGGTGGAGCATCGGTAGCATCAACTGCCAATTCTGCCCAGCCTCCTTGTTGGTATAAATCTCCATATCGGTCACCTCACGCAAGGCCGCCACATCGACCATATATGCGCCAGGATAAAAATAGTAGTCATTCAAATGGAGCAGACAATCCTCAAAAAGCGATTCTGCCTCCTTATAGGGACGCCCGACACCCACCACCGAGAGTGGTTTGAGATCAGGATCGCTTACCAAGACCTCCCTTGTACGCACCATACGGAAGGGATCGCCTTCTCGTTCGAGGGCGGCGACCATCTTCTCGATGGCAAGATCAGAAGCATAATAATCATCAGAGTCGGGCCAAGCGAGATAATCGCCATGGATCAATTTCAAACCATTGTTGATAGCCACCGATTGCCCTTGGTTGGGTTGCGTGACCAACCGAAGGGTGTATCCTCTCGCAGCGAAACGATCGATATAGGAGGAGACCACTTCACGACTATTATCGGTCGAACCATCATCCACTACCACCATCTCAATGGCGGGATAGCTCTGAGCAAGAACCGAATCGAGAAGTCTATGGATGTAACCACCTGTATTGAAGCAGGGAGTCAGCAGAGAGACCAATTTACGAGACATACTTCTTGATTTTAGAGAGGAAATCCCTTCTCTCTTGTTGGTCGAATAGATAGAAGAGCGTAGCGCCACATACTAACGACACGGAAAGGATACCAACCAACAACAAACGACTCCAGGAAGGATCCAAACTATCTTGAAGGAAACGTACACCAAGATAGGTTCCCACTCCCACTATAACACTCTTGAAGAGGACCTGATAGAGAAATGCCTTCACGTGGAAAGATGGCATCAACAAACGCAAAGTCCAGATATTGGAGATCATTCCGACACTGACTGCGGCCACATTGTAAAGGTAAGCCACTTCGGGAGGAAATCCTTGTCTGAAAAGAAAGAGAGAGACAGGGATCACCGAGAGGTATAGCGTACCGTTGATGATGCTTGGACGCCAGATATTTCCGTTGGCATGAATGGCGCTGACCACCACTCCGGAAAGGTTGGCGAAGAGGTTGAAAAGCAATGTGAGCCGACAAAATTCAACAGCATGAGGAGGCACCTTCACCAGCCATTTGGAGAGAAGGAACTCCATCTCGGAATAGACGGGTATGGTCACCAACAGCAACAGCATAGTGGTATAGACAGCCGCCTTTCCGACCAGATGTTCCACCATGGCATAGTCGGACGACGCATACGACTTCACAATCTGCGGACGAAATGCGGAGAGGACATTACTGGCGAAAGACATCACAGCGTTTTGGACACTGGCGGCAATCGAAGCAGCCGAAACCATCACCACCCCGAAAAAGATCTCCAAAATAACCAAAACGCCCTGCGTGCGAGCCACTACACTAGCATTACCATATAGATCCCAACCAGAAAAGGTGAGCATTTTCCTAACATACTCTCCCCGAAGGGAAATCTTCATTCGACAATGGCCCAAACGGATTCTACAGTAGAACACATAGGCCATAAATACCAAAAGAGAAATGAGCAACAAGAGGAACCCGTAGAATATCAGTTTGTCAAAAAGAACCACCTTTAGCAGGAAGAGGATGACAAACTTAAGCATCACCGCAACGATCTCCACGGTAGCGAAGACATTCATCTTCTCGTATGCCATCACCGAAGCGGTGAAGGGTACTTGCAGAATGGCCAATATGGAGATGAGAATGGTGAGCTGAAACAAGACGTTGGCAGCATAGAGACGCTCCGGCTGAATCACCAAATGGTGGTTGAGGAACCAGACACCCACCGTCTCCGCCAAAAGGAGGAAGATGACCGCAATGAGAAGATGGATCGACCATGCTGAAGTAAAAACCTCCTGCAAACGAGCAGAATCGCCCTTGCCTAACTCATAGGCGATAAAACGAGAGGTGGCACTGCTCATGGAGGCCGTCACAAAAGAGAGTAACGAGACAACACCAGCCACCGTTCCGAAAAGGCCAAAATCCTCCAAACCCAGCACCTCTAACACCAGACGCGTGGTATAGATGGAGATGACCATCACCACCAACATCCTGACGTATAGGAAGATGGCGTTACGGAATATGCGATTCATTTTTTTGGGGGAAAATATGTACGGTTACTCGTTATAACATGGACGAATGTCTTCTTATGAATAAAAATATAGAGACGCGAAATTTTGCGTCTCTACACCAACCAGATTATTCGTAATAACCGTATTTGCTCTTGTAATAACCGTATTTGTAACCGTAGTGTCCGACGGCCTCTGTTCCATTCAGCACGATGGCAAGTCGTTCGAACCGTTTGTCGGTATAATACTTCTCGATATCCGGAAGAATGCTCTTCTCCAAGAGGTTGGCCCTCACAACGAAGAGCGTCAAATCAGCCACCTTCTTGATGATATCCGCATCCGTCACAATCTCAACCGGAGGACAGTCGATGAAGATGTAATCATACTCTTTGCGAAGTTCATCAATGAGCTGGTTCAAACGATCAGAGGTCAACAACTCCGCAGGGTTTGGCGGCAATTTTCCAGCAGGCAAAAGATCCAAAGAATCGTAGTGGCTTAGCAACTTATGGAAGTCCTTCTCCGTGCCGCTCAAATAATCGACCACACCCTTGCTCTTCGGACAATCAAAAGTCTTGGAAAGCGTCTCCTTGCGGAGGTCCAAGTCGATCGCCACCACTCGCTTGCCGTTGATGGCAAATGAGTATGCCAAGTTACTGGATATAAAGGTCTTTCCACTGTTCACATTTGCGGAGGTAATCATAATGGTGGTGGCACCACCATCCTTACACATGAACTCCGTATTGGTACGGATCACACGGAAGGCCTCGTTGATGATATCACGACTCTGGGCCTTCACCACCAACTCCACTGGAGCATTGGAATACTCCTTACGCATGAAGGAGAAGAAGTTAAGCCTGTTCTTTTGCGAATACAAAGGAATCTCACCCATATAAGGGATGGATAGCACCTCCAAGTCCTTGCGCCCGCGGATTCTGGTATTCATCAACTCCTTGACATACAAGGCAGCGAACGGAATCACCAAACCCAATAGGATCGCTAAGATGATCACATTGCGATTGTTCGGAGAGAAAGGCGCATCACCGCCACCATACTCCGGCTCCATGATAACACGGTTATCATAAGCGGTAAAGGCTTGCGTCATCTCAAACTCCTCCTTCTTCTGCAAGAGGAAAAGGTAGAGTCCCTCCTTCACCTTCTGTTGTCTCTCGGCAGAGAGAAGGTGACCAGCTTGCTTAGGGTTGGAACTAATGCGGGAGTTTATCTCATGCTTGTTAGACTCATAGGAATCCAAATGCAATTGCAAAGCGGAGATGTAATTCTCGACGGAGCTGACAATTGCGCCTCGCATAGCGTTCAACTGGTTATCGAGATCTTTCACCAAGAGGTTGTCCTCGCTACTGCTCTCCACCAAGCGACCACGTTGAAGTGTCAATTTATTATATTCGGCGATTTGAGATTGAATGCTTGACTCGGTGATTCCCACATTGGCAGGCAACAACTTATCCTTGCTGTTGCGAAGATAGTTCAACAAGAAACGGGCAACAGACAATTCGTTGTTGGATTGTTGCAACTTACGCTCGTTCTCTCCAGCCATCGTCAAATCGTATGTGGCGGTAGCGCGGATATCGGGAATACGTTGTGTACTCTTATAGGTGGCGATCTCGCTATCGACATCGTTCAAGTCCTCCTCGATCAACTTCAGACGTTGAGTGATGAAATCCACCGTGCTGAGGGTGATCTCATTCTTATCCATCATCCAAAACTCATTGTAAACGTTGATCACCATCTTCAATGCGTCGATAGCACGTTCACGGCTCTGATCGGTAAAGGTGAGATCAAAGACAGTACCCATCTTATCCCGAAGCGCTACATTCAACTTACCTTGGAACTCACCAATGGCTGCGTACGAACTAATGTGGTTCACATAGATAGGTTCGGTCATCTCAGCTCCCTTGTAGAAGCTGTTACGAAGAAGCGCTAACTTTCCAAAAGGAGAATCGATTGTATCACCCATGGAGAGGGTAAAATCTCCCTCCACTGGCTCATTCTCCACTACAAAATCGGAAAGGCGCACTGCACCACCCTCCTCCATCTTCGCCACCAAGGAGCATTTGCCTTGATTCACATTGTCAATGAATGAGATGGTGAATGGCAAAGTAGAACCGTAGAGCAACTCGTCACGGAATGTCCCCTTCACCGTGTACTTATCATTCAAATGGAGACGTTGGATCACCGTATGGGTAACATCCGGTGTCTGGAAAGTCATAATCACATTGGAGGTATTGACATTCATCTGCGCAATACCGATATCAGTAACAGACATTGCCATACCACCCATCATGCTCATGGTGGAGGCATCCAACTTCAACAATAAGGAAGAGGTGCACTTGTAAAGCGGTGAGGTAGTCAAAATATGGTAAACACCTGCGGATAAGCAGAGAAATACCGACAATAGAATCCACTTCCACTTAGAGATATAGATACTAAAAATGTCCTGCAAAAGAATATCATCTTTCGGACGTTGGATATTGTTATTTCTTGTAGTATTCGCGTTATTCATCTAATAAATTCAATTAAATAAATTCTTTCAATGGTATCGACTATTTATTTGTTCTTCACCGCCAAATTTGTAACCAAAACCGCCACTGACGTCGCGGCGGAGGCAATGGATACCCAAAATCCCGCGGAACGGACCGTATTACCATTGACAGATGATTCTCTCGCCCGTTTGGAGGTTGGCGCCACATAGATGACGTCGCCTTGTTGTAAATAGTATGCTTGAGAGCCGTAGATGCTACTTGCCTTGGTCAAATCCAATTTGAAAACTTGGTCGCCATCGTCAGTGTGTCGGATCAAGGTAACATCCTTACGTTGACCATTGATGGTCAAATCGCCCGCCATACCAAGAGCATCGAAGAAAGAGAAATGGTCGCGGTCGATTCTAAAACGGCCGGGACGAACTACCTCACCCAATACGGAAACACCCAAGTTCATATATTCCACAGAGACCACAGGATCCTTGATCTGATTGCTTTCGACCAGTTTCTGTTTCACCAAATCCACCACTTCGAGGCGTTTCAGACCACCCACTTTGAGTTTACCCAAGATAGGGAAATCGATTTCACCCTGCTCATCAACGGTGTAACCCATCACATTGTTGGCCGAAGTATAACTTCCCGCCACAAAACCAGAGGAACTATAGGATTCCACGCCACCAATACGATTGGTGAAATAGGGTAAGTTAAACATCGCTGAAATCTGGGGATCCCGACAAGAGACAATGATGAAGATTTGGTCTTCGGGCTTCAAGGTGATATTCTCCTCGTAAGCAGTTTTCAACTTCATCATATTCTCCGTGTCTTGGATATACACAATCTTCTTTTGTGTATTACATGAGGAGAAGAGCGCCACCATCATCAGGAGGACAAAACACAATTTTCCGTAAATGAGTTTATTCATAATATACATCATATAAGACTTCGAGTCAGGATTCACCGTTCAAATAAACAACAAACTTTCAGACTGAATTTACAAATGCAAAAATACAAAATAATTTGTTTTTGGAAATATTTTTTCCGAAAATCGAAAAATTACCTATTTATGTTATATCAAATATGCGGCAAACTTATCCCTGATCTTCGCCGGCAACATCTCCACCAACTCACTCAACTCACGCTTCAAGAAGAGCCGGGAAAGCAAGAAGTAGCAGAGAACACCTAACACGATATCAATAATCAGCTGCAACCACATCAGTTCAATCCCCGAAAAAAGATTGAACCCCATGATCAGCGCCCACATTGCCATACCTACCATAAAGATAGGAAGGATATCCCGCATCTGCTTAAAGAATCCCACCTTAATCAGGACACCCGTATAGTAGGTATTGATCACCAATGCCAACACCGAGGAGACAATGCCACTGGCCATCATCCAAATGATACCGTGGGGAATGGCTATTGCCATCACAGCTACGCCCATCACCTTCTTGATGATCTCCAAACGAAGAAAGAGGTCGCTACGCCCCTTCACCACCAACAGATCCAAATTAATGGCATGGACCGGATAGAACATCAAATAGAAACAAGCCAACTGCAACAGGATGATACAACCCTCCCACTTTTCGCTCAACAAGGTGATTACGAAGGGACGGGCTGCCGCCGAAAGGCCCAACATCAAAGGGAACACCAAAAATGCGGAGAGCCGAAGCAACTTACGGTAACTGTGCGATAATCGCTCGTCATCATTCTGGATGGTGCTTAAGACCGGATAGGTGACACGCTGCAAGACACCTGTCAGATTGCTGGACGGCAGTGAACCGATCTGATTGGCAGTCATGAAATTTCCCAAATCGGCCTTGGAAAAGAACTTTCCGATCACGATGGGATAGATGTTATTGTAGATGGTATCCAAGACACTGGACATCAACATTTTGCTACCGAAATTCCACAAATAGTGGAAGGATTGCGATGACCAACGGCCGACAGGACGCCACTTACTGGTACGCCAAAGTAGCACCGTACGGATGATTTGAGCACAGACATACTGGATCACCAACGACCAAACACCGCACCCTAAAAGAGCCAAGGAGATACCTACCGAACCGCTGATGAGGGAGGCGAACATCGAAATTTTCGCCTGTCTCTTGAAGTCAATCTCTTTGGTCAACAACGCTTGCTGGACGCTTCCAAAGGATCCGATCAAAAGTGTAAGCGCCGAAACCTTCAACAGATCGGTCAGGATGGGCGCATTATAAAAATCGGCAATGAAGGGTGAGAGAAAGAAGAGCAATAGGTAGCAAATTATACCCATTGCGACATTGAAATAGAAGGCGGTGACGATGTCGTTCTCCTCCAAATCACTCTTTCTTACCAAAGCAGAAGCGAAACCGCTATCGATGAAACATTGCGCTAAGGTCATAAAAACCACGGGCATCGCCACCAATCCGTAATCTTCCGGGGTAAGCAATCTTGCTAAGAAGATCGTGAACAGTGCAGATATACCCTGCGTTCCGAAGCGTTCGAAAGCACTCCAGAACAACCCTTTTTTGGTTTTATTTTGTAATGATTCTTCTCCCATTCGACAGAGAGTTGCTTGGCGTCGCTACGATAAACTATTCTTTAAATTAGTAGGCAGTAATACCACCATCGATGCAGATGGCTTGTCCGGTCACCCAAGAGGCCGCTTCAGAGAGCAAATAGACTACTCCACCCGCTATATCCTCAGGTTTGCCATACCTTTTCAATGGGTAGAAATCGATGTCACGCTTACGCTCCTCTTCCGTAATATTCTCGGAAAATCCTGCCACCAATGGGGTATCGACCATTCCCGGACAGACTGCGTTGACACGGATCTTCTTTGGCGCCAACTCTATGCTACAAAGTCTGGATATGGAGTTAAGAGCCGCTTTCGAGGCACCATAGACACCATTTCCGACGGAGAAACCGAAATTTCCTCCCACCGACGAGATAAATACAACAGAGGATCCTTGCGCCAATTTTTTCTTCTTCACCAAAAGGCGAAGCAGCTCGACTGGAGAGAAGAAGTTGACGTTGAACACCTTATCGAACTTCTCCCTTGTGGAGAAGGTAAAAGGAGCCGTCATAGATATACCGGCAGAGAATACCGCACCATCCAGTACGGGAACCTCCGCCACCATCTTTTCGATCACAGAGGCATCGGTCAAATCACCGGCAAAGGTGGCATGACCTTCACCTGGCAATTGCGACAAAGTCTGCTGAAGACGATCTTCGTTTCTTCCACAAACGATCACCTTCGCACCCATCTGAGCGGCCATCACCGCACAACCTTGACCAATACCAGAAGAGGCACCAGTCACCAATATTGTCTTTCCCTCCAACGAGAAGGGATTATTCTCTATACCCATTTTATATCATCAAATCTATTTTCTTCCACTTCAATTGTATCCGAAATCACAATGTTGTCGGTCGTCAAGGCAACGGTTCCCCAAGAGAGACCTGTTCCGAAACCACAACACAGCAATTTCTTCTTTCCCTGCTCTATCTTCCCCTTCAACTGAGAGGTGATGGTGGCAGGAATGGAGGATGCCTCGGTATTGCCATAATAGGCCAACGAGGTCGGCGCTTTAGCTGGATCAATGCCTAATTTTCTCACCACCCTTTGGTTGATCGCCATATTGGCCTGGTGCAGCACTACATAGTCGAAATCCTCGCGCTTCAGTCCAAATTTATTCTCCAGCGCCTTGAATGATTTCGGCACCTGGGTAATGCTGAAGGCGAATACATCCATCCCCTTCATGATGCCCTCTTTGGAGCATTGGTTACGGAGATCGCTAAACTTGCGCTCATAATCCTCTTCGTAGGAAATATTTCTCATGCCACTCTTGGGCATAATCACCGCATCATAACCACTACCATCCGTTCCGAAATGGAACTTGAAGCCATCGGCGCCCTCAGCGAACTCCACGGCGGTGACACTAATAGCATGGCCGAAAAGCAAATCATCATTCCCTGTTCCCCAGTGAATGCGAGCGTCTCCCGTGAAGAGCAATGCGCGGTGCGCATTACCTGAAGAGACAAGCGAAGCAATCACGCTGAGTCCATATACCCAACCAGAACAAGCCATACAGAGATCTTGCGCATAGCACTCCCTGCTTAGTCCCAATCGATCTTGAAGGATACAGGCGTTGACCGGCAATGTGTAATCAGGAGAGATGGTAACCATGATGATCGCATCAATGGAGGATTTTTCCCAACCGAGATCGGCTATTAGCTTCTCACCCGCTTCGCATCCCAAATCGGTAGCGGTAAGTCGTTGGCTCTCCCTACGTTCAATGATGCCCACCTGATCGATGAAGCCGTCGATCTCCTCCTTTTTTTTACCCTCTGCGGCAAGAAGATCAGCGTTGCGGACCACAGTCTTCGGAAGAGCCGTGGCGATTCCCGCAATTCGTACATCCTTAATATCTAAAAATGACATATTCTCTAAGCCTAAATAATATACCTACAACAGTTACATCACCACATTTCCCGCTTCATCCACCTCCACAACATCGGAAATAACCAAGTGATCGGTTTGTAAAGCGACGGTCGCCCAAGAAAGACCGACACCAAATCCGCAACAGATGAACTGCTTCGGTTCTTTGTCTGCCACTCCTTTCAGCTCCGTCACAATAGTAAGCGGAATGGATGCGGAAGATGTATTGCCATAATGGTGCATACAGGACGGCACCTTCTCAACCGGCAATTTCAGCTTCTTGGCGATCATCGAATTCATGGCCATATTGGCTTGATGCAATACCAAATAGTCGTAGGTCAAATAGTCGAAGCCAAAATGCTCGGCCAATTTCTTAACGGATTTCGGAGCCGTAGTGATACCGAACGAAAAGACATCCATTCCCTTCATTCGAGGTTGAAGTCGAGTCTTCATACCATCCTCACAGGCCTCCAATTGGAAGGATTTCGGCGTAGTAAGATTTCTTGTTCCTCCATCTGGAATAATGATAGCGTCGTAACCACTGCCATCCGTACCACAATGGAATCGGAATCCCTGCTCACCCTCGATATATTCGACGGCGGTGACCGTTCCTGCATGGCCAAAGAGCGGCGAGATGGTCATCGGACGGACCGCTTTGGAATCGCCCGCCATCAATAACGCGCGCTTCATACATCCAGTGGATAGCAACGATGCGACGGTATGCAATCCATACACCCAGCCAGAACATCCCAAGGTCAAATCGATGCAATAGGTCTCTTGGCTCAATCCCAAGCGTTCCTGCATGATACCAGAAGTGGCCGGAACAGTGTAGTCGCGGGATTGGGATACAAAAATGACCGCATCAATCTCTTCTCGTTTCCAATTTAAATCGGCAATCAATTTTTCGGCCGCATGGAAACAGAGGTCGGATGTGGTTTGCGTGAAGGTAATACGACGCTCCAACACACCCGTGGTCTTCACGAAATCCTCTGGGGTGTAATCCGACGACACGGCATCCTCCGGCAAAGGGTGAAGGTTATTGGCCACAAAACTGGGAACGGCGGCGGAGATGCCCGCTATTCTAACATTCTTAAATTCGAAAAAAGCCATTAGATTTTTGACTTAATCACATTGTAAACATCCTCTATGGTTTCAGAGTTCTTCACATCATCACCCTTCAAAGCCACATCAAACTCCTCATCTACCATGGAAATCAAAGACAATGCCAAAAGAGATGACCACTCCTCCAAATCACGGAACTTCGTCTGCGCTGTCACTGTGGATGGATCAGTATCGTCCAATTGCTCCGCGAATAATGCTACAAATTCATCTATCGTTTTCATACTCAACAATATTTTTTCAAAATTCAACTATCTTGGCGGGAACACCGAAAACAGTGGTTCCCTCTTTTACATTTTTTATCACTACACTTCCTGCACCGACGACACCACCCTCGCCCAACTTAATTTTAGGCAAAATGGTCGCATGCGGATGGATGACTGCCTGCTCGCCAACCTGCGAAGCCCCACCAATCGCCACATAAGCCTCCACTTCGCTGTACTTACCGACGATTGCGTCATGACCTATATTGCAAAAGGGATGTATGACAGAAAAATCCTCCACCTTTACATTAGCGGAAATAATCGCATAGGCACCTATAAACAAGCCCTCTCCCAATTGGGCCGTATTATTGATCACCGCGTAATCGCTGATGCAAGATATGAATTTCCCTCCTTTTGCGGAAATGATATCACAATATTTTTTCCGTTGCACGGGATCACCCAAAGCACAAAAGAACACATCGTCCTTCTGAATCTGATAGTTCTCAACGCTGTCCACAATAGGAGGATAACCACTCAATCCATCCAAGGCATCTTTTTTGTCATCCAAGAAACCCTTTATCCTATATTTGAACCTGTGCCACTTTTTATGGGCGAACAATTCATACGCCTCCCGTCCAAATCCTCTCGCCCCAACAATTAATATTTGCTTCATAGAATTGATAAATCAAACCAACGCATTCACCCACACGTTAGTATTCGATTCCCCGTTGTTTTATCTTTTTGGTCATCAATATATTCATCAAAATGAATAGAAGAATCACACCAAAGAAGAGAAGTGTCGGATTCACCATTGTCGACAAGACGATGCACATAGCGGTCGTAAACGCGGAGATGAAAAGGATCGTAATCATCGCGGCGTGCTGTGACATACCCAAGTTCAACAACTTATGGTGGATATGACTCTTATCCGGCAAGAAGGGACTACTTCCCTTTCGGATACGATGGATAAAGACACGCACCACATCCATACAAGGAATCACCAATGGACTAAACGCCAAAAAGAGCGAATGAACATTATCAAGACATGAACCTGACTCAATATCGATTCTTGACAAACGGAAACTCAAGAAACAAAGAATCAATCCGATGGTAAGGGAACCAGTATCTCCCATAAATATCTTACGCTGCTTCTCTGCCTTTCCAAAGACATTGTAATAGAAGAAAGGAATAACAGTTCCTAACGTAGAGAAAGAGACCATCGCATAAGCATACTCCTTCATAGAGAAGAATACGAAACCATAGAAGGTGAGCGCCACCCCACTTAAACCAGAGGCCAAACCGTCGATACCATCAATAAGGTTCAGCGCATTGATAATGAAGACCACAAGAAGAATGGTAAGCGCCCAAAAGACAACCTGTGGCAAGTAATCTAAAAAGAGAAGACCATATAAGTTGTCCACATAGAGTCCCCCAAAAAGGAATAGAAGTCCGCAGACAATTTGGACTATAAATTTCGCACTGTATTTCACACCGATCAAATCATCCGCAATACCCACCAAATATAAGAGGATCAACGAACAGAGACAGATCGACAATGGCAAAACATTATTTCCCAAGACAACCATCAACTGATTTCTTCCCGCATGGACATCAAACACCAACATGATGAACATGGTGAAAAGAATGACCGGTTCGAAAGCCAATCCTCCCAAACGAGGAACGGAGCTGCGGTGAATCTTACGCTCATCCGGCTCATCAAAAAGATTTTTACGGAAGGCGATCAACAAAATTTGCGGAATCAAAATACCCGCAGCCACAACCGCCATCACCAATACTGAGATCATGAGGAAACGCCAATAAACAGGCTCCGACATGGTTATAAAAAAATCTGACATACAACAAAATTTATGTTCTTTTCAATCTTCTATTATTTCCAAAAAAGACTTAGGAATGTAAGAGGTCGCCACCACCGCGATACCCTCAATGGAAACAACTAATCTCTTTCTTCCTTGGATTCGCTTCACATAACCTTCCGCACCTTTAAAAACACCATCCACAACCCTGACATGGCCTCCAACACTAAAATCCACACTGCCATCGGGAAGTAGTTCCATTCCTCTATCCTCCGCCGATGTCACCAGCTGAAAGGAGTTCATTTCCGAATCGGGAATCCTTCTTGGAAGGGATGTCTCTCGGTCGGAATACACATAAAAGGAGTCTCCAAATCGTTCCTTTAACCGAGAAAAATAGGAGGAGGGACACTTGATAAAGAGTAACGAGGCGATCAATTGCCTCTTTTCGTACACCTTCTCACCATTCTTGAACACCTCGACTGTCCGCATCGGTACGTAGTGCTCGACCTGTTCCTCATCAAGCAACGACGACAATTTCGTCACCCGATTAAAGAAAACATTCAATGCATACCAACCGAAACTTTTGTCCAGCGTCATAAAGTATTTTCCTTACATTACCGAAAGCTATATACGCTTCTATTCGGCAAAATTAAAAAAAAATAACATTTATGAATCTTTCCAATTCAAAAAATTATCAACAATAATAATATCGGTTAAAATTATTAATTTTTATCAATTATATATATTCCTAATACTTTAAAACTTCAATGTTCGCTATAGGACACAAGCGAACCGCCTCACTAATATGTCGCTTCGTATTGCTGGGCGATCTTTTTCCAGGTGTACTCCCTTTCGGCTATGACGCGCATCTCGGAACCGTCATGCACCTGATTCAAAAGAGCGAGCATCTCCTCCACATTTTTGAAGTAGCTTGCTTTCTCTTGGGTAGAGGCACGGTTATAGACACAATCGAACGCCAAAATAGGCATTCCGAAGAACATCGCCTCGACCAAAGATGGGTTGGTTCCGCCCGCACTATGACCATGAACATAGATAGAGGCGTTCGAACGGATGATGTAGAGGATATCCAAGTCATAGATGGCATCCAAAATATGGATGTTTGGATATTGCGCATACTGATTTTTCAGACGTTTTGCGTAGTCGCTATGGCCCCAATTACCGATGAACACCAACTCTTTATCGCTCTTGGAGAACGCCTCCAAGGTGATGTGGCAGTTGTTTTCAGGTTCAATACGACAGACACAGACCGCATAATTCTGCTTTTTCAAACCATACGAAGCCAATACCTGATCCACCTTCTCTTCGGCGATGGAGCGAATGACGTGGTCACCACCGTAGGCGATCAGTTGAGAAGGTTTTTGGTAGGTTTCGGTAACATAATCCTGAATACCCTTGTTATCGGCGATGATTACATCAGCGAATCTCACCGCCATACTCTCCGAAGTACGGAGAATCCAGCGGGCCACCTTGCCCCACTTGGCGCGGCGATGCTCCAATCCATCGATGTTCACCACCAATCGGTTTTTGCTGAACAATTTCAGAATAGGCAAGAACATACATCCAGAAACACCCAACACCAAAACGGTATCGTAGCCTCGGAAGGTACGCATCATGCAGAATATATCATAAACGATGCTTTGAAAACCATTGGCTTTCATATTCACATATTTCAAAGTACAACCTTTGTATTCGTGAATTTTATCGGGCATATCCAATCCACTGCAAAAAACAGTGTAATGGATATTCGAAGAGGCATTTTCTCCTACGATATTCTCCACCAAAGATTCAAAACCACCATACTTTGCCGGAATTCCTTGACAACCGACAATCGCTACATTTTTCATTGTATAAATAACTTTAACTTTTCTTTTCCATTATTTCAAAGAGTCTCGTCAACACACTCTCCTCAGAATAATCCCTCGATTTACGGAATGAAGAGGCCGACATCGGCTCATAAACGGAGTAATCTCCTAAAATCAGCTCTATTCGCTTTTTTATTTCAAGCAACTCATCCACATCGATTTTATAACCATTTTCGCCATCCTTTACCAGTTCGGCCACCCCACCCTTCGTGGGAACAATGACCGGCAACCCATAGGACATCGCCTCCAAAACGGTAAGGCCGAAAGTCTCGACAAACTCCTTGGGGTTGGAGAGGTTCAGCAGAATGGAAGCCTGTTGGTAGAAAGGTTGCACCTGATCCTGACGGGGGTATATGGTTAAATTGCCTGGAAGATCCACGCCCTCGTTCTTCATAAAGCGCTCTATCGTCTCGGATTCATCATTCAACACAGCCACAAAACGATATGCGGGCATCTCACTGGCCAAAGTGACGAATTGCAGGATACCCTTGTACTTTTTCAAGGAGGCTACGAAGAGCACTGTTTTTCGAGAGAAGGCGTTATAGGCCTCCACCTCAGTGCTTTGCGTATAACTCTGGGGAAGGGCATTGGGCACAACATATACCCGTTCTTCCCGCTTCAAAAAGGAGCGTTGATAAGAGGAGACACAGATAATATCATCGGCGATCCACTGCATCATCTTCGCCAACCCGACATATAAACGACTCTTCGTCGTGGCATCCTCGTGGTAATGGTAAACCACCCTTTTTCCCATCAACTTACCGGCCAACGCAGCTCCGATCGGCAGAATGGTATTGATGTAAAACACAATATCTTTCTGAAAAAGATAGCGCCACGAGAAGAAGAAGGTGTATAACTGCGCATAAGTATAGCGTAGCATCGTCACAATCGGATTGATCGAAAATTTGTAACTGTAATAGAACATTTTCAACCCATCGGAAGACAATTCATCCAACACCCCTCCTTTAGAGGAGACGACATCCACTCGGTATCCCCGCTTCAGGAATCCATCCAGCACCATTTTCAGCACCTTCGGACTTCCAGAGTAGTCATTGAACAAATGAAACGCTACGACTTTCATAACGGTAAGTATTTGCTACCCTCTGAAAAGGGCATAAATCCTCATGATAAGATAATATACCTTGTGTTTGATACGCGACCCTGGCAGGAGTGATTTCCAAACGCCCTCCGCATTCACCATTCCCAAATATTTCCGCTGCAGCGAACGATCCGACTTGAGGATGTAATAGCGGAATAGCACCTCAAAATTACGGCAAGCGGCATCGTTAAGAATATCCTTGAACAATGCGCGGGGATCATCGATCTGTCGGTTCAACTCCTCTGCCACACACTTCATATCATGGAGTTTTTTCTCTGAAATGGACGAAGTGGTAATGGAATTGGCCCTTAAACGATAAATATAAGCTGGTTTCGACAGATAGACACACCGTGTCGCCCTGCTCAAAACCAAAGGAGTAAAGAGGCAATCCTCGAAATATATACCCTCCTTAAATGTGAATCCGTTATCTTGTAGGAATTGTCGGTTGTAGACATAAAACTGGACCGCACTATAGGGATAGATATAGGAGTTGACAAAGACGAAACGTCCATCCGACTCCACTTGGCTCAATTGACGATCCACGACACTCCTTTTGCCATCGATCTCCACCATCACCGTGTTAAGCACGACCAAATTCGGCTGGTTATAAGAGCGGATCATCTCCCCTATTTGAGAGAGTGCATTTCTCTCAATAAAATCATCGCTATCCACAAACCAGACATAATCACCTTTCGCCATCGACAAACCTCTATTTCGAGTGGCGCTCAAGCCCCTATTTTCTTGGTTGTATAGATGGAGATTCGGACAATCATGCGTAGCGATGAAACCATTGATTTTATCAAGCGTACCATCCGTCGCACCATCATTGATGACTATGATTTCATAATCATCCTTCGAGAAGGATTGCCCTATACAACTCTCCAGGCACTCCTCCACATACGGTTCCACATTGTAGCAAGGGATTACGATCGAAATCAACATAGCGCTTTTTTTATTTATAGAATGACGAAGTGGTCGGGAATGTCTCGAACTCCACAAACTGGTACGGTGCACATCGCGAAGCTTTGTTGTTGATCGCCCAAAGGAACAGAAGGAACGTCAACCCGGAAACCATCAACATCGGCACCTTGTAATTCATACCCTTCATTCGTGAGAATTCATACATCAAGAAAGCATATATCACGATTCTAAAAGGAAGGAAATACATATTCACACGATCGAAATAGGTTCCTCCGATACTATTGTTGAGGACAATACCTATGAAATACAACTTGTAATAATATTCATAACCGACATTTTCATGCAACTTTTTCATTTTGGGATAAAAATAGATGCAGATGGAGTCGATCGCTAACCAAATGAAGGTAGCGATACCCAATGAGTTCTTAGAGTTAGCAAAGTCAAGCTTTTGCAAAACCGTATTGTTACCTTCGCTGGTTTGAGAACCAATAAGATCCGCCAAAAAGGCTATCTGCGAGAAAAGGAACATCTTTATCACAGTACCCAAGAGGAACGAAGCGAACAAAATGACATACTGGTATTTTCTGTCATCCTTCACATTCAACGGAAGAAGGAAGTAGAACACAACCAACGGGAAGGCCGTTTTATGGAAAAGGATCGCCAATACAATACATATCATATAGGGGACCATCTTCCGTTCCTGAACAAAACGAACGGAAAAGAGGAAAAAGCAAAAAGCAAGGCTCTGACGTATCACATTATCCCATATAAATAGTTCCAACGTCGTAAAGAGGAAATAGAGCGACCACGGTAAAACAAACTTAAACTTATCCTGCGCCTTTGTGAATAAGAAAATCATTAAAAAGGAGGATAGTAAAAAGACGGTACAATAATGGAAATCCAATGATTTGAAAAGGATATTGATCAACGCATACCCCTTTTCCATATTTGGGAAGAGCGAATTGTTAAAATAGTAATTCTTATAAGACATGTAATCGTCTCCGACATCGTATCGCAATCCGATCACCAATGTGAAGATCGCA
Source organism: Paludibacteraceae bacterium (assembly GCA_024401555.1). Classification (GTDB taxonomy): domain Bacteria; phylum Bacteroidota; class Bacteroidia; order Bacteroidales; family Paludibacteraceae; genus UBA1181. Next base: position 23,648 of record JAKSKV010000013.1, read on the forward strand.
ATAAGCGCATAAAGAAAAGCTCGTTTATTGGTCTTGCTATAATGATAGGCTAAGAACGACAATACAACGATAAGCAATATGTAAATATAATATGCGAAAAACATGCTACAAAATTACTTTCTAAATCAACAATCACAGTTTACGCAACTTTCTGGCAACGAAATCAAAAAGATGGAAAAACATAGCCAACCCTCTTCCGTAACGTTTGATCATCTGGTAATTATGCCGCGCTAACTCAAGTTTCATTTGAGATTCCGGGCTAAAATCATTGTCAAACTCATTTTCCAACAAGAAATTCTGCCGTAACGACTCTTCTGATTCGTCCGGGATAAACTCAAAAGTCGTGGCTTCATCTATGGGCTGTAACGTATAATTGTAATCTCCTGAATGCTGGCCAAATTGGGTGATGTTAGGACAATATTCTCCTGTTCCGTCAAAACCGAAATTTCTGACCTTGGAGAGTACTGGCAACACACAATAGGCCTCCTTGCAGGAAACATAGGCGGTCATCGCCACGTCAGAATCCATACGGAAGAGTCGCGTTTGGTCACCAAGCGACAATGCGGCGGCAAAATAGTTGCGGAAAGCAGTCTCCGTCATATTTTTGTCCTTCCCCTCCTTGACAAATTTTCCGGCATCTTTGAGGAATTGACCGGATTGGAAATAATCCAAATATATACTTTGCTTGCTTTTCCAAACACCCGCCCCCCAAGTATGGACAATAAAATTCTCCCTAAAACAAGAAGCTCCCTCCTTCACGCGCCATGGCAATGGGTGGGAATAACCGGAAACGAGCAAGACCTTGTCATTGTCACGGTAGTGCCAAAGCACTTTATCCATATACTCCAAAAAATTGGGAGAAAAGCAGACGTCGTCATCACTCGAAATCCAGCATTCGTAACAATCTTTGACCTGATTCAACAAGAAGTCGTAATTCTCAAAGCAACCAAGATTTACAGACTGTTTCGATACATGAAATGCGTGAAAAACAGAAAAGTCGCCATGGTCAAGGTAGTCACAAATCTCCTGCCACCCCTTCTTGTACTTATCAGCAGGAGGGAAATCGACAGAGATGTAAATATCCGTGTATTTCGCCCATCCATTTCGCTTCAAACTCTCCACCAAACGGACAAAATGTTCCGACCGAGATAATGTCGGTATGATCATCGGTGCGAAATAGATATCTTTTCCGTTCTCCATATCCTATGCTAAGTTATCGTTTGATTAGATCTACAACCCTTTCAAGATCCGAATTCGACAAAGCGTGATGCATAGGAAGACACAATACCGTATTGGCCATATGATGAGCGTTCGGTAAGTTGGAAGGATCAGAGGATTCCAAACCTCGGTAGGTAGAGAAATCCGAAATCAACGGATAAAAATAGCGTCTTCCCAAAACGTTAGCCGCTTTCATCCTTGAATATAAATCATCACGGGAGACTCCATATTTCTTCTCATCGACAAAAATCGGGAAATAGGAGTAATTATGCTTCACACCTGGCATATCCATAAAGAAGCTGATACCTTCCACATCCTTTAAAGCCTCTCTATAATAGTTGGCAACCCTCTGTCGAGCCGCTATGCAAGCATCCACTTGACGCAAGTTCAAAATACCGTACGCGGCGCGAATCTCATCCATTTTCGAATTAATTCCTGGCCCCACCACGGTTGTTTCGCCCGCGAAACCGAAATTCTTTAAATAGTCAATACGCTGCTTGGTCTTCTCATCCCGCATCACCATAGCACCACCTTCAATGGTATTATAGACCTTAGTGGCATGAAAAGAGAGTGTGGACATATCACCCGCATTCAAAACACTTTCTCCATTCACCTCCACGCCAAAGGCATGCGCCGCATCGTATATCACCTTTAGGCCATAACGATCGGCGATCTCTTGGATTCGCTTTGTGTCGCATGGCTTTCCATAGACATGGACAGGCATAATAGCGGTTGTCTTGGGGGTAATGGCCGCCTCAATCTTATCCGGATCAAGGTTTCCTGTCCGCATATCAATATCGACAAAGACAGGTTTTATACCATTCCACCACAAAGCGTGGGTGGTGGCGACGAAACTGTAAGGTGTCGTGATCACCTCGCCAGTGATGCGCAACGCCTGTAACGCCGTGATCAGCGGCAATGTACCATTGGTGAAGAGACTTACGTAGGGAACTTTTAGGTATTCAGCCAATTCTTTTTCTAACTGCTGATGGAAAGAGCCATTGTTGGTAATCCATTTCGAATTCCAAATCTCTTTCAATAAACCGTGAAACTCCTCCAAATCCGGTAATAATGGAGATGTTACTGTAATCATACTGTTGTCCATACGATCATCTATTAATCAATTGACACTGGTGGTCAACACTTTTTATGATAAACTACTATTAACCGATTAAACGATTCAACAAATTCACGTCCGATTTCTTGATCTTCCTGGAAGGAAACTGAGGATCCAAACGATGGACATCCGTTCCCACAAAATCATATAGGTTCTTTTCAAGAAGAATACGGGCCTTGTCTCTCGCCTCCTCACCATATTTTCCCAACAAAGAGGTGATGTTCAACTGGAATTTGACGCCTTGTTCTTTCAACGACTCGTATTGTCGAATTTCCATATAGGTGTAACGCTCCGGATGTGCCAACATCGGCCATAATCCCATAGAACGGACCTTATCGACCGCTTCATCGAAACAGCCAGGTGAGGAGTAATAAGAGGTCTCGATCAACAAGTGATCCCCCCTTTCCCCATGAGGCAAAAGATCTTTTTCCGACAGACGGGTAAGCAACAAATTGTCGATCATATATTCTGCCGCCAATTTCAATTCAATCGAACCCTTATAGCTCGACTTCAACTGATCGAATTGAGCTTGCAACAAGGCTGTCTTATTGGGCAAATCCTCCATGACATGAGGCGTGCAATACAATTTTCGCACACCCAACTCCTCGTATAATCGTAACACGGCGAGCGCTTCATCCATCTGCTTGATACCATCATCCACACCAGGTATCAAGTGAGAATGGGTATCGACCATTCCTTCGAAGACTCTGGACTGTTCCAAAGTCACACTTCTACGGAGAAAATGTAATATCGACATACCAATTGCTATTGATTATCCACGAGAGAAATAGGTACTGCTATGGTATCTGTTGCGATAGGAGTATTTACCCTTATCCAGTGGCGTACCGTTAAGAATCAAATGCATATTCTTGATTTTGTTCTCGTTGTAAAGTTCAGCCAAATCGTCTAACAAAGAACGATCCAACAAACCGACACGGATTGAGAACATAGTGATGTCAACATATTTCTCGATTATTCGCGCATCAGCCACCACATCAATCGGAGGACAATCGATAAAGACATAATCATACTCCCCCTTCATTTTGTCTATCAGTTCGCCCAACTTCTCGCTACCGATCAATTCGGATGGATTATTGGGAATATCACCCACAGGAATAAGGTCCAAACCTGCTTTATCATTCACGGATTTAACGATGATATTGGCGATATTATTCTCTTTGCCGCTCAAATATGCGCTCAATCCCTTCTCTGGGGAACCTGCCCACTTCGACATAGAGGCATGTCTCATGTCACCGTCGATCACCAAAATCCTCTGGTTTTTGAAAGCGATGCTCAAAGCGGTGTTCAGACAAAGGAAACTCTTTCCACTTTCAGCATTGAACGAGGTGAACATCACCACATTCTTTCCCTTCTCCATCGTGAAGTCCAAATTGGTTCGCAACAGACGGAAGGCCTCGTTGATGGTATTGCGGTTTCCATCTTCCACCACTGTATCCAATTCCTTCGGATCTTTACGCCAGAATTGCCACCACTTCTTGGTTTGTTTCGCCATCGGGATCTCGCCGAACAACGGAACAGGCACATTCTCCAAATCCTTCTTACCGCGAAGTGTAGTATTGAATGTCTCCTTCAGATAAATGATGGAAATCGGAAGGAAGAGCGCCAAAGCGAAGGTGAGCAAAACAATATTCCTTTTGCTAGGGCCATCAGGACGCGTGCTTCCACCTGGGCGTTTGATCATACGGGTATTGTAAGCGTTAAAAGATTGCGAGAGCTCGTTTTCCTCACGTTTTTGGAGCAAGAATAGGTACAAAGCCTCCTTAACGGCCTGTTGACGCTCAGCGGAAAGCAACATTTCTGCTTGTTTCGGATTGGATGAAATGTGCGACAACGCCTTCTGCTCGCTCTTCTTCAAATTGCGGACTTGATTATCGATCGCCGCGATTTGGTTGTCGATAGAGACGAGAATCGCCTTACGCATCGTTCCCAACTCCTTATCGTACTGCACAACCCACACGTTCTCGGAACTACTACTCTCCTCCAAACGATTTCGTTGCATCATCTTTTCGTTGTACTCGGAGATCTGACGTTCGATGTTCGTGTTATTCAAACCGGAACTTGCAGGCAATGTGCTGGTTTGGTTCTTTTGTACGGAGAGATAATCACGGATGTAGTTCGTCATGTATAACTGTGCGTTCAAGTCACGCAACTGGTTAGAGATATTAGCATTCTCCTGCATATACATATCGGCAACCGCCTTTACATCCGGCAAGAGGTTCTTACTTTTATAAGAAGAGATGTCATTATCCACCGTAGACAACTCACTCTCGATGATCTTCAAACGTTCGTTGATAAACATGGAGGTACCATCGGCGATGGTGTTCTTATCTTTGATCCAGTTCTCATTATAGACCTTGATGACCATATCCAAAATGTCGTCGCCACGTTCCGGAGAGACATCCGTCACCTCCAAAGTGATGATATCCGCCTTCTCCTCCTCTTGCGTCACCTTTAAACTACGAGACCAATTTTCCTGAGAAGAGAAGAGGTCAGAACGGAACAGATGGATAACAGGCAACTGTCCACCTTCGTATTCGCTATTGCCTACCACAATGACCTTTCCGAGAGGAGTCGATAGCGTATCGCCGAAATGGCCGGTGACACACTCATCAAATTCCACTTTTTTCCCTTTTTCATAGCGAAGAAACGCATTCAATTGTACTGTTTTAGTGGAATCGACTATGATATCACATGCGACATTGTCATCATCCGTCAAATCAAGGAAAGAGATTGTGACGGGAAGAGTCTTGCCATAAAGAGTAGCATCGTGGAAGGTGCCATCCATATAGTAATTTTTGTCCAAGTTCAGACGTCTTACCACATCAAACATGACATCGGCGGAGAGCAAGGCTCGCAACTCATTGGTCACCATAGGCTTCATGCCCAACATGCCACCCATATCACTGAACGCCCTCTGAATGCTTAGCGAAGGTCCTCCGGATGTCTCCGATTTGATCTGTACCTCGGCCGTCCGTTTGTAAGTCGCTGGTGTCCTCAAAATATAAAAGGCAGCGAAACACATCATGACAAAAAACGAGAGGGCAAACCAACGCCAATGCTTCACACACAACAGAATCAATTCGCTAAACTCTATGAAATCATCCGATTGTCCGTTATTCAATTTTTTCGTCTCTTCCATAAAATATCTCTAAATTATTCCAATCATTATTTACTTCTTCTGTTATTAAGAATCAAAGCGGCTGCAGTGGTTCCCAAAGAGGACAACGAAATCCAGAAAGACGCAGAACGGATTTCATTACCATTCACGGTAGATTTCTTAGCCTTCATCTTATTAGGCTCCACATAGACGATATCGTCTTGTTGCAAATAGAATACCGGAGACTGCACCACATTTTGCAATGAGGTCATATTCACGCGGTAAGACTTCTGCTTTCCATCCTCCATACGCAACACCAAGACGTTTTCGCGCTTTCCCTCAATCGTGATATCGCCTGCACCACCAATCGCCTCCAACAAAGTGACATTGTCCCGTGAGATGCGATAGATGCCCGGATTAGCCACCTCACCCATCACCGTGACGCTCAAATTCAAGAAATCCACTGTCACGACAGGATCCTTCGCCTGGTTGCGCGCCTCGATTTCATCCTTAATCAACGTAGCCAACTCATTTCTGGTAAGGCCCGCCACATGAAGCTTTCCGATAGTCGGGAAATCAATATTTCCATCACCATCCACCGTATAACCCGAAACCGAATTGATATCGTCGCCATAGACACCCATTCCACTGCTCACATTAACGATACGAGGCGTCACATATGGCAAATTGAACAATGTGGAGAGTTGAGGTTCCTTACAATTGACAACAATCGATATTCTATCTTTGGGACGAAGGATAATCTCCTGAACAGCGGAGATGTTAATTCCCTTTACACTGTCGGCGTCCTGGAAATAAGGTACCATCTTGTAGGAATTACAAGAACATAAGAAAGCGCAGAAGGCGCAAATAAAGAAAATTTTTGATTTCATGTATTCTGAAAAAAGAGAATGTTATTCTATTAATATTCATTCATAGGGATAAACAACGACATACAACTTCTTCTCCCGCACACACAACACTTATGCAGTCACTTCAAGGTATTTCGCTTATATTTAAGCTATTAAATAATCCGAAATTCGGCAGATGCACGACCACGCACACTCTCAAAGCCGTTACCTTGTTGGGAATTTTAAGACATACCTGCTTAAATTCACGATGCAAAAATAATGAAATAAATGCAAATTATTGACAATTTAAGCAAAAATTCATCCATTATTTACTAACATTTTGTTGCAAAGGCAACACAATAGGGTTCAAAAAAATTGATTATTCAAGGGTTACAAAAGCTAATATCGAATAATTATACATTGAAAATTCATTTATTCGTCTTAACTTTGAAGCGTTTATATACTTATAAAATAAATGGGAAGAAAATTGACAAGAAATATAGCTTATTGGATGATTTCAATCCTCCTTTGCTCGCTAACATGGTTAACAAGCGGATGCAAAGACGATTTCACCAATGATGGGAAATATAAACTATCCTTTTCTGTCGACACGCTGAAAATAGATACCTTCCTCACCAACACAACCAGTCCCACTGAGGTGATCATGGTCTATAACAACAATGAGGAGGACATCAAAATCTCCGTCATCCAATTGGAGACGGAAAGGAGATTTTTCAAAATCAATGTCAACGGAAAAGCAGGGGAACTATTCTCGGATGTAAAGATTTCCGCCAAGGACAGCCTCTTCATTTTCGTACAGATCAGTGGAGACGAATTGGGCAAAGAGGAGCCACTGCTGATCGAGGATAAAATCAAGTTCATATACAACGGCAACAGCCAAGAGGTGGTGCTCTCCACCTACGGACAGGACGCCTACCATTTCAGACAACCCTTCCATATCCAAACGGACACGAAATGGGCAGCCGACAAACCCTACCTCATCTACGATTCCATCATTGTGGATCCAGGTGTGACTTGGACTATCACGGAGGGAGCTACACTCTATCTAAAAAACAGAGCCACCTTCGTCATCGATGGCACCATCAAAACGGAGGGAACGACAGACAAACGTATTGTTTTCCGCACCTATCGCAAAGACAAATATACCCAAAACAAATCTTACGATCAGATGGTTGACCAATGGGGAGGCATCCACATCACGGCTTCCAGCACGGGAAATGTCTTCAACAACACCCTGATCCGGGGAGGCTCCTTCGGTATTGAGGTGGATTCCGCCGAAATCAACGAGAGCGAATATCGCCTAACTCTACTCAACAGCCAGATCCATAATGTAGGCACATCATGTCTGAAGGCTTCCTACGCCAATATCTATGCGGTGAACAGCATCCTGTCTAACGGAAAAAATGGTAGCGTCATTCTGGCTTGCGGCTCCTATTGGTTCGATCACTGCACCATCACCTCCTTCAACCAAGGAATGGGCTTCTACAAAAGTGGCGTGACACTTTCGACCATTGGTTTTGTGGAGAGCAAAAGCGAGGCGAACGCCCCTATCGACGCCCAATTCCACAATTGCATCGTAATGGGCAGCAACAAGGACGACCTGATGATCCTTCAAGCAGAAGATATAACAGACACGACTACCCTACACTATCTCTTCAACCATTGCCTTGTCCACCTAGACAAGAAAAACGACCTGCAAGAGGATACCATCCACTTCGTCAGCACACTTTTCAACGAAGACCCTCAATTCCAAATCGTCGATCAGTCGAAGGTGACCTTTGACTTCCATCTGAAAGAGGAGTCTCCTTGCATAGAGGCGGGCGACCTTGGTGTCGTATTGAAAAGAGAGAAATGCCAAACGGATTTCGATGGCGTCACACGCGAAATAGAACGGGCTCCGGAGATGGGCGCCCTTCAGTTCGTAGCTAAAACGGAAGAAGAGGAAGAAGAGGCTCAAAAGCAATAAGGAAAAGATGATCGCATCCCACATTTTCAGACATACCATTCTTTGGGCTTCGCTGCTCATCACCTCTCCGGCGCTCCTTGCCGCAGAGAAGGAGGAGTGTGTGCGAATAGTCAGTTATAATGTGGAGAATCTATTCGACACCGAAAATGATCCACTCACCGATGACGACGCCTTCACTCCAGAAGGCGACCACCAATGGATCGAGAAGAAATACAAAAATAAGGTGAACAACCTTTCGCGCGCCATCACGGCGGCTGGTGGCTGGGAGACACCCATACTCATCGGATTGTGCGAGATCGAAAATGAGCGTGTCCTGAATGACCTATTCCACCATACTCAATTAAGAATGCATGGCTATCAATTCGTTCACAAAGACTCGCCAGATTTAAGAGGAGTCGATGTGGCATTGGCCTACCTTCCCGAAAAATTCAAAGTATTCAACACACAGTTTCTGAAGGTGGAGATTGTAGGAGACAAACCGACACGCGACATTCTGCTCGCCTCCGGCATATTGCCCAACAAGGATACCCTCCATGTCTTCGTCAACCACTGGCCCTCCCGATATGGAGGAGAACTGGAGTCGGAACACAAACGCATCAAGGCGGCCCAAACACTTCGACAGGCGACGGATAGTCTGATGAGAATCTATCGTGCGCCCAAGATCATCATCATGGGCGACTTCAACGATTACCCCTATAACAGTAGCATAAAAGAGCATCTTGGCGCTACACAACCACCCAAGAACATAGTGGGCAAACAGCTCTACAACCTTAGTTCTCAATTTGTAGGATTAGGCGACATGGGCACCCACAAATTTGGCGGCGAATGGGGTGTGTTAGACCAATTCATCGTCTCTGGCACCCTATTGAACAACAAGGGAAAGACATACACCTCACTTGACAAGGTAAAAATCTGTCAGGAGGATTTTTTGTTGAAGGATGACAAAACCGGCAAAGCGCCGAAGCGAGCCTTTCGAGGCACCTTCTACGCCTATGGTTATAGCGATCACCTTCCTATTTATCTGGATATAATTTTAAAGAACCATGAATAACGTAGTTAGTTCACTTTCCAAGAAACAGATTCAACTAATTAAGATCCTCGGACACACAATACCCTGGATTATTCTTCTAATCATGCCATTGATCGTATTTGGTAGAGGAGAGGGCGATGCGCCTTGGGGACAATACATCAAGCAATTGATATCACCCGTATCGTTCTGTGTCATATTCTATCTGAACTTCCTCTACTTTGTAGAGAAATATATCTTTCAAAACAAGGTCAAACAGTTTATTTTAGCCAATCTTATCACTTATGCGATTATATGCTGTATGCATTTCCTATGGTTTAGGGTAATCATCCCAGACACGCCACCGCCTACTGTGAAACTCATTGAAAAGGTGGAGGAGTTGCAACAGGAGATCGCCATACTGAAAAGAGGGAATGACACGATCATCGTCAACCAACAAGAGGAGATTACCCCAAAACCTATCGACAAGAAAGAGAGTAAGGCCTACCAGACGCGCATGAGACTCAGATGGTGGCATATCTTCACTGACATATTCACCTTTATCCTCATCACCGGTATTGCGGTAGCCTTCAAATCCACCATCAGTTGGTTCCAGAACGAAGAAAAAAGGCAAGAGGCGGAGCGACAGAAATACGAGGTGGAACTCAAGAATCTGAAGAGTCAAATCAATCCTCACTTTCTATTCAATACGCTGAATAACATCTATGCGCTGATCGCCATTAGCCAAGACAAGGCGCAAGAGGCGGTGATGAATCTTAGCCACATGCTCCGCTACGTGCTGTACGACGACGACAAGACATTCGTTCCCATCTGCAAGGAGGTGGATTTCATCAACAATTACATCCAGTTGATGAAGTTAAGACTCTCCCGAAACGTGGAGGTCAATGTGGTGACCAACATAGACAAGAATCCGGAGCTTCCAATCGCGCCGCTCCTATTTATTTCGTTCATTGAGAACGCCTTCAAGCATGGCGTTTCCAACACGGAGCCATCGTACATCAACTTCTCCATCGAGACCATCGATAAGGACACCGTACGCTGTGAGCTGAGAAACAGTTACTTTCCTAAGACGGAAGAACACGACAAAAGCGGTTCGGGCATTGGCATTGAGAATACCAAACGAAGACTGGAACTCCTCTACCCCGACGCCCACCAATTTGAGTTCGGTGTAAAAGACAAAGAGTATTATTCATTATTAATCATCCATACAAAACAAAGCTGACATGATGGAATTGAAATGCATCGTAGTGGACGACGAGCCATTGGCATTGGGACTCATTGAGTCTTATGTAAAAAAAACACCTTTCCTCAACCTGGTAGGTAGTTACTCCAGCGCCGTCGAGGCCTCCAGTGTATTATCGACTAACCCACCTGATTTGATGTTTCTTGACATCCAAATGCCGGAAATGAACGGTTTGGAGTTCTCTAAACTCGTGGGAGATAAGACCAAAGTCATCTTCACAACCGCCTTTGGACAATACGCATTGGACGGATTCAAAGTGAACGCGTTGGATTATCTGCTAAAACCAATCAGCTACACAGATTTTCTCCAAGCGGCCAACAAGGCGCTCAATTGGTTTAAAATGACCTCCGGCCATTCCAGCGAGGCAACAACCAACAAAGCGGAGGAAGAGGAGCAAAAGAGCATTTTCGTAAAGACAGACTACAAACTTGTTCAAATTGAATTGGACAAGATCCTCTACGTGGAGGGTATGAAGGATTATGTGAAGATCCATTTGGAGGATCAACAATTCCCTATTCTCTCCTTGATGAGCATGAAGGCCTTGGAGGGAGCTCTTCCCGCAAGCCGTTTCATGAGGGTACACCGCTCCTACATCGTGCAATCCAGCAAGATCAAAGAGGTGGAGAGAAACCGTATCGTTTTCGGCAAGACCTACATTCCGGTTTCTGACTCCTATAAGGATGTCTTCCAAGAATTCATCGATAAAAGAATGTTATCTAACCAATAATAAATCGCAAGGAGCATGGCTTTCCTACAGAACATACAACTCACACTGCTTCCCGAACAGGCGGGAGAGAGTTCCCTTTTAAAGGAGGAGGTGGCGAAGAAGATCCACGTAAGAAGGGAAGAGGTGACGGATGTACGAATCATCCGCAAATCCATCGACGCCCGTTCAAGATCGCAAGTAAAGATCAACCTCTGTGTGGATGTATACACGAAGGGAACAAAGCCACAACCAATCTCCTATCCTTTTCAATACCAAGATGTATCAAAAGGGGAGCCAGTCCTTGTTATTGGTGCAGGACCTGCCGGCCTCTTTGGTGCCTTGCGTCTGATTGAATTGGGGTTCAAACCCATTATCATCGAGCGAGGCAAAGAGGTTAGCGACCGAAAGAAGGATATCGCCCAACTCAACCGAAACAACGGATTGAACACAGAATCGAACTACTGCTTCGGCGAGGGTGGCGCAGGAACATTTTCTGACGGAAAGCTCTTCACACGCTCCAAGAAGAGGGGCGACTGTAGCCGCATTTTGCTCACCTTCCACCAACACGGTGCGCAAGATGAGATTCTCTATGAGGCGCATCCCCACATCGGTACCGACCGACTGCCGACCGTCATCAAAAACATGAGGGAAACCATTCTCCAGTATGGTGGCGAGATCCATTTCGAGACAAAAATGACCGAACTATTGGTCAAGAACAATCAAGTGGAGGGAATTCGGACAGAACAGGGAGAGACCTTTCTCGCCCACCATCTGATCCTTGCCACAGGACACTCCTCCCGAGATGTCTATGCGATGCTACACGATGCAGGCGTACAGTTGGAGTGCAAAGGATTCGCCATGGGCGTCCGTGTAGAGCATCCGCAAGCGCTGATAGACTCCATCCAATACCATTGCAAGAACCGAGGCAAATACCTTCCCGCAGCCGCCTACAATGTGGTGACGCAAGTGAAGGAGAGAGGTGTTTACTCCTTTTGTATGTGTCCAGGAGGATTCATCGTGCCCGCGTCCACGGGCGAAGGCGAATGCGTAGTGAACGGAATGTCCCCTTCGCAGCGAAACTCACCTTTGGCAAACGCTGCCATAGTGGTCGAGATACGACCGGAAGACCTAAAAGATTATGAGCAATACGGAGCCCTCGCAGGACTTCGATTCCAAGAGGAATACGAACGGCTCTCCTTCCAAAACGGAGGGGGAAATGCTGTCGCACCAGCCCAAAGGTTGGTTGACTTCGTCAATAATCGTAGTTCAAAAGATTTACCCAAGACCTCCTATCTGCCAGGAATCATTCCATCTGACATTCACCAATGGATGCCGAAATTCATTCGGGAAAGGATGCAGGAGGGATTTAAAGATTTCGACAAAAAAATGCGAGGATTTCTTACCAACGACGCAATCATCGTGGGCGTAGAGTCTCGCACCTCATCACCCGTTCGTGTTCCACGTGATCCGGAAACCTTCCAACATCCACAAATTAAAGGGCTCTACCCTTGCGGCGAGGGAGCTGGTTATGCGGGTGGCATCACCTCCTCCGCCATGGATGGACAAATCTGTGCGGAAAAAATATTCGAGGCGAAACACCAATAGATTACTTCTTCACCTTTTCAAACAACCAATCCATCAAATCGGTGGAACTGGTCGCCATCTCCCAAGCATCATCATGTTTGGTATCTTGGTATTCGATCACATCAGAGTCGTTGCCATTGGCCTTCAAGACCACGCCCAACTCACGGACACTTTGGATCGGCACAATAGGATCCTCCACACCGTTAAACACACGGCAAGGCACCTTTTTCTTCTTCATACGGACAGGATCGATATAGCCGGAAACCGCACAACAACCCGCATACAATTTAGGGTTGCGCGCCACCAGATCCAAAACACCGAATGCGCCCATATCCTTTCCAACCAAATAGACGCGTGAAATATCGATCTTATCCTGTTTCTTCAAGTAGAATTGAATAATCTGCTCAACGATCTTACAGCTGGTTGTCTGCTCCGGATTCTCCCTCACGACAATGGAACCATCAGCCATCCGATCATATATCGCCCAAGAATCATCCTCCGGACATTGGGGCATAATCACGACGGCCGACTGGTAATTCCTCGCCAACTCGCTCATATATAGGGCTGATCCATACTTTAGTTGCATCAAATTATCATCACCTCTCTCCTCCTCGCCATGAAGAAAGATGAGGAGCGGGAAACGCAATCCCTCCACGCCATATCCTTTAGGATACATCACACGATATTGCAAACGCTCTCCCTGATAACGATATTCCCTACCATAATACTTTTCTGGAATGATATCTTCCGTCTGAGCGTATAAGTTCACACCCAAAGTAGCCAAGAGAGCAACTAACACAATCCGAAATTTCACCATAACAGATCTCTTTTTAATTATATATCACAATTATATATGGTACAAATTTTATAGGCGAAGAGCTTTCAGCCGTTCGAGATTCCGCTTCAACGCATCCAAACCGAATGGATAAATATAGCGTAGTACGGCCATGGCCTCACCATTAAACATCTCGTCATCAATACTCTTCTCCATTTGCGACACGCTCTGCTCCAAAAACGAGTCCACTTCCTCAAATCGGGCGGGATTTTGGTCAAAATAGCGTTTCACTTTCGCCCAAGAATCCGGACGCATCATACTGACATGCCACCACGAAAAACCAACCGGAATCAATTTAGGTTTACAGACAAACAACTCTATCAAAGTATAGGAATCACTTCTGGACAAGGAGTAACTTGGCATATCAGCCACCTCATAATGACATTGGGGCGTCACCTCAAAAATCAAGTGGTCTCCTATTCCATTGAAGGGCGGCAACAGATTAAAATCGTCACCCTTTTCGCCTAAAGTGGTGTACCATTTACCATCGATATTGACAACATTCACTCCTGATATCATCAAATTCCACCCTTTTCGCTTGAACATATATTTCGCGAAATGGACAAATCGATTCTTCGACGCCTGTGTCACTGAATCGCCATACAACCTACGGGGAAAATGAATGTTTGAGCTGGATAGCCAACACAACATACCGAAAAAACGTTGTCTGAAATAATAGTATATGTCACTTAATTGGAAACGAATCGTCTCCTCGCTTTTGGCGACATCACACCAAAATTTCAACTGATCCGTAAAATAGATTTGGTCCGCATCGATTTTCATAGCATAACGATGCGTCACCTTGGACAAACAGAAATTATAGTAATTGCATAACAAGTTCGGAGAATCGGCAGGCAGGCTCTTGGCATATTCATACTCCTCTTTGGTCAAATTAACGGAATAGACCTTATGTTTGTATTCGTATGTCTTGATTTTATCAGGATAACGCTGACGCATCTTTTCGATCTCCTCGGCGCTATTGTCCGAGCAATCGTTCCACACGATGACCAACTCATCCAACGCATCGATGCACGATTCGACACATGCCTCGATGAATTGCCCATCGTTCTTGACACGCATCATACCCGATACGCCGGGCAAAAGATTTTGTTGGTTACAGCCATCCATAGATAAATCAATCAAAAAGTAATGTCAATGTGGTTTCCGGAAAAAACAACCATTAACAAATCATGCCATCTCAAGGTTGAGTCGTACAAATTTTTATCAAATCTTCACATTTTATATCTCAATACTCAACACTACACAAATGTAGGTAAGATTTTTGAATTTTGGGCAATTATATGGATATTTTTCTTAATTTTGCGGTTTGAAAAACGATAGGAGGCGTAATCGTCACCAAAAAAAGTAAAGTAGTAATGAATATTTCATACAATTGGCTTAAAAAGTATATCAATTTGGATATCGAGCCAGAAGAAGTCTCTAAGGTATTGACCTCTATCGGACTCGAAGTCGGAGGTGTTGAAGAAGTTCAATCCATCAAAGGAGGATTGGAGGGTTTGGTAATCGGCGAGGTTATGGACTGCGTAGCGCATCCTGATTCCGACCATCTACACGTTACCAAAGTCAATGTTGGAGAAGGAGAGCCTTTGCAAATCGTCTGTGGAGCGGCCAACTGCCGTACCGGATTGAAGACCATCGTGGCTACCATCGGAACTAAACTTTACAGTGGAGACGAGTGTTTCACCATCAAACGTTCAAAACTTCGCGGTGTGGAGTCATTCGGTATGCTCTGCGCGGAGGACGAGATCGGAATCGGCAATAGCCATGCGGGCATCATCGAATTGCCTGCAGATGCGAAGGTGGGTACACCAGCCAAAGAATACTATGGCATCGAGAGCGATTACATCATCGAAGTGGACATCACACCAAACAGAATAGACGCCACTTCCCACTACGGTGTAGCCCGTGACTTGGCCGCCTATTTCCAATTTCACGCAAACGGCAAATACAAATTGACCAAACCAGACGTAAGCGCATTCAAAGTGGACAACCACGACTGCCCTGTAAAGGTGACCGTGGAGAACACCACCGCTTGCCCTCGTTATACAGGAGTCGCCATCACCGGAGTCACCATCAAGGAGTCTCCTGAATGGATGCAAAACGCATTGAGAGTGATTGGTTTAAGACCAATTAATAATGTTGTGGACGCCACCAACTATATGTTGCACGCATTGGGACAACCCCTCCACGCATTCGATTTGGACAAGATGGCCGGACAACATATCATCGTGAAGACTTTACCAGAAGGCACAAAATTCACCACCCTCGACGGTGTGGAGAGAAGTTTGAACGCCAACGACTTGATGATTTGCGATGAGAAGGGCGGTGCTTGTATCGCCGGCGTTTTCGGAGGTCTTGATTCTGGTGTTTCCGACACTACGAAAAACATCTTCTTGGAGAGCGCCTACTTCAACCCAGTATATGTCAGAAAGACCGCTCGTCGTTTCGGTTTGAACACAGACGCCTCTTTCCGTTACGAAAGAGGATGCGATCCGAACAACACCCTTTACATCTTGAAGTGCGCAGCATTGTTGATCCAAGAGGTCGCAGGCGGAAAGATCTCCAGCGAGGTTTTCGACAACTACCCTACACCAGTAGCGCAATTCCCAGTGGAATTGTCATACAGCAAGGTCAACTCCTTGATCGGTAAAGAGATCAAAAAGGAAGAGGTAAAGACCATTTTGAACGGATTGGAGATCGAAATCAAGAGCGAGAAGGAGGATCTATTGTCTCTTGCGGTTCCTACCTATAGAGTGGATGTCACCAGAGACGTGGATGTCATCGAGGACATTCTCCGTATTTATGGTTACGACAATGTGGAGGAAGGATTGTCACTCTCCTCATCAATCGCCTACTCACCTAATCCAAACAGTTTGAAATTGCAGAACCTCATCTCCGAGCAATTGACTGGATGCGGCTTCAACGAGATATTGAACAACTCTCTCACCAAGGTTTCTTACTACGCTCACGGCGAGACCTACCCTGCCGAGAAGGCTGTGATGGTCATGAATCCATTGAGTACTGATTTGGGTTGTATGCGTCAAACCCTTCTCTTCGGAGGTTTGGAGAGCGTTTCCTACAATGTCAACAGAAAGAATGGCGACATCAAGTTCTACGAGTTCGGTAACTGCTACCACTTGGATCCGACCAAGAGTTCTACAGCAGAAGCTCCTTTAAAGCCATACAGCGAGGATTTCCACTTGGGTATCTGGTTGACAGGAAACAAGACCGCGCAAAGTTGGGTGGCTAAGCAAGAGAAGAGTTCGTTCTTCCAGTTGAGAGCTTACGTGGACAACATCTTGGCACGCCTTGGTTTCAACTTAAAGAGATTGGTTTACGGCATCTACGAGGATGATTTGATTTCCGACGGTTTGGGAATCCTAACCAACACAGGCAAACAACTCGCCACCATGGGTATCGTCTCAAAGAGTACCTTAAACATATTCGGATTGGACAACAACGTTTATTTCGCCGATTTGAACTGGAACGCTATCCTTTCCGAGTTAAAGAACCACAAGGTAACCTATTCCGACATTTCAAAATTCCCAGAGGCGAAGAGAGACCTTGCCCTTTTGATCGACAAGAAGGTTACTTTCGCCGACATCGAGAAGGTGGCTATGGAGACAGAGAAGAAACTCATCAAGAACATCTATTTGTTCGATGTGTACGAGGGAAAGAACTTGGACTTCGGCAAGAAATCATATGCGGTCAGCTTCATTCTCCAAGATGAATCAAAGACCATGACGGATGCGCAAATCGACGCCATCATGAACAAATTGATGAAGAACTTCGAATCTAAATTGAACGCTAAGATCCGTTAAAAGCAAAGTTTTGTCGTTATCAAAAAAAAGATTAACTTTGCACACCATTTTTGAAAGATTTATAAATTATACATAACAATATGAATATTGCTAGAAAAGACATCGACGCAACGAGCGCGATCATCACAATGAACATTGTGAAAGCAGATTACGAGGAGGCAGTAGAGAAGACTCTTCGCAAATACAAACAAAGAGCTAACGTACCAGGTTTCCGTCCAGGTAACGTACCAATGGGAATGGTAAAGAAGATGTTTGGCAAAGCTGCGATGGCTGACGAGATCAACAACATCATCTCAGAGAAGTTGTTGGCTTACATCAAAGAGAACAACATCCAAATTTTGGGTGAGCCACTTCCTAATAAGACAGAGCAAAAAGAGGTTAATTTCGACAAAGACGAGGAATTTGAGTTTAAATTCGATATCGCTATCGCTCCTGAGAACAAGTTGAACTTGAGCGATAAGATCGCAGTTCCTTACTACGAGATCGAGGTAAGCGACGAGATGGTAGAGAAAGAGATCAAGGCAGCCCAAGACCGTTGCGGTTCATACGAGGAGGCTCAAGAGGTTGTGGAGTCTGACGTCGTGAAGGGTGAGATCGTCGAGATGCGCACAAAGACAAAGGAGAAAGAGGACGGTATCAAGTCTGAAGACGCTATTCTTTGCCCTAAATACATGAAGGATGAGGATCAAAAGGCTTTGTTCGTAGGAGCAAAGGTAGGCGCTTCCGTATCTTTCAATCCTAAAAAGGCATACGGCAACGAAGCAGAGATCGCTTCCCTTTTGAAAATCAAGAAGGAAGAGGCTGCTAACGTTGACGCTGATTTCAAGTTCACTATCAAGAGCGTTACCCGTTTCAAGCCAGCTGAGTTGAACCAAGAGTTGTTCGACAAGACTTTGGGCGAAGGCGTTGCAAAGAGCGAGGCTGAATTCAAGAACAGTTTGTCAGAAAACATCAAGAAGTCACTTGTTATGGATAGCGACTACAAGTTGATGTTGGACGCTCAAAAGGTATTGGCGAAAGAGGCTTTCGGCGAGGTTGCGTTCCCAGACGCATTCTTGAAGCGTTGGGTATCAGAGACCAACGAGAAGATCAGCGCAGAGGATCTCGAGGCTCAATATCCAATGATGTTGGAGGATTTGAAGTGGCAATTGACCAAGAACAAGATCGCTACCGACAACAATGTGAAGATCGAAGAGGGCGACATGATGGAGTTCGCGAAGAAAACCGCTCAAGTACAATTCGCTCAATATGGTATGTCAACCGTTCCTACAGACGTTTTGGAAAACTACGCGAAGGAGATGTTGAAGAAGAAGGAATCCGCACAACAAATCGTTGAGCGTGTATTGGACGAGAAAGTTCTTGAGGTGGTGAAGTCTAAGATTAAATTGGACGTTAAGAAGGTTACCATCGACGAGTTCAACAAATTGTTCCAAGAGCAAGCTCAATAATTTTAAAATTCCATAATTTGAATCCCGGCAATGAAAATTGTCGGGATTTTTTTTGGATTTATATGAAGAATTTATATTATCTTTATAGAAGAAAAAATTGTATAGAAAATTAGACGGACTAAATTGTTAGAAAAATGATGAACAAAAACGACTTTAGAAAATATGCTGTAGGGCATCTTGGCATGAACGGATTAGCTTTGGACCAATATACCTCCACCATATCAGACAACTATATTTCGCCCAGCATCCTGGAAGAACGTCAATTGAACGTGACTCAAATGGATGTCTTTTCTAGATTGATGATGGACCGCATCATTTTCTTGGGTACACAGGTGGACGATTATACCGCCAATGTCATCCAAGCACAGTTGCTCTATTTGGATTCTGCTGATCCAGGCAAGGACATCTCCATCTATTTGAACACGCCTGGAGGATCCGTTTACGCCGGTTTGGGCATCTACGACACCATGCAATACATCGGTTGCGATGTGGCTACAATCTGCACAGGAATGGCTGCTTCTATGGGCGCTGTCCTTTTGGTGGCTGGAGCCAAGGGAAAACGTTCCGCATTGAAACACTCTCGTGTGATGATCCACCAACCTATGGGTGGTGCGCAGGGACAAGCTTCCGACATCGAAATCACAGCAAGAGAGATTCAAAAGTTGAAGCAAGAGTTGTACACCATCATCGCCGACCACTCTGGCAATGATTACGATAAGATTTACAAAGACTCCGACAGAGACTATTGGATGACAGCCGAAGAGGCCAAAGCCTATGGCATGATCGACGAAGTATTGGTGAGAAATAAATAAGACGGGAAATGGCAACGAAAACCACAAACAGATGCAACTTCTGCGGCAGAAGCCAAAATGAAGTCAATATGCTCATAACGGGCCCTTCCGTCAACATCTGCGACGAATGCGTCAAGATGGCTTACGAAATCGTCGAGAGCAACAAAAAGAACGCTCCATCCGATTTCGACACAAAGGATCTTCCCAAGCCATTGGAGATCAAAGAGTTCCTTGACCAATATGTGATCGGACAAGACCAAGCGAAGAAAACGCTCTCCGTAGCGGTTTACAACCATTATAAAAGACTCTCCCAAAAGAAGGGCGACGATGATGTGGAGATCGAGAAATCCAACATCATCATGGTGGGTTCCACCGGTACAGGAAAAACGCTCTTGGCGAAGACCGTCGCTAAACTTTTGAAAGTGCCATTCGCCATCGTGGACGCCACCGTCCTAACAGAAGCGGGATATGTCGGAGAGGATATCGAGAGTATCCTCACTCGCCTACTCCAAGCATCCGACTACGATGTGAAGGCGGCGGAACGAGGCATCGTATTCATCGACGAAATCGACAAAATCGCCCGCAAAGGAGATAACCCTTCCATTACCAGGGATGTCAGCGGTGAGGGCGTTCAACAAGGATTACTCAAATTGTTGGAGGGTTCCATCGTGAATGTTCCACCACAAGGAGGAAGAAAACATCCAGACCAGAAGATGATTCCGGTCGACACCAAAAACATATTGTTCATCTGCGGCGGAGCGTTCGACGGTATCGAACACAAGATCGCCCACCGATTGAACACCAAAGTGGTAGGATATGCGGCTGCAAAGAAGCAGGGCGTAGTGGATATGGAGAACATCCTCCAATACATCACGCCGCAAGACCTCAAATCATTCGGACTCATTCCAGAGATCATCGGTCGTTTGCCACTCCTTTGCCACTTAAACCAGTTGGACAGAAACGCATTGCGCTCTATCCTTACAGAACCGAAGAACTCCATCATCAAACAATACATCAAAATGTTTGAGATGGACAAAGTGAAACTCACATTCGACGACGAATTGTTGGAGTATATCGTTGACAAGGCGATTGAATTCAAATTGGGCGCCAGAGGACTTCGTTCCATCGTGGAGACCATCATGTTGGATGTGATGTTTGAGACCCCATCCTCTGATAAAAAGCAGATTCGCATGACCAAAGCGTATGCGGAATCCAAGATTCAGAGCGCCAACTTAGAAAAATTTCGTGTGGCATAGAAAAATTAGCAATTTTTATGTTGCTAATTAACGGACAGTATATACATTCGCGTCTGCAATTCCGTGCCATGCCAGCAATACCGGAAAAAGTGATAACCGGTACATATAAACGATAAATTGTGTTCCGATTATGAAAGACAATGAATTGGCAAAACAACTGAAATTGCATTTTGGCTTTGATACCTTCAAAGGAAACCAAGAGGAGATCATCACCAACCTATTGGCGGGCAAAGACACCTTTGTCCTGATGCCAACTGGCGGTGGAAAGTCACTATGTTATCAATTGCCATCGTTAATGATGGAAGGCACGGCTATCGTAATTTCTCCGTTGATCGCCTTGATGAAGAATCAGGTGGATGCGATGAGAAATTTCAGTGAAGAGGACGGCATCGCCCATTTCATCAATTCGTCGCTCAACAAGGCGGCCATTGACAATGTGAAGGCCGATATCCTTTCAGGAAAAACCAAATTGCTTTACGTGGCTCCTGAATCACTGACCAAGGAGGAGAATGTGGAGTTCCTCAGACAAGTGAAGATTTCATTCTTCGCGATCGACGAGGCGCACTGTATCTCCGAATGGGGACATGATTTCAGACCAGAATATAGAAAGATACGTCCGATCATCAACGAAATAGGACAAGACGTTGCGGTCATCGCACTAACGGCGACCGCAACACCCAAGGTGCAACACGACATCCAAAAGAGTCTTGGCATCATGGACGCAACTGTCTTCAAATCCTCTTTCAACAGATCCAACCTCTATTACGAGGTAAGACCTAAAAAGGATGACATCGACAAGGAGATCATCAAGTTCATTCTTGGTCAAAATGGTCAATCGGGCATTATCTACTGCCTTAGCAGGAAAAAGGTGGAGGAGTTAGCCGAAAAACTGCGTGTGAACGGTATCAACGCTCTGGCATACCATGCGGGAATGGATAGCGCGACACGCTCAGGCAACCAAGACGGGTTCTTAATGGAGAAGGTTCAGGTGATTGTAGCGACCATCGCCTTCGGTATGGGAATCGACAAACCAGATGTCAGATTCGTGATCCATTACGACATTCCTAAGAGTCTGGAAGGGTATTACCAAGAGACCGGTAGAGCAGGTAGAGACGGAGGTGAAGGACGATGCATCGCCTTCTACTCCAACAGCGATTTGCAGAAACTCGAAAAATTCATGCAGGGGAAACCCATTGCGGAACAGGAGATTGGCAAACAACTGTTGTTAGAGACAGCCGCCTACGCCGAATCAGTAGTATGCAGACGAAAAGTGTTACTACATTACTTCGGCGAGGAATATGGTGAAGATAATTGTGGAAATTGTGATAATTGTTTAAATCCGAAGAAACAAGTGGAAGCGAAAGAATTGCTATGCACCGTACTGGAGACGATCATAGCGTTGAATGAAAAGTTTAAGACGGAACATGTAATTGATGTCATCATGGGTAATGAGACCTCCGAAGTGAAGTCGTATGGTCATGATGAGGAGATCGACACCTTTGGTGAAGGTAAGGACGAAAGCGAAAGAACATGGCAGAATGTGATTCAAAAGGCCATGATTTGCGGCTACATCACCAAAGATATCGAAAACTACGGTATCTTGAAGGTCACCAGCGAGGGTAAGGCCTTTATGAAGAAACCAAAATCATTTGAAATCGTCAGCGAAGATGAAGACGAGGAGGAAGAGGTAGATATACAATTGAAGGGTGGCGCATCTTGCGTGGCCGATCCTGCCCTATTCTCCATGTTGAAGGATTTAAGAAAGAACCTCTCCAAAAAATTGGAGCTGCCGCCATTCGTCATCTTCCAAGATCCATCTTTGGAGGCGATGGCCACCACCTACCCTATCACCATCGAGGAATTGCAGAACATTCCAGGCGTAGGCGCAGGAAAGGCGAAACGTTTTGGCGATGAGTTCGTGAAGTTGATCAAGAAACACGTTATAGAGAACGAGATTGAGCGTCCTGAAGACCTGCGCGTACGTTCTGTAGCGAATAAATCCAAATTGAAGGTATCTATCATCCAAGCCATCGACAGAAAGATCGCTTTGGACGACATCGCCGAGTCTAAGGGACTTGATTTCGACGAGCTGTTGGATGAGATCGAGGCGATCGTCAATTCTGGTACCAAGATCAATATCGATTACTTCTTGGTGCAAATCATGGATGACGACCGTATAGAAGACGCCTTCGAGTACTTCAAAGAGGCTGAGTCTGACGATATCAACGATGCGCTCAAAGAGTTAGGCGAAAACGACTACACCGAGGAGGAGATTCGTTTGATCCGCATCAAATTCATCTCCGAGATGGGCAACTAATAAAAATCAAACAAACTTATGAAAGGCTTTCTGCCAAGTGCGGGAAGCCTTTTTTAATTACGATTAATCACTTTTAAAACCCAAGTATATGAAATCTCTCAAATTGATCATCGCCGCAGTGATGACGATCGCTCTTGTCGGATGCAATTCCGTAACAGGATTAAAGAACTTCGCTGATTGCAAATTTAAGTTCAATAGCGTTTCTAATGTAAAATTGGCCGATATAGATCTTACCAACAAGAAGAGTTACAGCAACTTTAAATTAACAGATCTCGCCACCTTAGGTGTGGCCTACGCAAAGAAGGAGTTGATGCTCGACATGAATGTGAATATGGTCGTAAACAACCCCAATGAGCAACCTGCACAATTGGATGGCATGGACTTTATTCTTTGGATTGACGACGAGAAGATGTTGGACGGAACCATGAATCAGAAAGTGAAGATAGAGGCAGGTGAAGACGCAGTAGTTTCGCTCCCCATCTCAATGAACCTCTACGAGTCCATTAAGGACAAAAAGATCAATGCCATGGCTGAATTCGCATTGGGATTGGCGACCAACAAAGCAGACAATAGCCGCGTGAAGGTCTCCGTCAAGCCCTTTTTCACCATCATGGACAAGACCATCAAATTTCCTTCCTACATCACGATTGGAGGGGATGAGATTATGCCGAAGGGGAAATAGATAGATATTATAAAACAGAAAAGCTGGTCATCATTGGCCAGCTTTTTTCGGTTCTATTTTTTTCGCCGCTTCAATATCATCAATCATGCCTTGAATCTTCATCTGCTTAATTTCACTACTTGAGTAGCCCTTTTTCCGCAACTTCTTCTCTATCCAAGGTTCCACTGGATGCGGATCTGCCCACAAACCCACTTTGGCGTTCCTTGCGGCCTCTTCCAGACGATCGAACTCAATATCTTTGTCATAATGGGTGTAATGCCACGCATAACCAGCTTTGACCATTTCATGGCTCGCCTCGGTACCATCCTCCAAATAGGTCAGTCCCAACAATCGTCCAAACGAGTCCTTCTGCGTCAGCACCAACTTCACACGCTTCCTTCCAATGAGAGAATCCAAATAATGCCTCGCCTTTCGGCTATAATCTTGCCCCTTTTCCGGTGCATCAATGGCTGCCATTCTCACCCTTTGGGTTTCCCGATCTGTGCCATCTATCAATAAATCGTAGGTATCGCCGTCGCACACGCGTTTCACAATGCCCATATAGGTATGCTTCTCCACAAGAGAAGAAGAGATAGATTCATTTCCTACACCACTGCCTCTCTTTTTACATGAGAAAAACAGAGGAACCGCAAGCAAGAGAATGAACGATAATCGTATGACTCGATCAATCCTTCGCATATTGAATCATCAGCGATTTATTTTTTGTGATTAAAATTTTCAAAACAGCATCTTTCACACTGTACTGCGTCATATATTCACACTGCCCGTTAACCACCTCATTAAGTTTTTCATAATCGGACCCAGGCTCTTGGTCTCCCACAAACTCCTCTCGCACCCATTCCGGTTCACCAAACTCTGCGGTCAACTTACTCACTTGGTCCATATAATAACGATAGAGCGAGTCCCACGATTCAAATTTGTAACCATAAAGAATCTCCACACATGAGACACTACGACCTTTTTGCGACGACAGACGTACAAGAGAATTCATTAAATCCCCTGATTTGAAAACCATATAAATGCCACCATTCGAGGGTTTCTCAATATCCCGCACGACAGCACCCGCACGTTTCAAAGTATTGGTGCAACTATACATGGAACCGCCAATTTGGATTTCACGCAAGAAAGAGAGTTCCTGCGCATGGACGGAAATTGTAATAAAAAGCAACGACGCAAGTGTAATAATCGCCTTGTTCATACCTAAAATAGCTTAGTTCTGACACAAAGGTACAAAAAAGGATTGAGACATGGATTACCCCACGCAATTCCTTTATATTTTCAAACACAAGTAATTATTTATTGAAATAACTCAAATTACTTCAAACGTCCACCGACCATGAAACCTAACCACGAGAAAAAAAGGCAGACCAATAGCGTGGCTAAGATATACACCATTGCAGTTTGAAACTTTCCCGCTTGAATCAATTGAAGTGATTGAGAGGAGAAGGTCGAATAGGTGGTGAATCCACCGCAAAACCCGACAGTGAGAAGAAGTAATGTTGTCTCTTTCGAAACCAGAGCTGCAAAAAGGGTAATCAGGAAAGATCCGATACTATTGACGCACAAAGTGGATAACGGTCCGAAGAGCGAAAGATAACCTCCCAACAACGTTACGCCATAACGCATCATACTGCCCAATGCGCCTCCTAATCCCACTATAAAGAAATTCCTCAACATATACTTCCTTTTTCTACGCGAAGATACAAAAAAGTGGATGAATCACGACTATCCACAAAGGGGAAGGCTTAAAATCACCAATAGGTGGCAGGGCAAGGATACTTATCTTTCTTGCTGATGATGTAAATTAAATTAAGTTCATGCGACCATGAACCATTATGCTTCTTAGAGGTAAAGAGATCAAACACATAGAAAACCTGCAACCCCTTAAAATGGACACCCGCCATAAAACCGACTACATTCACCTTGGTGGTCAGGGTATTTTTGTCGCTCACACCGAAAATGATAGGGTCCCACGCTACACCCACACCCAAATTGGCCATCTGAAACTCATCCTGTTTTTGATAGGATCCATTGATGAAAAGGTAGTTGTCAGAAAGGGCCGATCTACCCCACAAGCCATTTTTATTCTGCAAATCCTTCAAATAATTGACATGGAAAACAAGCTTACGATGGAGCGTATTCTCCTTCAAATCGTTGAATCCATTATCCGGTTCCGCAATATGGTAAAGGGCAGCGCCCAAGGTTAATTTATTCTCAATATTAAAGGATGCACCGACTGATACATCGAAGAAGGAGCGTGTGTCATTCTCGAAATCCTCCATGGTCTCCAATGTCGGACGCTTCGAGTTATCGTCATATTGATCGCCATACTTTATCTTGTCCCACCCCAAACGATTGAGGAAAAAACTTCCCATAACACCCAAACGAATGGTCATACCCTCCTTCAAAAGCAATCGTTGCGCATAGACAAAGTCGAACTCATTTTGATTGAACACTCCACCCGCCATGTTGTCGAAGGAATATGCGAAACCGACGTTGCACGCCTGTTGGTGAAAACTCATATCAAAAGATGAACGGATCGTATGGTAACGGTTGCCTAACGCCATCCATTGTTGCCTATAATTCAATCCCAAACGAATATCCTTCGCATTTCCCGCCAAAGAGGGGTTCAAACTGAAAGGTGTCAGGTTATGGTTGACGAACGAGTAATCCTGTGCGGATACCATTCCACAAAAACCAAGCATTAGAATGAATAATAATTTCCTCATTGCCATTGTTCCTAAGTTTCTGTTTTTTTATCTGATAAGGGATATGAATCCCTTTCTTTCTCCCTTCTTTTCTATGCCCATATAGTGGCTTTCGTATTCACAATACCAACCGTAAACGCCTTGCGGACAAGGTGCGCCATCAAGGATGCCATCCCACTCGTCGGTAATGGCCTGACCTTCGAAGACTATCTCTCCCAAACGGTTATAGATGATATATTTGAAACTATCCATATAATCTCCTCCATAGAATTTGAAAGTATCATTCTTGTCGTCGCCATTCGGAGTAAAACCCTCTGGTGCCCAAAAATCGATCCAAGTATAGATGGGCGCACGCCCTGTATATTCACATCCATACTGATCCACCGCACGCACCTTTACCAAGAAGGAATCAGCATCATTAGGTTGATAAAAATGGGAGGTGTTGACACCGGTCAAATCTCGGCTATTATCACCAGTCTCCCAATACCATTTCGCATTCTTCGGGAATACACCAGAGAAGCGGACATTGGAACTACCCTCCTCTATGAAATCCGGGGAAACGGAGAACTCAATCTCATGTCGCGGAATCAGATCGACCTCGATCTTCGCATAGCCCGTACATCCAAAGGCATCCTTACCCTCAACGGTAACAAGTGTCGGACCTTCGATGGTCGCCGCCAAATCAGAGGTATATCCATTCATCTCCACACTCGCAGAGTATGGTTCACTGGACCATTTGTACAGTTCCGCACCCTTAGCTGTTAAATGGATGGTGTCTGGCAATCCAGGGCAACCCGTCTGGTGCCCCTTCTCAATGTTAATCAAAGGGGCTGGGCGAACACTGACTATCTTGCTTGCGGATGAGACGCAGCCCTGTTCGTTGGTTCCCGTCACTTTAAACTCAGTCGTGGATCCCATGGTATAGGAGATATGGTCCGTCTCATCATTGGTGTTCCATTTATAAGTTTTCGCACCAGAGGCGTACAAATTAAACGCATCACCTTTGCAAACCGCCGTATCGCCCGAAATGGAGATGGTCGGCAAAGAGAGCACAACGATGTCGATATCGATGGTAGCCGGACAATTGGCCACGTTGCTACCTGTCATACGAATCAACGTATTATTTTCAGGCTTGATCTCTATGGAAGAGCCATTGTATTCCTTCACGCCATCGGTCCAAGTATAATTCAATGCCCCATTCCCCTTCAATGTGGTCTTTTCTCCGTAGCAGACTTGCGTGTTTCCTTCAAAAGAGAGCACAGGCGGTTCCGTCAAGAACACCTCATGGGTAGCTGTCGATTTACATCCATATTGATTCTCCGCAGTCACGGTGAATACTTGATCCTGGATGATTTGAGGGGTAATGGTTGATCCGAGGATACCGTTGCTCCAAGAGAAGCTTGCAGTCTCTCCATTGGCATCTGCCGCCTCGATCGAAATGATGGATTCGCGGCAGGCCTTGTTATCTCCCTTGGTGAAGACCATCGGATTTGGATTTACCTTCACAGGCACCTCCACCATCACCTCACACCCCTTGGCGGAATATCCGTAAAGCGTATAATTGGTAGAATTATTAGGGTAAATGGCGATCGTATCGCTCGTCAATCCATTGCTCCAACGGTAAGAGTCGGCGCCATGGCCGATCAAGGAGGCGCTATCTCCCGCACAGACACCTGTCACACCCGATCCCGACACCCACAAGGCTGGAACAGGCAACACACTGACAGGGATGATCAAAGAGGAGGAACAACCATTGACATATCCCTTTACCTTTAACTCCATATCATTCTCCAACACCTTGCTGAAGACAGAGGTTCCCGATCCATCCTGCCACTCATAAGTATGAGCACCGGATGCGGTAATGGTCAGAATATGGCCCGAACATACCGCCGTATCACCCTCATAGGTCAACACGGGCAAATCCTTCTTCTTAATGGTCCATGTCGCATAGGCCTCGCACTGATTGTCATCCACACAACGAACTGTCAAAGTATCATCCTCCGTCACCCTAACAGAGACTTTCGGACCGAAGGCGTTGTTGCTCCAATAATATTGGGATGCGCCAGAGGCCATTATCTTCGCCTCTGCACCATCACAGACCTCCTTATCTCCCGACAACTCTATCACTGGAGGCTCATTCACACGGACTATAATGGATCCCGTACCCGTACAACCTCCATTTTTAGAGGTTCCAATCACAGAATATTCCGATTCCGTATAGGGATTCACCTTGATACGCTCTGACTGCTCCGACGAGCTCCACACATACGAGTCGGCACCTCTTGCCACGAGTTCCGTGGTGTCGCCCTGGCAAATCACATCCTTTCCTTCGATCCAAACATTTGGAACATCCAACAACTTCACCGAATATTCCGCACGGCTTTCACAATTGTTAGAGATACCCTTTACCCAATAAACAGTATCTTGCGTTGGCACACGGGTGATCGTCGTCTGCCCCTCCGTGCCGTCGTACCATGTAACATTGGTACCAACACCGGTCACAGTCAGTTTCGTGCTAGCACCTTCACAAATGACGGAATCACCCGTAATTTTGATATCAGGAAGAGGCGTCACCTTTACCTTTATCTCCTGAGGGCGTGACTTACACTTCTTTGCATCGACGCAATGAACGGAATAGACCGTGGTCTCGTCTGGATAGACGGTGCGCTCTTTACCATCAAAGACATCTCCCCAGATATAGGTCACCTCCCCATTGTAGGACTTAGCATCAGCCACCAAATTGGAGGCCTCTCCTTTACAGATCACCACATCACCCGACACGCTTACCTCCGGCAATTGATTCACCTTGATCACCTTAGAGACTGTCGTCGAACACCCCTCTTTGTTGGTGACCGTCACCCGATACTCCGTCTCGTCCTTCAACGGACTCACCTTTACTTGCGGCGTCATCGCACCAACGCTCCAGGCATAGGTGGCCACTTCATCCGGTTTTGAATAGACCGAAGCCAACAAGGTGGCCGTATCATTCAGACAGACCTCCTCGTCTCCTAAAATCGCGACGGAAGGACTCTCTTTGACAAATATTTCAAAGGTGGCGTCATAGCCGCAAGAGAACTCATCCTTTGCGGTGACGGTATATTTCTTATAACCATCCACCTTCACACGAATCGCAGGTGTTGTGGCTCCGTTGCTCCATTCATAGGTGCTTCCTGATGCCGCACCAATGGCACGCAAATCCACGGAATCGCCGAAACAGACCTCCGACTTGGAATCGATGGAGAGCGTAGGGAAATAACGGACATTGATCGGTTTAGAGAAATTCTGCGTACAGCCGTTAGCCGTATGGATAGACATCGTGACATCGTGTTTGCCATAGGTCATAAACCTCGCCTTAGGATCTTCTCCCGGATTGAGGATCTCTTCGTTCTCCTCACCAAAATCCCAACTCACCTTATCCACCCTATCTCCTACTATATCACACTTCACATCCTTGAAGGTAACCATTCCGCCACAATCATTTTCATAATCGAAATCCAAGGTGGCGCCCATCTTCTTGAGTTGCGTTTCCAAATTAATCTTCGCGCAACCCTTCCTCATTTCATCGGTCATCGTACAGATGATCTTGACATTTGGATCCTTTTCCTCATTAGGCACAATGGCAACGGAAGGATCTTCGGGATCCACCTCGACTGGTTTATCATCAGAACGCTTCCACTCGTAAGAGAATCCCTTAGGAGCCATGATACGGGCATCTTCGCCAATGCAATCCTTTACCTTCAACTCCAATTTTTTGGTCTCTGCCCAAAAATAGGCATAGGCCTTATGGTTTCCAGGACCCAATTCTCCAACAGGTTCTCCATTCACCAAATTCACCTTCAAGCAATCATGGACATCCAACTGGATCACCACCTCACACCCTAACAAATTCGGATCAGAGAGGTCAAAATTACCATAGGTCCAAGGACAATAGGCATACTCCGTCACCTTATTTCCCGCCACGGAACGGGCGCAATTTCCGGGCAAATCCTTCACCAAAAGAAGGTTGTCTGCATTATCACCCTCCGCATTAACCACAATCTCACCACAAGGAAGAATACGCTTCTCTTTTCCATCCGCATCATAGACCTTCACCGACATACTAAAAGTTGGCAACTGGCTTCCGCAAGTATGGACAGAGGTCTGCGTGGTGGTCTGCTTCAACAAATCCGGGCAGTGAAGAACCGCCGCATAGCGATAGGTAAGCAACGATGTATTTTCAGTGATTTTAAAACGATACTCCAACCGTTCGGCCATAGCGGCATCCTTGCGTTGCCCCACACCTCCCGAATGTTTCTCAGCGTTTGAATTGGCTTGTGTTCCACAATCTCCGATACGGACAGGCATTATACCATCTGGATTGGTCTTAAAATCCCAACAGCTGACAGTCGGATCATTGCTATCCACGCTACCATTGACCAACCTGATCTGGTTCGTCGTGTTCACAACATTCCAATCGTCGTAATGATAGGTGGTATCGCTACCGTTCACCTCTGCGTAGATACCGCCTAACGACAGTTTCCAATTCTCGAAGTTACCATTTTCAAAACTGAGGTTTGGCGTATCGATATTCGTCTCTTGAGCATAAATATGCATAGGAATACCCAATGACATCAATGCCAACAAATTGTGTTTCACGCTCATCTTATGGATGAACTTCAGATTTAAGCACATAATTCTATAATTTACATTCAAAAAGAGGACGAGGTTGAGGTACTAACAATGGTCGTGCATAATGGTACTAAAACTACTATCGAAAACTTCTTCACCCCCTAACCATAGAAAACCGAACTTCAACTATCATCATCTTCCATTTCCTCCACAAAGATGAAGATAAAATTCTTAACAACGTCGATTTATTGAGATTTTTTCATTCCTTTTCAACCAACAGACATATTCTTTCAATCAAATTCCAGATGCGACAAGAGTCCGTCCGCCTCACCGATTCCGGATGATGATCCACAAGACAACAGGGGCACCGATCAAGGCGGTCAACGCATTCATTGGCAGCACATAACCATTGTTCGGCAACTGGGAAAGCACATCACAGAGAAGCATCAACGAAGCCCCGCACATCATACAGGCAGGCGCCAGAAGGTGGTGCGAGGAACTTTTCAGCAGGCCTCTCACCAAATGAGGCACCGCTATGCCCACAAAGCCAATCGGTCCCGTGAAAGCGGTGGTCGCACCCGTCAAAACAGTGGCAGAAAGAATGGTCAAGAAACGAACCATCTTCACCTTCACACCTACCGTCCAAGCATAATCATCACCTAAAAGCATCGCATCCAACGGTTTGCACAACATAGGCGTCATCAACCAACCAAACGCCACCAAAGGTATCATCACCCACAATTTATCCCACGTCACGCCAGAAAGCGATCCCAATGTCCAATTGACGAAGAGCTTAACGGAATCAGGATCACTGATATGCTGCAACAAGGAGACAATGGCTGTCGCCACACTTCCCAACATCACTCCCGCAATCAACAGCGATACGGAATTGGGCAGACGAAAGGAGACCAATAAGACTATCAAGAAGAGAGACGCTGCACCCACCATAGCGGAGAGGGCCATTCCCCAAGAAGAGACAAACACGGAGGAGATGCCCAACAACGAAAAGACGAACAGGTATAGCGAGACGCCCAATGTGGCTCCCGAACTAATTCCTAACACATAAGGTCCGACCAACGGATTGCGGAAGAGGGTTTGCATCCACAATCCTGATAACGACAAGGCGCTTCCCACACAGATCGCTGTCAGCGCTTTGGGCAAACGAATATCAAAGATGATGGTATGGTAAAGCGAATCATTTCCTTCCGTCATAGCCTCCACAATTGAGGCCAACGGTATCGACACGCTGCCCGTCACGACATCCACCACAAACAAAAGCAGCAGCATCGCCACACCCGCTATCCAAATCACCAACTGTCTCATCTCTTCTCTATTTTTTCTGTCATCGGCACACAACGACCTATATATTTAGTCTCATGCGTTGGCAGAATTTCCGGATGGAAAATGGATATCAAATCCGCTAACAACAGATCCGGATGGGCCACTGCGGACTCATAAAAATCCGAAACACTATACCCTTCTCCCAGAAGAGAACGTTTGTTGAAATGGTAAACATTCCCCTGTTTAAACGATTTCATATCCCGCAATCGGCTATCAATATCCTTCAAATCATACAAATGACAATTCATCCAAAAATCAGCATCCGCATAATGGGCCAACAACCACTCGGTCCCGCAGGTAAAGGTCGGCATATCCATCTCCTTCAGCAGGTAGTCTCCACCGGCCGCCTGATACATATCAGCCATATAACCTTGACCAGCTGTCATATACCAAGTATCTCCGAAACATCCTGCCGCAAAGACCGTGGGACGATAACGAACCGTATCGGTCAACCCCGTCAAAGCCTCATAGCGTTGTTCTATCCCCACGAATATGGAATCCGCCAAATCCTTTTTATCCAACAAAAGTCCCAGAAATTTAATCCACTCCGCACGTCCCAAAGCAGAAGATTCTTTCCATTCAAAATTATGGACGACCGGACAAACGTTAGTTTGTGGATCATCCCTCAAATCAGACAACAGAAGGATATCGGGCTTCGACAAAAGCAACTGCTCCACATTTATATCGTAGGAACTACCCAAAGAGAGGATCGCTCCCGATTCAATACGCTGACGAATCGTATCAGAATAGACAAACTTGGCGTCACACGTGGCCACCAAGCCATCCAAGCCGCCTAAAAGCCGCAAGAATTCGAAAACTGAACCTGAATTGGTCGCCACGCGACCGACAGGAATATGGATCCTGGTCGTCCATTCAGGCACTCGACAAGTGTCATTTCTGGTCAGGGCATATAGATGACAGCCATCTTCCTTTCCGTTGGGGAAGAGGGATACAATATAGCCGAAATCGGTCTCCGAGGCGGAAAAATGGGTTGCGTAACGCAAATCCAAACCACGCGAATCCAACTTCTCTTCATTCACGGGCTTACGACAACCCAATACCAATAACGATAC
This sequence comes from Paludibacteraceae bacterium, assembly GCA_024401555.1. GTDB lineage: Bacteria > Bacteroidota > Bacteroidia > Bacteroidales > Paludibacteraceae > UBA1181. Next base: position 57,397 of record JAKSKV010000013.1, read on the forward strand.
GAGCGTTATACTTATCAGCAAAAATGCCGACTGAACTCTACTTCTAACCATATCACAAAATTAAAAAAAATTGCGTTTGTTGCAGAATTTATTAAAATGATATAATTTTGCATAAAGAAAATAATCGATTGTATAATAGGATGGGAACAATTAAAACTAGAAGCATATTGATTGACGTCGCCCGCAGACTCTTCGCCGCCAAAGGCGTGGAGAATACGACGATGAACGATATCGCTGTGGCCGCCCAAAAGGGACGCAGAACCCTATACACCTATTTCAAATCGAAAGACGAGGTCTATTCCGCCGTAATCGAAACTGAATTGTTCCAATTGGCCCACAAACTCCAAGAGGAGTTACAAAAGAGCCAAAACCCAGCGGAAAAACTCATCAACTATATCTATGTCCGTATGGATTATATCCAAGAGGTGGTGCAACGAAACGGCAACCTTAACGCCAGTTTTTTCAGCAACATCCACTTGGTGGAGAAGGTCAGACACAAATTGGACCTTCAAGAGCGTAAAATGTTAGAGAAGATCCTCATTGAGGGCAATGCGCGGAATATGTTCAACGTGAAGAACACCAAGTTTGCCGCAGCCATCCTACAATGTTCGCTCAAAGGCTGGGAAGTTCCTTTTATCCGTGGCGAACTCAGCCAACTCTCATCACCTGAAAACAAAAAGGCATTCTCCGATTTCTTGCTATGCGGATTGACAGAGATTAATCTGATGGCTGAATAGGACGTCTATCTATCCTTGCCAATCATCGCCCCCGCCGCATAACTGCTTGCGTCATCCACATAAGTCAATGGCAAGAATCCAGAAACCACCCTTCCCTGCTCGATTACCAATGGATGGTTACAAGACAATTCATCAAACATTCGTTTCAACTCCTCAGAGGAACGATTCGCATAGATCATATATTCACCGACAGAATCGGGATGGATATAACGATCGGTAATGATGCGGGCGCATACCCCCATATTCATCCTTAGATTTACCTCCACACAGGGATAGAGCCACGAACCGTCCTCTCGCTCCGCCGCCAACATATCCACACCGAAATAGCCTTGATAATAGGGTTGGATCCTATGGGTGAAATATTGTTCCAGGAATTGATGCACTTTCGTAAGGGATGATTTCTCCACATACGTTTCCAAATAGGCCGCTATCCTATCATTCGACCACAACAGATTACTGCGGTAAGTTCCCATTTCGTCGGCGGAGAAGAGCGAATAGCCAACAAAACGGACACCCGATTCGTCGGAGAGGAACTCCATGGCGAAATCCACCATCTTACGATGCGCCACCTCACAGATCAAACTACCCTGACGTTTCAATATATTGGTACACCAGGCCTCCGTGTTGGCATCCCACACTCCATTGCACCAACGAAGTCCCTTTCCGCTGCACGACCACGGAGATTTCAAGACTACCCGTGAATGCCGCTCCACAAAATCACGAATCCTACTTATATCAACTCCCTCAATAGGCAATTCACACGTCGTAGAGATAAGTCCCTGTTGGCGAAGGGCCTCTGCCGTCTCTATGGCGAAACGGCGATGGGAAAGCATACGCAGCTTCTCAACATCCACCGCCATCTTACAGGGGGCATATTTGTTCCACTCCCGCAACAACGATCCGTTCCAACCCCAGGGTTTCAAACGGTCCGTCATAGTGAGATGATTCTTACGTTCATCAAAAAGAGACCATTCAGGGAAGATGCCCAATTGCGCAAAAATATCGGCGTGCCAATCATCGGGCACCTGCTTACGAGTCAAGACTGCCTCTCCTGGATTCGCGAACCATATCGGAAGCGTGGACAAATCAGTCGCCAAAGCGATTGCTGAACGAGGTGGATTGTATCCCTCTCCACCCTGTCCCAAGGCCAAATCATTTTCAGGATTGAAATAGTGGTAGACCATAGGTTTTCAGTTATAAACCAATACGAAGTCTTCCTCCACCCGAAATGCGAGTCTGACACTTCCTATATTCGTATCGAACGTCATCGTCCGTAAGGAAAAATCGATTCCCGTCAAGAACAGTTGCTCCCAATATTCGGGACGAAGCCCCGGAATCAACTTGTAAAGAGCTTCCTTGGCCGACCAACAAAGCAAAAGTTGCGTTTTATCCATCTCATCAATCAGGGAGAGTTCCCGCTCACACAAGAACTTGCTCTTCACCCGAAGGATCCGATCGGACATCTGTTCGATATCCACCCCCACCTCACGATGGTGGCTCACATAGAGCGCCGCATAATTTTTTGTATGGGAGATGGAGATACGCACATCAGGCTCATCCGGCAAGAAGGGTTTACCTGACTGGTCATGGTCGATTCTCGCCTCATGCCCCAATGCGATACGGAGCAACATACGGACCGACAGGTACTCTTGCACCCTCTTGGGTGATTTGTAAGAGGAGACATCCGCAGCATAAACCTCCCTTAAAGAGGTGAAACGCGACAATAACTCATCGGCAGACTCCTCCATTTTCCAGAGAAGCAAGCGATCGCCATTCGCCAATGTCTCGTCCTTATAAAGCATCGTCCAACGATTAAGACTTCTTATCCACCATTTGTTTGGTGAAGAACAGGAAGATAACTATCAAAATAATATAGTAGATGACATCTCGGCTATCGATCACACCACGACTCATGGAGTCGTAGTGGGCACTGATACCCAAGGATGCGATAAAACTCTCCGTCGAACCATTGCTTGCCATTCCCGAAATGATATCGAAGCCGATATAAGAGAAGAAGCAGAGCACCGCCGCCACGATAAAAGAGATGATTTGGTTATCGGTCAAAGAAGAGGCGAAAAGCCCAATGGCGGTATAAACGGTCGCCAAGAAGAACAATCCAATGTAAGATCCCCAGGTTCCACCCATGTCGATGTTGCCGATCGGATCACCCAACATCCATACGGAAAAGAAAAAGAGCAGTGTCGGCAAGAGGGAGAAGAGCACCAAAGCGACACCCGCAAGATACTTCGACAGGACGATGCTCGTACTGGAGATAGGTCTGGTCTTCAACAACTCGATGGTACCCGTTCGACGCTCCTCCGCAAAAAGGCGCATGGTTACGGCAGGTACCAAAAAGAGGTAAAGCCAAGGCGCAAAATTGAAAAGGCCATCCATATTGGCGTAACCATTGTCCAATATATTGTATTCTCCGGGGAAAACCCACAAGAAAAGACCTGTCAAACAGAGGAATACTCCGATTACGATATACCCCATCGGAGAGGCGAAGAAGTTGCAAAACTCTTTTTTGAATAATGAAAACATCCTTATTTCTGCTTTAATTACATTAAATCCACTTAATAATGCCGCAAAGCGAAATTATTTCATCGCAAAAATACGAAAATGTTTCATAATTCGGAAATAATCACTAAATTCGCGGTGCTTTTAAAGCAAATAGAAGTTTAACAAATTAATTAAAATCAAATGGCAACCAAAATTAGATTGCAAAGACACGGCCGCAAGGGGTACGCGTTTTACCACATCGTCGTAGCAGATAGCAGGGCTCCACGTGATGGAAAGTACATTGACAGGATTGGTACTTACAATCCTAACACAAATCCCGCTACAGTAAATGTTGACTTCGAGAAAGCATTGGACTGGGTTTTGAAGGGTGCTCAACCAACTGACACTACAAGAAACATCTTGAGCGAGCAAGGCGTATACTTGAAGAAGCACTTGATGGGTGGTGTAAAGAAGGGTGCATTCTCAGAGGCTGAGGCAGATAAGAAGTTCCAAAGCTGGTTGGATGCAAAGAACAAGAAGAACGAGGCTATCTCCGCTAAGGAGAAGACTGAGAAGGTAGCAAACGCTAAGAAGCGTCTTGAGGAAGAGCAAGCTATCAACAAGACTAAGTCTGAGGCTCTTGCAAAGAAGAGAGCAGAGGCTGCTGCTGCTCTTGAGGCTGCTGCTAAGGAAGCTGCCGCTGAAGCTGAGGCTGCAATCGCTGAGGCAGAGGCTCCTGCTGCTGAGAACGCTGCAGAGTAATAGTTTCTCAATCAAAGACAAAAGGCATTCGAGGATTCGGATGCCTTTTTTTGTGCTATATTCAAGTTAGCATATTCCCCCCAATTCCATTAGAAAAAAAACACTCTCATCCGTTGTTTATTCGAAAAAGAATCGTTAAAATTGCATAAAGGGATTGGGCAAAGGCCTTCCCCATGACGAAGACTCTATTATTAACTTTAGATTTTATGGTCCCCACATATATGAAAACTATATATGAACAATATAGTAAGGGGAGGTGGAAAGCGACAAAGGGGACGAGGCGACTCTCCCCTTTTAGCATAAACAAAGGGAGAACAGAGACGAAACAACACTTTCTTGAAAGAAAAACAAACTTGAAAAGGGAAAAAAGGAGTTTGATTGATTGTTTTTGACGAAAAACAACCATTAGGCTACATTTGTAATGGTAAAACCATTTTACACAAAGTAAAGAATATATAGTATCATGAAAAAAAGGAACAACATTTTACTAATTGGGGCTTTGATGACGACACAAGCGTTCGCTTCCGTACACATCAATGAGATGATGGTGCGCAACACATCGTACAAAGTCAACGAGAATTACAATTTTGAGGGTTGGGTTGAATTATACAATTCAGGAGCAGAAGCGGTGGATTTGAGGAATTGCTTCTTCTCGAACTCAGAGTCCAACATATATTTGTGGCAAAACCAATCCAACGACTGCAGGATCCAACCGAAAGGTTACTACATCTTCTATTTTGATGAGTTGAACAAAAACAACCACGCCAACTTCAAATTGGATAGCGATGGAGGTACTCTTATCTTGTCAGACGAATCCGGAAGAGTTTTGGATAAGGTAACCTACCCAAAACCATTTAGAAACACCTCTTACGGAAGAACAGAGGATGGAGGAAACACTTTGGCATTCTTCACGGAGCCATCCATGAACGCCACCAACAACAACTCAACGGCCGCTCGCTCGCAAACAGCCGCGCCGACCTTCAGCAAAGAGGGAGGTTTTTACTCTGGCAATCAAACCATCAGCATCTACGCAGAGGATGGTGACGCCAAAATCTATTACACCACAGATGGTAAGGAGCCTACTATCCACTCCAACCAATACAATTCACCAATCAACATCAACAACACCACCCCACTCCGCGCCATCGCGGTTGTCAATGGCGAGGTGACCAGTGAGGTGACCACCGCCACCTATTTCATCGGCGTGAACAACATTCCTATGAATGTGAAGGTAATCTCATTGGTAACAGACCGTGATTATGTATATGGAGATGAGTTGGGTGCGTTCGTAGTGGGTAGAAATGGTTCTCAAGTGCCTTCCACTTGCGGATCCATGGATCGTACCGCCAACTACATGAACGACTGGGACCGTCCTTGCAACTTCGAGCTCTTCGACGAGAAGAAGAGTTCCCAAGTGAATCAAGAGGTGAAAATCAGCGCATTCGGCGCATGTTCGAGAACCAAGGCGATCAAGTCCATCGCTGTCAAGGCAAACAAGGCTCATGGAAATAACAAGATAGACTACAACCTCTTCCGTGAAAAACCAGCATTGAAATGGAAGAGCCTCGTGTTGCGTAACTCCGGAAATGATTTCGGAAGAATGCTCTTCCGTGATGGTTACATTCAAACCTTAGCAGCTTCGGGCATGGATCTCGACCACCAAGCGTACGAACCAGTGGTGGTCTTCATGAATGGTGAATACTACGCGATGCTGGGTATGCGAGAGCGCACCAACAAGGATTTCGTCTATTCCAACTATGGTTTGAAGGAGGAGGATTTCTGCATCCAAACCATCTCCAAGACTGGATCCACAGAGTGCGACGATTACCAAATCGTCAAGAGCCTCGGCAATGGCGACTTCAACAGAATCGATGAGAACATCGACGTGGACGAGTTCCTCAACTACTTGCTGACAGAGATCTACGTCTTCAACAAAGACTGGGCCGACAATAACAACAAGGCTTGGAAACGCACCGAGAACGGCAAATGGCGTTGGATTCTCTACGATACGGAATACTCTACCTCTTTATACGAGGAGAATATGACCGGCAACGGTTTCTCAAACCTCAACAAGGTAAACTACTACAACAACATCATCCAGAACCCAGAAATGAAGAGACGTTTGATGACCAAATTCGTCACACACGCCGGAACCACTTTTGGAGAGGACAATGCAGAGCATGTGTTGGATAGTATGATGAACATCCTCAGCAAAGAGGCTGATTATTTCAGGGATTTCTTGGCAAGAAAGAATATCAAGGAGTCTTCCCTCTCTTGGAAAGACGAGGCGATGAAAGTTCGCAACTTCATTGTCGCCAGACAAAATGTGGTGATGGACCACGTGGCCAGCAATATGCAGTTGGGCAACCCTGTTCCTTTGCGAATCTACGCTAACATTCCTGGAGGCTCCTACACCCTAAACGGATTGGAGAATATCCGCAAAAGCGATTTCAGAAGCCAATACTTCACCAATTCCGCCATCCAAGTGAAGGCAAATGCGCCAACAGGCTATAAATTCAAGAATTGGGAGGTGCGCAAAGAGGAATACTTGATCAATACCAACGACTCATGGAAGTACCTCTACCTCAACGACGGAGTAAATGTTCCTTCCAATTGGAAAGATAACTCCTTCGAGGATGAGAGCTGGCAATCAGGCCAAGCGCCACTCGGTTCGGGCGTCTCCTACTATGTGAAGACAAGCGTTTCCGGAAACAGTAACAACGGCGGTTGGAACGGAGGTATGTTCCCTGCCCCTGGCGACAACAACGGTGGTTGGGGCGGCATCGGCGGTGGTGACTGGGGTGGCATCGGCGGCGGCGACTGGGGCGGCATCGGTGGCGGTGACTGGGGTGGAATCCCTGGGTTCGGTGGCACGACCGTATCCGCCAAGACTACCCTTCTCAGAAAAGAGTTCAATGTCAACTCTTTGAATTCCATGAGCAACGAGCTTCAATGCTTAGCTCACATCAATGATGGCGCAATCATCTATCTCAACGGAAGAGAGGTGTTCAGATATAATTTGCCAAACTACAATGTACAAGACACCACCATGGCGCTTCTATCCATGGACTCTTACGCAACAGTGAAATTCAACATTCAACGCAGCTACCTCAACGAAGGAAAGAATGTGATAGCCGTAGAGTTGCACTGTGCGAAGGGAAGCGGATCGCTTGCGTTCGACATGAACCTGCTAGACGAGAATACAGGCGTCAGCACCATCCAAACATCATCCAATGACGAGTATTCAGCCAATGTGAACGGAGCGCTTGTATTGAAGGCTATATTCGAGAAGGACAACAATTCCACGCCATACGACAAGTTGTATATCAACGAGATTTGCGCCGCCAACAAGCAATATGTTGACGAGTTCAGACAAGACGAAGACTGGATCGAAATCTACAATGATGGCGAATCTCCTGTCGATTTAGGAGGCCTTTACCTCTCCGACAAGAGAAAGACCTTGAATAGATTCAAAATTCCAACAGGCAATCCATCCAAGACCACAGTACCTGCGAAGGGTTACCTTGTATTCTGGGCTGATGCGGATTCATCTGCACAAGGTCCTCTCCACACCAACTTCGAGTTGTCAAAGGACAAGAGCCAAACCATCTCTTTGTCAAGAATGGAGAATGGAAATATCCAAGTGATAGACTCTGTTCGTTACCAACCACACACCGACGGAGAATCATACAGCCGCTTCTCATACACAGGTGACGGAGCTTGGAGCATCACTTCACGCCCAACCTTCAATAAGAAGAATGCATATTTCCCTCTATTGAAGTCCAGCACTTCGGAGATCCAAGAGCCTATGGCAGAGGCAACAGAGAGCCTTGTCGCTCCTCAGGTATATCCGAATCCAGCCTCTGATTATCTCTGGTTCTCATTCCCTTCTGAAGAGAATGGCGTTGTGACAATCACCGATATGACGGGTCGTGTCATCCTAAACCAAACCGTGAAGAACGGTGATTGCCTCAATATCAATGATTTCGAACGTAATATTTATATGGTTATCATCAGTGTCGGAGAAGAGCGTTACACCACGAAGATCGTGAAATTGTAAGGTCTTCCTGACTAACTTAAAAAGTGCCTTCGATGCGATGTCGGAGGCACTTTTTTACTTTTCATTCCTGCAGCGCACAAAGGACATTATTCAATGTATCGGCGAGTTGTTGTGAATGTAGTCGATAAAAAACATACCCACTCTACTTCCCCAGCATAACAAACAAATTAAACAATCCGATCAGGCCACCCAGTACAGCACCCAACCAGACAATGGATTTCAACTCTTTGTCGAGCACCTCCTTTGTGATCTTCTCCACCTCAGCGACATCCATCTCATTGATACGCTCCTCGACCATCTTCTGAACATCTATCGCAGCCAAGACCTTCGGCAACTGCTCGGAAATTGCGGAACGATAGAGATTCAATAGTATCGCCCTACCCTTTCCTACCCATTCATCCTTACCGGCCATCAATTCAGAGACGGGTGTATCCAACAGCTGATTCATCTCCGTCTTTGACATATCCCGGACCATCTCTTCGGCATTTTCCCGAAGAATGACGTCAAGATGGGTTGAGATCGATTCCTGCAAACGATTAGACAACAACTCCACGACATTACCGACGCCTATGAGTTTCAACGCACCCTTAGAGGTCCGTTCGATGACATATCGCACCACCTTATCTGAGACATCTTCGCTAACACGAGAATTTCGCAAACGTTGTGCGATCACCTTAGATAGTTTTTCCGAGATGTCGTCCACCGACTGATCCACATTCGTCACCATAGTGGGCAGTGAAGCCCTCAAGGTCGCCGGATTCGTTTGTAACTGCTCCACAAATCCATCCACACTCGCCTCGACCTTCTCTACCATTTCATCAGAGAGAAGGTTCTTGGAAAGGGTATCCTTGTCCATCAGATGTATGCTCACCATCTCCCCTATGGAGTGAGCCAAACGAGACTTCTCCTTCGGTATGATGCCAGGCGTGAAGGGAATTCTATGGCCCCATATATACTTAGGCTGGTGGGGACGAAAAAGCATTCGTATAGCCAGATCATTGGTCAAATAACCAATGACCGCACCCAGCAATGGGGGAACTAAGTAATTATACCACATCATACGATCTTCTTTAAATATACTCTCCCACAACTGGAATTTTTTTCACCAATCGCGTCATCAATAGAGACACCAAAATGACAAAGAGAAATATACAACAAAATTTCAAAGGAAAATAGATTTGCCAGGAAGCAGTATAGGTTTGAACCACATGCAGAATCGGCACATGGAACAAATAGATTCCCATACTATTAGCTGAAATAGAAGATAAAACGCTATTGGGCTTGTTACAATAGAGTTGAAAAAGCCAAACAAGGAAGAAACTAAAAGATATGGATAGGATACCACACAAAATTGAAAAGAGTTTTCTATGCAAAGTGGCGTAATCCCCAAAATCAAACGCTATGCGACATAATAGACACAACAGAACATCCACACCCAATATAATCAACAATCCCCGCTTATTCACCCGAAACCAACCATAACGACGGGAAAGCACACCCACGAAGAATGCTACCACGAAGTTAGGCAACTGGGCCGGTTCAAAATAGATAGGTCCATAATGGATAAATGAATAGACTGGAAATTTCATTCTGACCAACATTACAAGCACACCGAAAAGAAGTAATGCGCCATAGAGTCTCCCGATAGAGAGCGGGTTATCCTCTGTCTCATTTATTTTCACATTACCAAACCGTCTTATCAACGCATAAAGAAGACAGAAAAAAAAGAGCATCTCTAAAAACCAGATATGCAGCATATCCACAGGAAAAAGAAGCTGACACACGATATAAACTACAAGGGCTGGCACCAACAATCGCGAAATCTTTTTCTTTAGGAAAATCGAAAATCCCTGTTTGTCATAACTGGAAGGGACAAAATAGCCAGATATAAGAAAGAAAGTAGGCATTGAAACAGTTGACATAAACATAATCAAAGGATACGAAATGGCATAAGGTATTATTTCCGACGCAATAGTAGGATGAAAGTACCATTCGGCCCCCTGCATCAAATCCACATACGAGATAACCATATGAACAAGAACCACTAACAAAATTACAAACCATTTCAAGTTATCCAAACCAAACAATCTCTCTTTCGACATTTTACATCTGTATTATAAATTCTACTTACTATATTTTTCCAACTCATCCATCAAATACTGATAGGCCTCATTGATCTGCCTAAAGAGTGCTGCGGACATATCCCTCATATCCTCCTCCACCCCGACCGGCAAATGGTCTGGATGGTATTTCATGGCCATGTTACGATAGGCGCTCTTCACCTCCTTCTCAGAACTGCCTGACGCCAACCCTAAAATGGTATAGGCAACCGCCATTTTATACTTCTGAGCCGAATCAATCGCCGCCTCCTGATTGTCGCGGTCTCTGTAATGACCACACTCGTAACGATACTCCAAAGAGGCGAGATCCCAATCTTGTATTCTTAGAAACTTCGCAATGTTACGCAACAGATCCAATTTCTTCCGATCTATCCCATTATAGGCATACCCGATCTCAAATAGTATATCAAGCAATTCAAAACGCTCAGCATACTTCATGCCAGAGGATTGTAAAATATTGAGACAGTAGGTCCGGAAATCTTTCAACTCCCTTCTATTCAACTCGTCCAACACATTGAGCGCCCACAAATAGTGTCCCTTAAAATGGTGGATAAAGTACCTACGGGCCAAATCAATCTCCTCCTTGTCCACACGGTCATTCATACGCATCACCATGGAAAAGAGTGCAATGATATTCACCTTCATCTTTCCGTCGGCCGACTTTCCGTAACGCCGACTCCGCATGGTAAAAAAGAGATAAAGCAGAAGGGCGAAAAAGAGAAGAAAAGCGACAACTATCAAAGAATTCACGCTGTTCATAACGGTCAATCACGCAAGATCATCGAATCGTCAAAGCTGATCCGTCACTGTTCAAATCGCCCAAAACCACCTCCGTCACACAATTGACCAAATCCTTATCATATTTTCGCTCCACTACGATATAATTCTCCGTAAAGCCTCGCATGGTCCCCTTGGTACGCTTCTCTTCCCAAAGCACCTTGGCTGGCTTTCCGACTTGGGAACGATAGAAGGCTAAACGCTTCTCTTCCGACAATTGGTGCAACAATTCACTGCGACGCTTCTTCTCATCAGGATGGACTCGTCCCTCAATCTTCAAAGCTTGCGTATTAGGGCGTTCCGAATAGGAGAATACATGCAGTTGCGTCACGTCCAACGACTTCAAGAATTCATAAGAGGAGAGGAAATAGTCCGACGTCTCGCCATTCGTGCCGACAATGACATCCACACCAATGAACGCATCTGGCATCAACGCCTTCACTTTACGGATCTTCTCCGCAAAGAGTTCACGCTGGTAGTGGCGCTTCATCAAAGCCAACACCTCATCACAGCCCGATTGCAAAGGGATGTGGAAATGAGGCAGAAAACGTTTAGACTGAGCGGTAAACGCAATGATCTCATCGGTCAACAAATCGGGTTCTATGGAGGAGATACGGTAACGTTCAATACCCTCCACCCGATCCAAAGCCTGAATCAAATCGTAGAAGGTCTCGCCTGTGCTCTTTCCGAAATCACCGATGTTCACACCAGAAATCACAACCTCCTTCGCACCTTCGCTTGCGGCGAACTCCGCTTGCTTCACTGTATCGGCGACGCTGGCATTACGACTCTTACCTCGTGCGATAGGTACCGTGCAATAGGAACAGAAGTTATCACATCCATCCTGTACTTTCAACCAATAACGGGTACGGTCGCCTCTGGTACACGATGGAAAGAAGGTGGATATCTCACTTCGCTTCGTATGACATATACGGGTAGGTTCACACTTTCCGATTTGAGAGAGATGTTGGACAATGTCGAATTTGTCTTGGGCTCCCAAGACCAAATCCACACCCTCTATTTTCGCGATCGTATCCGGCTGCAACTGCGCATAACAACCAGTCACGACGATATAGGCACCTGGATGTTTCGCGATCATCTGCTTAATCGCTTGACGATCTTTACGATCAGCCACTTCCGTCACCGAACAGGTGTTAATCACACACACGTCGGCCACCTCATCTTTTTCTGCCACTTTGAAACCATTTTCAACCAACATTTTGCCGATGGTGGTGGTTTCAGCGAAGTTCAATTTACAGCCAAGCGTATGGAACGCTACCTTTTTGTCCTTAAAAACAGAAGTGTCTATCATATCGCGATATTATTACTTAATCTACAAAATATACAACGGAACTTTATAAAAACAAACAAGGATGTCATCTCGACATCCCAGCTTCATAAAACCTTAAATCTAATACCATGAAAAACACGATGCAAAAGTATCGCATATTTTTATGTTGTGCAACATAATTTTAAAATATTTTTCAACATTAACTTTCTTTAAAACTTAAAGAGAAGAGAAGGTCAAATTTTTAACAAATTATGGCACTATTTTAGATTTCTGAGTCTCTGAATCAACGTAGGATGCGAATGGTGAAAGAAAACGTAAGCCTTGTGAGGATTCAGGTTCGTCAGCGTACTCACTGAGAGTTTCTTCAAAGCCTCACTCAACGGAGCGGCCAAACCGTTCTCCTTCGCGAAACGATCCGCTTGGTACTCATTACGACGGGAAATGCAGTTCAACCCAACACTCAATAGTGTGGAGACCGGCGTATATAGGATACCAAAAACAATGACACCTAAATGGAAAGAGGGATAGGAACTACCCAAAGCCTCCGCCAAAGCCACATTACCCTGCTCTGGCGTACCAAGCGCCAACGAGAGTAAATAGAGCATCACACCCGAATTAAGGATGGATATCATAAGCATCATCAATGTATGTTTGTGTTTGTAATGACCAATTTCATGGGACAATACGGCGACAATCTCCTCCGTAGAGAGCGTATTCATCAACGTATCATACAGAACGATACGTTTCTTCGAACCTAATCCTGTAAAATAGGCATTCGCCTTGGTGGTTCTTTTCGAACCATCTATCACATAGAGGTCGTCCAACTGGAATCCCACCTTAGAACAGAATTCCTGAATGGAACGTCGCAATTCACCATCCTCCAACTTAGTCTGTTTATTGAAAATAGGGACAATCAAGTTGGAATAGAACATCATCATAAAGAGGGATATAAAAGACATCACACCCCATGCGATCAACCAGAAGTAACCTCCCGTATGTTGGTATATCACCATCAAGAGAGCAATCAAAGCACCGCCCAAAACAATGGTTAGCAACCACCCCTTCACCGTGTCGGCGGCAAAAAGAGCGGGCGTCATCTTGTTAAAGCCAAAACGCTCCTCGATCTTGAAGGTGTGGTAAAGCGAGAATGGCATGGAGAGGATCTCGTTGCCGAAATAAAGGATTCCGAAGAATACCAACGCCACCCCAATCGCATTCTCCATACAACCGCGGGCTATATTGTCCACAAAGGCAAAACCGAACAAAAAGAACATCAACAACATCACAGCCATAGAGAAAAGCCCCGAAACCATGCCGAATTTTTTATTCGCCAAGAAGTATTGTTGCTGTTTTTTGTAGGCCTCCGCATCATAAAGGTCTTTTACCTCCTCTGGCAATGCCTCGCTCACTTGACTATTGTTCAAATAATCCAGATAGGCGCCCAAAGCGAAATCCAAGACCAAAATGGCTATAATAACCCAGAAAAGTGTGGTGTACATAGATGAGAATTTTATTCAACATATAAGACCAATCCTTTGAGATACTCGCCCTCCGGATGGTAGATATTAATGGGATGGTCGGCAGGCTGTGTCAACTGGTGTAGAATACGGACATTTCGTCCGCTCATCGCAGCCGCACTGAAAACCGCCAAACGGAACTGCTCCTTATTCACAGCTTGAGAGCAAGAGAAGGTGAATAGAATACCACCCTTCTTGATCTTCTCAAATGCCTTGGCATTCAATTTTTTATAGCCCTGCAACGCATTCCTCAACACTTCACGGTGCTTTGCGAAGGCTGGTGGATCCAACACGATCAAATCGTACTTGTCCTTCTCCATATCGTCCAAAAACTTGAAGGCATCCGTAGCGAAAGCCTCGTGGCGAGGATCTCCCGGGAAGTTGAGCTCTACGTTCTTATTGGTCAAATCGATCGCCTTCGCGGAACTATCCACGGAGTGAACCAATTTGGCGTCACCACGCATCGCATAGAAGGAGAATCCGCCTGTATAGCAGAACATATTCAACACGGAACGCCCCTTGGCATACTTCTCCAAAAGAGAGCGGTTTTCGCGCTGATCGACGAAGAAGCCAGTCTTTTGTCCACGCAACCAATCGACATGGAATTTTAAACCATACTCCATCGCCAAACATTCGTTGTCGCACTGTCCGATGAGGTAACCATTCTCAGACTCGACATTCGCCTTGAAAGGCAATGTGGTCTCAGACTTGTAATAGACGTTGCTCACCTTACCTTGCATCACCTTCACGATGGCGCGGGCAATCTCCTCCCTCACCATGTGCATGCCGACCGAGTGGGCTTGAAGCACAGCGGTCTTGTCGTAAATATCCACGATAAGCCCCGGTAAGCTATCACCCTCGCCATGCACCAAACGATAGGTATTATTAGTAGGATTCTCGGCCACACCCAGTGTCTTACGAAGCAAATAGGCCTCCGAGATGCGCTTTTCCCAGAAAGACTCGGAAGGGTGTTCGCCCTCAAAAGAGAGAACACGCACCGCAATGGAACCAATTTGGTAATGGCCAGTGGCGCAATACTCATTTTGGGAGGTATAAACATCCACTATATCACCCTCCTGTGGTTTTCCGACTATCTTTTGAATCGCACCGGAAAATACCCATGGATGGAAACGTCGTAGAGACTCCTCCTTCTTGGGTTTAAGAATTATCTTCGCAAAATCCATCTAATAATTATTTATTCGCAAATGTAAGAAATATAAGTTTCGTCCACAACGATAGTCGGACGTAAGCGAACCAATCACTTATTGTTGAATTGATTCATGGTATTTTGAAGGCCTGACAAGCAAAAACTCTTGATGATTTCACAAGCGACCTCTATTCGCTTCTCTAACGCCACTTTTTGTTCGGCCGTCCACTCACCCAACACATATTCGATCTGCATTCCCTTGGGGAAATCGTTGCCGATGCCGAATCGAAGTCGGGAATAGGCATTGGTACCGGTCATCGCTTCGACGCTTTTCAATCCATTGTGACCGCCCGCGCTTCCATTTCCCTTGAGACGCAAAGCACCGAAAGGAATAGAGAGATCGTCAACGATGATCAACAGATTGTTCACATCGATCTTCTCCTTATCAAGCCAATAACGGACCGCCTTGCCGCTCTCATTCATATAAGTGGATGGCTTCAACAAGAAGAGTTCGGCGTTTTTCACCCTGCATGAGGCGGTTGCGCCGTAACGATTACCTTCATCAAAAACAATATTGGACGCCTTAGCAAAAGCGTCCAATACCTTAAATCCTATGTTATGGCGGGTCTCAGCGTACTCGTCACCGATATTACCCAACCCTACAATCAGATACTTCATAAATCAATTATCCGTTGTTCTTAGAAGCTCTTGTTGCCTTAACACCAGCAACAACGTTAACTTGACCACTCAAGATAGTCAAATTGTCATAAGAAAGCTCACGAACTTGGATAGTCTTACCAAGACCCAACTTCTCAACATTTACAGTCAAGAACTCAGGGATATTAGTGTAAAGACCCTTAACCTTCAAATAGCGCATCTCTTGGTTCAACTTACCACCAAGACGTACACCCTCTGCCAAACCTTGCAACTTAACAGGAACGTTCATCACGATCTCCTTGTTGTCTGACACTTGCAAGAAATCGATGTGCAACACCTTGTCAGTAACTGGGTGGAATTGGAGCTCCTTCAAGATAGCCTTGCACTCCTTACCGTCGATGTTCAAGTTAACAACGAAGATCTCTGGAGAGTAGATCAACTTACGAACATCCTCAACCTTTACTTGGAAGTTTGTGTTCTCACCTGAACCATAAAGGTTACATGGAATTACACCTGACGCACGAAGTGCCTTTACCTCTTTCTTGCCAACAGCTGTTCTGTTAGCGGCTTTCAACTCAAAAGTTTTCATTTTGTGTTACTCAAAATTAAGTTATACATTCAATTTCGTAATGGCTTAATTCCCCATCACACTCCTCGGAATTGCTCGAATCCCTAAAAAGCGGTGCAAAGGTAGTAAAAAAAATTGAATTTTGAATTTCGGATGACAAATTATTTGCCACAAAACAGAACAACTCTTAATTCTTTATTATAAAGATATCTTCATTCTTTCTTTTCATGTAGTATTGTTCTCTGGCATACTTCTCCAAGCTGGCCCAATCGCTACGCATGCTCTCCATTTTAGCGTTGCAGTCGGCGATCTGACGTTTGTAGTAGTTCACCTCGCTGGTCAGTTGACGGACCTTCATCTGGTATTGCAAATAATCCATCACGCTGTTATCGCAAAGGAATATGAGCCATACAGCACCAATGCAAGCCGTGATCAGCACCTTGCTGAAGAACACCTTTTTCGCATAGGTCAAGATAATGTTCAATATGTTTTTGATTTGCGTTTTATCCATTCTTTCACACTTTGTTTACGCGAAAATACTTTTTTGTTTTCTGAAATGAAAATAAAAAAGCATACCATTTTCAGATTTCTATCGAGAGGCCATCGTAAGCCAAATGGACATGGTCGGGCAACGAACGATCCACCTCGTCGTGCAGACCTATATCGTGGCAGGCATGGACAAAATAGGCCTGTTTCGCTCCTACCCGTTCCACCAACGCCAACGACTCATCCACCGTCGCATGGGAGAAATGATCCCTGTAACGGAGGGCGTCCAACACCAAAACATCCAAACCCATCAGCTTTTCCATCTCCTCCTCCGGAACGGTCTTGTAATCGGTCAGATAGGCGAAATTTTCCACACGATAACCGAAATTCGGCAACTGATAATGGTAGGCCAAAATAGGCGTCACCCGTACCCCCGCCACCTCAAACGGCGCATTTTCTATTTGATGGAGCCTAAAAGTGGGAATACCCTTGTAGTCATTGCCGAAGCAGTAAGAGTAGGCCTCGTGGATATGCGCCACAGTCGATTCATTGGCATAAATCGGCACGCTACCAAAGGGGCGCAAGTCATCCAATCCACCTACGTGATCCGTATGTTTATGAGTAAGCAGCACAGCATCCAAATGACGAATTCCACTCCGCAAAGCCTGCTGGCGGAAATCAGGACCGCAATCCAAAAGGATCTGTCTTCCATCTACTTCCAACAATGCGGAGCAACGCAATCGCTTATCCTTCGGATTCGCAGAGCGGCACACTTCGCAATCACAACCAATATAGGGGACTCCCGTAGAGGTACCCGTACCTAAGAACGTCAGTTTCATCACTTCATAAAATCATTAAATTCAGTTCCAGCCACCTGCATACGGATGCGCCATTCAGACGGATAAAGATTATTGCATCGATTTCCCAAATTTTTAGCCCATCCAAGCGCCACACCACGGTAGGTCAACAACAAGATGCCCTTGGGTGCGGTTGAATCCAAAAGGATATTATCCTTATGCAAATAGGCCACAGCATCTTCCCATGAGAGCTCAACCGAAGGGAAAAGCCCCTCTTTTAAGAGCCATGAGAAAGCGAGGTTTTGCGACGGTATCAAATCTTTTCCCTTCACAGTCGCCACCTCCACACCAGACTGCACGATGCGCAAATGGTCAGCAAGCTGTGCGGTCAACTCCGCATAGTCACTCAACACTGCATAAACCACGTCGTTGCGGGTCATCAATTTCACGGGTTCTTTCAGCCAATCCACCAAAGATTTCGCTTGCGGAGGCAATACATTTTTAGCATCGTTCTTCTTCTTTCTACGAGACAATGAAGCCTCCGAAGTCTTGCGGAGAGCCGCCAAGAAGAATCCCTCTCCACGAGTTTTATGAGGATAGAAGTGATAGCCAGCCCCTACGGTTGAGACCTGCCATGAATCATCCAATTGGACCTCCAAAATCTCAGCCCCTAACTCCTCGGCGATCCATTTCACATTCTCCTCATCCTCCTCCTTATTGAAGGTACAGGTACTGTATATCAAGATGCCATCCTCCGCCAAGGCAGGGAAGACATCCGCTAAAATTCTTCGTTGACGTTCCGCACAGAAACGCACATTTTCAGGACTCCATTCCGCCACAGCCTGTTCGTCCTTGCGGAACATACCCTCGCCGGAACAAGGGGCATCCACCAAGATCACATCAAATAGGCCCGACAAATCGGTAAAATCAGCGGGATCGCTATTGGTCACCGTCACATTCGGAGCTCCCCATTTGGTCAAGTTCTCCTGCAACACCCCTACTCTTCCTCGCATCACCTCATTGGAGACCAACCAGCCCCGGCCATCTAAAAGAGAGGCCAAATGAGTTGATTTACCACCAGGCGCCGCACACAAGTCCAAGACAACAGGAGATTCGCTATCAACGAATTGACGAAACACCTGCTCCACAAACATGGAGCTGGCCTCCTGCACATAGTAACAGCCAGCATGTAGCATAGGGTCTAACGTAAACGATGGTCGTTCCGCCAGGTAGCGGCCATTCTCGCACCAAGGGACACGATCCTCCAATACAGTCGCATCCAACTTTCTACGATTCAATCGGATACTCACTTGCGGATCCTTCTCCAAAGCGGTGCGGAAGGCATCGTACTCGGCACCCATCTGTGCCATCATCATCTCCTCGAACTGAGCGGGTATTTGCATAACCTATTCTTTATTTTCGCATCTTTATTATCGCAAAGGTAATATTTTCCCTCTCTCTAGAGAAACGAGAAGAAACAAAATATCTCCCGCAAAAAATAAAAGCATCCAGCAACACTCATATTAAAAATTTTATATATTAGCAAAATTTTTTAACATTCATCAAATCAAATAAACGTGAGAAACATAATTAAAAAATGCATACTGATCGCACTGTCCGGCCTATTATGGCAAAGTTGCGGAGACAATGGAGACGAAGAAGAAGATCAAAAACAGGAAACAATCACACTCCATGGAATTAAATTTTTCAACAGTTGCCATTTCGATGCGACCTATGAACCATATAGCAAAGATTCCCACAGAGACCAATTACATAACAAGGGGCAACATGTTCTATGCACCATCAATGGAAAAAGTTACGAAGTGGAATTTTTAGAAGAAGGCAACGTCCTTACACACTTTTATGGAAGGTTTCATATCTTAAAGGAAGAGGGCGTGGAAGTCTCCCACGAAGAAGACGGTGTCGTATGGTATCACGAAGGTCTTAGTGGATCACTTATCTCATATTGGGGAAAAGACACCTCCTTTTCTGTAACCTACTATGAAAAAAGCAATGTTTACGGAGATAATAGCGTGATCATACCCAAAGAGGTCGTCAATCGAGCCATCGAGTCCACAAAGAGGACTGCCTTCAAGGTGGATTCTTTACGACGAGTCAACATCGACGATCCAAATTTTCCACGTCCACCATATCCACAAATAAGAGTCAAAGAACAGTTGATCGTAGAATTCTCCTACAACGAAGAAGATGGGCTATATTACACAACAGTAGACAACAATCAACAACACCCTCTGTTACCAGATAAAGAAATAATCGCAAAAAACAGACTGTGCCTAGATTGGTAAAATCAGCAAGAAAAAAAAAAGCCGAACCCTGTTGGATTCGGCTTTCCTGTCATAATGAGTGAATCATCACATTATTTTTGCTCCAAAGCCAAAGTCTTTGTTGGTTGGTCGCAAACCTCAGCTGGGCCGAAGTATTGGATTGGGCCTGGGTAAACGTAAGCGGTCTCGATAGCCCACTTCTCACGGTTAGCAGCCAATGCCTTGAATGGTGCGCCATCCAACTCAACCAATGCCTTGCGGATAACTGGCTTCATTGCACCGTGACGCTTCTCCATGTTCATCATCATAGTGATAGGCACACCAGCGGCGATCCATTGGTCAGCAGTCTTAGTAGTGTTCTTGATCAATGACATGTAACCAGACTTGCCAGAAGCGATCAAGTTAGCTGCATTGTAACCCAAAGAGTAGCAGTAGTCAGCATCGAAGTTAGAAGGAGCTGCGCAACGTCCCTCATATCCGAAGAAGTGACCCAAACCAGAGAACTTACCAGTGTAAGAACCTGCAGCCTTTCTCTTAGACAACTCAGTCTTGACCATCTCGATGAGCAACTTCTCTGTCTCGATCAAAGATACTTGTACGTTTCCGTGAGGGTCACGCTCAAGAGTCAATTGCTTTTGTACGAAATCTGGAAGAGATGCGTAAACAGAAGCTGAGTTAGCGGAAAGCTTCTTCACAGCAGCAGCTACGTCACCGTTGGTCTCAGCCAAGAGGTCATTCAACTCCTTGATCAACACCTTCATCTCAGGGATGAACTCGATCAATCCCTCAGGGATCAAACAAACACCGAAGTTGTTACCTTGAGCGGCACGAGCAGCTACAGTGTCAGCGATATTGTTAACGATTTGAGACAAAGTCATCTTCTTAGTCTCAACCTCCTCAGATACGATACAGATGTTTGGTTGAGTTTGCAAACCGCACTCCAAAGCGATGTGAGAAGCTGAACGACCCATCAACTTGATGAAGTGCCAGTACTTCTTAGCGGAGTTAGCGTCACGCATGATGTTACCGATCACCTCAGAGTATACCTTACATGCGGTATCGAAACCGAATGAAGTCTCGATTTGATCGTTCTTCAAGTCACCATCGATAGTCTTAGGGCAACCAATTACTTGGATACCAGTATTCTTTTGCAAATAGTACTCAGCCAAAACGCAAGCATTGGTGTTAGAGTCATCACCACCGATGATAACCAAAGCCTTAATGCCCAACTTGTTGCAAATCTCGATACCCTTGTCGAATTGAGCAGTCTCCTCCAACTTGGTACGACCTGAACCGATGATATCGAAACCACCCGTGTTACGGTACTCGTCGATGATAGCAGAGGTCAACTCAATATACTTGTGATCGATCAATCCGCTAGGACCACCCAAGAAACCATACAACTTTCCGTTAGGGTTCAAAGCCTTGATACCGTCGAACAAACCAGAGATCACGTTGTGACCACCAGGAGCTTGACCACCAGAAAGGATAACACCTACATTGAAGTCACCCATTGACAACTTTGAAGAAGCCTCTTCGAAAGTTACGACTGGCATTCCGTAAGTGTTAGGGAACAACTTCTTGATTTCTTCTTGGTCTGCAACAGATTGAGTTGCCTTACCTTCCTTCAAAACTACTCCACCCTTGAATGCCTTAGGCAACTTTGGTTGGTAAGCAGCTCTAGCGATTTGCAATGCACTTTTTGCCATTGTTTATCTATTTTAATTAAATTAATAAAAGACATTATCTCTAATTCCGCAAAGTTCGCAAATTTTAATGTAAAACGCAACTCTTAAAACCCAAAAGTTTTAATCATCGTTCAACGAAGTTCCTACCCTCCTCCATCAAATAAGGAAGCAATTTTCCGAGCGGAAGAATCTTCTTAGGCAAATCATTTTCCCAATTGGTCGGTCGCCAATCCGGAAGAAGGAAAACTACGGAATCTCCCAAGAGACATGGCTGAATTTTCGAATGAATAGTTTCGCCGGACAATTCATCCGAATCCTCTATCATATGACGCAATGTATCATCCATCCGAATCATGCCCATATCAAACGGCCGTCCACTTCGCTTATCGTAGGTGACACAAGTCACATAAGAGTTAGCGTGACTGTTTGCATATTGAAAAAAACCGTAGAATATGCAGTTCACACGTTTGTCGCCCACTTCATCCATTCGAACTGAATATTCCACGTCACACTTGGATTCCGCAGAAAGAATCTCTTCCCTCCAAGCTTTCGACTTCTTTCCATATGCTACAGAGAGATCGTGTCCCACGTCGCCCGATAGGAATTCGACGAAATCTTTCTCCACAGATTGAATTACAGGAGCTCCTAATCCTTTCTTGTGGAACTCGAGTTTGAAATAACACCCATCCAATGTATCTTGAAAGAGAAGCAACGTATCATTATCTATACAGACTGGTGAAAGATGCGAATCTACAAGATAAGGTCCGGTATATAACGACTCTCCATAAAGCCGGAAATTATCATTCACATTATCAGCGACAAGCGTATCGTTCTCTTGAATAGCATCCGACACATCTACAGATTCAGCGCTAACGGAATCACCGTTCATCATCTGATATGTATCCTTATTCGAGCCATTTTCACAGCATGTCAAGGAAAACAGACAAAATGGAAAGATAAAGAACCTTTGTAAATGCATTTTATTAACTATATACTTATTATGTCAGCGAAATAACCTCTTCATTATCATCCCAAACCACATGATAATTCATACATAACCTAGTCCAAAACAAAAGAGTGGTCCCTTATGGAACCACTCTCCTATCGGAAAATCCTTAACGTATTTCCGTATTTTGTAATGCGA
>JAKSKV010000130.1 GCA_024401555.1 Paludibacteraceae bacterium
GAGGGCACTGAAAAACCCTCCCCCATTTTGAGTTACTTCCCGCGCGCCTGCGACTTTTTCGCCTTTGCACGGGAGCTGACTAAAATCAAAGTCATTCTTTGAAATTTTGAAATTAGTCAAAAATATGTCTCTATAGGCCTAGTATAGGCTCTATATTGGTCTTATGGGGTACTTTCCGTATGGCACTATACCCCTCTTACTCATTTTTACGCTTTTGTGAGACGCATGATGCGTTTGAGGTTGCACGCGAAGATAGACAACGCTGTCTGCATCGTCATATTCACGAGTCCGTAAGATGTTGCCCTGTCAAGACCGTAGTTCTGCTTGAGGTCGGCATTCTTGGCTTCTATCTTGTACCGCTCCCGCATCTTGTCTCGGAATTCCTTGGATTGCTCAAACTTGATGTGGTCCTTTTGGACATCTGGGAGTATCGTCTGCCAATAAGTCTTGCGCTTAGTGCCCTCACTATAACAGCCGTCACGCAAAGGGCATTGCTTGCACTTCTCTACATCAAATCTGTATTCGTAACCTGGATTGCGTTTCATCTTTTCGTTTCTAGGATGATAGCTTCTCCCGATTGCCAGATGTCCCGCAGGACATGTCATTGTGCCGGCATCCTTATTAAAACAGAAACCGTCATTCCTGTCCAGAGCATTGGTGATGTTTGTATGAATCTCTGAATAAAGGATGAAGTTCTTCTTGGTATCTCCGTTTTCATCAAGTACTTTGTTGCCATCTTTATCCACGGCATCTTGGTCGGCAAGGTTCAGATTTTCCAACGTGCTGTATGCCTTGTCTGCCACGACCTCATCGACCTCCATGCCATTCTTGCGACTCTGCTTGACGACCTCTTCCAGATACTTATCATCTGTCTTCTCGCCTGATGAGACGACCGCAGCACAGACAAGGCCGGTCTCTGCCTCTATGCCGATATGTTCCTTTGTACCGAAGAAACCTCTGTTTACCGTCTTGTGGCCTCCACGGGCATCCTTGTCGAAGGAAAGGTTTGTGCGTGTCAAGGCATCATCCATGGCTTCCTCAAGGAGGTCCAGGTGATTCTTGGCAGCTGGAATCCCAAAGACAGTCTCGTCTTTGCGCACCAGTTCTGTAATTGTCTTGCAGCACTCCAGCATCTTCTCCAGATTCTTTTCTGCCGGCAATGTCGGGAATGAATCTACAAGTTCCTCGCATAACTCCGACAGGGATTTCTTGAGTCTGTTCACACGCAGACGCAGATAATCCACAGGGTTGTATGCTATGGCTCTGGCAGTAGTATGAGTGGCATCAACAATGACTGTATTCTTCTTGATGAGTCCCTTGCTCCTTGCTACGGATATGGTCTTGCCGATGAGCAGATTCATCAAATCCAAATCCTTCAGGCGAAGCTTGCGGAATTTGCAGAGGCTACTTGGGTCAATAAGATTAGTCTCCTCTGGTGCAAGGTCAAGGAAGTACTTGAACAGTAAGTCAGTCTTTGCACGTCTCACCACAGCAGCATCCGACAGATCGCAGATAACCTTCAACAACAGATAGCGGAACATACGGATGGGATCCTCTGCCGTGCGGCCATTGTCATCGCAATAGTTCTTTACGAGTTCCGTATATACAAAGCTCATGTCGATTTCGTCGTGAATGCGTCGAAGTTCATCGTCCTTTGGGATGAGGAGGTCGTAAAGATGTCCGTACGGACTGAGGTTGAGAGTTTGTTGTGACTGTAGCATAACGTCTGATTTTACTATGTAAAGGTACAAAAAAAATCTCGAATATGCAAGCCTATTAGCAACTTTCTTCGACTAATTCCACTATTTCAAAGAACGCTTGGGACTTTTTCAGTGCCCTC
>JAKSKV010000131.1 GCA_024401555.1 Paludibacteraceae bacterium
TTCTCGGTCCTTGCTGTCTTGCGAGTTGAGCTTGAAGTTTATGAGTTTGTTCTCTAATTCTTTGGTTATAAGTCCTTGTTTTCTACTTAATTAAAAATGGTTGGCAGTTATTCAAGACCCCATTTTCTTATTGTGTTTTGCAAGTCATCCATTCTATTCAACAGTGCATTGAAATCAAGAGACTTTCCATAAATGAAGAAACGTTGCATATCTGCATAATCTTGCATCCAGGCATCACGTTCTTGGTCAGGAATTAAAAAGTTGATACTAGAAGGATTGTGAAGGTCGTAGTTGACGTACTTATGAGCATAGTACGTTCTGCGGTGTTCCACAATGGCATCATACAGAGTGCGGTCTGCCAATGCTTCCTTGCCATATACAGTGTCCATCAATTTCTCAATATCATAGAGATGACGTGACATGCGAACACTTCTTGGCTTATCCTTCTGGAACTCCTCTGCCAATAAGAAAAGTTTTTCAAGGAAAGTACGGGTTGGCACAACGGTTCGAATCTTGCAATCTGCGTCAGTGTCCTCGCCTTCGAATGTTTCTCCGATGAGTGAACGGATGTCTCGTTCCTCTGATGGTTCATCCATTGAAAGGCAACTAATCTCTATTTTTACACGAGGAGGTATGTAGCTGATTGTCTCTTCTACAATTGAAGGGTAATGCAAAAGTATGACTGTTGGATCCTTGTCAGAATCAATCGGATGCAGTTTCCCATCTTTTTCTAATGCATGTGTGATATTTTCAATACTGTAGCCTGATACTCCTAACTTCTTCAGATGCTCATCCAGTTGCATCGATAGAGTCTCATGAATATATGTTCGAGACAATCTGCGTAGTTTTTCTCGCTGGTTCTTGCTCGTCTTTTCTATTCCAAAGAAGGAGTGATTGATTGCAAGGTCTATGTCTTCAGAGAAACGTTCGATTATGTTGAATCCTTTAGACAAGGATGTGACGCCTTTGAATAGCAATGAGTCAGAGCACTCTGTCTGAAACAGTGCTTTGAGCGTGACTGTAACCCACCAGTCCTTTTCTATTGCCACTTGGTTGATGCCAGGATGGGCATTTTCTGCCTGTTGTAGCATTGCCAAGCGGTCAATCAGGTCATTGCTTATCCACAATTTGTTCATAATATCTAAGTCTCTTAATCATTAATCATTGGTTTAATCAATCTTTTCATCCACGCTGGCATCATGCCGACATCATTCAATAATGCATCCCTTTCCGGTTCCTTTGAAATCAGTTTGCGGATAGTCTGGAGTTCTGCATCGCCAACATTTTCTTGTTTCAATGTTCGTAAAGCTTGTACAAGCAAACCTATAAGTTGTGTGCTATAGCAGAAATTCTTGGGCACACCACGTTTCAAATAAATTTTTCGGGAAGATAGGTTTACAGTGCGTTCACTTCCAGTAGTGAGATATGTGTAATTCATAGGAACCTGAGTGGATAAACCCAAAACATTTAGAGCTGTCATCCCAGATGGAAGAATTTGCGCTTTGTCACGAACTGCAATCGCGTGAACGATTTTATCTACCGAGGGAAGAACAATGCCAAATCTACTCTTCCTGGGTTTGGAATAAATACCTTGAGCCAATTTTACCAAGACTCCTTCATTGGTCAGTTCTGCAAGAATGCTACCAACAAATTCAGAGTGGTATTCGGGGAAGTCAGAGCGAAACAAGACGCTATCATCAGGCATTGCCTCTATTCGTTTCTTCAGAGTGAGAGATTCTGCAAAAAGTTTTTCTTCCTTTTCCATGCCTTTGAAATTTTGCTTATTTTTCAAATGTAAAAATACTTATTTTTTCTCAAATAAAAAAGAA
>JAKSKV010000132.1 GCA_024401555.1 Paludibacteraceae bacterium
TAAAAATTAGGATATTTCAATATTTTTTTGTAATTTTGTGTGTCCAATACAAAGTCCAAAAAATAATCCATATCCTAATCGTGCGCAAAATTACTAAAAATTCTCGACATACGCAAATAAATGTCGCAGATTCGTCCGAAAAATCGATAGATTTGTCCGGATTGTATCTTGGAGCAGCCATCCGTATCCAATCCGTTGATAGAGAAGGAGAGAATATAGACATCTATGCTCACGGATCTCAGGACTATGGTATCTGTCCTTATTGCGGCAAGATCAGTCGTCGTGTCCACAGCTATTATTTGCGACACATGACAGATTTGCCTATATTAGGGAAGACAACTCGTCTGCATCTGGAAATGCGTAAGTTTTATTGCGCAAATCCCGAGTGTAGGCGTAAGACTTTTGCAGAGCAACCCGGAATTGAGGTGTTTCGCTACAGAAGGCGAACCTGCCGATGTGAGCGCCTGGTCTCCAATATCGGATTGAATTGCAACTCAGGTGTTGCTTGTCGGAGTATCAGGGCCACTGGTATACCAATCAGTCGCTACACAATATTGCGTGATATCCATAGGATGCGTATGACAGAGCATCCCGATGTTACGCAAATAGGAGTCGATGACTGGGCTTTCCGGAAGGGACTTACCTATGGTAGTGTTATAGTCAACTACGGCACGAATCAGGTAATCGACCTTCTTCCAGACAGAACTAAAGAGACCTTTAAGACCTGGATGGATCAGCATCCTGATATCGAATTGGTCAGTCGTGACCGGTCTACAGACTACTCTCGCGCCATTGCTGATACAGGCAGGCCTATCACGGAGGTAGCAGACCGATTCCATCTTATCAAGAACATGTCAGACTGTGCATCTGCTATCATTAGTGAGAACTATGAGGAGTACCGTAAAGCAGCCACCAAAGAACCACCTTCAAAGAACAAATTTGACATTGTCCGCGAGCCTCGATACAATCGTGTAAAGGAGCTGCAAAGTCAGGGCAAAACAGCCATTGAGATTGTTAAGATGACAAAGATTAGCGAGCCTACCGTACGCTTGTATATGCGTTGGGAAGCCTTTCAGCCACACAAGACTCAAGACAAAGTTGACTACTCCCAATATCAGAAGTTTGTAGAGCAAGAGTATGCGAAAGGACATTCGTTATTACAAATTTTCAAAGATCACTTTGCCAATACTGAGTTTACTCAGGGGACATTTTATCATTACTTTCACTATCTGTCAGATGGTCATCGTGGCCCCCGTAAGGATAGTCTGGCAACCCAAAATCAATTAGTACAAGAGAGAAGGCGGGACTTGCCACTACTCACCGTACAAAAATTAACTCAACTGATGGAGCGCTCCATTCTTGGCCGGAGCCTCGAACCGGAAGAACTCAAAATTATTAAAACACTCCAACAAATGGACTGGTTTAAAACATTATATAGCTGCGCTTACGAGTTTCGGACGATTATTATGGGACATACAGTAACCCATCTTACGGATTGGATAAAAAAGTATGAATCAACGACCATCGCCCGCTTGCAACAATTAATTAAAGGTATCAAATTAGACATCACCGCTATCGAAAATAGTATTCGATACCCAATAT
Source organism: Paludibacteraceae bacterium (assembly GCA_024401555.1). Taxonomy (GTDB): domain Bacteria; phylum Bacteroidota; class Bacteroidia; order Bacteroidales; family Paludibacteraceae; genus UBA1181. The sequence continues at coordinate 1,603 of JAKSKV010000132.1, forward strand.
CCAATGGTCGAGTTGAAGG
>JAKSKV010000133.1 GCA_024401555.1 Paludibacteraceae bacterium
TCATGTACGGAAACATCGGTATAGTTGGTGGCTTGGACAGCCATTGTCATCGAGCAGAATGATAACAGAGACAATAAAGTATGTTTGTTCATGGTATTAGATTTAAGCAGACAAGATTTAACCCTTGTCACAATACAAAGATAGCGTATCACAAGACACAAATGATGTAGTTTTGTTCCAATCAATAGCAAAATTGGAGCGAGAGAAGATCCAAGCTCTCCTATCCACATCAAGAAATTATCTTTTTTCATATTTATCGAAAAATAACAACCTCCCGTATGAAATTTCACCACATCGCACAAATCAATGCCGGGAAGAGCAATTAGTTCATCGAATTGTATTACATTCGCATTATTATTGGGAAGCCCTATTGGTTATATCATGTTTGAACTATTTCACATATCTTATCATGCTTTGATCGTTGCCTTATTTCTCATGGCAATCGTATTCCTTTTCATACCACTTCCCAAGACGGATGAAATCCGCAACTACCGCATATCCCTAAAGGTGCTCTCCTTCGCCTACATCACACTGGCGCTCTACTGCGTATTCAAATCGCACTACTCTATCCAGTTGATCGGCGTTCCCTTCCTGGTCGCCTCCACACTACAGGCGCACTGTCTCTCCATTACCCACTTCAATTTGGTAAGTCCACAGAGTATCACCAAGAAATTTTTGATCAAAAGACTATATCCCTTCTTCCTACTTTGCGGAATCTACCTTCTCTCAAGGGCGGTTGAACCACATGTCAGAATAACAGACTATGCTTCTCTTTGGTTGCAAACCACCGCAGATGGAGACCATCAAGCCTGCTGGTATAGCGGAGGCACCATCCATTGGGAGGTACTTGTCCGCATCATCTGGCTCGTCTATTACATTTACCTCATCATCAGTTGCAGTGTACTCTTTTTCCAGAAGGAGCGGATTTGTAGGGAGAATCTGCAAGAATTCACTGCGGATTACCCATTCACCAACCTCACCATCATCCGCATCAGCTTCCTGCTGGTCATCCTCGTGGCGATCAATTCAGTGCTGATTGCGCTTTGTCTGAATCAAAACCTCTGCACCCTACTCAACTTCGGCATGTTGATGCTTTACGGCATCATCGGTATCCTTTACCTACAATATCCGAAGGTCTATTTCAACATCTACAACAGTAACACGGAGGGAATCCAAACCCCAGTGGTGCCAACTGAAAACAACGGAACTTGGTCCAATTGGAAAAAGAAAATCATAGATTCGGAGGTTTACTTGGCAAGCGGCATCACCATCCAACAGGTCTGTACGGAACTCTGCACCAACCGCTCCACCCTCTCGTCGCTTATCAACAAGGAGGAAGGCTGTAACTTTAACACTTTCATCAACCGCTTACGCATCGAAAAAGCAAAGACATTAATGAAGGAAAGCAACCTATCACTCTTAGATATATGCTTGACGGTGGGTTATAGCGACCAAGGCAATTTCAGTAGGCATTTCAAGGAGGTGACGGGAGAATCACCAAGTGAGTGGAAGAGAAAGCACTAAGCCACACTACCAACCCGTCCGTAGGACGCTACCTCCATAACCCCGTACATCAGAGCGAAGCG
>JAKSKV010000134.1 GCA_024401555.1 Paludibacteraceae bacterium
AAAATCATCTCAGCAGCCATTCTACTGGTGGCAGCTATCCTCATCGAGAGGAACTTCAACCTTGCCACTTGGCAATTGCTATTAATCTACCTTGTTCCCTACCTCATCGTAGGCTACGAGACGCTACACGAAGCATTTGAGAACATCACCGAAGGAGAATTCCTTGACGAGAACTTCCTTATGGCGATCGCCACGTTAGGCGCCATGGGCATCGGATTCCTTCCTGGTGCGGAGAACCAATTTCCGGAGGCGGTATTCGTCATGCTCTTTTTCCAAGTAGGAGAACTCTTCGAGGGCATTGCGGAGGGACGAAGCAGAAAATCAATCTCCGCATTGCTGGACATACGTCCAGACACCGCCCATCTGCTGCGTGACGGAGAGGAGGTGACGGTAGATTCCAAGGAGGTGAACATCGGAGAGACGATCATCATCAAACCCGGAGAGCGCATTCCCATGGATGGCGTCGTTTTAGAGGGCAATTCCAATCTAGACACCGTAGCCTTGACGGGTGAAAGCGTACCCCGTAGCGTAAAAGAGGAGGACGAGGTGATCTCCGGCTGTGTGAACCTTTCTGGCCTACTCAAAGTGAAAGTGACGAAAACCTTCGGAGAATCCACCGCCTCCAAGATGATAGAATTGGTGGAGAACGCTGGCAAGAATAAATCCAAGAGCGAGGCCTTCATTACCAGATTCGCCCGCATTTATACTCCAATCGTAGTGGGATTGGCGCTTCTATTGGCCTTTATTCCCCCATTCTTCGGAGAGAATGGTTATTTCGCCAACCTCTCCACATGGCTATACAGAGCCTTGACCTTCTTGGTGGTTTCCTGCCCTTGCGCTTTGGTCATCTCTGTACCGCTCGCCTTCTTCGGCGGTATCGGTGGCGCCTCCAGACGAGGCATCTTGGTAAAGGGTTCCAACTATATGGAGGCGCTCTCGCAACTCAAAACGGTTGTATTCGATAAGACTGGCACCCTGACACATGGCGTATTCTCCGTAACGGCCATCCATCCAACAGAGATTTCAGAGAGCGAGTTGCTCCATTTGGCCGCCCATGTCGAGCGCCACTCCAACCATCCCATCGCCATATCCCTCAAGGATGCCTATCCAAACGAGGCTGACGAGTGCGTCGTAGAGCAGACGGAAGAGATCGCAGGACACGGTGTGAGGGCGTTGGTCAATAGCAAGGTGGTCTCGGTAGGAAACAGTAAAATGATGGAACTTGCAGGGGCAAAATGGGAGGCTTGCGAAATCCAATCACAAGGATCCATCGTCCACATCGCGGTAGGCGACCAATATATGGGGCATATCATCATCTCCGACGTCCTCAAAGAGGATGCGAAAGAGGCTGTCAGCTCACTCAAATCCATAGGCATCCAGAAGTGCGTCATGCTAACGGGAGACCACAAAGATGTGGCAGAATTCGTGGCGAACGAAGTAGGTGCAGATGAGTGCCATGCGGAACTTCTTCCTGCGGACAAAGTGGAGCAGTTGGAGCAACTATTGCGATGCAAAGGAGAAAATGACCGACTCGCCTTCGTGGGTGACGGTATCAACGACGCTCCTGTATTGGCCAGAGCGGAT
>JAKSKV010000135.1 GCA_024401555.1 Paludibacteraceae bacterium
CTCTTCATAGTAACATTCACTTCTAGAATAACCTAACATAAATCTTTGGCTTTGCCAGTGGGTATACCTTCAGCATATCGAAGTATCCATCCCATGTGTAGCTTTTCTTTTGACTTCGTCTGTTTAGCGCTTTGAATAAGTACCTCTGCGTGTAGTGTAGAAAAGCACTCAACTTCTTGCCATTGAACGATACTCCATAGTACCTATAATGACCGACAAGTTTCTGATTCAGTCTTGTTATTAGCTCCTTGACTGGTAGGTCATTGTTATCGTACAACCATTTCTTCATGGCATTTAGTTTTAGCGTGTGTTTCTTTCTGCTGGTTTTCAGTTTTACACAGAAATTTCCGCTTTCTCTTCCTCTTCCACAATAGAAAGTAAAGCCGAGAAAATCAAACGTTTCTGGTTTCTTCAAACCTCTTCGTTTACAGTTGCTCTCTGCAAACCTACCAAACTCAATCAATCGACTCTTATTCTCTTCAAGTTCAAGATTAAATTTATGCATTCTTTCTTTGAGCATTGCATAGTATTTCTCTGCATCTGCTTTATATTGAAATCCTGCTATGAAATCATCAGCGTAGACCGTAAGAAAACTCTTACCATCTGTCTCTTTTAATACTACAAACTTATACCATAAAGTCAGTACATTATGCATGTAGATGTTTGCAAGTATCGGACTGATGATGTTTCCCTGTGCTGAACCTTCCTCACTTTCTTCGTAGACACCTTCCGTCATTACACCTGCTTTCAGATATTTCTTTATAAGCCATAATAAGTTAGTGTCTTTAATGTACAGGTTCAGAAATGTCATAATCCATTCATGGCTCATATGGTCGAAGAAGCCTTTGATATCTGCATCTACCACATAGTTAATCCAGTCATTCTGTATTCTATAGTGGACTTCTTTTATAGCATCATGGCATCCTCTGTTTGGTCTGAAACCATACATACAGTTTAGAAATCTTGGTTCATATATAGCTTCCAATATCTTCTTTACTGCAAGCTGCACAATCTTGTCCTCGTAAGAGGCAATACCTAGCGGTCGCATTTTCCCATTACTCTTAGGTATGAATACCCTTAATGATGGTAGTGGCTTGTATGCTCTATTCTTTAACCGCTCTACAAGATTTATTATGTTTTCTTCCAGATGTTCCTCATACTCCGCTTTAGTTACCTTATCAATGCCAACAGCTTTACTACCATCTAATTCTTTATGGCATTTCATAAGCATTTCAGCATTTATTAAATGATACAGCGAAGTAAACTCTGGCTTCGGCGTTGTAGCCGATATTTCTGCTATTCTTTCCAATTTCGTTCCCATCAATTCCTCCGTTCCTGAGCACGGTTGATGTGTCCTCAGAAAGATTATTACTATGTAGCTCCCTTCCCTCCACTGGCATTACCCAGTCTCATCGGTACTATGAAGCTATCCGACTGCCTACCATCCATCCGCCTTTCTCCATCTTCTAGTTGAAAGGACGTACTTGTTTCCAAGAGACAGTAGGCTCTCCCCAGTTGACAACTAACCACAATGTCAAGCATGATTGGCTCTTTGACCCCGCAGTGCCGATAAAATCT
>JAKSKV010000136.1 GCA_024401555.1 Paludibacteraceae bacterium
CGCGAAGTATCTCCTACATCCCGTACGGCGAAATCTTCGTGGAGGAGTCCGATAACAAGGACGTTGCGCCGTACCGGTTCAACGCCAAGGAGCTCGACGAGGAGACCGGGCTCTACTACTACGGTGCGAGGTACCTCGACCCGACGAGCGTGGGTTGGCTCAGCGTCGATCCAATGTGGGAAAAGAATATTGGAGCTTCCCCATATAACTACTGCCACGGAAATCCGATTGTCCTGACTGATCCAGACGGAAGAGATGAGTACGGATTAGATGAAATAACAGGTCGTTTGTCTTTCTTAAAAACCACTAATACAGAGAAAGATCAAATAACACTTGGCAGGTGGAATAAAGATAATTTTATTCCGTCAGAGAGTCACAAGAAATTGTTTGTTTCGTCAAGTATTCTAAAAGAAACAGACAAAACAGTGGATATTTCTCAAAAAGGTATTAAGTTGCCTTCCGGATTTGACGATGATGCAGCCAAAATATTGAAATTTATATCATATAATTGCTATAAAGAGGTCTCGTTATGGGCATATAGAGATTTCATAACTAAGGAGGATAAAGGAACGGAGATTGAGCCATGGCACGATAATCAGTTTAATAAGGCTAAGGTGTATTTGCGCGGCCATCAAAACGTTGAATTTCAAGTCCACACTCACCCAGGGAACAGGGATCCTAAGATAAATGAATCATATGGATTCGGAATACCTTCTAAGGCGGATTATAGTTGTGCTGACCAACATGTACCAAGCGTAAAACATTTTATAGTTCCAAGAAAAGGAGACCCTATATGGTATTCAACAATTAATCGATTAACAGGGGAGTATGGAGAATCTTATCGTCCTGCAAGTGTACTAGGGTGTGACCGATTTAACAAAATGTTTCCACCATCAAAGCGAACAAAATAATGAGAAGGTTTTTAATTATTTTCTTAGTTTTTTTTGTCAGTGCATGCACATATAATAGGAATTCTAGGAACGAAAAAGTTCTGAATTGTGTTGTAAACAAATTTTTCAAACATTACAAATCAGAAATTCATTCCACAAATCGAATGTGTGTTGTGATTAGAAGAGACGCGAATTTTGAAGCGTTTCAAGTTCATCACATTTATATGTGGCAAGTTTCTTTTGAAAATCTAAAAATACATAATAATGTAAAGGGTAGGGTTCCTTATAAAATAGAAAAGAAAGACTCTACCTACTTCCTTTATTATGATTCTCAAAAACAATCGTTACCTATTGAAATGATTCCTAAAGATTTATTGGAGGAAATAACTGTGCCTTACACACTTATTGAAGATGAATGGAAAGTATTTATAGATACCATAAGTGGTAGATTTGCTGTGTTTGGTAGAGGTACGACTGATTCGTGCGATGTGGACATATCAAAACTATTGGATTATATCAGATCGGATACCCTAGATTTTATGCTGATAGAGTCATTTTAGAGTAATAAAAACTAACAAATTCTTCATCCCCCTGTCACCGACCATGGCGAAGCTGTGCCCGGGGGTGACGAACTGCCGCGAAGTATCTCCTACATCCCGTACGGCGAGATCTTCGTGGAGGAGTC
>JAKSKV010000137.1 GCA_024401555.1 Paludibacteraceae bacterium
AATTTCCAAAACGGAGGAACTTTTGAGGCTGTTGAACTTTTTAACATGGAGTGGTTAAGGATGACAGATACACTTTGTATCCACATCGGCTTCCTATTGGATCCGCTTTCTGCGATCATGTTGATTGTCATCTCCACCGTTTCATTGATGGTCCACATCTACAGCATGGGCTACATGAAAGAGCATGACGGCACATATGATGGAGGATTACAACGTTTCTACGCTGTTCTCTCCCTCTTCTCATTCGCCATGTTAGGATTGGTGATCGCGACCAACATCTTCCAAATGTATATCTTCTGGGAGTTGGTGGGTGTATCATCCTTCTTGTTGATCAGCTACTATTACTACAAACCATCAGCAGTACGCGCCGCTAAGAAGGCATTCATCGTGACTCGTTTCGCTGATATGTTCTTCTTGATCGGTATCTTGATCCTATCCTACTACACCGGAACATTCGACTTCGACAAACTCACATTGGTTAATGAGGCTCACGTTGAGATCGTCAACTCAACCATGAGAGACATCACATTCTGCGGATTCCCAATCATTTCCATCGCTGTCTTCTTAATTTTCTTGGGTGGTGCGGGTAAATCAGCGATGTTCCCATTGCACATTTGGTTGCCAGATGCCATGGAGGGTCCAACTCCAGCTTCTGCATTGATCCACGCCGCTACCATGGTCGTAGCTGGTGTATACTTGGTAGCGAGACTCTTCCCCGTTTACCACTTCGAAGCGCCTCACGTATTGGAGATCATCGCCTACATCGGCGCATTCACCAGTATCTTCGCAGCGATTATCGCATGTGCGCAAACCGATATCAAGCGTGTGCTTGCCTTCTCAACCATTTCTCAAATCGCCTACATGATGGTGGCTTTGGGTGTTTCCGGTTACGGAGAGGCAGAGGGATTAGGTTACACCGCCTCTATCTGGCATTTGTTCACACACGCCATGTTCAAGGCATTGCTCTTCATGGGTGCGGGTGCCATTATCCATGCGGTTCATAGCAACGAGATGGATGACATGGGTAACTTGCGCAAGCGTATGCCAATCACCCACATCACCTTCTTGATCGCATGTTTGGCCATCGCAGGTATTCCTCCATTCTCAGGATTCTTCTCTAAGGATGAGATCTTGGTGGCAGCGCTTGAAAACAATAAGATCGCCTTCGCGGTTGAGTATTTCGTAGCAGGTTTGACCGCCTTCTATATGTTCCGTCTTTACTACCGCATCTTCTGGTTCGGTGAGCCTAAAGATGGTTACAAGCACGAGCCTCATGAGCAATCATTGGTAATGACCTTCCCATTGATGTTCTTGGCAGGCGTGACAGTCATCTCAGGTATTTGTTGGATGTTCGGATTACTTCCATTCACCCACCTCATCTCTTCTGACTTCACCAACTACGACATCCACACTCATTGGAACGTGGCATTGCCAAGTATCGGAGCCGGTGTAATTGGTATCCTAATCGCCACCTTCCTCTTCTTGGAGAAGACTGGCAGACCAAACAAGGCAGTATCTTACTTCAAGAGACCTTACAAGTGGGCTGTTAA
>JAKSKV010000138.1 GCA_024401555.1 Paludibacteraceae bacterium
ATCAAGGATAAGGACAACGCATACATGATGTGCCTGTCCTATGATGAGATTGACTGGAGTACGGTTATTCCGATTCAGATGTCACGAAGGACTGCCGAAGGAATACCTGGTGCTCAGATAGGATTCTTCAATCTTCAAAGAGGTGCAGAGGACGTTTATGTGGGAGAAGGAGCTGGTGCAAGACGCTACAAGCTTGGAGTCCACTATTTTACCAAGAGCGGAGCTGACGTTCTTGGCGTCAGGTTCGTCTCCGGCTCTTATCCTCAGCCTAACAGCGGAGTTGCAATCTCCGAAAAGGCGGCTCAGATGATGTCTGTGTCTTCGGGTGATGTCATCTGGATATTTGACCCTTTCAAGAATGAAAAGGTGTCTGCAACTGTTTCAGGTGTCTTTGAGTCATTTGCGGAGAATACCGATTTCTATGATCTGGATATCCTGTGGGACCAGGAGACCATCATCATGACTCAGCCTGACAACAACTATAGTTTCAACGGCCTCGTCCGTCTTGCAAGTACTGACGATGTGGAGAAGTTCGAAGAGTTGTTCAAGAAGTATGACTATGAGTCATGCATGGATATGATCGGCCAGTATGGCATTGCACCTGAACAGCAAGAGGCAGTCTTGTCACAGCTGCTTCATCATCAGAAGCTGGTTTCGCTGAATGACATTCATTTCTCAAACGTAAATGACTATGTCAACACGAGAACTACACATTCTTCCGTTTATGAGATGATAGCGATTGCGTTCCTGATAATCATCATTGCCTTCATCAATTTCGTCAACTTCTTTGTATCTCTTGTACCGGAGAAGATGAAAACTGTCAATATCCGCAAGGTATTCGGTGCATCAAGGGGCGCTCTTATCTGGGGTTTCGTCAAGGAAGCTCTTGAGTATGTAGGTGTGGCTATAGTGCTCTCGATTGTATTGGCACTGGCCATCTCGAAGAGTCCTGTAGGCGAGCTTACCGATGGAAGTCTAGGTCTTGGCAGCAATATGCTTGCTTTTGCCGTGTTGGTGCTCGTTTCTGTGGCGTTTGCCGCACTCTCGGCATTATTTCCTGCCATGTATGTTACGAATGTGAATGCTGCGATGGGCGTGAAGAGCGGTTTCTCGAGAAGTGTTGCAGGCAAGGCAATCAGGAAGGTGCTCATTACGCTGCAGCTTGGAGTAGCCGTTTCCATGATGATCATCTCGACGATATTCTACATGCAGTACCGTCTCATGACTACGAAGGAGCTGGGCTTCGACAAGGAGAATCTTTATGGAATGAGTGTGCCAAGCTATACTCCGTCTGTCAAGTCAAGGCTTGAGGGTATATCCGGAGTCAAGGGTGTGACTGCATGCAACAATCAGATTACTGGAAATGCCGGAATGCAGCAGACCATGAGCAACAACAAGAATTCCACAAAGCTTACTCTCATGATCAGGAAGGTGCTTCCGAACTACCTGGATGTGGTCGGCATTCCTCTTCTGGAGGGAGAGGGCTTCACTGAAAGCAAC
>JAKSKV010000139.1 GCA_024401555.1 Paludibacteraceae bacterium
AAAAAGTAAAGGACAGACCTACCGACAACCTTCAATGAGATGTAGTCACAAGGACTCATCAAGTCGCTGCTTCAGACGTGTAGGAGATAAACGCATTAGCCTTCCAAAGATGTAGTCAGAGACTCATCAAGGCTGTAAAAATGTCGTTATCATCTTTTGCAGTTGTCCTTCGGTCTGCCATTTACTTGTATTGTTGCTTCTCCCGGATCTATGCAGGGACATAATCTTTGTCATTCTTCACCAATGCCAGAGATATATGAACGAGACTTCTGGCTATTCGCACGATTGCCTCATTCTTCTCCATTCTTTGACAGTATCTCAGATAAGCCGAACAGAGAGACGTGTCCTTACGGATAGCTATCCATGCAGCTTCGACATAGACCATTCGCAAGCGATTGTTGCCACGTCCTGTCATCTCACCTTTCGATTTATGCTCTCCCGACTCATGGCTGTCCGGAACAAAACCTACATACTTTGTGTAGGCACGTTCGTTAGGGAAACGTTTCGGATCAGCGATCTCTGTCAGGATGGTCATAGCCGTGATGACTCCGATGCCAGGAATCGTAAAGAGATGGTCAAAGTTCTTCTTGTAGAAGGGTGTCTGACTCAAATCCCTAAGCTTCCTTGTTGCCTTGAGTACTGACTGGCGCAGGTATTCCACCTGCTCAAGCAGCAGATCCAATGTAACTCGGTCCTCTGCCAGCAGGGAGACCTCCTCGCAGAGCCATCTTATGAAGGCTCGTGACCAATGGGTACTGCTCTTCGCGAATCGCTCTGGGTATTCTACTCCATTATTGTAGAGCAGGTGCTTGATACGCACTTTATAGCCATTGAGTTGTTTGAGAAACGTCGTGCGCACCCTCACCACACCTCTGGCATCAAGGCTATCCTTTGGCATGACATAGATAGGACGGAGGTCTCCATTCTTCAGGCATCTGGCCAGTTTGGCAGAATCCACGGCATCGGTCTTGTTACGACGCTCCTCATCGGTAGTAGGCACATCTGCGGCATTGACGATGCTGCAGTTTATGCCCAACTCCTTCAGATGATAGTAGGTGGAGAAGCCGGTAAAGCCTGCCTCATACACCGCCTCGTAACGGGCATCCGGGTAATTCTTCTTCAGATTGTCAAAGAGCTTCTGTGGTGACGCTGGCTGTGAGAATTTCTTCTCATAATTGCCAACTTCAGTCATCACTGTGACCACCCAGGTGGTCTTGTGGACATCAATTCCTACGTAAATTGTTTGTCCTTTGAAAGAAATTTCTTTTCTTTGCATCGGTTGTAGTTTTTTGATTATTAAACTGATTTTTTTGTTTTACAATTATAATAATCAATCTTCAGACTACAACCTTTTCAATCGAATTTTCTTTCAATTTCCTGGATACTCTTCTGCTATTGCAAACTCCACTATGAAAAACACTGCGGAGTTTGCCTTAGCGGCAGGGGCGCAAAGCCCCTAAGAGCGTCCT
>JAKSKV010000014.1 GCA_024401555.1 Paludibacteraceae bacterium
CTCTGGCTCTGGCTCTGGCGATGGCTCTGGCTCTGGCGATGGCTCTGGCTCTGGCGATGGCTCTGGCTCTTGCTCTGGCTATGGCTATGGCGATGGCAATGGCTATGGCTCTGGCTCTGGCTCTGGCTCTGGCGATGGCTCTTGCTCTGGCGATGGCTCTGGCTCTGGCTCTGGCGATGGCTCTGGCTCTGGCTCTGGCGATGGCTATGGCGATGGCAATGGCTATGGATTAGCAGCCTACAACGGTCAGAAGATATACATGGTGGACGATACCGCCACACTGTTTGACTCCGTACATGGTCAGTACGCAAGAGGGTCGATAGTCAAATCAGACCTCACTCTCACGCCTTGCTATATCGCTCGTAGTGGTGACTACTTCGCACACGGAGAGACACTGGAAGAAGCAAGACGCGACGCAGAAGCGAAAGCATTGCAGAACGAACCTATTGAGCAGCGCATCGAGCGATTCAAGACAAACTATCCAGACGTGGATGCCAGTGTGAGAAACGCAGAGCTGTATAAGTGGCACAATGTGCTTACAGGCTCATGTGAGTTTGGACGCAAGGAGTTCGCTCGTCAGCATGGGATTGACATTGAGAATGGCAGCATGACTGTGCGAGATTTCGTAGAACTGACCAAGGATGCTTTCGGTGGGCAGGTTATCAAACAGCTCAAAGAGGCGTATAAAATCTAACCATTACCCCGATGTGAGAGGTCGGGGTAAAATCAACGAGCAAAGATTATGAGACTATACGGATTGACTAAGATATTATCCTTTCCTTGTATTTGCTTTGGCAAAAGAGGGTACTTCTTCAAAATAGGTATAGGCAAGGATAGAAAGTTACATGTGTATAAAGGACACATAACGTCATTAGATGTTATTCGTCACACAAACGACACCTATCCGCGTTCGTGGTTCGTCGGGATTATTATCAATGACACAGAACGAGGTCATTTAACTTATGAAAACAAATGAAAAGGCTGACTAAGAAAATCAGGTTGCTTCTTTTGGCTTGTTGTATTTCTGCAATATTCGCGTGGTTATGTGATACAGGCGCGGCAGGATTCGCAGTAGGACTTGCTGGAGTTGCATTCATAGAAGCGATAGATAAAAAATACTAATAACGACAAATATGAAAAGAGTTTCGCATTCCGTAGCCAAGGCTCTCAAAGAGGCTGGGTATCCGCAAGGAATAACAAGAGATGTTTATGTCATCAAAGAAGATGGTAGAACTTGCATAGAATACCCTATTGGAGTATGTATATCATCAAGTGTTGCTCTACCACAAGATTATATTGCTGATATTCCAACATATCTCGGCGCATGGCTTTGGCTGTGGCGAGAGAAAGGAATTGCCATTGACACGGTATCTTATAGTAGTAAGGCCGAAGTACAAATATGGCGAACTGATGACACACCTATCTGTGATAGTTTTGGTCAATATGATGGCCCAGAAGAGGCCATCGAGAAAGCAATTGAGTATTTAGTTAATAATAACTTAATCAATTAGGAAATGCAAATATTAGAAAAGGCAAAACGATTGCCGCCTATACCAATTATCTACAGGATTATTCATCCTTCATACAGCAGTTGTGGAATTTGCGGTTTGCCGTGGAGTAATTGCAATCCACATGAAATAATGGTAAATGAAAAAAGCGGCTATTTCGCATATTGCGAGTATTGTAACTTGCATAGTACGATTGCCGAGAAAGCAAATGCGGTAAATAGATTATATGTCAAATGGGAAAAACCGCCACATTCATATAGTAAACATATAGAATCGTTTATAAAAGATAACTTATGAAAACAATTAGCGATTACACAATATACTGCACCGAAGAGCAAACAAAGAAGGCTTTGGAACTTGGTGCACCAATAAGGGTAGAAAAAGTACATGATGTACTTGATGAGTACTCTTTTACTTTAGCAGAAACTACTCATAATGTAATTCACAATCCTACTGCTGAGCAAATGCTGGGATGGCTTAGGTCGAAGGGATTTAGGTTTAAAATCGTAGAGCATGAAAGTGATGTATATTGGCAGTATGTTATAGATGATTACTTTGACCATAATATCAAGCCATCAGCAAAAGAAGCCACACTCGCTGCTATAGATGCAGCGTTAGAGTGTTTAGTTGAAAATAAACTTTTGAAATAATATGAAAAGAAATATGTTTAGCGATTTCAATGAAGGACAATTAAATCTTGTCTTTACTATGCTTATGGCAGAATCAGAAGGTACTGACCCATTCACAATGGAGGAAGAATTAAAGAATAAAGGAGTTATTGGCAAATGTAGTACGTTATGAAAACAATATCAGACTATACTCCAGAGCAGACATTGAGGGAAGAAATAATTAAACAACAAGAAATAGAGGAACAACATGAAAATTATGATGCATGGCATAATTTTTGGTTTTCCACAAATTACTGCACCGAATAATAAAGTAAATATGAGCTACCAAAAATATTGGATAAACAATACCAATGTTAAATGTTGGGGATGTATATACTTTTCATCTGGAATTAACGATATAAAGCATTGTATTAATAAAATGTCATGTATCAATAATGAAAAATATAGACAGCCAAAAACATTTACATCTAATAGAGTAGAATAATGCAGGCAATTATAAATGGAAATTAAAACAATAAAACGTATGTCTAAGAAAATTATGTTCTCAGATAAATTCGGACTGACCAAAGCTGTACTTGAAGGACGGAAGACGCAGACGCGGAGAATTGTTCCTACAAGAATCATCTATATGGTTACAGCATATCAAGAAGATTATTATGCTGCAGCTCTCGAAAGCATATCCGTTGAAGATGCCATCTACAACATTACGCATGGCGAGAGGATGGCAAAAGCGCCTTACTACATAGGGGAAGAGATAGCCGTTGCACAGAATTACAACGATGTGTTCCATATTGTAGATGACAATAAGCGTGCTATCATCGACAAAATAGACTGCAATAACAAAGGCTGGTCGAATAATATGTTTGTGAAACCTTCCTTGATGCCACACAGAATCAAAATCACCAATGTCCGTGTTGAGCGTCTGCAAGACATCTGCGAGGAGGATTGCTTGAAGGAAGGTATAGAGTTTGCAAAAGGTGGTTACTATACTAACTACAACAAAGAAACCAACTCACGAATCTGGCTTGGAAAAACACCAAAAGAAGCATTTTCTACCCTTATCGACAAGACCTGCGGACGTGGCACATGGGTCAGCAACCCCTGGGTATTCGTCTATGACTTTGAACTTTTAAAATAACACTTATGGCACGTATAATAGAACACATAGACGATCTGTGCGCGGAGTGCGGTTTTTTCGCAAACAACGAACCAGAGACACATAACGGTCATAACTATGGATGCAACCATCCAGAAAACACAGATGGCGACCTTCAGTGTATGGCTTCTGCCTGTCCTCTTGGTTGTTTGGCTGAGGCTGATCACTTCGAGGAACTGTGGGGACTGTCACATGACGAAGCACTTGAATATGACAACGAAGCCGAATATGTAGTCATTGACCAATAATAAACTTACTGTCGCAGAAAATGACCACTGCCCAGATTGGTGGTCAAGAAAACAAGAATTAAAAGAAAAATAAAATAATTCTATAGCAAAAGCAGAATGTTATAAAAACTGTCCTTTCATCGCACTTGGAGGAACAGACTGTGATGGAGAGTTTGCATATCATGTTGGAGAAGGATGCGAAAGCGAAACTGCTACAGATGCTCTTGAATAATTTGAGAGAGAACACCCAGAAATAATAGATGCACTTTTGAATTTACATGTATGATACACCCACATGAAATAACCATCGGTTCTCTCATACGAACCAACACAGGCGAGATTATCCGCGTTGAGGGCATCAGTACCAAGCGTAAGCACCGCAAGGTTGGCTACCATACTCCAGATGACCCATGCCGCATCAAGTATGTTCGTCTGGCTCAGTGCGAAGGGATAGAACTCACGCCAGAGATTCTTGAAAAGAACGGACTTGAAAATAGACACGATGGTAGCTTTGTCCTTAACGAAGGAGAATATTTAATCAGCTTTAACTATTACTCCGATGTAAAAACTATTCGCATAATTTGTCATACAGATTACTTTTGTAATGATGTGTTAGTCTATGGTGAGGATGTTCATCAACTCCAGTTCGCACTAATCTGTGCAGGACTCCCAGAGTTGGCGATGAAACTTAAAATTGCAGAATAACAAATTATAACCGCCAAAATTGTGAAATTTTCACAAAAGCGGGCATTAAATAACGAAAAAGTATTATATATTAAAAAGCATAAGTTATGAATAAACTACTAAGACAATTTTTACCGATGGCAGCAATGATGATGCTCGAAGCATCTGCTGATAAGGTTTATACAGATGGTGAACCGACAACACCAACAAAACGAGAGCCTCGTAAGACAAAAGCAGAAGAACTTGCATCTAAAGGGTTGCAAGAGTTCGTAATCAATGGTGAGAAGATTATTGCTCGCAACGAGCGTGAGGCACAGAAACGATATAAACACAGAAAGTCATGATACTATCAGAAGAAGATATTAAGCGACTGAAAGCCGCATATAGAGATAAGAAGTTCGCAGTAACGCTTACTGATGGCAGAGAAATAGTACGCCGCCAACAATACCGCTTCAATAGTTGTGCTGGCTGCATATTTGCTCACACTATCGGTTGCTATTGCGAGATTGGCGAAATATGGATTGATAAAAAGACATTCGAAGATGAACAAGATTGACCGAAACCGTCTTACAGAAATGCAAGGCGAGAACATCACGTTTGAACTGATTAACGATTTAATACAATAACTGAGAAATGGAAATAATTAAAAGAACCATTGTCTGCGATGCGTGCGGAAAAGAAGTAATTAAAAGCAATTTCAAGAATTCAAAGCTATATATGCAGACGCTTTCATGGGGAGGAGGCTCAATGGGAGGCGATGAAGACCACAGAGAGATATACGCTGACTTGTGCGAGGACTGCTGCTTGAAGATAGAGGAGTTTCTTACAAAGAAGATGAAAATAAAACTCGTTAAGTACAAATCATATTCACATCACATAGTAAAAGCATAAATTATGAGTACAAAGAAAAAACTGATTGAAGCAGCAATGTTTACGCGACAAGGTCTTTATAGCGACGTTGACAATACGCAAAACCTTGTACGTTTACGTTGGACTCTGGATTTGTATATTCTAAAGCAGAATACTAAAATCACAAAAGAAATTCTCTTGAAGAATGGTTTTGAAATTCATCCTCCTTTTCATGGGTATTATGTTTTGAGAACCCCAAAGGTGAATTTAGAGGTTGAATGGGACAAGGATGGTTGCTATTGGAGTGACGCTATTCTTCGCAATGTTGCCGACCTTGAAGACGCTCTTGATTTGTGTGGTATTGATAAAGAGATTGAGTTATTATGACAAGGCAAGAATTTGAAAGCCTAAAAGTAGGTGATTATGTCATTCATGGCTTTGGTCATGTAGGTCGTATAGTAAAACTTGACAATGGCGGCTATATAGCAAGAGACCCATCATTCAATCCTAAGGATAAATTCGCCTGGGACGTTTCTTTCGCTTGGAATGAAGGCAGTCCTCTGCAAGATTATAACGACAAAGAGATACCAATGTCATTGAGCGAACCTATTAGAAAAGCATATAAAAACTGGGGAGTTCCTCGTAAACGAAGAGCATTATGAAACATTATAACAATAAAACACATAGATTCGAAGACAACAAAGACAACGTTTTGTTCGCTAAAATAGATGCAGAGAACAAAGCAAAAGACGAAAAGAAAGCCTCCGAGATTAAGCGTCTTGGAATAATTGAGATTACCAACATTCAGTACGGACAACCAAGACCCTATGCTGATAGTGACTACATCTGGGATATTAAGACCAATGGCAACGCTTCGGCAGAAGATATACTTGCTTTCTGCAAAGAGTTTCTGCGCAACAACAATCAAACATATAATGATTGGAGAGGAAGCGAAAGAGACTGGAGTAAAGCAGATATATACTTCCGAGGATATTTCGTGCTAATTGACAATGGAGACTGGAGTTTCCGCTATAAAGTACACGAACCTTGTACAGATTAAGCGTTATGAAAACGATTGAAGAAAGAACGAGAGATCAAGAGAAATCTCAGTTCACGGAAGATGAACTTGAAAGACTTCACAAACTTCATGGTGTCAATTCTGCATTCGGTATTGGCTATTATTTAGGTGCAACCGAACAACGCGAAATAGACATAGAGAAAGCAACCGAGTGGCTTACAAAGCAGTTTGAAGGATCATCCAGAATTACGATAGGTAAGTACACAGTTCCTGTAAATGTATTTATCGAAATGTTTAGTAAAGCAATGAAAGATGAGTAAAGAAGAATTTATAGAGGCTTCTCCGTGGTACGATAGTGAACCTAAAAGAATTAAGCGACTCGCATTTGATGACGGGTACGAAATAGGCAAGCAAGAAGTTGTTGATCGTGCCTGGCAATGGATGTGTCAGCATATCCACCTAATCGGTAGTAAAATGGAACTGCATAGCCAGTTTGTAAAAGCAATGTTAAAAAACAAAGAGTAATGGAGTGGCGCGACATTCCTTGTTGGGAAAACTACATAGCAAGCGACGAAGGCGATATAGCACGAAAAGACACAGGAGAAATCCTAAAGCAATACCCACAAAAGAACGGCTATGTTAGTGTATATCTCTACCGAAAATCAAACGGCAGAAGATGTATCATCGTTCCAGTTCATCGTCTTGTATGTATGGCATTCCACGGAGAAGAAGGCTATATAAAAGGCTTGTTTGTTGACCATATCGACACGAATAGAGCGAATAATCGAGCTGACAATCTTCACTGGGTAACGCAGCGAGAGAATATGAATAATCCTAACACATTAAAGAAACGAAAAAAGTTATGAAAAAGTCTATCCGTTCCATCAAGAAGAAATTTAAGGCAGAGCAGATGCGTCATCGCATGGCTGTTGCCACCGAGTGCTTGCCTGTGTTTTTGCCTATAGCCAAGTATCATAGCGAAATTATCTCTACGCTTGGTTTAAAGACCGATACAGTTTGTCCTTCAGCTGGAGGCATATATATCGACAACGAATTATATTTCAAAGAAATGTTCGATAAACTTGAAAAGGTTTTTGGTCAGCATTTCCATATCCACGACGGACGTAGTAAGCGAGCATGGCTTTCGCAAATTGAATTGAGCGATGACGATGGCATGTGTATTAAAGAAATGTATGGTATGCGATGGTAAATAGTGAGTATATAGATCAGCTGTCAATGTTTAATCCTACGATTGCTCGACTACGAGCCGAGCAACAGCGAGTGAACGAGATGAAGCGCCAGGCAGCACAAGAGAACTATCGCAGGCTTGTTTCTGTCACTCCTGGGCGTAAACCATTATGGGCAAAAATTGAGGAAGAGACAGCCATGGCCTATGAATCACTCTTCCGAAAGTGTGAGCACTCTACTCGTAGTGTGACAACAATCCAGGTTGCAGACATTATAGCGCAATATCGCAAAGAGCATCCTGATCCAGCGCCAGCACCTGTGTTAGTTTTGCCTCATAGCATTTTCCGCGAGTTTTATCATAAAGTAGTAGTCTATGGAAATAGTTAAATACCTATGTGAGTTTTTCTTCGATGACTTCTGGCATTGGCTTGGACTGTTCTTATTATTCGGCGCCATTGGTCATCATATCAACATTCGAAATCACAACGAATAAAACCGTACAATATGAAAATTGAATTATACGACACCGACGTTCCATACGAATTGGTGACCGACACGACGGAAGAAGGAAAGGCCGTTGTAAAGATCTGCCCACAGTCATGCATCACGGACAGATTCGAAGACTACGATATCGTACTCGATTACGACAAATGCCAGGAGCTCATCCGCGCACTTCAATTCATTAGTAACGAAATAAAATCATAATAACAATGAGTCTCGATTTATACTTACACAAGCAATCGCCAGAACCAGAATCGGAGGAAACCGAAATCTGGTGGCGCAACATCACACACAACCTCGGCAAGATGGCCGATCATGTTCCAACAGGCGACTATACGCTATACCAGCTTCTATGGAGACCGGACGAACATGGATTTGACATCGTTACGAACGAATACATAAAACTCGTGATAAACAGCATTTCATATCTGTATGAACATCGCAAGGAACTGGAAGAGTTCAATCCTCCAAACGGATGGGGCGATTACAAAGGTCTACTCGACTTCGTTAACGACTATGCGCTGTTCCTTACGACGCTCGATCTTGACGAAGAAACAATAACCATTTATGCATCAAGATAATAATGGAAGAGTTGCAGAAACTATTCAATTCCTGCATGGACAGGTTGGTCGAGAAAGAAGAATTACTGACCAACCTGTCTATCAGGAATGCTCAGCTTGAAGTAGAGAACAATCAGCTTAAACAACGCATTATCATGTTTGAGTCAGCACAACAGGCAGAATCAAGCGAACGCGAGTGCGACGCATATAACTTGTGACTATGAAGCAAAACAAAATACCGAAAGAACTAAAAAAGGAGATGCAGGAAGAAGTCTCCAGGTTTTCATCCATCAACGATTTCGACGAAGGATCGTATCTGATTGGCATAAAGCATGGATCAAAGATCGCCGGTGAGTATTTCACCAACTATGACACGATTCCACCAGATATAATCGTAACCATCTCGAATGCGGCAGTAATGGCAATCAATATGGCAAAAGAATCCGGATTGACCAATGAAGAGATAACAGATACACTGACAGCAGACGATATTCGTCACATAATTAAAAAACACATAATAGAATGTGCAAACTCAGAATCTACAGAATAGTCCGTGACACAGCCGTTGACGGCGTAGGATGGCGCACGACAATCTACTGCTCAGGGTGCTCTCACGAGTGCCCTGGGTGTCACAACCCTGCAACATGGGATATCGATTCCGGAGAGACTAAGACCATCGACGAGGTACTCGAATTCCTGAGCAAGGACGAGAACAATGTGACATTCTCTGGAGGAGACCCGATGTATCAGGCAGTAGCATTCACCGAACTCGCCAGACGAATCGTCGAAGAGCAGCACAAGACGATCTGGTGCTACACCGGCTTTACTTATGAGCAGGTAATCGCAAATCGTGCAATGAGCAGGATGCTAACGTGGATCGAAGTTCTTGTTGACGGCCCGTTTATTGAGTATCTAAGAGACACAAACCTGCTGTTCAGAGGATCGTCCAACCAGCGTCTGATCGACGTTCAGGCATCCATGGCAGAAGGCAGAGCAATCGAATGGAAGTATAACCCTTTTCCACAGTTTTAAGATATGAAGAAAACAATAAATCCCGTTGTTTCGCAGTTTAAGATTGCATGCAACAACCTCGCCAACGAGGTGAACGAGCATCTGTTCGAAGGATACAGGACTCCATACTGGGTGGCAGACGAAGTCGGAGGTATCTGCGACTTCGATGGAACCGATTACCTCACACCAGAAGAGATGGTAATGCTAATCGAGAACGATGTGTCATACGATCAGTATGCAGAGTGGCGCGACTATAACATCGACCACTTTAATGATACGAGAATACACCCAAAAGAGAAACCGTTCATCAATCTACGCTCCTGGCTCAAAGGCAGGAGAGGGGAATAATTAACCCGCCTGTCCATTTACCGGACGGGCGGGTGCTTTTTTTTACGATCCGAACATTGGAATCACCTTTGCATCCTTTACAGGATTCGAGCTTATTACATTTTCCAGCTTCTTAGACTCATTGATAATATCTTCGCCTAAAACCTCAGCGTATATCTGGGTTGTCTCTATGTTAGAATGGCCGATCATCCTTGCTATATAAGCCACTGGAACTCCATTCCTGAGAGCCCAGCAAGCGAACGTGTGACGGGCCATGTGCGTAGTTATCTTGCGGCCTATAGCAACATGCCCTACTATATGAAGCTTCTGGTCTATGTACGACAGCGAGTATCTGTCCAGACGGCCTCCGTACCTCGTGAGTATTCTCCAGGCAGGGTCAAGTATGACAATCATGAATCCGATACCTGTCTTCTTTCTCTTAGAGCGGACAATACGCTTACCGTCTCGTATCTCTATGTCGTCAGATGTTATTCTCGTCGCGTCAGAGAAAGCCATGCCAGTATAACGCATGAACAAGAACAGATCCCTCGCGAATACAAGCCTGTCGTCGTCAGAATCGAATGCCTCAAGCTTGGCACACTCTATGTCGTTTAGATACATTATCGTATCAACGGCAAGCTTCCTCTTCGGATGGAAGTCATCGTACGGATTCGACTTCATCACCTCGTTGCACACAAGCCAGTTGATTACAGCAGACAGCTTCCTGTGATACTCAAACCTCGTAGATTCGGATACAGAACAATTCTTGCTATACGTCATCCAATGGTCAAAGTTCTTGATATTCTCCACTGACAGATCATTGAATGATGATATTTGTCCGTACTGAAGGAACTTGCTCTTCATCGTTTCATAGCAAGCGACCGAAGACTTGTTCCTGCCTTCTTTCTTCATTGAGGCTATGAATGCACATATCGCCTCAGACACATTCTCGTACTCAATCTTTTTGACGCTAATGGCATTCTCTATAGCAGAGAACTCGAATGGCTCGTTATTCGACTCGATCGACCTGATGTAATCGTATGCACGCATGAGGATAAGCTCAAGTATCGAGTTGAGCTCATTGCGCTGCATGTGGTTGATGACCTTCATTCCGTCATCCCACTGATCCTTATACACGGAAACTCCTGTGCCAATCCACTTCCTCTTACGGTTAAAGGTGATCTCGAGCTGTACGAGACCCTTCTTGCCATTCCTTTCGACCCTGTTACTTGCCTTGTGCTTGCGATCGAATACAAGCCTAACTGTTGGAAAACTCATGATAGAAATAATTTATTGTGGTTCAACAATTTGTTTGAGCGGTATCACGCGATCAAGCGTGGTATCACACATTTCTACCAGATTTTCGTCACTTGGTATCACATTCAAAAACGGTATCAAAAACGTCATTTTTTCGAAAAACCAGATAAAACCAGACGTATCGCGAACTCATCCAAGAAATCATAAGCTCAGGAATAACGTCCAAATTGTGCAACATTCACATTACATATTGGCGCTTTTTATCCATTTTTCGCAAAAAAGTGTGTTCGTTAATAATTGCTACCGTATTTTTGGCGCAAAGATGAACACTTTTTTTTACATCGTTGCAAACCAGCATTTTACGAATTACTGGAATACCACTGGTATCACAAAATTCGTTAATAATGCTCAAAACGTGGATTTGGTAGAAATGAAATTTCTCGCTACCTTTGTGTCAGCAAAATCGGCAGTCGCTCGTCAATTATTGCATGAGTCAGAAAGAGTTTATCACTATATACTCTCGACGGGTACGGAGCAAAGAGCGACTGTTTCGTATCCGTCTTTTTTTCTGTCAATGGACAACCATACATATATAGCATCTCAGCTCGCACAGGAAGCAATAAGCAAGTCATGCCTGACCGGCCTGGCTCTTGCTGCATGCATAAAGCTGTCCTATGTATCGTCAATCCTCCTGACAGATGGCAATGCCGTTTCCGAAATAATCACTAAGTTCCACTGCTCGAAAAAGACTGCCGAAAAAGCCATAAAGGAAGCAACGGAACTCGGTCTCATATCGTACACAGGAAGAGGCAATATACGCGCAGGAAAGCTTTACAAGAAAGAAGAATACATCACCACAAGCGAGAACAAGAAATACGGTAAACGGAAATCCGTAAATGTCCTCGTTGTTACCGGAGATCGCGATACGGTCTCAATCCAGAATATCAAGCGTCAGATAGAGAACGCACTTGTCATTAAGTTTATCAGCTACTACTCACGTAAGGAGAGCAGTGTCAATCAGTCTACATTTGCTAAGAGCGACAATAACACTCCTACCGATGTGTATACTAACCGACTTACGCTCGAGTTCTTAGGCAAGAAACTTAACATGACAAGGCAGAACGCTCTGAACCGCATCAAGGCCCTAGCAGAAGCAGGACTTATCGCAATCAAGCGTATAAACGCGCGTGTGCTATGTGACGTACGTTTCGCTGACAAGGTCAAGGAGTACGGCAAGTTCATCTCCAGAGGACTTGTTGTGGCTTCTCAGCGCAATACATACGCAATCGCGTGCGTAGCCGCGCTTAAGGTTGCACGCAACAAGATTATTAACTACTGGGAGAGGAATATAAGCACTAGCAAGAAAAACGCCAACAAGTGCAGATATATCGATCTCACAGTTCCTCAGTCTGGTGTAACCATGTCTCGACTTGGTCTTCTTAACTCTATCTATGATTAATAATATATACTGCTATACTTTTAAGCTCTTAGCAATATAGGTTATTATGTCAAATTTCGTTCCAGAGTCTAAATAGACAACAAAATGAGTATTTTCACCCCCCCCAATTCACTCTTGACGACCTCAAGCGGTGGCTGATCGAGCACGGCTACAATGACACGGTCATACTTGAGGATCCATGCTATGTAACAGCAATCGTAGGCATTACAGACGATAATCGTCTTATCTATGACTATGACCGCATGGCCGAGTACCTTGTTGAAGAAGACGGCATGACTCCAGAGGAGGCATACGAATTCATCGACTATAATACAATAAGGGCATTGCCATACATGGGAGACATGAGGCCTGAGATATGCTATCCTCTATATGGTGTGTAGCGAGAAATCAGAATTTCAAAGAACGTAGTGTTTATCGTCACTGCTGACGTGTCACGTTGACGCTCGTATCGTGACGAGACATGACAATGTTCTTGAGCGTCTCTATGAGTTGAGAATCCTTATCAGATATCTGCCTGCGAAGGGTTTCGATTATTCGTCCCTTGTCTCCTATCTGACTTGTCAGCTCAGTATTGTTCCTTACTACTTCGCTCATCGTTTCGATTGTCTTATCGCGGCATGCGGATAACTTATCGATCTGACCTGTGTAGGTATTCGTTAGTGTAAGTATTGATTCGACAAGCTTGTCATTACTCTCGATGTGCGCAAGCATCAGCTTCTCTATCTTTGCGAGTCTCTCGTTGCTTGCTTCTGACATCCTCTCGAATCTCATCTCACTCTCGACGATCATCTCACCCAGCTTGGTGATCTGATTCTCTCTGTCCACTGCAGCCTGCTGCACGGCCAGTACGAATTCCTTCAGTTCGTTGTCCATAGTAGTAAGGTATTAGACCCCACCCTATCTTCCGTCTAACAGCCGATCGGTAAGGTCGTTTATGCGTTTGTCCTTCTGCGCGAGTTCTGCGAGCAGGCGCGAATTCTCGGCCTTAAGGTAAGCAACAAGGTCTGACTGGTCATTGACCCCTACGGTCGAATACGCGCCAGATGCCACATTGCTGTCGATATTGACGTTGGTTCCTCCAGAAGTCAGACGTTTAAGCCAATCCTCAGTCACCTTCATCGGACCTGAATCTCGCATAAGCCACTCAGCCGAAATATCCGGGTAAGCCTTGAGGATTGACCGTAGCGTCCAATAACCTGGAACGGATGGCCCTTTAGGTTCACCGTCCTTATCGAAGGTTATGTCCCGCTGGTAGTCGGTCATCTGACGTGAAGACAGTTTCGTCACCTTGGAGAACTCGAGTGAGTTAACGCCCTTGTCCTCCATAATCTGTGTTAATTTCTGTTTAAAGATCAGCAAATCCTCCATTTATGTGCAAAGAATTGTTAAAAATCGAGGAGTTTTCAACACTTTTTACTCGAAATATTTTGAAAACTCCTCGAAAAACCTTACCTTTGCACCCGTCAAAACTAACGAATCGTTTTGGCAAGGCAAAAGTGGAAGCGAACCATCATCAGACGGCCTCTCCGTAGGTTTGTTAAGTTTCGCGACACAAAGATAGTGGTTTTCTCCCACTTTGCCAATTTTTTTAACAAACAAAATTAACGAACATGAGCGAATTTAATTTGAATGCCATTCCGACATTGCAAGAGGGAAAGGCATACGCAGTAGAAGGTCTCGACTGGGATGCAGTTGAAGTCAAGCGTGCCACACTGACCAGATACTCGAGAAAACACCCTGGATTCGCGTATAAGACGAATGCCTACGACGTGTTCGGACGTCCTGGGTTGTACACTCTCGTCATCAGGGTGACAAGCGCCGGGGAGAGCGTACAAGATGCCTCAGCGTAAAATAGACGATATCGAAATCGAGCGCTTGGCCGATCTTATAGCTGCGAAAATAGCAGACAAGGTTGCATTGCAGGTGTCGGTGTCGATAAAAAAGCAGCTTGACATAGACTCAGCGTCACACGACAAACTGTTAAGCGCGAAAGAGGCTGCTGCAAAACTTGGAATCAGCAAGTCTACTTTCTGCACAAAGCGGGTCGGCGACACACTTCCGTCAATCGTACTCCCAGGAGGTATCAAGAGATTCCCTGAGTCTCGTATTATTCCGCACCTTCTCGATCTCCTTTAATTGGCAAAAAGGAAAATCACGATCTTTGACATACTGAAGAAACATGAAACAAGGACAAAGACAACCAAAATCAGGTCTGGGTATGTCCCACATGTATTCGTACATGAAGATTGGTAGCGCAATCTGGGCCTTTTAATGGCCGTTCACGTCGATAGACTTCCGAAAGGATGCACGCCATCGCAGGTGTGACGGCCGCAACATTACTATTGTTTTACAGTTTTTCATCACGGTATTCACATCCCTGCTAGCCTGTGAAGGTGGGCAGGTTTTCCGAACCACCTTTTAACAACTATATAATAATGACAAACAACTGGTACATCGTTTCTGTCGGACTCGAGCGAGTTCTCGAGACCGACACATCGAAAAAGGTTACCGAGAAGTACCTTGTCGATGCAATGACTCCTTCAGAGGCAGAGCTGAGACTTATCATGGAACTTAAGGACGTAATCGTAGGAGAGTTTAAGGTCAAGTCTATTGTCGAAGAGAAAATCTCCGAAATGTTCTTCGGAGACTCTCCAGAAGGCAGCAAATGGTACAAGGCTGCAGTCAACCTCATTTCGCTTGACGAAAAGTCCGGAGCAGAGAAGAAGACGAAGTCCGTCATGTATATACTTGACACAGATATTGACAATGCGATCGTATCTCTTAAGAAAGGTATGAGGGGCACTGTGTTGGACTGGGAGATCTTCTCAATCACAGAGACTCAGATCATCGAGGTCGTTAATGCTGATAATCAGCAATCAGAGAGTAATAACAACTAATAATTTGCACGTACGCGCATCGTAATTAGAGTATTGATAGCAAGATAACTTATATTTGCCAATTTTAAGCGTTTACCTGTCATTCAGCCGCCATTGGATGGCAGGGTTTATGCCTTCATAGCTCAACGGACAGAGCAGCTGTTTCCTAAACAGCAGATATGCGTTCGATTCGCATTGGGGGTACATTCAAAATTTGCTATTTTCGGCGTTACGTGTTTGCATACACATAGTTGACAGCCAGCGGCAAGGCGTTAAACCGATGTACGAGGCAACATAACCTCGCGAGTCAGTGGAATGCTGGCAACTGCCTTTGTAGCTCAATGGTAGAGCGCTTCACCTGTAATGAAGATGTTGTCGGTTCGATCCCGGCCGGAGGCTCATTAGGTGAATAGATTATCATAGCTAGGTTTAGGTTGATAATGTTAGTTAAACATCGCCACCTGTGAAGGCAGCGATGTTTTGTTTTGCTCATTATATGACGAAAGTCATGTGTAGCGGCTTCCGTGCTTGAGCCGTAAATCAAGCACAAATGGTCTTGTAGCTCAGCGGTAAGTAGCGACGGCCTCATAAGCCGTGGGTCGTGGGTTCGAATCCCACCGAGACCACTAACCTCTGGAAAAAACAGAGAACTTGCTCCTATGGACAAATGGTTAAGTCGTCTGCCTTTCACGCAGGAGATTACGGGTTCGAGTCCCGTTGGGAGTACTTACAAACATGGCCTCATGTTGGAATGAGACCATTCCCTATGACTAACCAATCGAAAACTAATATGAACCAGATCAAGCAATTCTCTTACAACTCTTTTCCTGTTTCGTTCCAACTCGGCGAGGACAAGTACGTTAACGCCACTGAAATGGCTAAATGTTTTGGCAAAAGGCCAAATGATTGGCTTAATCTGCAGAGTACAAGCGAGTTCCTGAATACATTGTCAATTACAAGGAAAAATGGTAATTCTGATTATCAGGCAGTTACTACAGTCAGAGGCTCAGCGGAAAACGGAGGAGGCACTTGGCTTCATGAAGATGCAGCGATAGAGTTTGCGCGTTGGCTTAGCCCAGAGTTCTCCATTTGGTGCAACGATCGTATCAAGGAGCTCATGAAGTACGGATTGACCGCGACTCCAATGACACTTGAATCCATACTCGCAGACCCAGGAGCAGCAGCTGAGATCCTCCTTGCTCTCAAGGATGAGCGCGAACGTAACAAACAGCTCGCAGCGGATAATGCAGAGAAGCAGCGTAAGATTGCACTCGACGCACCAAAAGTTAACTATGCTAACGCAGTGGCCAATTCGGAGACTCTCTGTACAGTTTGCGAACTTGCGCACATCCTAAAGCAGCATGGCATGAATACGGGCCAGAACAGGTTGTATGACTTACTCAGACGTGATGAGTATATCTTCAAGAACTCTTGCGAGCCTACACAGAAGTCACTCGACCTCGAATTATTTAGAATCGTTGAATCCAGCAGGGTTACTCCTAGTGGCACTTACGTAGATAGAACAACGAAGGTTACGCAGAAGGGCAAGGAATACTTCATCAACAAGTACTGCCCAACAACTCCAAGCCTACTAGATTCTTTAGAATAAAAAAACTTACGAATATGAAATCAGTTAATCCATTCTTTATCCTGTATCTTGTCCTGGCAGTGATAATCGGAGCTTATTCTTTCTACAGGCTCATCAAATGAGCCGACAGTCGGATCTACGATCAGTTGTTTACTCGCATTGTTCGTCTGCGGCTATGCTGCGTATTTAATTCAGAAGGGAGACAACGATGAAGAAGAACAATAAGAGCATGGAGGGTGTGGCCTGCTGCATAGCGGCTCTCGTATCCATCGCAATAGCTTCTTGCGCTATTGCGATTTTTGCTTTCTGGATAGTCAAGTAAACTATGCAGCTGCTATTACAACAAGAGGAGTTCACAAAGTTGTCTTTCGCACAAAGGTCAGTCCTGATGGAGTTACTTATGTTCTCAAACGAGTTCGGAGTAGTGCAGAAGCTGGAAGGTCAGCTGTCGGCGGAAACCAACATCCCGAGGACATCGTTAAGGCGCATTTTAGAAGCTCTTAAAACAGCAGGTTATATTGAATTCCAAAATTCCAAACAAGATTCCAATGGACGAAAAGTGAAGTCTGTATCTATTTGTAATTTCGACAGTTACAAGTCGATTCCAAGATTCCAAAATAATTTCCAAATCCAAGTTAGCAAACCTGGTCGCGGAGAGCTTGGCCCGTACATAAGATCAAAGGGATATAAGTTCACCGTGAAGTCATTCACTGACTACGAGAACGCTCATGCTTGGTCAGGAAACCAAGGAGACACATGGCAAGACCTCTGTGATAGATTTGCACTAACAGATGAGGCTGCGGCGAATGCAAACAGAAGAGACTTATTCACTCCGCCATCCGAAGACGAGGCGAAAGAGGTATACCGCGAAGGTGGGTATCACTTCGACATCGAGAAGTTCTACTCGCATTATTCTTCTAACGGATGGAGGGTCGGAAGAGTCAAGATGTGTGATCTTCGTTCTGCGATGGATACTTGGGAGAAGAGCTACAAGGAGAGCCATCCAGAAGCGTTCGTCGTTTCAGCTCCAAAGACAGCAGTCGAGTTAGAATACGAGAAGGCAATGGTCGAACGATTCCCAAGGCTGATGGCTGTGGCTTATCCGCTCACCCTGGCGCAGTACAATCATCTTAAAACCGAAGCGCTAAGCCGCAACGAAATAGACAAATTAGTAGGTGTCTTGACCAGACTAAACGGAGGAGACCTGTCACGAGTTAAGGTGGCATATGACATCATATGCGCTATGATGAATTACGAAAAGAAGATACTATAATGACACAAATGCAAACACCAGAAACGGTTCCAGTCCTTACGCACGATGAACAGGCGGAACGATCGCTTATATCGCTTCTCCTCTCCCATCCGAATCTGTACGCCAACTTGCAAGAGCAGCTTCCAGACGACATATTTTATGACGCTAAGGCTTCTCTGATATTCAAGTGCATCAAGGAGGTTGATAAGGATGGCGATGAGATTGACATGGTATCCGTAACCATGAAGGCGATGCAGGCTCATCCGGAGATCTCTGCTTACGACATAGCAATGATAGCAGATGAGGACAAGAGCAATGACGCATCGTACCTCGTTCGAGTTCTCAATTCTCTTAGGCAACGTCGCAGAATGTGGATGCTCGGAAAGTCTGTTGCAAGTAAATGTGAAGGACTCGACGGCAATATCATTGAGATTATCGAGGAGTTCAGAAAGAATCTTGAAAGCATCTCAGAGGTTGATAAGAAATACGTGTTTTCTCTTGAAGATACAGTCGCCGACGTGATGAAGGATGTGAATGCTCGTCGCAACCCGGAGTGGAAACCTAATGGAACGATGACAGGATTCATGGAGCTTGACCGCGTCGGAGGATTCCAGCCTGCTGATCTTGTTATTGTTGCAGCAGAGTCTTCTTCAGGTAAAACGTCATTCGCGATGTCGGCAACTCTTAACGCGATAAAGCGTGGAAGGAAAGTAGCTTTCTACAGCATGGAGATGACCAGGCAGCAGCTCGCAGCAAGACTCCTGTCAATGGAAACAGGAATATCATCGTCAGCAATACGAAACGAACCTCTATGCGGATTCGAACTTGACAGGCTCGCTGCCAAACAGAAGGAGATTGTAGACACGATGTCCGGCAGGCTGTTCTTCGATGACCGCTCCACCTCAAACCTCGACACGATTCTCGCCTCCATCCGTTCCATGAAGCTCAAGTATGACATCGACGGAGTAGTGGTAGACTACATACAGATTCTGTCAGTCAACATGGGTGGCCGCAAGTCCACGACCGAGGAGCAGATCATAGGCGAGGCTGCACGCCGTCTTAAGAACATAGCCAAGGATCTCGGCATCTGGGTCATGACTCTTTCGCAGCTTTCGCGCGACCGCGAGAACCCTGAGCCTAACCTCAACCGAATGCGTGGCTCCGGCCAGATTAACGAGGCTGCGGACATCACATTACTTATATATAGGCCAGAGGCAGTCAAGCCTTTCGACTCTATGCGCACGTTCCCAGAGCCTTTCAAGGACAAGGACATTCGTGGCACGGCTATGGTTACTGTAGCCAAGGGCCGAAATACAGGCACATGCGAGTTCCTGTGCGGGTTTGACGCGAACCGGACGCTCTTCTATCCGAAAGACATCAAGGACATCGGCCCTCATGTAGGAGTCCCATCAATGACAACAAACAACACCAAAAACGGAGTTTCCGCTCCATTCTGACAATGCCGACAACCGAAGAACACAAGCTCAAACACGATGCAGAGATGATCCATCTTGCCCATAGCGCATCTCATCTCGA
Organism: Paludibacteraceae bacterium; assembly: GCA_024401555.1. Lineage (GTDB taxonomy): Bacteria > Bacteroidota > Bacteroidia > Bacteroidales > Paludibacteraceae > UBA1181. The sequence continues at coordinate 19,627 of JAKSKV010000014.1, forward strand.
CGACATCTTCACCAGTCTTGCCAACAACTGCTACTTCGACGACTCCCGACGCGAGATTCAGCGCATTTGGAGGCTCAAATGGCGTTCCCATAACCATCAAACAAACTTACAGCAATGACATTCAAAACCAAGTTCAACGTGCTCGACAAGCTCTATGCTGTCGTTCACTTCTTGGATGAGAGGGATTTATCTACATCCTACATCATCTTCCATGGCACAATCCGTTCCGTCTCAGCCATCGAGTCCTTTAGCGAGGGGAATATCTTAACATCGGTGTTCTACACGTTCGACAACATCGACACTCCTACCGGATGTGACGAGAAAGGCCACCTAACATACAAAGATCCAGTAGTGATTGAGAGATGCTGCTTCCTCACAGAACAGGAGGCTAAGGACTATGTCAATCTCATGCACTATACACTCCGCTTATCAGAACCTGCCGTATGAAGATAACAGTCAACTCCAAGGATTTTGCCGACAGGATATCAGCCGTCGGCAAGATCATTCCAGACAAACGCACCCTGCCTGCCCTTACCAAGATGCTGCTCAACATCACCGCAGAGCACATCTACATCACAGGCAGCAATGGCGATGGCATCACCGTGATGACTTCCGTCGCAGTCAACAGCTTCGACTTCCAAGAGAACGTCAAGGTGTGTGTAGACTACAAGGTCCTTGGGAATGCATTGAAGGGAATACCATCGCAGGTAGTTGAACTCGAAATAAAGAGCATCAGCATAATCGTATCGCACATGTCTGGATGTTTCTCTATTGCCACATCAAACGGAGATGAATATATTGTGCCAAAGGCGGTGACACCTGTGCATACTACAGTCGTCCCTGGCGAACAGCTTATCAAGGGCATCACATCAACATCATCCTGCATAATAGAAGATCTCAAGTACCGTCCTATCATGAGCTGCATGTGTATCGACCAGAGAACAGACAAGCTTGCCTTCGCTGGCTTCAACACGAAAAGCGGAATGATTTGCACAGTTCCTGTCGAGTCCAAGGAGCCATGGAAGATAATCGTTCCAATAGCAGCAACGAAATTCCTGAAAGGCGTGCTCAACAAGAAATCTGCAGTCAGGATCGATGATTGCGAAACTCATGCAAGATTTACATGCAGCATCGGTTCAGAGGTGATGTCTTCCATGTCGATATCAATCCAGATGCTTGAAGGAAAGTATCCTCCTTACGAGAAAACAATACCGTCGGAATACACGGCATCCATAACATTCGACCGCAGTACAATCACAAATGTTCTCGATCGAATCAGTAACTTTATAGACGAAGCGTCCGGTCTCGTCTCGATTACAATGGTTGACAGCAACAATGTGTCAATCGAAGGCCGAGATGTAGTAAACGCTAATGAGGCTGTAGAGAAGGTTACCTGCGACTGCACTGGTAATATGTATACGTTCAATGTCAACTGCAAGGCTCTTCACGACATTCTGAAGGAGATGACATCTACAGACGTTATGCTTTCTATAGCAAGGCCGGACAAGGGAATTCTAATATCTTCAGCATCTGCTGCAGAAGACGTCGAGCTTAGGTCTTTAATTATGCCAATGGTATATCCAAATAATCCGAATCAAGCACAATAATATGGAATCAATTCAATTCAGACTATCAAACGAAGAGTATCACCACGGAGCCGAATATAACACATGGCTCAGCTCTTCGCAACTCAAGGATTACCTCGTGTCTCCAAAATATGCTTACGAGATGCGACAGCCAGAAAATAATCGTGAGCAGACAGAGTCAATGCGTCGAGGAACACTCTTTCACGACTGCATGGAGTTCGTTGTAAACGGAGGATCCGTAACAGACTATATTGCTACTCTTGCAATGTTTGCTCCTCCATTTAACCCAAAGACCGGAGCTCCGTACGGATCTGCTACAAAGGCTTATCAGGAAGCATACCAGGAGTGGCTGTCTTCTGACGACGTATCTGGCAAGACTGTCATTACTCAAGCAGACAGAGACTACATAATCAAGATGGCTTCTGCCGCTCTCAAGAACGACGTAGTAAGCAAGATGATCAAGGCTGGCAAACCAGACGACTCGCTTGTCAAGGGCCCGGAAATCTCGTTCTTCTACGAAGGCAAGACTCCAGGAGGTAATCCTCTAAAGACTAAGTGCCGTCCAGATCTTCTTACCAAGGTTCGCTGCATCGACTGGAAATCAACGTCAGCCAAGTCATTGACCGCAGATGAGATTGGCAAGATTATCTATCAGTACGGCTACGGAATCAGCTGCGCGATGTATCAATATATCCTGTATAAACTGACAGGCAAATTCTATGAGTTCCTATGGGTATTCGTGTCTACAGAAACGTACGACTGTGTGGTGTGCGGCTCTCAGAACATCGGATTTACATCGGCAGAAGACCTCGAAGTATTCGACAACGATACAGAGGGCGTATGCGTATTTAATCCTGGCGTAATGCAGTTCCGCGAGCTCCTCAACCTTCACTGTCACTGCATCGACACCAACTCTTGGGAGATCGGCAGCGAGGTGTTCACCGAGCCGGATGCAAACGGCAACAGAATCATCGAGCCTTCGATGCCTGCATGGGCAATCAAGAATCCTATTAAGGCGTATGTATAACCAATGGAAACAAGACAGCAGGAACAAAATTCTCAACCGTCCGCAGACAGAATCAGAACCAGACCCAATCAAGGATCTGGTCCTGTTCAACACAGTGACTCTTCGCCGATGTTTGCGGCGTTGATTGGAATGTACTACTAAATAATAATATATCATGCCAAATCAAGAACAAGCTGTAGCCACGCAGCAACAAAATGTGGCAGTACAAGCAGCGGCAGCATTCAATCCGCTCAATGGTGTTCATCTTACGAATGAGCTTCAACCATACGCAGGAGCTCTCGCAGCACCTTATGATCAGTTTGTAGCTGCTTTCGATTCTATCGAAGAAGGACGCAAGGTGTGGAATCGAGAGATAGGTTTCGTTGTGATGGCACTCACATCCGAGAAGGGAGCCGCTCTTAGACGATGTCTTATGACAAAACCGCTCGAGCTGATTAACGCAGTAAAGACAATCGGTATCTCAGGATTATCGCTTAACCCGGCATTGAAGCAAGGGTATCTATATGATTTCAAGGGATGTGTAACATTTGTTCCTTCTTATACTGGCCTTGCTGACATTCTTACGAGAACAGGACTTGTTAGCAAGATAGATGCGAACCTCGTATACAAGAACGATTTCTTCGAAATTGAATATGGAGGTAATGAGCATCTGACTCACAAACCAAATCCATTCGGTGGTAGCCGTACAGATAATGATATCATTGGAGGCTATTGGTATGCTACACTACCTGACGGAACAAGGAAATTCGGCACTATGGATATAGCGGAAATACGCAAAGTACAAAACGCATCTCCTGCCGGCAAGTCAGGGCCATGGGTTAGCTGGTTTACAGAGATGGCCAAGAAAACTCTCGTACGTCGCGCATTTAAGAACCTCCCACATGTCGGTATTTCTGACAACAACCTCAAGGTAATCGAGACCGTAATGAAGGCAGATGATACGCTATTCTTCGACCCTAATGAACAAAAGAAGAATACGTCATATCATTCCAACTTCGAAGAAGTCGAGGAGGTTCCGTCAGAGCCTGTTCAGCAGACAGCTCCTACTCCACAACCCGACGCTCCACAGCCCGTCGACATTCCACAGTAAACCATCTGTCATAACGTAAGTTTTTTTTATTTTCCTCCTCGCCACGGCGGGGAGGTTTTTAATTTCAAACTATACTGATATGAAAATCGAAATAACACCACGATTAGAAGAAGCGAGTCCGGTATGCATGGTATTCAGCAATCTAACCGTACATGAATACAACGAAGTACTAGATCTATTGGAGAACAACAGAGAATTACTCGACGGGCCAATCAAACACCACGCTTCAGAAAACAGCATCGGGATTCTTGCATACGCCAAGAACGCATTTTCATCACGCATAATTGAAGATCGGTTTAAGTCTGATGACACAGTGATCGTAATCAATCACGATAAACTTCCAATCGAACCCGAACATGAATCTAAGAAGAACGATAAGCTTGACAACAAGCCTGACTTCTCATTACTGCATCTTGAATTTCCGGAGATCGAAGAGGTAGTGCGCATCTACGAAGCAGGAGAACGCAAATATGGCAGAGATACATGGGAGAGCCTTGAAGATGGCGAGAACCGCTATTGGTCAGCATTATGCAGACACCACAATGCGCACATGCGTGGTGAAATCCTTGACCCCGAAGACGGATGCTATCACATCGCCAAGGTTATCTGGAATGCCATCGCAATGGCTCATTCTTATTTCATCAACAACCCAAGACCACAAGACAAATGACACTAAGAGAATACTGTATCGGCGCAGGAAACACCGACCAGATTACAGACGAGCAGGCTAAGAAGGGCTATTACTACCTTGGCTTATGCGGAGAAGCAGCTGAAACGTCCGAAAAGATTGCCAATGAGGCAAGCAGGCAAGAGATAGCAAAAGAATGCGGTGATAGCGTTTGGTACATCGTAAGGCTCATGTACAAACTCAAGGGACTCGAGTCTATCCTCAACGAGGATGTCGACACTGTCATTACTTCTTGCCCAGAGAAAATCACTCCACAAGACGCTGCTGTAGCACTCATGATTACGTCTGGTAAAATTGCGGAACGTTACAAGAAGGTAGTACGAGACAGGGATGGATTATACGCATTCAGCGATGTCCAGGGGATCTTCGAACTCTTGTTGAAGGCACTGCAACTTGCAAACATTCTCTCCTTGACCCTTGGATACAAGTTCTCCGAAGTCCTCGAAATGAACCTCGCAAAACTCGCGTCTCGACAAGCTCGAAACATGATCCACGGATCTGGTGACAACCGTTAAAACATTACACTTATGAACATTCCTCCATTTATCAAACTTATATCAGACATTGACGGAAACAAGTCCGCGCTCTATCTTAACGTAGAGAACATCGCATGTTACTACACCACACTCAGAGGTACTACATGCGTAGAGATGAACTCATCGCGTACTCCGTCAATCTTCTATGTAGACGAGAGTGTCAGCCGTATCACAGAACTTATTGAAGAAGTATGCAACCTGTCGTAGCCTCATTGGTTAAGAACCCACGTCTATGCGTCGCAGAGGTCCTCATGAACATTCTGCTGTCATTCAACGCGAACACAGAAACTCGACTGTATAAGCTGTGCGACATGCTCGATTCAACCCGTTCGGAAAAGGGACTTCGCAAATACGGCATCAAACATCAGTATGCAACCAACGGTAGCATAAGAGCAGTAATTGGAGCTCTTCGCAACAGGCTTTCCAAGTACGACAAGAAGTTATTACTACTTATACGCGGACATTATACAGATATCGCAGATGCAATGGACGCCGCACAGGATGTGTTAGACCCTGTATTCGATGCCGTCGAACGGTTTGTACTGTCAGAAACATCTCGCAAGACATGCTCGACGCCTGACGAACCTGTTCTTCTTGCACAATGTATTTCTTGCCTCATTTTTCTCGATATGTCTTCCACTCTTTTCGATGACATCACGTCCGAGAATAACTTCCATGAACTCAATTCCGATAATGCATACATATTCCTTCGAATGAATCAGTTGTACGAACAGCTTAAGAAGATTGTTCTATATCTTCCATGGACAGACACGGACGGAGATCCGCTTCATTTCAATATGGATAGCGTCATACGTTCAGAGGCCGTTGCTGAGTCACTGAAGGATATCTTCTATATGGTATATTCAGCCGAGTTCGCAGATATAATACTCGAAGCCAGAGGAGGCATCGAAACAAAATTTTCAGAGCATTTCAAGTCGTTCGTCGACCGTTTCGTTCCAGATACGTTGACGATCGAAGAATATAAACTCAAATACATCAACAAACAATGGACATCACATTCCCAGGCGTCATAACCAAGATCGCCACACCAGAACAAGTCACCGACCGCCAGACAGGTCAGCCAAACGGCGCAACACGTTACCGTTTCCTCGTCGAGGAGCAGATGCAGCAGTATCCAGATTCTGTAGTAGTAGAGATCTACGATAAGACTTCTGACGGCTCAGCCATCACAAACGCATTCCAGGCGCTCGGAGTTCAGAACCCGCTACAGGTAGGTACAATCGGAATCTTCCACCTTAATCTTCGCGGAAAAATCGACATCTCTCCGAAGACTGGCAAGGAGTATGCAATGAACTACGCTGCCGATCTCTGGAAGGTTGAGCCATACAACGCTCAGCCTGCAGCACAGCCTTTCTCTGCTCAAGGCACACAGGCAGCTCCTGTCCAACAGCTCCAGCAGCCGCCGCAGCAGCAGTTCAACCCTGCCGCATCGGCATTCGCTCCACAGCCGCCTTTTCAAGGACAGCAACCACAACCACAGTTCGGAGGACAAGCCTACCAGCAGGTCCCATACTGATTCGACGAGAGACTGGTAACGCTTATACGAGTGTTTGACTTAACAGTAATATCATGGAAGTCGCTGTCAACGGATACTATTTCTACGTCGAGAAGCCTGTAGACTCACGCAGGACAACCCGATATGGAGACCAGATCTTCTACACATCAATGGAAATTGTCAGATGCCTCGGTATGGAAGAAGGATTGTTCGTATTCGAACGCGCTGACGGCTCCATGCTGAAGCTGAAGAAGCTCTCGTCTGTGTATGAAGAGCATAACCCTCACAGGAATAAGGAACCTCGATGGATAAGCCCGAATCCTAACCATGTGAGCAAACTGTTCAAATAATGATGCGCCCCGTAGCCATTAGCCGCCACGGGGTGCATTTTTTTTATTTATGTCTGCAACAATCGCAAAGAAGATGCTTAGCGGCAGGATATACATCGCGGATAAACTCTCCGCTTACATACGCTATGTCCTCTCCGTAGTGGTCGAACATGCATCCCTCTTCGATGTCTTGAAGCAGATGACGCATCTCGTGTTCGAGAGAGTTCCAATACTCTGATCCGCTCGTCGTAAGGCCGATAACCATCACAGTCTCGCGTTTCTTTATGTCAGAAAACGTGATTCCGGAGTTCACGCATCCATTCCACAGGCTCCTACTCGCCTGTTCGAGCTTGTCTCCTTTGCATCCGAGCCTTATCAGCTCGTCAAGTATTTCGTCTGCGAATACACATGTGACGCAATGATAGACCATCACATGCCATCCTACCCTGTCGATGTAAATATCCTGCTCAATCATGGTTGTCCAAAATTATAGTATGTCCTCCCAAGGAATGCTCACACCGTCCTCGATCATGTCTGAATACCAATGACGGAAGACACGTTCTTTCCCGCCATCAACATCGTCAAGAACGTCTTTGATATGCTTGGCCAGGTGCTGCTCGTCGGCAATTGAAGAACCATAGAAGTCCATCATTGCCATGCTCTTCAGGTAGCACTTGTCGTAGCCATTGTCGTTCTTCAGGTGGATGTTAAAGCGCGTTAGCATCTCGTCAACCTCGTCCATAGTGCAAGGCTTTGCCATCTGCTCATTGCCATTGGCATCCTCCTTCCACATGCGCTTCACAGAATACAAGTATGCCTTCTTCGAGAAGTGCCATCCGTTGTGCTGCAAGTACTCCTTCTTGCCTGCTGGCTGAGGAGCGTATAAATCAAGACTTTTCATATAAGTGTCTTTAATATGAGTGCAGCCTGGGGTGTTTCTCCCCAAGCCACACATTGTTCTCAATCGTAGTATGGATCACGCATGCCATAGCGACGGCCCATGCCGTAACGGCCAGTTCCCTTGACACCACGGCGCTCGCCCATGCGATCCGACATATCACCATCTTCATGACGATACTCGTCGTCACGCATGCCGTAGCGACGGCTCATGCGATCATCGCACATGTCTTCGACGTTGCTCATTGCACGTCCCGCGTAGTACAGAGCCCTCTCGAGGTTCTCTGACAGCTCAGTCTTCTGCTCAGAGCTGATTTCTATCATCTGATACATAGTAGTTACTGGTTTTTAGTTGTTGACTTGGAAGCAGATGCTGTTCCCTGCATCTTCGACAGCATGTCCGTTATGTTGATGATGCCTCCATTCAGCTGGCTGATGCTTTGTTCCAGCGCGTTCAGTCTCGCGTCGGTCTCCTTCTCCTTGGCAAAGGATGGCGATAGCTTGGCAAGCATTCCGTCACACTCCTTGAGCACTTTCTGGTGGTAGTCCACGGTGTCGAGTACGGCTTTGCTCTGCCTTGCCATATTCTCCACCTCCTGCGCCATCAGCTCGCGCGTTTCAGTAACTATAACATTGCCATACACGGCAGTTGCTGCGTTTGGCTGCATCTGCTTGAACTCATTGGAAGTGCCATCGTCGAACTTGACACTCACGTCGATGGTCTGCCCAGGCATATTCTGTAACCAAGGCATACTGTTATATCCCGTTGGCTGTGTCACACTATCCACGACACCGACCTTCAATGTAAGGTTTCCCTTGTCCATTACAAAAATGGATGACCCTTGTCTCAAAGCATTGAACATATCTTCTTCCTTGTTAATTGTTATGCAATACGCTGTAGTCTGTTGCTTGCTGAATCATAGAAGCAAAGCATGACGCCATTGCCTGCTGTTACGATGTCACTTGTCAGGACTGGCGAGCCAGCGAAGTCGAGCAATGGCTGATTGCCGCTTACACCATCGGTAGCAAAGACAACTGGCAGTGAACTTGTAGTTATCTCGGTAGGAATCTTTGCCCAGAAGCCTCCTGTCCAATCGTTACCGAAAGCATACTGCTTGAATGTGATAATCGTGTTCGTGGAGTTGGTTGTAACAACACCTTCGAGAAGTGGCAAGCCCATAGAGTTAGCCACATTAGGATAACGAAGAATCTCCATAGTTTTCTCCTTTCTTTGTTAAATGTTATGACCAAATAGAACCACGACCCTGTGCGCTATATGGGTAGCCTCCGCCATAGAGGGCAGCATTCCACGCTACACAATTTGGAACCCCAACAACAGGTGAATACGGTATTGTGATAGTGTCTGCCTGCTTGCACTTGATCTCATTGAGCTGAGAGTAGATAGGAGCAAGCTCAGCAGCACGCTCTGCACGGCTATTGGCAGCGGTCAAGGCTGCGGTAAGCGATGATATCTCCCTGTCCTTCCTACTATCCTCCACTGCGTCAATCTTAGCGAGTACCGCACGTGTGTTGGCATCGTTATTAGCGGCCAGAGCGGTTGTCTGTGCCTGGGTAGCGTATGCCACATCACCGAAGCCCTTCTGAATCATGTTCGACTGCTGGAGGTTGTTAATCTGGTTCTCGTAGCCCATCTTGAGGGTCTCCTGCTTAATCTCGCAGCAACAAGAAGAGAGCTGGTTAGCCATAGCCGCATTGCCGCTGTTAATCGAGTTGATGACCTGCATGAAGTTCATGCCGTTCTGGCTTGCGAGGTTGCAAATTTGCTGCTGAACACCATTGATGGCACAAGTTACAGCATCCTTAGTGAGGTTGAGGTTGGTCGCAAGATTTGCGATAGCACCGCTGTTGCCCTTGATAGCGTCCATCAAGAGCGTTGAGTTCTGATTGCTTGTCAGCTGTTCACGGATTGCCTGGAGCTGCAGATCCTGAGCACACTGATTACCGCGATTGCCGCCGAAGAAATTGCCGTTAGCAAAGATGCCGAGGAACACAAGAGCCCAAATTGGGTTATTCCACATACCTCCGCCAAATCCGCCATTGCCGCCCATCATCGAGCCAAGAAGCAAACTTTCTGCATTGTTTCCGAGTCCACCTCCATCCGGGAGGAAAACCCTTGTTACGTTTTCGTTCATAGTAAAAATACTGGTTTGAAAATTATAGTACACGTCTCCAATCCACCGCGCGAATGGAATGTTTTGACGGTGCAAAGTTACAGCTTTTATCAAGTATATTCTTGAACTATGAAATCGTTTTATAACTATCTGATTATCACAACAGTCATTTCTCAGAACGACGAAAAAATGGCCACGACTCTCGTCGCAGCCATTCTTACACATAATACCTATCAATGATTCTTAGTAATCTGTCATCAATCTTTTCTATATCCTTTCTTTTGACATACCCCATGTTCACCAATTTCTCGTCAACCTTATACATCTCATTGCTGAGCCAATAGTCCCTATTATCTCCGCAATCGAATTTCCTGCCTTTCGGGACAGCACCATCCCTTATCCAGTTCCAGATCGTCCTGTCAGATTTTCCGTACCTCATGGCAAGATCTCCTATGTACAGTATCTTCACTTGCGGCGCAGATGCCACCTTCAACAGCTTCAAGCACGCTGCCATCTGCTCGTTGCTAAGTACTACACTGTTGTATAGTTCTGATCTCTTGTCCTTGAGCGCATTCCCGATGTGGCAGAAAATCTCGCCCAATACAACCTTGTTATCCATGTGTTCAATGTGAGTTATTCCAAAATCATGGTGCAAAGATAAGCGCTATCAGCAACATGTCAAATACTTTTTTATTGTATTATTTAATATTGTAATAAGAGGTGCTTACGTATGTATTGAGATTGATTATGGTTGGCAGAAACGGACGAAGATGTATCTATGAACATCCATTATATACTGATAAACACTTTTTATGTTTACACAAACTTAACACATCTAAAAATATGATCACTTATCAATCAATGGCAGGAACTTCGCCTGTATGCAATCAATTCGTTTCAGAATCAGGCTTTGACGCAGCTCGCCTATCCGCACTCGTTGCCAATCGCAACAATCGTTTTCATCTGGATCTATCCAATCACACGCTCATTGGTGTGCTTGAAGCCTATGCTACATTCAAGCGTCGCAGTTCGCCCCGCTTCAACAACAATGCCGTGATCGGTGCAATTCGTCATCTTCAGGATGCACTTAAACTTGAAATCGGTTCAGAGCTTATGCCTATTGATGTGACCGACATATTCTACGATGAGTTCAAATTATTCTTGATGTCACGTCCAAGTCCACGCGGAGGACATATTAAACCGTCTACAATCCAGAATTATTTTGACCACATCCGTGCTGCACTCACATGGGGAGCAATGCACCGCTGCCCCGTATCAGAGACATTCCGGTGCTATAAGGTTGAATCGTACGAATTGACAAAGGTAGTGCTTTCTACGTCTCAGATAGCTCATATTTATTACTACGATATAGATGGGAACAAAGATAAAATAAAGAAAATTCTTGAAACATACCCTATCCGTGGATTCTCTTTTGCCAATCTTCATAAGGTGAAAGATCAATTCTGCTTTGAAGCAAATACTGCACAACGATACTCTGATGCATCCAGAATAAGCGAAGAAAACTTCAATGAAAACCATACTGTAATGAGAGTTACGCAGCAGAAAACTGGAGGGAAGGCGAGTGTTAACATTATGAAATATGCCATAGACAAGAAAATAGTGTATGAGATTTTGAAGAAATATAATTATAAATCACCTGCATTCGGAATGGCTATAAGCAATTTCAACAGGCTTCTGCACCTTCTACTCCAATCAATAGGCGGAGAGTTCCTTGAGCCTGTTCTGTCCGAAAACAAAATCAACGGCACAATAGTCAGCGAACGAATCCCAAAGTGGAAACTCATCGCTTCTCACACCGCACGTCGAACATTCGTGAGTTATCATATTAAACATGGAAAGAATTTATTGCAAATACAGCGTTGCACCGGGCATAAAGACCTGCGAAGCATACAGGCATATAGCGTGCTCGAAAAGAAGAAGAAGACTAATGCGATAAAATCGAATTTTTGCGTTATCTAAAAAACGCGAAACCGCCAAGTTAAGCGCAGGAGCTGTCCTTAAACAGCACACCCGACAGCAAGAATCTCTCTCGTTGTCGGGTGTTTTTTGTACATCATTTCGGTGATGTCAACGATATTTTCACCTTAATGATTTAGGGGCGTTATGCGATAATAATGTCTGGGTCTGGCACGAACTGGCTCAAAGGCTTGATGTTAGTTGCCTCCGTAGTCCACACCATGTCTGCCTGATACTCGCTTACCAAGTTGTCTGGCACATACAGGTCACCTACAATAGCACGACCATTAGTTAGAGTAACCTTTGTTGTGCTTCGCAATACCATCGTGTTAAGATGACCATTCTTGGTACCAGCTGCTTTTGGGAATGATATTGCTGAAATCTTATCACCTATGTCATAAGTAATGCCATCAACTCCATTTGCGCCTGGTTGTTCCCAATTTGTATTGATGTAATAATATTTACTTTGTGCGCCAAGGCTAATACTAACATTTCCTTTGTTTTTATACTTAGGCAATGACAACTTATAAGGAGAACCGCCAACAATATTACCTGAATTGTACCATTCGTCTGCATTAAGGAAGTTTAGCACAGATTCGCTGAGAGAGCAATTATAGAATGCTCCACCACTTACTATCTTCACATTCTCAACGCCTTTAAGTTTGGTGAGTGACGTACAATTATTGAACGCACCTACGCTCCCAGCGCTTGGTTGTGGACCGCCACCGATTTCGATTACACTAATCGGCAATGTAACCTCTGCAAGTGATGTACAGCCACAGAATGCCTCGTTAGGTATTGAAGTCAATCCTGTGAAATACTTAAGCTCATTGAATGACGTAATACTTGTATTGCCCTTGAATGTAGTACCAAACTGACTTGATGTAACAGCAGCAGCCTGTGATGTGGTTATCTCTCCACCGCTACCCCAATTAGATGTCACGATAGCCTTGACAGCAGGGTCAGCGAACTCGATAGTCTGGTCTACATAGGTCACGCTGATTGTCTTTTCACCATATACACTTGGCTTGTCTGTACTTGTGTATCGAACGGTGACGCTTGAATTGTTTGCACCACTCTTCACGGTCAGCTTACCATCCTGCGCGATACTTGCGTACGAACTGTCGTTAGTGATGCTCCATGTACCAGTCTTGAACGATGAGTTAGATGGGTCGAGCGTGCGAGTAAACTGATACTCGTTAGTTCCAGTCTTGCTGCTGCTGACCGTGATGCTGTTAAGCTCATCCACGGAATCCTTGTAAGTAAGTCCAGTAAGGTTCAGTGTAGCATTCACGTCTGCCTTATGAATGCTAACAGCCTTCACTGTCACACTCGCATTGCTCGCACCTTCCAGAACAGTAAGCACGCCATTGCTGATTGCAGCATACTGACTTCCACTTGTAATGCTCCATGACACGCCCTTCTGGTTAGTGTTCGATGGCTGATAGGTAACATTGATAGGAATGTCATTGCCATTGCGAACTCCTGCGCTCAATGAAATACCTGTAACTTCTACGTCCTGCAAGAAATCCACCTTGCCTACATTTGACTGCGAAAAATCGCAATCCACAACTATTGCTACTCCCATATTTACTTATAGTCTAAAGTTATTATATCTCGTTTTGTTCCGAAGTAATCACGATCGCTACCGACCTTCATGAAGGTCACTTTCTGCACGTTGGTATCAACCGTAATGTAGCAAACACTTGAATAAGTCTTACCTTCCACAAGGTGAGTGTTGCTGCCGCCAATCCCAGGTCGAGTAGAGTCGTAATATATCTGCTCTGGATAATTTGTCAGCCATCCGAGGAAATCAAGATGTCCATGCCCGCCAAGCCAACATACGAAATGGCCAGCATTACTGAAAGTTCCACTGAATGTATTGCCATCATAGGTCAAATTGTAACTTGACGCACCTTTGAATGACTCTACAAGTGATGAAAGAATAGATAACGCCTTTACGGACGAACCATTGCCATCAGTCCAACTCTTTACATACTCGCAGTTCTTCATATTCTTATAAGTGTACTTTGATTCATCTGGCGAATGGTGGGCCACACATACAACATGAAGATTCTTGCTTGCGGCATCTTCCAACTGAGCGATAAACCAATCTATCTGTCCTTTCGACATACCTTGTGTTTCGCTCGACTGATTCTCCACATCGTAGAAATCGAGTACAATCAACTTGACCGTAGGATAATCCACGTTGAAGTATGTGTGCTGCGGACTCACTCCATTATGAGCATTTATCTCGCTGTCATTGTAGAAGAAATTATATCTCTCCGCAATGTTAGTGCTGCCAGTAACATCGTGGTTGCCCATAGCGTAGAAGCAAGGCTTTGTCATGGCGAGAATCTGGTCTTTTGTCCTTTTCCAGTCTTTCTGTCTGTTGGTCGCATCGCTACCCCAATAGCCACCGAGCATATCTCCACCGATTACCACGCACTTTGCTGCTGTATTATCAGCCACAACGTCTGCATATCCGATAGAGCCGCCATGATTATCAGCCGTGTAAACAAAAGAGAATCTGTTATTGCCCAATCGGGTCGAGTTGAGAGCATATTTTATCAGATATACCTGCTCTTGGCAATACTGACCAATAACACCGAGGTTGGCATCTGCTGTTTTGAGTGCATTTACATCCTGCGTATTCTGCTGAATCTGCGATGTCAATGCAGCCAATGTACGCGCTGCCTCCGTTGCGTCAGAAAGGCCTTGTAGCGTAGCGATGGCATCCTTCGCATTCTTGGCATCGGTCTTTGCCTGCTCCGACAATGTAACAGCCTCATTAGCCACAGCCGTGACAGCCGAGATAGCCGAGAAGATAGCACTACCTACAACAGCATTCTGTCCGTCAGCAGTCACATAGTTATCAAGAACAATCTTCGATGCAATTCCAGCCTCGTTGAGTACATCAATGGCGTGTTGGCTAATCTTGGCAAAGTCCAGTCCATCCTCCCCGTAAGTCATGCCAGCGTAGCCATCACCATCAGTTACAGCCCACACTCTCTGCTCAATCTCCGCAATAAGGCTGCTCGACACCTTGACAACCGCTTGAATGAGTGCAATCAAATGCGAAGAAAGTTTTGCTGCATCCAGACCATTCTCGTCGTACTTCATTCCGACGTTACCATCCTTGTCTGAAACAGCAAAACCATCCTGCGAAATCATGCGAAGAATTGATTTAAGCTCACTTAGTTTCTGGGCTAAATCATTAATGTCAGCCTCGTTCTTAATGACCTTAGCATCCGTCGTAGTGCTTCCCGCTGGCAGTGCTGCAATGGCATCGCGAATCTGCTTCATGTAAGCCTCAACGGCAGTAGTGTCACCGGCAGGGCCTACTGGGCCTTGCTCTCCTGGGTCTCCCTTATCACCCTTATCGCCATCCTTTCCGTCAGCACCCTTCGGGCCTTTGAACTCGCCGACGTCCTTATACTTCCCGTCAAGCGCATTACCTCCAGTGCCTACATATACATAGAGGTGTGTGCCGATAATCCATCCAATCGTTTGCTGCTGAGCCGTAGGCAACGCAGGTAAATCCGACACCGAGCCGACTGTCTTGAAGCCACTGACGGCTCCAGCTACGCCATCAATAACCTCTTGCAAATTTCTGATAGCATCGCCAACAACCTTAGCGTCGGCCAGTTTGCCCTTCTTTTGCAGATTATCGTCAAACGCAGACGAATTGATATCGCTCTCGATGATAGTGCCTGGAGCGATCTTGCCAGTTGTTACTGCATTAGGGCCGATTTTCGGGCCAGTAATTGCGCCTGAAGGGATAGCATCAGGCTTGATACCTCCACTATCGCATATTTCTTCAAGACGATCTATAGCATCGTCCACCTGTGTAGTCGAATGCCTAAGTTTCTTTTCTTTTTGCTCTTCCATATAGCTTATCTTTTCACTAAAAGTTTGTAACCATCACAATCTACAATAGTATACCCATCAGCATCCTTGAGCGTATACGGTATTATTTCTTGGTCTCCACCCTGAGATCCGTTTGGGAGTCTCGCATTCACAACCCTTGAACGAATGCTATATCTATGGGTTCTTGATTGTTTCATAATCAGTTTGCTTCTGTTATTTCTCCATACGTTGGCTGTTCTGTCGACGTGATACGTATTGTCTTTGGCCAGACGCATCCATCGAAGTCGTCGTCTACGACATCAACATTACGATATGCATGAACAACCGCGAATTTTGTACCAGAAGTATTGTGCGACACAATGATAATGCTTGCCATTTCGCACTCAACCTTGACATTGTAGTCATCGTTGACTTGCTGTTTTGCAACCCACAAATCTCCTTCTTTCTCGAAATTCAATCTCATAGTCATCTACCTTTAAGGGTTTGTATCTCTTGTTCTAATTCTCTAACTTTTCTTGCAAGGCTTACGACGGCAACCATAGCTGCTTCTGCGTATTTCATTCTAAGATATCCATCAGAACCTTTGTCGACTGACTCTGGCAATATGTTTTCCCAATATTGTGCGATAGTTCCTACAAGCCGCTTATTCTCGCTTCCTATTAAATTGAACGTGTGGAGCGGTGCGTCAGCTATCGAATCAACAGGAAGTACTATATCGTTCAAATTCTCCTTAAGCCTTCTATCTGACAAGACAGGTGTTCCGCCTACGTTTTCGCTCGAATCGCACGTAGCCTGAGGCGAAGCTCCACATATACTCTTTGAGGTGATCTCAACTTGCTTTGTGGTTTTGACGGCTCCTGTGCCCTCAACGGACGTTACCACGATTCCTCCCTTGTGTATCGTTATACCTCCATCGCCCGTCTCATCCTTGATAGTGATGTTTCCATCTTTTATGGTTATTCCGCCAAGAGAAATCTCATCTTTTATCTTAGACAGCTCGTCTGAAAGGCTTTCCCTGTCGATCTTGCCTGCTATGTCCTTGTGTAGTTGCTCATAGCCATAGTCTGCGATAAAAGAGACAGAACACTGCCTTGTAGTTTTGACACCGTTTATGTCGCACGTTATGCTGCATGTGAGAATCGGATCGTTCTTCTTGAGTACAGTCCCTTTCGGAACGTATATAAGTATCTCCGAGTCGCCATCCATTTCAGCGTTGCAGCCATCAGCAGTGACGATATCAGAAACGGATACTTGGACAGGGACATCTCCGCTAAATCCGAAAGGCGAAACGGATGCCTCGAAGTCGTCGAAAACCGTCACGGAATTATCGAGTCCCCTTGTACATGCAATATTGAATGATGTTTCCGACAAGCCTAATTGCAATGCACTACCAGCAACGACAACATATTCGTCTTCTCCGTCTTCTCCTACCAGGATAAGATTTCCTTCCGAATCCCTTATTCTGTAACCATCAGCATCGGTCAGATAGAACGTCAAGCTCCAGTCTATGATAAATGGTCTCTTGTAGCTACCGCTCTTGTTGATGCATTGATATGTAACACCGTCGCAACTTACCATTCCAAGATACGGCACGAACATCCCGTCTTCCCACTCACCTACATTCACGATGCCATCGCCCTGCTCACCCTTGTTTGCACCATTGATTGTAAGCACCTTGCTGATGGTTCCTCTTGAGCAGATGCCGGTGATAGTTATTACGAGCGGGCTGCTGAGATCGTACCCTTTTGCAAGATTGATGTTCACACTGCCCGTCTTTGCATCAGTCTTTGCAATCTCCGGATGGTTGGTAATAAGCGAGTTGAGGCTCAAAGGGCTTGTTCCAGAATATACGGACATCTTGGTTAGCACGATCGTAGACGTAATCACCTTACCGTCAGCGTCAGTGCTAATAGTCTGAGACTCATTCGACAGAGTAGCCGAGAATGCATCCTCTCCAGGTTCAGAACCAGGAATGTCGCCAGAGTTGATGGCATCGATTATCTCGTCGATCTTCCGCAACGCCGCATTCATAATAGATGATGCTGCAGGAGATTTGTACCCTATCTGCGTGTTTAACTTCTGTATCATGTCTTTTAATTGTTATCCCCAAACTTTTGTATCCCAGCTGTCAACATCCCAAATCATGACGTCGCTATGATTAACGTCCATCTTCCTCAGGACCTGCATGAGGGTGTTGACGGAACTATCAGTCATTCCACCTGAGTCCTGAATGCCTGACAACCTGAATGTACCGTCAGACGAGCTTCCGGTTACGTGTATCTTTTTCATTCCGAGAATGCCTTAAACGAGAAACAGCACTTGCTTACCAAGACCCAGTCTCCTTTGAAGTTGATAAGCTCAATAACACCTCCGTCAAACTTGATCGTTTTTGCGCCGCTATATGCGCCCATACCATGATCTTCTTCGAACTCGTCCGGATGGATTCCGGTTATGCGTCCCTCGTCCTCCACGATTACAATGGCTCCGTGAGTCGATGATTTTGGGTCAAACATACCTGCACGTATTATCATTCGCCTTCCGTCATGTTCTTCACCGACAGGAAGAGTAAGCGTATCGAGATGTCTTGGATCTCCAGAAAGGGTATATGTTTCGGTAAGTCCTATATTGTCATACCTGGCCGCAGCATTAGCCAATGTTTCAGTTCTTGCTTTGAAGTAGGCATCCATGTCTTCGAAGCCTTCTTCTGTATACTGCTCATACAGAGAATTCTGCTCGGCGAGTATATCTTCGTCGTCCATATACTTTGTTATGACTCTCAGCCTTCCGCTGAACGTGGCATCCTTTCCGAGAATCTCATCTACAGCAAGGAGGTTTGTCTTTATGAATCCACCGAGAATCGTCGATTCGCCATCAGAGATGCTCTTCCAAAGCTTCTCAAGCGTCATGCCTTCGACAGCGATTGCTTCATTGTATTTATCAATCCCCATGAACGTCTGGAGTACGAACACTTTTAGAATTTCTAGAAGCTCGCCCGTCTTCTGGTACTCGTCAAGAGCTTCCTTAAGAGCCTTCAGTTCGTCGTTTAGACCTCCTTCGCCATTGATCTGGTTATCGAGGCCATCCTCGCCATTGAGCTGTTCATCGAGATTGTCGATCTGATCTCCGATTCCTCCTTCGCCATTGAGCTGATTGTCGAGTTCTTTGATGGCTTTGTTTATGCCATATGAAGCGGAGTTGATCCAATCGTAGATTGCCGCCTTGAACGTAGTATAGCCCTCAATGTCAATCTGATCTGCCTTAAGCCTGATTCCGCTTTTCAGGAAGCCGTATCCGTTTGCATCAACTGCATCGAAGATAAACGTTGACAACGTCGCCTTAGCAATAGCATTGCCGTTTTCATCCCATACCTCAGAGAACACCGATGCAAAATCAGACCTTGAAACGAAACCGCTACCATATACTTTATCGAACTCATCGTGCGCCCAAGTAGACAAAGCAGCGTAATCGCTCTCGACCTTAAGCAGAGATGCCCTTATATCACCCATCTGCATGAACTCGTTGTACATGTTCTCGATCTGAGCCTGTAGCTGCTCATCAAGGTTTCCTAGCTCAACGTGTCCCATGAAGTCGATGGAGTATGCGGTAAGCAGCTTCCTGAGATCGCAGTAGCAGAGGTAGTACAGCCTCATGATCTCGTAGAAGGTCTTGTTCCCGGCCTCGAATCTCACGGCTCCACCATCCTGTCCGTACATAGGATTATACTTGCTGCTCTGACGCAGGTAGTAATACTGGCCTATGAGGACATAAGTACCGAAGTTCTCCGGCTTTGTCGTCGTGTTGCTTGGTAGTCCGAACTGATTCACCATCCACCAGTATACAGCTCCGTATACCTGAGTCAGGTCATCACATGCGCTGTTGATGTCGAGATTGCCGCTCTGCCTTGGATTGGTTGCCTCAATGAGTATGGCCGAGTACTCTGTCTGTATCTGAACCCACTTGTCCCACATCGTGCTCATCTCCTGACGAGTGATGACATCGTCGCTTGCCATGTCCTCGAGAGTGTCAAGAGAGTCATTCGCCTTGGATAGAGCCTGCACAAGATAGACATCAGCGATAATGAACCATCCGTAGCCAATCTTTGCATCATACTGGAACCTGTAGTAGACTCCGTCTTTTGTTACTGCAACATCTCCTGGCTCAGAATGGATTGGATAGCTATCTTCAGTCCATGACTCCTCAACATCAGGCCATCCTTCAGTACCGAGAGCAACTGGGCTTACATATCTGTCAACGATGTCTGCGGACTCATCAGAACCTTCCTTGACCGGAGCGTCGACATCGAGTGTGTAGATGTCAAAGTTCTTCGACATGGCATCACCAACATCAGTTGCTCCGATGGTAAGCGACTTGACCCACAATTCAGGCTCGTCATCCAATTTGATGAACGGCTTCGTCATCTCGTAGGTGACGACGTTCTTCCACATGTATATGTACGGAGCACCTCCACCAGCACCGGCGATAACGATGATGGTTGTTCGTCCTGGCAAACCGAGTGTGTTGCCGCACTGGACTACGTCATCGCCAGCAGCAGGATCGCATGCAGCAATCATGTCGAAATCGTTCTCTGGATTCATGGCAAGAAGCTTGTCAAGCGGAGCAAGTATCTTGTCCTTCGTAGCACCCTTGTTTATGCGAATGGCGTTGTACCCAGACTGATAACCTGCTTCGCCGCTCTCTATAACTGCGTCGACGACGAACTTGTATGCCCTGTTCGATGTCTTGCCGGTAACAGGGTCTTTCTTCAGGTTGCCTGTCTGGCAGTACACGATATCACCTCGCTGCCACAGATTGTCTACAAGCCTTCCGTCAGAGTCTTCTGCCTTGAAATAGATAATATCTCCAGCAACGTGGTCGATAACTCCATTGGCAGCACTCAGCATGATCTGACCACCAATATGGCTGACCTTCTGAATCTCTACCTCGGTAAATGTTGCCTTATAGCGGACATTGAGCATGTCCGTATTGATGTACCATAAGCCCGAATTAGGGTCTTTGTAGATGCCGATGCCACTCTGCTGAGAGTAGTTCCTGCTCTTCAATCCCTTGTCCCCAAGGTACGACTGTCCATTGAGCGTTACTCCGGAGCTGAAGGTGATGTGGCCTCTTGCAACGTCGTTGCTGACACGGCTGATATACTGGCCGTTGCCTGTGTAGTTTACAGGAAGGAGTGAAGGAGCGACCGTTCCATAAGTCATGAATCCCTCTACGTAATTTCCTGTTGACAGCCCGCTGCTCGAGTTGAGTTTCCTCTGCAATGTGCTCTCTGTCTTCTCCTCGGTGAGAGATATGTCGCATTGTGGTAGCGCATCTCCACGGAACGTCATCGTAATGCTGTCGATGTACATTCTCTTCATGGTCATGCCTGCCCTTACGCCCATCATCTTGCTCGAATGAAGCGGATCAACCTCCATCGAAACCTTCTTCGACATCTTGTTGACCTTCTGAAGATACAGCAGAGCCTGCCTCTCAAGCTCCTTCGACGCTGCTACGATGTACTCGTCAGGCATGAAGATGCCGGTCAGCACGTAATCCTGGCCAGCACCGACAGGGAATGCCGCGTTCGGGAAATAGAGGTCATTGTCGCTCACTCTCTTGCAAGTCAGCGCGTAGCAAGGCTTATCGCCAGCCGTACTTGGCTGGCAGTCAAGTATCTCGAACGAACGCCCTGCGCACATGCCTGTATTCAAGGTAATCGTCGGAGTGCTCTCAACATAGTCGGTGATGTCGAATCCGATGTCTGGAATAAGGATGGTGAAGTTGGGAATAGTTGCTCCCTCCCCATATTCACCGTCAGCAGAGTCGTCAAATCCGCTTGCACCGAGAGTGATGTCGAGCCTTGAGTTATCTGCGCCTCGAAGATACTTGATGCTTGGATAGATGTCAGGCAAATCGTTGCTTCCATCAAACACGACGGCTTCCTCTACGATTTCTCCGTTTGTTCCTCCGCCTATCTCTACGTATGGATTCGGATTCTCTGTCCAGAATCCTGGGAGCATCAGCCTCGTCACGTTCATATTGTTAGGGAACTTCTGCCCCTCGGTGTGAGGCCATGTGCTCTTGTTGACTCCAAAAACATTTCCGCTTCCTCCTCCGAAGATAAAGCACTTTTCGTTGCTGTAGAAGACGTGAACCCTCTCTGCATGGTCCCTGTCTGGACCTATCTTGAATGTTCCGTAATGCTCTCTGTTGTGAAAGTTAGGGATGTGCTGTGGCATGATCTGCTCGGACGGAGTCCAGCACTTCATTGAGCCTACATAGCCAAGGAAGTTCCTGAAGTTAGCGATATCGGCCTGCGATATGCCAACCTCTTCAAGAGCAGTTACAATAGGCTCAATCTTAGCCATCTTCTCCTCATACTCCTTCATCGCCGCATGATACTCTTCCCATGCGATATATTCCGGGTCGTCAGGCATCCACTCGTGTGTTGGAGGATCAGGCTTTACTGGCTCCTCTGGAACGTCAAGATCGTCAGGAGAGCTGAGTATTGTTCCGAAATCAAACGACCATCCGCTTGCGGTGATGATGCATTCGATGGCCATGTTCATGTAGTAATGCAACGGCATGTTCGTCTTGTTGCCGTATGCATATAGCCTTGTCACGAAATACTGCGAGTCGTCATAGCCGTTCTCTATCCAGTACAGGCCATTGCCCTTTCCGTAATTGAGGTCAGGTGCTTCTCCTCCAGAGCTGCTTCCTACAGATACGCTCCTTCCAGATATAAAGAAGTTAAGCCCGAACTGACTTTGAATCAGTCCGAGCGCATCCCAGCAGGAGATGTTGCTTACGCTTACGAGCTGACCTCCACCTCCGAGATTCTCATCTCCTCCAGAGAACGTCCATCCAGAAACTCCTGCTCTTGAAAGATTTGCTGCAATCCTTTCAAGGAGTGTAGAAGCTTTCGTCGCCCAGAACGTAAAGTCTGGCATAGAAGAGAACACAGCACCGTTATCCGCAGGTACTACATCAAGAAACCTGACTCTTGCCAGTTCGTCTCTTACGGAATAATACTTTGCGGTTGTCACAAAGGAATTGACAGCATGGCCCTCCTTGCCCTGCTGCTTGATGGTCGGAGGAACACGTCTTGTAAATACATCTCCTCCATATTCGATAGTAGCAGGAACGTCATTGTGGCTGTAGGCATCTTCCCACGTCACAGTGATTGAGCTGTCGCCCATCCACTCATCGGTGAATACGATCTCCGTAGCTCCTTCGAATCCCGCAAAACCATAAACTCCCTTTGCCATGTATAGTAATTATCTTTTGCCGTTAGTAACCGATGGTACAGTCATCCTCATCGTAAGGTCGAAGTTCACGAATGTGAATCCGGCACCTTCTCCGAACTGAGGATTGGCCGTTCGTGAGAACAGAAGGCTTCCCCACGTCTGCTCAATAGATGGGAAATAGAACATATGGAAACTTCCAACAAGCATATTCACGAAGTTAGTGTATGCTGCAACCGCGCCCTTCCCCTCTGCAGCTATACTGATGCTGAGTGTAATCTCCGTCGCGTTCAGCATGCCGCTTGTTGACTGAATCTCGACGCCAGGCTCCTCTATCCAGGTGTGTTCAGGCAGCTGCTTCGACTCGAACGTAGGAAGAGGCTGGTCGTTGATAAGAGCACCTCCAAGGCTTGACAGCCACACGTTACCATCTATAAGCAGGTCACTGAAGTGTCCCTCTGTGATGCTCGGTGTGTTCACGGAAGGCTCTTCCACTTCCTGCGGAGGATCTTCCTCCCATTCATTGTCGTATGGTGGTCTTGAATCTTCGTTGGCCATATCAGTCAATTTTGTTCTTCTTGTTAAAAATGCAATTCAGGAACACGAGGAAGAGCAGAATTACCGTAGCAAGATAGCCGAGCCCCAGCACAGTATCTGAGAATCCTCCAATACCCATGTCGGAGTTGCTCTCAGAGTGCGTCTCGTCATCCTCTTCGGCAACCTCCTCTTTCACCTCGCATCCCGCACTCTCAGCATGTGTTTCTGATGAGGACTCCTCTTCGCTCGTGACAGATATCTCACCTCCAATGTCTGCCGTAGCCGCAATGGGATGCATACCTGTGGCAGAATCTTTCGGTAGATTCGTGTCGTACCAGACAACGTGTATCTTGTACTGGTGCATCAGGGAGTCGTTCTTGCGAAGATATGCAGTTACGTTATCCTTACGCTCCCATGAGGTGACCTCTGCTGCCTCATAGTGCATCTGCGTGTGAGTGTCATCTGTGTCGCTTACATGCCTGCTCGCGCTGCATCCAGACAGGAGAATCGCAAGCCCTACGACAGAGAACACGAACAGTATCGACAACAGGAACACGTACACTGCGTCCTTTATGGATTCTCTGATCGGATGTTCCTCCCAGCAATATGGATCGTCCTTCTTCATGTTACAGATGCTTTACTTCGTGCTTGAGCGAATAAGGAGAGAAGCTTATGTGAACCCATGTGTATCCGCTCTCGTCAATCAGCTGCTTGAACGGAATGTTCATCTTCTCGCATAGGTCGAACAGCTGCCTGTTCATCCTGATTCGTTCAGAACGGTTAGAATGGATGGTCGTGATGTCGGCAGCGTTCCCGTACATGTGATCCGATGTCTTAGCGCCTCCAATGGCCCTGTTGAGGTCTGGGCAGCGATATCCGCTGTTTACATGCAGCGGCTTGCCCCATGCTTCGCGAAGAGGGTCAAGCACGTTCTCAACGAGCATCTTCAGATGTGCGATCTGAGTGCTGTCTGGAGTGTTGTCAATCTTTCTTGCCTTAGCGGTATCGCTGGCAATCATCTCCTCCAGGGTGAAATACTTTCCGAGTTTCATGCTTCTGATGTGTTATCTGATTCTTTGTAATTGCTCTTTATGAAATCCGCAAGGAACGGAATCTTCTTCACCATCTCAAGCGACACTACGTGATATAGGAATGAAAATACCATGTATGCCGTATGTTGATTCTTGAACATCACCCTCAAGTTTCTCAGGCAGTTGACAGAATAGAAATAGCTTACAGTGTATGTAACGAAACTTACACATTGCAGTGCTCCGTCAGGTCTGCCCTTGAACTTGCCAAATATGTAGATAGAAGTAACAAGCACGAAGAACACAGTCATTTCAACGATACACCTCCAGGCCTTGCGAAACTTGAACCCCTCGTTGTTGACAATGAAGTCCGCGAACATGCCAACGAAGAAATTCAAAACAAAAACGAGTGCAAGGCTGAATATCTCTCCGTCAATCGGTTTAAGATATGCAACGACCCCAGTTACAATAGAAACAATGATGCTTTTTGCGTAGTCCATTCTTTCCAGATCCAATCATATTTAACATGTATTTTCTCTTCTTCTCCTTCGATTCCGGTGCAAAGATACTGCATTTTTATTCATTATCCAAATTATTAAATACTATTTCTGTAATATTTATGCAGATTTGCATTTTTCCAACAATTTTTTGGCTGTTTTTCTACACTTTTCCGTATATTTGCAGCGACTAACGAAAGCAAAACCTATGGAGAACGACTACTGGAAAGAGAAGCCGCTGGAATCTCGAATACTTACTATAAATATAAAAATAAAATGCCCGATATGTCATCAGGTATACATGTCACTTGGTTCCGCCATCAGACATTCAAATTACGAGCACAACAGCTTGATAAACCGACTCAAGATGACAAGGGCTGCACTTGATACATACGCTAAATGGGAAGACATCTATTGTCTTGAACTTGAACAGTGTGTAAAACTTAGGAAAAAAGTCAATGCAGAGATAGATCGAGTAACACAGCAAGTCAGACTCGGAGTTATTAAAAAAGACGGATCTCCTGCAAGAAGGGAACGTAAAGCAGGAACAAATCCGCACAGAAAGACCAAAGGAGGCGATCTTCTCGGAAGGACAGAGCCTATACACATTAAAAGCTCGTATGACCTTATCAACAAGCAGTACAACGCTTGTTTTAGCAGAGAAGCAGAAGGAGGTTATGTAGTTCTCCACGCAGGCATGCCACATTCAAATCGAAAACGTTTTTAATTTTATTTTACAATGAAAAAGATTTTACACTTACTCCTGTCGTTTGTAATCTCAGCAATTGTACTATCATCATGTAGTAAGGGTGAAGACGCAATTGAATACAGAAGCCCAACTGTATCCGAGCTAGTTAAATACAACTCATTCGTAATGGTTGATGGGTCAAAGAGCAGATCTTACACTATTGCATTCGGAAGAGAGATGTTCACTGCATACAAGACAAATAACGGCAAGATAGACGATAACGAAACATTCTATTATACACTGTCTGGGAATAAGCTATCGTTCTACGAAAAATATAACGCAGATCGCAAATACGAAGCAACAATTAAACTATATAATAAAATAGACGATTATCCGAATCTTATAGTAGAGGGCTCCAATCTTCCTTCATGCATGTCTGCTGGAGATTATGTGTCGATTCAATAAAGAAAGGCGTAGTTTTACGCCTTTCTTATTTTAACATTTCCTGAGATTTTTACAGAGCAATTGTTCCCAAACGTCTTAACGAATGCTCTTGCGTTGTCTTGTTGCTTGATATATACTTTTGCATTGTCGTATACACGGACAAACACAACACTGCTCCCATCAGCGCATATATCAATAACAGAATCATGACGTATATGCAATGTACATGCATTATACCAGCCAAAGTGCATGCTACCGGCGCAACGACCATTTAGGATATATATACCATTTTCGCAAAAATCCTCATTGATCTCATCATTTGTGTAAATCAAATTGCGATGTTGAAAATCCTTGTCGAAATTTTCATCTATAAATTCTGGAGTTGGCCAATTATTCTTAACGATAAAATCAAACCCCTTTTTGAACTTGTCACATAAGGCTTGCTTTGAGTCTTCATCCTTCCATTCGTTTGACCATTTATCGCACAGACCAAGACTTAAAGCTTCGCTATGAAGCGTTTTGCTTAATTCAATATCTTTCATAATATTCGTTTTATATAAGGGGCGAGCTTGTGTTTCTCGCCCCTTCAATTTGTTTTTTACTTAACTCTTACAGAATAACTTCCAGTTGCAATTCCTCTCATATATCCGTTCATCGAATCTATTCCTTCTCGCATTGATTCGCTTGCCTCGTTTATCTGCCTAAGATACTCAGTCTGTTGCTGTAACTGTGCAAGTTGGCTTGAAGCAGCTACATTATTCAGATTAAACGAGCTTGCAAACTGCTCAAGAATGTCCCTCGTTACAGATGTGTCTTGACGGATGCCATTCACGTAAGCAGCGATGATGTTGGCGGTTTCCTCTGTGATCGACTTAATGCCAGATGTCATCGAGCTTGTTTTCTGCTTGTTGTAGTCAGTCATCTCGCCGAGTTCATCTCTCTTAGCCATAGCCTCCGCAATGAGTCGCTCGTACTCGCTGCGAAGATAGGCGATCTCGTCTGAATTAAGGCCTCCATCGCTCTTTGACATCTGTGCCCAAGCGTCCTGCCATGCCTTAAGTTCTTCGTTGAATCCCGAGTTCTCCATCCATTGGGTAAGAGCAGAATCCATGAACTTCTCGTTCAAGTCGTCCATGAAGTCATTGAGGCCCTTGTCCATATCCATCAGCATTGAATGGAAGTTATCACGCATGGAGTCGAACGTAGATCCAGTAAAATCCTCTCTAATCTTGTCGGCAAGTTCCTCGACACCAATACCGAGGCCAAGCAGAACATTCTGAATATCATTTCCCGCATCGTCCGAGATCCGGTTCAATTCTGCTTCAAGATCGTCAAGCTGCGACTTTGAAAGCTCTCCTGTTGGACTCTCACTAACCATGTTAGCCACCTTAGTTAGCCACTCTTCCAACCTTGAGTTGTAACCGAGAGTATCGAGCATCTTCTGTGTAATAGCCTCACCAATCATATTCTTCATATTCTTAGTGAAGTCCTCTACACCAGACGTCATATCCATCAAAGCCGACTTGAAGTCGTCGGAGATAGAATCGAATGACATGCCTGTTATCTTCTCAACATTGATTTCGTCAAGCAAGCCAAGAACCTTCAACACATGGTCACCGGCGTCCTTCGACTCCTCGATGATTTCTTGATATTCGGCCTTCATCTTTTCAATCTCTCTCAGGAACTCATCCTCGCTCATTGAAGTCCTCTTTTTCATGAGGGCATCCATTCGCTCCTTCCAGTCGTCAAGTTTATCGTTGATGCCTTCAGAGTCAAGAATGCTATCAATCATTCCCTCAGCGATTTTTTCGCTGATCGACTTCATCATATCTTCGATAGTCTTCTCCGAATCGAGTAATGCAGATTTCAAGTCATCTTTTATGCCATCAAAGACAGATGATGTATCTGCATCTACCTTAATCGGAACTCCGTTAGCTTCAAGCCCACTGAGTATAGCATCTACATCATTCGTAATGCTGCTCCCTACCTGCTTGTTCCATTCCGCTAATCTAGCTACGATAAGCTGGATTGATTCTTCCGGGTTCGCAAGTGAAGCTATACCACCTTCTCCGTCCTTACCGAAGATTTCCTCCATAAGAGGAGTGATATATTTTACTTGTACGAATTGTGATATAATTCGCTTGGCAACGTTTCTGAGCAAATCGTCCACAGTCTTATCGAATGCAGCTACTGCATCTTCTCCTTCTGCGAATGCTTCTGTAAGAGCATCTCCGATTTCAGACGCCCAAGTGCTTAAGTCAAGACCATAGATATCCTTGTACATGTTTTCGACGAAGTCCCTTATTTCGTCGTTCAGTTCGTTTATCTGGTTCTTATACTCCTCTACTGCACTGTCGTCAGTGTTCTTCTTCTCTTCCTCATTAGCCAACTGAGACTCAATCTCCATCCTCTGAAGTACTAGATTCTCATATTGAGTCATGTAGACCTTCCCGAGATCTGTTGCCGTACTAAAGGAACCAGAGTCAATTCCAACTGCATTAAGAGCGTTAAGAGCTTCAACCACTCTCCAGATATCATCCTCAGTGTTTCTCGCCTTCTTTTCATATTGACCGAATACGGCAGAAAGTTTCCCATATAAGTCTATCGTATTGCCGATTGCTGCTCCTATCCACCCTCCGGCAAGTCCTCCTACTATCGACTCTCCCTCAACTCCGAACAAGTTTTTTACCCAGTCCGACGTAGATGGATTAGCCCCAGCTTTTTCCAAATATCTTTGATATCTTTCTATAAGCTTATCCCTCTCTTCTATAAGAGAGTCGACTATATCTGATTGCCCAGTAAGCTGATCGTTGATCAACTCTTCGGTATCGGTCATTGAACCGTGGTTTGCATTAGTCTGCCTTGATAGCTGAGCATACGAACTATTGATTCTCTCAAGAGCAGCAGTTCCATCATATCCAAAGCCTTTAAAAGACTGTTTCGCCCTATCCAATGATTCCTTTAGGTCGTCCACTCTTTCCTTAGACCTGTCGATATACTCTTGTAGCTCCGCATCGTTATGTTGAGCAAATACTGTAACCCACTTTGTAAATGATCCAACAACGCCAGATATCATTCCTCCGATATCTCCGTTTTTGAAAGAGTCAAACGCACTTGTTGCCTGGCCGGAAGCTTGGGAGAACGCGTCGAGAAATGTACGACCAGTGCTATTTTCGTTGTAGTCATTCCCGAGTGCATCATTCATTTCATCAATATTTTCCATTGCGGCCTTTAAGCCTTGGATGAGATTATTGATTCCATGAACAATCAAGTCCACTATGGCCAGCGTGCTGCCAAAGCCTTCCGCAGCCGCCATCGAGCCTTCCGCAGCCGCTTGTTGTCCTTGAGCAGATGCAAGTGCAGATTTAGCAGCTTTCATTTCGCTCTCTGATCCGCTTTCCGTTGCAGCCCTAAGTGCTTCCTCTGCATCTTGAATATCTCTTGTTGCGGCCTTATATTTCGCAGACGCCCTGCTCTTTTTGTTGTCTATCAAACCGCTGGTCCCTCCAGACAAGTAAGCAACTATATTTGATTTGCCGTTTTTGATATTATTCAGCGCTGCATTGATCTCCTCAATCTTTTTGGCATACTCATCTGCGTCAATAACACCGGTTCTAAGTTCTGCGTTAAGAGAATTCTTCAGCTCAACAGCAAACGATTCAGCTTCTTTTTTCGTAAGAGAAAGAGCCGCGTTGAAGAACTTATAGAACTGATCACCCTTTTCAAGCAAATCCCAGTTCTCTTTAGCCCTTACAGCATTCCTTAGCCTTTCCTTTTCTTCAGGAGAGGCCTCTGATGCATCTATTGCATCGATCTTCTTCTTGGCATCTTCTGTGATGTCTCCCAAGATTTGAGTGACTGTCTTAAACTGCTTGTATACATCAAAGAACAACTTGTCGGACTCATTCTTTGCTTCTTTCCTAGCCTTATTGAGCGCTTCGATGACAGTGACGATCTTTGCAACATACGCAGAGTCCTTACCCGCAGGTAGCATCTCTGCAATACTCTCCTTGCTCATTCCAAGCAGCCAAAGAACGCCTTCTTTCTTGCCTTCATAGATCTTCGAAGGAACGAGCGACTTGAGGTATGCCTCAAGATACTCAGAGAGCTCCATTGCTCCGCTCTTGAGCTTGTTGCCCATCTCCTCGTCGAACTCGAAATCTTCAAAGCTAAGTTTCAGTTTGCCAAGAGACAAGTCGTACGCCTTCTGACGATCCATGCCATCCTCAACGAGCGACTTGAAGAAATCCCAACTTTCGAGTTCCTCCTCAAATGAACGTTTGAAAGCATCGATGCTCTTCGTTACGTCCTTAGACGTCTGATCGTTGTCAAACTGAGAGATAAGGTCCGAATACTGGCTTGCAACTTCCTTAAGCTTTGGGTCGTCCTTGATCCTATTATACTCTGATATAATCTTGCCAAGGAAATTCTTCCTGAATTTTGAAAGATCGGTTACATCAAGGTCACCGAAAGCCCTCTGGAAACGATCGCCTGCCTCTCCCTTCGTGAAGCGGTCGATAGCTTCCTGCTCGCTGTTGCTTGTAGCAAGAACCTTGTTGTACTCATCGTAGAGCTTCTTGAGGTTCGTAAGTTTTTCGCGCTCCTCCTTGAGCTCCTTGTTCTCCTCTTTGCTGCTCGATGTGCTATTGCTTCCCTTAAGGAGATCGTCGAAGTTACGCCCAATTGCGCTTTCGTAAAAGTCTATCAGTTCGACCTTCTTCTCATTCTCCTCAATGGCCTTTACGATGTCAGCGCCAGTAGAGATTTCATTGCCCTCCATTGCGGCGACAGACTTCCTGTCTGCTTCAAGCTCTTCCTTGGCTTTCTTCCTCGACTCAGCAAGCCTCTTGAAGTATTCGGTCGCACCTTCTCCTTCGTGAGTTTTTAGCTCGCTCCAGATATTTGATCCTCCAGACTCAAAAATATCTGCCTCGTTCTTCCAACCGTTTTCGAGATCCTTTTGCAGCGATTCCTGCTCATCGAGATATTTCTTTACTTCCTCACCATCAAGGTCGAATCCTTGCAGTTCAAAAATAACATTTCCACCAAGGTCTTTCGATCTGTACTTCTTGCCTTTATCACCTCCAAGAACACGTGCAATACTGGCATTCATCATGGCCTTTATCCTCTTCCTTGAAGATTCATTAGCGGCCTCGTCGATATATTTCTGCCAAGCCTTTTTTATCGTGTCAACAACTTCTTGGTATGGAAGATGACCAATGCTATTGTTTATTTTCTGTATTTTAGCATATTTCTCTCCGTACAAATCATTCAATACGTCAAATCCGAACTTTGGATTCAAGATGCTTGATGCGCTTCCTATTGTAAGGTTAGACAAGTTAAACTTGTCATTTCCAAGCATCTGGCGAATCCTATTTTCTATATCAGACTTACTCAGACGCTGAATAACCATGTCTTCGAGACTTGTCATTACAGAAATGACGTCTTCGTCGAGCGTTGAATACCCAATTCTCTTAAGCTCACTCTTTAGACGAGATTTTGTACCCTCTCTTGCAGATTTGATCCTTTCATCGTAATTGCTGTTTACGGCAGAGATCTGATCGTCCTGCATCTGCATACGGAGCTTTGCCATGATGGCGTCCTTTGCCCTGGTCGCAGCAGCAGCTACCTCGTCGTATGACGCAGCCTCCTTGTTCAGATTGCCAAGATACTGCCCGTACTTAGAGAATATTGTATCCTTAACGCGATCAAGTTCCTCTTGTGACAACGTCTCATCATGAAGCTTATTACAAAGCCTGTCTATTTCATTTGCTTCTGCAGAGTAGCTATTCATCATCTTGTCGTGAATCTCTTCAAGCTCGTTGTCAAGCTTGTGAGCTTCAGTGTACGTGTTCCAAATAGCCGTACCAACAGCAGCTACAGCAACAGCAGCAACCATCCATACGTTAGCAGACAACCATTTGCCAACGCTCATGAGTGCGTATTGCAGTCTTACTGTTGCAGCTGTAGCTCCATCTGTACTTACTATATAAGCAACATCTGCCTCTGTGAGCCCCATCTTGGTTAGGATAGCCGCCTTCTCAGCAGCAGAAAGGTTAGATGTCGCTACAGCAGCAACAAGTTGCGAACGAGAAAGTGCGTTGGATGCAGCAAGCCTGTTGTAGTCTGCAGCAGTGAGAGCGTTCTTCGCAATAAGTTCCTCAGCAGCAGTAACTGCGTAGCCTTGTTCTACAAGGAGAGACTTCTCTGCAGCCTTTGCAGCAAGCTGCTGACTTGCCGCATAACCAGCAGTTCCTATCTTAGCGAGTCCAATTGCCGCCGTGAATACTGCAATGCCTCTAGCTACATCCTGCCAATGCTCAGTCATGTTAGTCAGAACCTCAGCAACGTCTTTCAGCCATTCGCCAGCAGCACCTTGGGCAATCTCGCCATACATCAGGTTCTGCGCATTCGCATAGTTGCGCCACTTAGACGCAAGGGACTCGGCCATGACTTCCTGCATGTTGTAGAAAGCACCGCCTTCGTTGGTCATGTCGCGAAGAATGCTCTTGACAGTCTCAGCATCGATCTGCTTCTTGAAGATCATCTTACGGATCTCCTCAACGCCAACCTCCTGATCCTTGAGCTGGCTATAGTACTCCTGCAACTTCTGAAGAAGAGGAATGCCTGACATAGAGAACATCCTCAAGTGACGTGCATCAAGATAGCCCATCGACTCCATCTGGCCATACTCGTATGCGATACGTCCAAACTCTACGCCTACACCGGCAGCGATATCAGACAGTCGCTTGGTTGTGTCATAGAGCTCTTCGTACTCGATACCGAACGCAGACAGCTGCTTGGTGTTCTTCACCAAGTCCTGTACGTCGAAAGGAGACTTCATCGAGAGGTCAGCTACCTGCCTATAGATAGAATCAGCTTTTCTCTGATCCTGGAAGATGGAGCCCATTGCGAGCTGCTGACGCTCAAGCTCACCACCTATCTCAATAATCTTGTTGGCAAACTGCTGAAGACCGATGATAGAGAAAGCATTCTGGATATTCATCGCCAGCATCGACATCTGCTGGTCGAGCGACGTGATACTCTTCAATGTCTGAAGAGTCTGGCTGTCAAACGCCTTCTGTGCGTCTGCGGCATTGTACCAGGCATTCTTCGCCTTCTCGGCAATCAAGGTGGCGTCATCCCTCGAAGCATTCGACACGCGAACCCTCATTCCCTGAAGCAGGCCTTGCGCACCCTCGACAACCTGAGCAATTCTTGCAGAGTTTCCTGTAGCGAGAATCTCTCTTGCATACTTCAAGATACGTTCATACAAGGCAATCTGCTGCTCAAGATTCGTGACCTCCTTGTTGTTGGCAACTCGATTGTCGCGAATATTGTTCAGCTCCTTGACGCGCTGCTCGGTCTGGGAGATGAGTTTGTTAAGCTTCTCCTGGTTATCCTGCTTCGCCTTAGCATCGGCTTTTTGCTTTTTGTCCGAAGCCTCAATCTCCTTGGCGTAACCCTTCGCCTTTACCTTTTCTTCCTCAAAAAGCCTTTGTGCCTCCTGAAGCTTCCCTAAGGTTCCGTCAATCTCAGCCTTGTTTACGGCAATGACAAGCTCACGACCGGAAAGGCGCATTATATCATCCAAGATGTCTCTCAAGGAAAGCAACATTGCTTTAGCCTCCTTGATGTCTACTGGCACGGAAAAATTTCCAGCCTTCTGAGGTTCTGCGTAAATGAGGTTGTGCATCAGATTGCTAACACCGTCGCGAATACTGCTTACGCGTTTCCTTGCTGCCTCCTCTTCGGCCCTCCACTGCTTGTTGTATGCAGCGGTCGAAGCCTCTGCCCTCTTCATCTGGGCTGCACGCTCCTGATCCTCGGCTTCCTGGCGCATCTTCATCAGCTTCTCCTGACGTGCTCGCTCGTCCTGGAAAGCCTTTTCGTTGGCTGCATTTTCCTTTTCTATACGGCGCTTAAGCCTTTCCTCGCGTCTCTCGTCGATTATACGCTGCCTTTGGTCTTCTCTCTTTGTTCGCTCTACAGCAAGATGATCTGCATTAAGCTTCTTTGCCTGCTCGTATGCATTTCCGCTTTCCTGATGGAACAGTCTGTATGCCTCAGACAGCATCTTAAACGTTCCGTCAATCCTTGCGGTATCGACAGCGAGGACAAACTCTTTACCTGTGAGCTGCCTTATATCGTTAAGCTTAACCTCGAGTTGCGTGAGCATCTCAAGCGGCCTCGTTGTGTCAATTTGAACCTCGAACTTTCCTGATACGCGAGGCATGGCATTAGAAAACACATCAAGCGCAGTCTCGATTCCCTTTCGTACGCTGGTAATTCTGTCGTCCGCTCTCTTTACGGCAGCGGCAAGATTGTCTGCGGCAGTTGTTGCATTCTTGTCTGCAGTATCCCAGTTTACAGCCATTCGCCGCTGGTTCTGCAAATCGGCAAGTTTGGCCGTGCTGTTGGCAAGCAGCTCATTCTTCTTAACAGTGTCGTTAACGGACTGCTCGACCTCCTTACGATAAGCTACATAACGCTCAAGCACAGCTTTCAGTTCGGTGGCTGTACCGTTCTTCTCCATAGCGGAACGAAGCTCGTTCTCGTTACGTCTTACAGTGTCAAGCAGCTTCTGATAACCTTCATCGATGCGCTGTCGTTCCTGTTCGAGCTGTGCGTCAGCGGCATTCTGATTTCTCTGTGACCCGAGCAGCGCATTGACGTTCTGTATCTCAGTGCGATACTCCATCGGGTTCTGCAGGAACTCACGCATCATGTGAGTCGTGCCAAGTCTCTCTGAAGCCACAAGGATGCCATTCATGGTATCCCACAACTTCTTGAGCTGATCGATGGCTGCGTTTACCTCTGGACCTTCGAACAAGCCAAGATTGCTCTTCTGACGCAAATCTCCAAGTTTGATCATCACCTCGTTCATTGCGAACAGGAACTTCTGACCGTCTCGCTCATTGAAGATTCCTTCAAACCAAGAAGTTGACCCAGAGAACGCATTCCTAAACTCGCCACCAAGCTTCGACGCCTGTTCCTTAAGCGAAGCAAAGAAATTCGCAAAGATATTGTAATCCACTCCACCGATTTCGGTGGTTGTCTTCTGAATTACAGCTGGCAATCCAGCAAGTTCATCCTCGACCTCTTGTGCAACCTTCTTTTTTCCGCCTCCTTTGCTCTTGCCTATATTCTCGATAGCCTCGTTAATCTTAACAACAGACTCTGCCACCTGGTTGGCGACATTCTGAAGAGAAGCAACAAACGAATCAAGACCTTCTACGCTGCCAATACCAATCTTGCCTACATTTCCAAGGTTGATATTAGCAATCACATCCTTAATCTCGGTAAGAATAGCAAGAATCCTATCAAGTTGCTCAGGATTAAGGCCAGCTGTATTCTTGCTGATATCGATGCCTCCTTCAATTGAGTTCTTGTACTTATCAAGCTGCTTTGCTTTGTCAACGAAAGTATCGAACACTGGAAGAATCTGTGTCAGCTTCTCGCAGTCTGTTATAAACTTTTCGAAACCTCCCTTTGTACCAGTAAGTGCAGCACTTGCGCTCTCCTTTCCAGCCTCGTTTTGCTTTTTTACAAAGTGATCAAGAGCCTTCTCTCCATCAGAGTATATCTGTTGAAGTCTATCCATGTGCTTCTCGATCTGAGAAACCATATTCGCAAATGCGGTAGAACCTGCATTGTCTGGAGAAAGCTTAACCTCTGAGTACTTATTAAGGAACTCGTCAAATACAGTCCTGTATCTTTCTACGAGAGGAAGCACTCGCTCCAGTCCAGCCTTCATTTGCGTGGCAGTAGCATCCCACTTGAACACATCGCCCTGTTCGCCGATTCCCTTGACTATTTCCTTGATGTAGCCAGTGCTTGACATCCTGCCAGCAGCATCAGTAATCTGTTTAGCGAGGGCCGGTGCAACAACAGCGCTATCAAGAGCTGTCTTCATGTCTACTATTGCATCCTTGACCTTCTGCGTTGCAGGTGCAAGCGCGAGCATCTTAGTCTGGATGTTGTCTATATGGTCATTCGCAATCGGGCCGAGCAGCTTAGAGATGCATGCAATAGAAGAGTGCATCTTATCAATGCTTCCAACGATGGAATTTATCTGTTCCGGATTAAGACCTACAACATCCTGTGTTTTTTGCGCTCCTGCGTTCAAAGCTCCATTAACCGTAGCTCCGCTCGCATCGACACTTCCGACCTTCACATTCTCCAGCGTGAGCTGCACCTTCTTCAGCTCATTCTCAATCATCTGAATAGCCTCAGGCATGATGTGAGCCTCGCGGATATTAACGACGATCTTCTCAAGCTCAGATCTGATCATCTGGACCATCTTCTCCACCTCAACCTGAGTAGAGCCGAAGTCCTTGGGGAGCACGTCCTGGCCAACTCGTTTATAGAAGTCCTGACCTGCTCCATGCATAATCTGCTGGAGAGAGGTGCGAACCTGCTCAAGGTCGGTTACAACGGACTTCAAATCGGAAATACTGAGCCTTGAAGTGTCAAGAGATACGTTGCTGAGGTCGAAATGATGCTCCTTGATCTGGTTATAAATAGACTCCATGGCAGTCTGAGAGACTGTCAGCTTACTCAATTCCGCCTCGAGTCCCTTCAAGGCGTCCTTGTTCAGTTTGTCGACCTCAAAGACCGGGATTACAGGAAGAGTGACAGATGTCTGGCTGATGAATCCTGGCTTGCTTATTTCTGCATGCAGCTGCTCTACGGCCGAACTGATCTGCATGATCCTCTTCAGCGCATTTTCTGTAGCATCTTGGCTGATAGGAGAAACGTCTCCCTTAGCAATATTCTTCATCAACCCCTCAATAACAATGCCGGACGACTGTAACTCTCGCAGCCATGTAGTGGCACTGTTATTGAACACTCTTCCAAATTCGGCTCCACCCTTCATGGACAGGATCTCGCCTCTCACTTTTCCAATTTCGTTAGCAAGATTCTCCGACAACTTGATAGCGCCGCTCAGCATGTCACGAAGACCATCACCTCCGTTGCCTGATGCCTTGAAGTTGTTTACAGCCGCAATAATATCGTCAATTCCCTTTTTGACGCCACCGTCTATACTTGACGTACTAATGCTTTTAAGCCTGGTTTCAAAACCCTTCAACGCAGCCTCTGATACATTCACGCTCTTGCCAATATTCTCAAGAGCCGTCGTTGCATCTTTCAGAGCCTCGAAGTTCGAACTGAAGTTGAACTTGAAATTCTTCAGTGCATCAAGACGCTTTTCAATCGCGTCAAGCGCCTTGGTGTCACCAGCTTGTATACCAAGCTCGTAGAACAGTTTGCCTAATTCTGCCATATTGTCCTGTTATGTTATTATGATTTACCGACTCTGATCGCGAAACTCTTTAACAGCCTCATCAAAGTCGCTTCTTATATTCATGTAGTTCGTGTCGAGAATGTCAAGGTTAAACCAGTCCTTGATAAGCTCAACGTATGTACTAGCGCTCGCAACTACAACAGATACGCCGCCAGTATTGTGCGGTTTGTGACTCTTCAGGAATTCGATTGTGTCGATATATGAGTAACCCGTGCCGGATGGATCCTTAAAATGCTTACTTTCGTCTGAATAGTCGTTCACCGACTCTACCCATTCGTGCGTGTCGTAATCGTAAAAGCCTGCGTCGCCAGGAAGCGCGTGATGGAATGTGTATTTCCCTCCTATCAGGTCAAGCACTCTAGTGTACTCGGTGAACTTTCCTCGTACGTATATTCCTGCTACAAACGAGAATCTCGTATTACCAGTCAGGTTATGCCCTTTGGAAGTCTCATCATAGTTCTCTACAGCGTGAACAAGAGCTATCTCTGCGTATTTGCGCAGTATCTTCGTCTGCATATAGTCGCTCTTCGCGGCCGACAATATATTCTCGATAATTTTTCTGCCGCTCTTGAGCGCATATGCATTATTCTTACTCCCCTTGAAATGTCCTTTCAGCATATGTCTATGTTTCTTTATTGACCATTCAACTTGTCGTTCTTGATCGCACCTCCCATTGAGAATCCTCCCAAATCAAGCTTCGGCTTTGCATTACCGTTGCCGTACTTTTTCGCCCATGCAGCCTGAGCGGCTTCAACCTTCCAGTCGGCAGGCTTACTCATCTCACGGACACCATTCTTTCCCTTGCCCTTCTTCTTGTCCTTGCTATGCTTGTAATTTACGACAGGCTGGTCCGCAAGCAGCAGGTCAATCTGATTCTCAGTAAGACCCCAGAAATATCCCCAGCACGGAACCTCGTACCACAGAATCCTGCGAGTCTCGATAAGATACGGGAACTTAATTCCTCCCTGGCTGCTTACTGCGCAGCTCCATGCTGCTCCCCAGAATGTGCGACTTGGGTACGCTTTACTTCGTCCCTCGTCATCATCATCGTCGTCATCTTCGTAACGGTCGTCAATGTGGTATTTTGCATAAACGCTCGTGTCTGCTTTTCCGCTTTTTTTTTACACAAAAGCATCAGAGCAGAATAGTCGCTGTCTGTATACTGCTTCACATAGTACAGCCACCTCCAGTAGAAATGCCATACTACTCCGAACAGAAAAAACAAACTCCACCATGAGTTAAGCAGGTATGCAGCAGCTATCTTAGACTGCATCTTGTCCTCAAACATCTGCTTCTTAGTATCCCCCCATTCAGGGTCCGCTTCCTTGAGCAATAGGTTCGTGACAAATAACCTTGTTCCTTTCCTTAGAGGTCCAAGACGGTATGTCCTATCGCCAATCTGTACATCCTCTTTTTTGTCCGAAAGATACTCGAGCAAAGCCCTCTCGTCAGCTTCTGTTGGTTGCTCGACAACCGTTTTCTTCTCTGCCATAG
Organism: Paludibacteraceae bacterium; assembly: GCA_024401555.1. Lineage (GTDB taxonomy): Bacteria > Bacteroidota > Bacteroidia > Bacteroidales > Paludibacteraceae > UBA1181. The sequence goes on from JAKSKV010000014.1 coordinate 58,512, forward strand.
CAAGTTATGAATTTAAGTAGTTTTTTGATTAAAAAAGGGGTGTAGGGAAATTCCCTGCATCCCCTTATGTGATACGGAAAACGCCCGCCAACTTTGGCTCTGATGCCTCTGCTGTCGGGCGTTGCTTGTGTTGTGCTAGTCTTACTTAGGCAGTCTTGTGAAGGATCATGATGGCAGCACCATCGGTATTATCCTTTGGAGTGACGGTTACGTTGAAGTAAGCAGGGTTGTCGCTGTCACCAGCAACAAGACCACCGTACATCTCGACGTTGGTGAGGATGAGAACGGTCTGCTTGTTGTCATCGGTCATGATGAGCGAGCCAGTAACCTTGTTGACGTCGAGCGAGTAAGAATCGCCAGCGAAGTTGCCATCAAGGCCAGCAACAGTGATTCCGCTTACAGATGCAGCAGCCTTCTTAGTGAGGAAGAGGTCGTTGATAGCACCGTCGATAGAAGCAACCTGGAACGAGATGTCTGAGTCGCCCTTGTTTGCGCGAGATACCCAGATAGCACCGGTAGTCAGCTTGATCTCGGTTACATCAGGCTCGCCAGTGTTAAGGGTTACGCCGTCTTCAAGTACAGGGAGCTCGAGCTCACACTCGACACCTGTTGCGTTAAGCGAGTTGGCAGTGATTGGGTCAGAGTTGTAGTATACATTCTTCATCTTAGCGAAGAGAGTCTGCAGGTTAGCAGCCTCCTTACCACTCTGAACAGTAATCTTCTTAGCAGTTTCAGCCATAGTAGTAATTTGTTATTTGTGAGTAATTTTTGTTATTGTTCCTATTCCTTGTCCGGCCACGAAAAGCGGTCGGTTGTGTTTATTTGCAAGTTTGCTCTTACGAGCCATACAGCGAATCCCAAATCATCGTCTCCAGAAAGCTGTAGCGCAGGGTTCTTTACGACGTAACGGTCTGTTATAATCGGAAACTTCTCAATCACCTTGTCCTCTAACTCCTGAAGCCTCATTATGTTCTGCAAGCCATTCTCAAGGTTCCTGACGTATATCTGGACATAAACACTTGCCTGTTGGTATACGTTATGGTCTCCGAAGTTGCTCGATGTCCTGATAACAAGGAACTCGTCGAGCTCAGGCCCTGCAGACGGACGGTTGCCAGCAAATACGTTCGGAAGATACTTTCCCTTTGCGTCCCTTCGCTTCTTGCATACGTCCTTGAAGTTCTTCGTGCATAGTTCTGACAGAACCAATGCAACGTAGTGCTTGACCTCTTTCATTAGTTGAATGCGATGTTGAAGAATACTGTTGTTCCCATTCCCCAGACGCTGTCGGCGTAAGCTACGACTATCTCTATATCGTGCCATTCGCCCTGAGCATCCCTGACGTCAATCCTCATTCCTGGATGGATTCCGTTCACGAGCTCCGGTATATCAACGCAGTGGTCTGCCTTGATCACACCGTTAAGAGCAAACCTACGCATCTGCTGAGAGCCATATTTCACACAGCTTCCTTCGTAGAGCACTGTGATCTCTCCAGCGTCAGCCTTCTCGTCAGCACCCTCTGCTTCGCTTGGAGCGAACTGCGGGTGGTCTGGATCCTTCTCTTCGAGTGATTCGAGATTCCTCGTGTACACCCTGCACCAGTCCGGATATCCACCTCGGTTTATACGATAGTTTGGCATATCAGAACAGGTATCTTGGACCCCTTCTCATGATTCTCATCCCGTGTGCTTCCAAAGAGATTGAAGGCTTCAACACAGGTACACTCTGAGGCTCTTCTCCAAGCACGTATTGCTTACGCATCTCGTTGAAGATAAGCTTCTTGTCCTCTAGAGATAGCTGAGTAGCTCCCTCCTTATGGCTCCATGTTCCGTTGGTCTGAGAATAAGACTTTGTGAGGCCTGGCTGAAGGTATACATACTTAAGAAGGTCTGCATAGCACAGATGCTTCAGCTTTTCATCGACATCCTCAAAAGGAGTGGACGGCATGCAACCACGGTCTGCAAGCACCGCCTCAATGACGTTCTCGCTAACAGTGTAGTCAGCCACCTTCCCGTGAAGGTAATCGATGATTGTATATGGTTTCAAATCCTTTGGCTCCATTTCGTCTTGAAAAGGTGGCAATCCCGCAGCCGTGTCGCCACGGGGTTGCCTGGTTGTATGTTATAGCGATGAAGAAGAAGTTCTCTGTATGGCTCAGCCTGATCAAGCACCTACGAGCGAGTCAACGTTCTGGTCGTTCTTGAAGGTGTAGTTGGCGTCGGCCGAGTAGATGAGCACATGCTTAGGATTGGTGATGACTGGGGTAGCCCAAGCCTCTGCCTCGATACGGTTGTATGCCTTGCGGATATCCCAAGTATTGAGGATGGCGATGACGCCCTGCTCACCGACGAAGCTGAAGTTAGCCTCTGGGCCGTACTGAGCACGCTGGCTGATGTCCTCCCAGATAGAAGCCATAGGCTTGATCTCGAAGAGGTCAGTGCCAGACTGGCAGAGTACAAGGTTGCGCTCATAGAACGAAGCGGTATCAATCTTCTGCTTGCCGTCAATCTCGACAGCCGACTTCTCGTCAACGACGAGAATCGATGCAACGCCGAGCTCATGCAGATACTGGAGAATCTCAGCCTCCTGGAGAATATAGCTCTCATTGAGCAGACCGTTGATTCGTGCGCGGCACTTTGCAACAACCTTTGGATGGCTGATGAAGGCCTTGAACATCTTCTTGGTCATCTTCCAGTGGTCGAATGGCACTGGCTCAGGGAGGTTCTCAGCGAACTCCTGTGCGTCGAGCAGGTCCTGAACTGGGTCAGCGGCCTCGTTTTCAACCCACTTGTCTGCGCCGTAGTTGAACCAAGAAACTGCAGTCTTGCCCTTGTTCTCGCCAGGGATGTTCTGCTCCTCCTTGATGAAAGTGCCGTCCTCAGAGAAGTCATAGATGTAACCCTCAGAGAGTGCCTTGTAAGCAAGAGAGGTTATCTGGTTGTGGATACCGATGGTGAGGATCTCCGACTTGGCTACGAAGGTCTCGAGCATCATGTCAGCGAACTTGCCGGTATTGCCGTTGGCGACTGCGCGAATACGAAGGATATCGTTCTCGTCCATTGCTACGCCATGGCCCATCTTGTAGATAGAGCCTCCGTAGCTCTCCCAACCTGCGGTTGAACGGAGTGGCTTGTTAGCGCCTACGCTGATGTTTGAAGCCTTAGGAATCAGCTGACCCTGCTTCACGATGTTGCCCCATACTGGATTGGTGGTCTTAGTGCCGAAGTGACCGAACTCCTGCCAGCCCTTGCCGTTATACTTGGCGTTGGCATCCTCATAGAAGGAACGCATGTCCTCGGGGGTGAGATAGCGGCGCAAGTCGAGCGCGGCTACCTGTTCCATAGATAATGTTGCCATTTCTGTGATGTCTTGTTAGAGGTTAAACATTCGGTTACTTGTGCTCTGCCCAGTTGAAGTAGCAGAACTCCTCCTGGTTCATGTACTTGCGTACGACCTTGCTGAGAGCAGGAAGACGACGCAGCAGGATTGGGCTGTCGCTGAAATAGACGCTTGCGCACTTAACCGAGTAAGTGCCTGGAACTGCTACGAGGTCTACGTCGGTAAGGCCATTTGGCTTAACCTTTACGTAGTACTTGCTGTTCTTAGAAGTAGGATTAGCCTCCCAGAGGATAGCACCTGCGTTGAATGAAGCAGCTGCGTCGATGGTTACAATATCGTAATCTGCGTTGCTTGAGTCAACAGCAGTAACGGTGCTGACGGCAGTTGCGCCTGTCTCCATGGAAGTCTGCTCTGCCATGAGAGCCATGCCGACCTTCACACGAGTGCCCTCAGGGCCCTTGACGATCTTGACCTCAGTTGCGCTGGTAGCCTTCTCGGCAACCTCAAACTCATAATGCACGGTAGTTACACGTGCAATCTCGTCCTGATAGATAGGAGTGCCCATAGGGAGCACGTTAGGATACTCAGGAAGCTCGCTTACGGCGATCTCTGCACCACCAACGCGAGTCTTGACGTTACCCTCGAACACGGTACGCGAACCGCCTACCTTATCCTTCCATCGGATGTTGTTGTTAGCTGGAACGTATGACATAGTCTTGTTCGTAATTATGTGTTAGTAATTGTTCTCCTATTCGCGGGTTACTACCCCTATCGAGAATTGTTAGCGGAACCTGCTCTGCTGCTGCTTTGCGATCTCCTGGCGGTTCTTGGCGATGCCCTGCTTCTCCTCACGCCACTTCTGCGCAAAGCTCTTGTCGCCGTTTCCTCCGCGTGCGGCAATACCATATGGTGCGTTGCCGCCTGGATTATAGCGCTTGTACTGGGCCTCATAGCGCTCACGGATCAGTTTCTCTGCATCCTCAAGCTTGGTGTCCTTGGTTATCTTCTTCTCCAGGCGCAGACGCTCAATCACGTCCTCAAGGATTACCTGATTGGCTTCACCGTAGCTTTCGTCCATGATCTTCTTCTGGACTAAGTCATACAGACCGTTGACGGTGCGCTCGTTGGCTTCCGTTTCACGGGCCTTGATCATCTCCTCGACCTGCTTCTGAAGGGCTGCAACCACAGGGTCTGGCTCAGTGCTCTTGTTTGCCTTCATAGCCTCTGCAATGGCCTTGGTCACGTCCTCTATGGTCAACGGCTGCGGCTTGTCTGCAGGTGGCGTGGCAGGTGGCGTGGCAGGTGGCGTTGCAGGAGGTGTGGCGGGAGGAGTCTGCGGATCAGGGTGGTTCTTCTTCCACTCCTCTTCCCAGGCACTACGGGCAGTGCTCATGTCGTGGTTGTGCTGACCGCTGTAGTTCTCTCCATACCACTTCAGCGTGGCAAGCGTCCTCTCCCAGTATGCATCATCAGGCTCAGTGCCTTCTGCCGGGCGGAACAGCGGATTGTTAAAGAAATTCTCGATTGTGCGATCCGAAGCACTGGTTTGTCCAAGCTTCTCCTTCGCTGTGGAAATCAGGGTTTCTAATTCCATTATAACGGTAGTAATAAATGTGAGTAACTCCACAACAGGTCTTTCCTCTTGTGGCGTGGATATAGGTATCAACAAGAAAACTCAGGGTGGTTCCCAATCATAATCATGCGACAAAAATCCTATTCCAAATCTTTTTCTTCTTTTCCTGTGGCGGAGGATGGAATCGAACCATCGTCATCGTGGTTATGGGCCGCGCGAGCTACCTCTGCTCCACTCCGCTATATATTGTACTATTTTTCTCCTTTTGACGACGCAAAGATACGCAGTTTTGCATAATATTCCAAATATTTATGCGAAAAATATACTTTTCTCTTTGATTTTCTGCATATTTTATGTATATTTGCACCAAAATTAGAGCTATTTTATACAAAATACGCTCAAGAATTATTCACATATACGTATACGACTTATGGAATTCATCAACCATCACTCTGACTTCAAGGTTCTTGTGGAAGTCAAATCAAGAAGCCTCACGATGTATCCATTCGAGTTCACTTTCTTTACAACCAAAGGCGGAGAAACCGTAGTAGCAAAATACGACGGTTCATCGTTCTCTGGCTGCTCGAAAGTAGACGACAACCACATCATCGTGCCTTTCGACAACCATCAGCTATCAACCGGCAGGCTCAAGTGCCGGCAGGAGACATTTATTCCTGACAGCGACTACCCGGACGGCGTAAAGAACGAGGTTACCGAAATTGCTTTCGACATCGAGCTTGTATGCGGCCCTTCAAGTACAGTCGATCCGATCTCTGCGGTTATCTCGCAAACAATCCTCAAACCAGTAAAGGGAGCAGACTACTTTACACCAGAGGATGTCGAGGAATTCACAGACAAGATTGGAAGGCTTCTGCTTGCAGACGCTTCTTACATGCAGAGCGTAGCGAACAAGATTGCGTCTAACCAGTCATTTATCGATGACGTTGCTACATCTATTGTCGCGATGGAGACGTTCGCAAACGCGATTACAAACAAGCTCGCAGCAAGTTCACAGTTCGCATCGAGTGTCGCTCCTATCGTAGAGAGCCAGGCCACTCCAACAATCATTAGTGAGCTTAAGGCTAACGAGACATTTATCGTTGCTGTAGCGAACAAGGTAGCTGATAAGCTTAACTAATATGTAATAGGTAGGCGGATAGCGGAAAGCTGATCCCTTTACGCGAAAAGGACAAGTCGAGGTCTATTCCGTCTACCTTTTTATTTACTCGGCGTAAAACATATTTCGACTATGGAGAAAAAGATTGTTACAACGCGAAAAGGTTTAACATTTGAAGTTTACAAGGATGGAAGAATCTTCTACAATGGAGAAGAAAGAATCCCTGCGTACTGTCATAGATTTAACAAGGACGGAAGTTTGTACAAGGTTGGCAGATATATTAACATAAAGGTAAACAAAAAAAACAAGGCTACGTCTGCTGCAAAGCTTATGATGCTGGCCTTTATCGATGGATACGACGAATCGTTTATTGTTAAACACAAGGATGGAGACGTGTACAATTACTCGTTGGATAATCTCTATTGCGAAGACATAAAGACAAAGTCAAACATAGATGGAGAAATATGGAAACCCGTGTCAGGGTTTGAGAAGCTATATGAAATAAGCAACATCGGAAGAATAAGGGTTCTCGATAAAAATGTAGTCGGACGAAAAGTTTTTGGAAAAATATTAGCACCAAAAAAGACGAGGAATGGATATTTGATGATTCATCTCCACGGAGACGATGGCACTGAAAAGAACTGTCTTATTCATAGACTTGTTGCCGATGCTTTTATTCAAAATCCAGAAAACCTTCCGTGCGTAAATCATAAGGATTTCATAAGAACAAACAATAAAGTTGAAAACCTTGAATGGTGTACTTATTTATACAATCTTGAATACAGTAATGTTTTCGAGAGGATGTCAGAGGTCAAGTCCATTCCTGTAGTTCAAATGGACGAGAACTATAATGTGCTGGCGGAATACAAAAATTGCGGAGAGGCTGCAGAAGCAGTAGGAGGATTAGAAGCAAATATAAGATCTTGTATATTCGGAGTCGCTGCAACTTCGTACGGTTACAGATGGAAATATAAAGACGAGTCAAGGAATAGAAAAAACACGAAAGAAGTGAGATTGAAGTCAGTTACAATGATGGACGATGACTGCAATATACTGCGTGTTTTCAAGTCTCCAGGAGAAGCTGGCAAAGAACTTGGAATATTCTCTACGTCAATCGTTTCCGTTTGTAGAGGAAAAAACAAACACGCTGGTGGGTATAGATGGAAATATACATACTTTGATAGCAAGCAATTGGTATAACAATGGAAGCAGAAATGAAAAGTACTGGGATCTTCGATACCAACGGTAACGAAATTCTTTCATACGATTACATCGAGCAACTCCGTGAAGAGGACGCAGAGCAGAAGAAAAAAAACTTCATCTGCGCCCAGCGCGGGGGCCAAGAACGTGTCCTTGCCAATAATGCAGACATTTGTATTACTGGAGGCAGCCGAGGAGGCCCGCTTGATGTTAATACTCTGGTAAACACAGTCGATGGCTATAAAAAGATTGACTCTTTGACAAGCGGAGACAAGGTGTATAAACCTGACGGAGAAATACAGGAGGTAGTTTTCAAAGAGTATCACGGAGATCTGCCATGCTACGAGCTAATATTTTCAAATGGCAGTTCTGTGGTTGCTTCTTATGACCATACTTGGTCTATTAGCATAAACGAAAGCGAAGAATTCGAGGACTATTCAACAGAAGACGTAATAGTCCTACTTGAAACAGACACTGTTAACTCGATTGATGTCCCGATGTCATTCGAGACTGGAGATCGAGTCAAGATTACAGGAGCCAAATTCATAGGAAAAAGAGAATGTTGCTGCATCCATGTTGACGGAGAAGATATGCTCTTTGTTGTTAACGGTGGAATTGTCACTCACAATTCGAAATCTTTCTCAATACTACTCGAATGCGTAAAAGATGCACAAAATCCAAACTTCAACGCACTGATACTTAGGCGAGAGCTTCCAGATTTGGATTCGTTAATAAGAGACTCCAAGATTGTGCTGAAGGACTATGGACAGTATCTCAGTAGCGATAAGAGTATGTTGTGGCAGCTTGATGCGGGAGGTACAATTAAATTCAATTTCCATGCCGGCGCAACAGACGATTTTATCAAAAGATTCCAGGGAAAACAGTACTCACTTGTTGCAATCGACGAGCTAACACACCTTGATGACATCAAGAAATTCTTCTATATTTTGACGTGTTTGCGTAACGCTCATGGTTTGAGGAACAGATTCATCGGGTCGTGCAACCCTGATAGGAATTCATGGCTTCGAGGATTCATAGACTACTGGATCGGTAACCAAGACACCATATATTCAGACGGGAAAAAGCATCCAGAATGGGCAGGATATCCGATACCAGAAAGGAACGGAAAAGTTAGATACTGTTGTACTTCTGGTGCAGAGACTCTCGCCGATATTATATGGGGAGACACACGAGAAGAGGTATGGAAGAAGGCAAAACCAAGGGTTCAAGAGATAGGCGCATACTCTCCTGAAATGGAAGTATATGGTAAGCCAGAAGATCTCTTTGTTATGTCTGTTGCTTTCGTGGAGGCGAAACTTACCGATAACAAGAAGCTACTCGAAGGTGACCCAAGCTACATAGCTCGACTCGCCAACCAAAGTCGATCAAGCATCCTTGCCGACCTTCGAGGAAACTGGGATGCACAAGAGCTCGCCGAAGAAATGGTCACAGAAGAAGACATGAATCGATTCTTCAACAATCCAAGACAGGTGGGCGACGGAATACGAAGAATGAGTGATGACGTTGCTCTCGAAGGAGGCGACAACAACTGGCTTTGGCTAATCGAGGGCAACCACGTTATAGACGTTGATGTCTGCACGTTGAACTCTCAAGAACTTGTAGAACATATCGAGCAAAAACGAAGAGAATGGGGAGTGAACGAAGAGAACCTCACGTTCGACTCGAATGGCATTGGAGGTCTATTAAAAGGATTCTTCAAGAGAGCAATCCCATTCAACAATCTTGAGTCTCCATACGGAGCTACAGATGCAGAAAAAGAGGCTGCAAAGCGAGATTATGACACACTAAAAAGCCAATGTATGGTTGATCTCGCAAAATGCTTTAAGTATGGTGAGATAAGCATAGCTCCGTACCTTCTTGATAGGCGATTCAGCGGAAAGGGTTTCGAGAACATGACGCTAAGAGACATATTGATGCAAGAACGTCGTGTAATAGCCATAGACCAGAAGAAGAAAGACCAGGGCAAGGGTCAGTGCATCATCCAGAAATCTGAAATGAAGAAACTTATCGGACGAAGCCCTGACTGCATGGAATCGCTGGCCTATTGGAGGATATTCAGCATCAAGAAGCCCGTTAAGAAAGTATGGCGTCCTACCGGTGCAGCTACCTTCACATCAGGTTCTCACCCGTCATCAACTACAACCAGAGTTATTCCCGCCAACAGGCGTTTCGGAGTACGATACATATAATATATAATAAGTAGAAAAAATATGGAAATCAACAACTACGTTTCACTCTTCACCAAGAAGCAGTGGACAAAGATTCAACCCGTCGACGACATCAGCGTATTGAGTCAGGTTCCTTTTCCTGCCGGGCATGAGCCTCAGTACATTCCTGGAAAGGCGAAGTTTGTCGCTTATACACAGAGCGAGATGCTTTCTGAGTATTATCCGTCAGGACACAAGATAAACAGCACGCTATACTATCCAAACGTACACAGGGTGGTTGAAGAGCCGGAATACGATGCTCAAGGCAACCCCGTTATTGACGAGAACGGCAACCAGGTAGTCGGCATGAAGCACTACGAGGAGATGCTTCCGCGTCACGCATTCGCCTTCCAGCAGATCATTGCAGCCGCACATGTATACCATGCTACTACGAACGACCTTCAGCATGAGCTCGCCATCGACGAGCCGACAGAGAAGGATGAGAAAACTTTCGAGCGTATCTGTGACGGTTGGATAAAGGATGGAATGGAAGAGAAGTGGCACGAATTCTACACGGCTCGAGAGCATGTGGCAGAGGCAGCAATCGTTGGCCATATATCGAACATCCCGACATCTTACGACGACGACGGATTGCCTAAGACATTCAAGCAGTACAAGTCATTCCGCGTGTTGTCTTTCGAGAACGGCGACCAGCTCTTCCCTCAGTACGACGCACAAGGCAGTCTCATCCTCTTCGGCCGTCTCACCCAGCAATACGACGAGAACGGCAGCATCTCAGACACCCTCGAAGTCTGGGACGAACAATATCTCACCACATATCGCAAAGGCGAAGGTGTCGAGCCTCGTACTGCCGGTCCTCTTCGCGGCATCTACGGCCTTGCAGAAGAGTGGCAGGTAGTATCACGCACCACACACGGATTCCCATTCATCCCTGTCGCATATAACCGCAATGATAAGGGGCCAGGCTGGTGGGCTTCTCAAGACCTTTGCGACAACTACGAGCTTACGTTCTCTCAGATGGCACATAGCAACCAGGCGTTCGGAAACTCCATCCTTGTGCTAAAGTCTTCAGGAGAAGCAGTTCCTAACATCTCACGCGGTCTCGACGGCTCAATCAAGACAATCTACATGGGCGAGAAGGATGAAGCCAAGTTCCTCGAAGGACAGTCTGCATCAGATTCGTACATCAGGCAGCTAGAAAAGACGGAGGAAATGATTTATCGCTGCTCTAACATCGTAAAGTCTCCTAACGATCTGAAGTCTGGCGATACACCTGCAACAGCAATCAAGCTCCTCTTCACTCCTAACCTCATTCACTGTACCGCCGACCTTGCAGCATGCCGTGATGCCATCAACCAGCTCTGGAAGATGTATGCCTTTGCCTTCGGTGTATGCGAGAAGGGCGAGAGCTTTACCGAGTGCATGTCCCTGCCGGTCATCAACTACGCAGTGCCATACGTGCCACAGAGTGAATCAGCAGTAACAGCAGACCTCGTAGCCCTCGTTGGTGCAAAAATTATTTCTAAGCAGACAGCTGCAGACAGGGCATCATTCTACTCTAAGCCTAATGAGCAGAAGAAGATACTTGCCGAGGAAAAGGCAGCAGACGACCAAGAGCTGGTTCATGAGATCAAGACCATCGAAGCACAGCGAAGGCTTAATCCCGAAAGCAATGGAGGTGGAGGTCTGTACAACGTCAACTCAGAAGGCAAGCGAGACGGTGACGGAGATGGTATCTACGACGAATAACATTGAACGATGGAGAAACCTACACAACAGCAGATAGCTGACGCAGAAGCTTATCTTCGATACCGAATCGACACGACAGACGAAGTGGAATCTGCATGTTATGACCTTTTTCGTGAGGCCGCGAAAAAGGTAGCAGAGATAGTCATAAAATACCACAATGCAGGTCGAAGACTCCGATTCCGAGGAAGCTCTGCCATGGCTCGTGAAATAGACGAGGTGATAAGCTGGCTCGAGTCAGAGATAGAGTTTCTGGTAGATTCCGATATCACGCCAGACGATGATGGCGACAACAAGCACGAAGTGATGGACATAGCGAAGGGAATGGATCACGGAGCAACGTACGAAGAAAGATCCAGGCTATATCATCTCATGTTCGGAAAGCAGCTCGACGATGCAGACTGGACAGCTTTCTTCGCAGACTACGATTCTGACATCGATGATGATGAGCTTATCGGTTTCATAACTGATTCTTCAGAGAAAGCTGCTCACAGATGGATTCTTCTCGCATTGAACACAATAGCCGTCGGATGGTCAATAAAACAGCTTATAGAAGCAAAGAGAGATGGGAAGAGAGGTTTCTTCGTCATAAACGGTTCAAGTCCATGTGAGTTCTGCGTGGGAATGCAGGGGTTCCACAGTATCGAGGACACTCCTCCCCCATACCACCCACACTGCCAATGCATTGCAATCTATGTATGAAACGCCAGCCACCCGTTATCGCAACGAGTGGCTGACTTTCTAACTAACCTAACTAATGAAAAATTATAGAAGAAAATGGAATTTACTATCTCTCTCGTTCTTGTTCAATAGCGAACTCTAGTATACCAAGAGCATCAGCATTCTTAAGTGTTACCTTAAACTGGGGATAAAGATCCTCCATCCTTCGCTTGATCTTGTTCTTCCACTCTGTCTTCGAGGCGCAGTCCGAACTCTTGCCGATGCCAAGGCTCTTCATCCACTTCTGAGGCAGCACATGAACAGTGCGTATGCCCTCAGCAATGAGTGCCATCTCAAGATGCCCGTTATGGCGTGCAAACTTGCAAAGAGCACCTACACCCTCTCCTACTCGTCCGTGGCCGACATCCTCTAAATAGCACACAAAAGCCTCGCGAGGAAGAATGTCTCCGTTTTCGTCAACATCGTCAGTAATTTCTCTGAATAGTTCGAGAATACCTTTCGGAGTATCCGGCATGTTTTGAACATGCTTTTGACCACGGTAATCTTTCCAGGCAATTGCTCCTGACGATATTCCGGGGTCTATTGAGCATATTACTTTATTCTTTACATCCATTTTAATATTGTCAATTTGTCTTGGTATAACATTTGCAACAGCATTCGCAATTCGCGCCATTGCGGAGAAATTTCACATAATTTGTTAAGATATGGCAAACAACGAAAGGACATCTAAACCTGTAGGGTCAATCGCCGCAAAAATATTGCGGACAGGAAAGGCTACGAAGGCCGAGATGCGGACTCTTGCCGGTTCTGTTCTGACTCAGCGCCCAGACAAGAAGAAATGACGTCCATTTTATCAAGCACCTGCTCGGTAAGGAAGCCAATTGTATACGCATAGACTTCCTCGCTGGAGGCTGAAGGCTCAACGCCTACCATTTCCATTACGGCACAGACAGCGTGGAACAGCTCATGTACGAGAAACCCGATGTCATGTGCCGTTTTTGGAGTATTACGCATCCATACGAAGAACACGCCATCTTCAATAGACAGGGTTGTCTTGCCTAGCGTGATAGGAGTGATTCCCATACCTTCAACAATCCTGTCTATTACGGACTTGTCGTGATACGTATACAGGTCGGACTTGAGCGTATCTACGTCTCCGAATACTACAAGGACATCCTTATAGAAAATGTCAAGGTCGAAAAGATGGATCATATCACAAACCTGTCGTAAATCCAATCATACTCTTCACGGGTATGGTAGATGGCCTTCTTGTGGTTTGCGGCTACGTTGTACTCGTCTACGCACAACATACATGTCTTCCACTGCAAGTCAAGCAGAATGGCATCGCACCTAACTACCGACGACAACCTCTGACCGAACTTTGCGTCCGGAGCACACCATACAGGAGTCATGCCCATCTCGCTTATTCTTTCAGCGAGCTCGGCTATCCTGTACTCCCTCTTTTCAATCTGCTCATCCGTCTCGTGAGGACAGCAGATATAGACCTTCTTTCCCATACCAGTTGTTATGTTATTCGCTCGTTCCAGAGTCCGTCTCAACCGGATTGCCCTGAACATCAAGAGCCTCAGAAACGGCTTTGTTTATCTTGTTTACAAGGTTTTCCCTGTCATCGAAAGACATTGCCATTGCGCATGGATAAACTACGCGTCCGAGATATCCTGCAATAGCATTACGGGACTCTTCGTCCCACGTAACGAGCCACGATGCAACGAAATACCATGTTATGTTAATCGAGTAAAGTCCGCTCTTCTTGAGCATAGGATAGACAACTGTAAAGCCATCTTCGTCCACAGCCTCGATGGCGAAGTCTTCCCTTATCCTGATCTTAAAGTTGACTACCTCCCTTTCAATTCCAGAGAGTTTCTCTTTAAGATCGCTGAGCACGTCGTTTGTCTGCTCGACCAGCTCGTCTTGTGTGAGTTCTTTCTTCTCGTCCATACTGATTAAATTTTATTGTTTAACAACACCTTCCTTCGGTCCGCTCATGACGAGCTTCGCCGCATTCTCGCTATACTCCCAATCGTCAGGCACGAACCAGCAGTCCTTGTCGTCGAGTCTGACGTAGTTATTCTGATTTCCGTGCTTCCTGATAGGTACACCCTTCATCCTCATCTGGACATTGAAAGTCCTTCGCATCGCATTAAGTGCGCTTAGCGACTTCCTCTTGAGGTCCGATCCGTTCTCGAGAAGCCTGTAGAAACCAGTCCTCGCAAGCGCAAGCTGGACCTCCTTTACGTTAAATAGGATACGCCCGTTTGACTGGCGCTTTCCGCACTTGGTGAGAATGCCAGCCTGTTTGAATGACCAGATCGAATCCTTAGGCAATCCGAGATACATCTCAAGGTCAGACACTCCCTCAACTTCAAGAAGGCCTGCGTCCTCAATCTGCTTTCTCATCTGCTCAGCAAGCTGCTTCTTCTGCAAGGCAATGGCCAAGTCCATGTTCAGCTGCATCAGATCCTCCTCCTTCGGTATGCGATACAGTGTAACGCCTATTCCTGCTCCCCTTCTGGACCGCTTGAATCCCATGGCAGACAGACTGTCGGAAAAGTCACGTTTTGTCTTGACCTCCTCTCCGTTGTTCATGCACCAGTCCTTGTATCTTGCATAGAGAACACCTACGAGGACCCACTCCTCCTTAAGATCATCGTTGTTGTTCCACTGGGCGATGATCCGTTCGTTCTCCGTCCACCTTATCATGGCGTTGCTCTCGCGAATATACTCGCTCACTTCAGAACGGACCTTTTCCGGAATGGTCATCTGGAACTTCTCTTCACGGAGCCTTCCCAAACCGGCCATCACCCAGTTGAAGATGCCGGAGAGCTCCTTCTTAAGCTCTGTAGCAAGCTCCTTGTCCTGCTCGTCCTCAGGAATGAATACCTCGAACGGTATGATGAGAATCCTTCGCTGCAATGCGTATGAAGCATCATCGAGCCTCGGCATCGAATTCGCGTTCGCCATAATAAGAGGAATATTCGAAGCTCTGAACGGCTCGCAGTACAAAGACCTCGCCATCTGAGACTCTCCGCTTACGATAGCCTTGAAGGCATCTGCATTCTTCGGCCCTATCTCCGATGTCCTGATCTCGGAGCAGTAGTTCAGTCTCTTTCCGTTGCATACAGCTACGTTCTGCTCCCTTCTCTGGCTCGATATGAGGTCACTGACAGAGAAATTGCTGACATTACCGTCACCGAGAAGAGCTGACACAACCTCAAAGACCACGGACTTACCGTTAGCTCCTGTACCAAGGAGGATAAGCATGTGCTCTATCTTGGCGAACCGTCTGTCCACATATGCGGCTGCAAGAAACTCCTGGAGAAGCATCTGAAGCTCGACGTCAGGAAGAACCCTCTCAAGGAATCTTATCCATCCTACAGGCCTTTCGTCAGGGTTGTAGTCATAAGGAACCCTCATGTTCGTCTTATAGTTAGGACTGAATTCATGAAGACTCATGTCCATCGTATCGAAGACGCCGTTGCCCATAACGACAACAGTAGAGTCAAGATCCTCCTTCATGCTCTGAGTCTCAGCCCAGCACAGCTTAACCAGCTTGTCAATGCCTCCGTAGCACCCGTCAGGGATATCTGCTTTCCTCATGGCGTCATAGATGGCAACCTTGAAGTCATTGTAGTCAAACGAAACATATATTCCAAGTTTCTTAAACCACACATGAGGTACACCGTTGAAGGATACTATGCTCGAACGCCTTACAGCATCCTTCATCACGTTCTCAAGAGCATCTCCCCTTGCACTCCTCGGCTTATCGAGCGCCTGAAGGACTCGAATATCGCTGATATGGTCACGGATGACCTTTGTCAGCGCATTGCGTGGGCTTTCCTCTTCCCACTCGTTGATTGTCGATGCCATAGGGTGATTGATATTGATTTTATCTTTAATTTCGGCGCAAATATAATGATTTTTTCGCAGAAAACCCAATATTTATACTTATTTTATACGTTTATATATGTATTTTCTTGCATATCTGACAATATTTTTGTATTTTTGCACCATATTTATTCAATTTCAATCAATGGAACTAACCGCAAGACTTAAAAAGATAACGGAAAAGTACGACCTCGATCCTGAGGACGTAATATACTGCGACCTTACAAGAGCCGGATGGGGCAAGTTCGAAGCAATCTTCTATGCCTACCATCTGTCGTATTTCGACGTGTCCAAAATAAATATATGGATGCGAGACAGGCAAAAACTGCATCCTGGCATAGCCAAACTGCTCATCGACTACGAAGAAGAGGATAAGGAAGAGCGCAAGAAGATCCGCGAACTCGAAGAAAAGGTCAAGTCGCAGAAAAAACGCGCATCTGCTACCAAAATCGACGCAGACTCAGACAAGATGACCAAGGAGGAGCTCGGCCGCATGTATGTGCAGATCATGAAGAATCCAAATGCGGACGACAAATCGAAGATGGAGGCCAGCAAAGCCTATACCCAACTGTATCAACTTCAGAAGGAACAAGACAAGGACGAGGACAATAGGCTGAACTTCTATTTACCCGCCAATTGCCACTACTGCGACCGGTGCAGAGACTGCGAACTGAAGACCGAACTCGAGAAGAGAGGTTGCAAGATACGCGCAAAGAAGAGTTCGCCATTCCTATGGGAGGTTGTTGACGAGAAGGATGCAGACAAACCGAAGCAATAATGGAACTAACCCAAGAATACAAGAACGACATCTTCTGGAAGCAGTATCACGGTCTAGTCCGAGCCATCGACCTCCCGAACGAATACAAGGAGTACGACACGCGCATCTGCTGCTGCACCGACGAATGTTCAAGTCTTGTCCGAGATAAGTGCGAGCTATGGAAGCGATACGTAGAAGGCCAGCAGGCTACATTCCGTCTTCCTCACTCTTACGTCAAGAGTGAGACGAAAAAGAATCAGAAAGGTCTTCCGCAAGTTCCATGGAAAGTCGAGAAATTCGGGCCTACATGGTACTACACCGCATCGTTCGACCTGTGGGTGGAAGAAAGCGGTAGCAAATGCAGTCATTTCATACCAATCAAAACAACAAATAAATGAAAGTAACGATCAGACCAATCCCAGGTTCTTGGGAACGAGCAGTGAACGCTGCAAGAATGACGCAGCACATGCCCCCTCTCGGCCACGAGCCTTCAGACAAGTGGAAGAAGCAGGCACTCCAGAGCGAGCACTCCCCTATCAGAGTAGTAGAGTACGACATCGTCATCGAAGACGCAGAATACGCGTCTGTGATGCATTTAGTGAGGCATTTCATGGGTGTCGTACCTTTTTGCGCCACAAGCCGTCCGGACATAACAGGAGAGCATGTGACACGCCACGAGCAGCGCAAGGACGACCCTACGACAGTACAATTCTCCGTCAACGCACAGGCGCTAATCAACATGTCAGACCGCCGCTGCTGCTTCAAGGCAGAAAAGACAACGCGCGAGATATGGGAAGCTGTCAAGGAGGAGATGCGCAGGGTCGACCCTGTGATGGCAGAGGCCATGCAGCCACGATGCGTCCTGCGAAACGGATGGTGCGGCGAACGCAAGCCATGCGGATTCTGCTTCAGCGGGAAGGCATTCAGTGACGCACGGAATGAATACCAGCGCGGCAGCGCATGGATCGAGATGAAAGAAAAGTATAACAGTAAAGAGGAAGGGACATGGGTAGATTCACAGACTTGCTGAACAAGATGATCGGGCTGTACACCAAAAGCCAGGTACAGTCAATGCTTGCAGACGTTCACAAGAAGAACGACGAGAGGATGACAGAGACGCTCTGCGTGCGATCGGGTGAAGATATATACTATGCCTTGCACAATCCAGAACTGAACAGGTTCGACGTATTTTTGCGGCACAGGTTCAACGACAATACGGGATTCGCGCGGATAATGATAAAGAGCTTCCCATACGAGAGAGACGGCGATATCACATACGCACGTATATGCACAGAAGAACTCCTGGACAAGCTCAACGAGAAGCCGTAACATGGTCAAGATACACGAATTCGACTGCCAGATATACCCACGCAAGCTGTGGGTGGCAATAGGATCAACAACCGAGGAGCTCAGGAGCACGTTCCTGCCGGACACCATCAATGACATGGACGAGGACTGTGATGCCGAAGTCAGCAACACAGGCATATGCGACAAGAAACGCGACGTGGCTGGAGTACTCATCAGGTTTCGCAGCAAGTCCGTAATGACACCTCCGACAATAGCTCACGAGTCATGCCACGCCATGATGGAGGTGCTGTCGCAGGTTGAAGCATTCCCGACACCGGACCACCAGGAGCCGGCAGCATACTTCATCGGATGGATAGTGAAGTGCATCAACGAGGCAAAGAACTACAAACCCAATAAATAACTACCATTATGCTGACAAGACTATTAAACACCATCGGCCTGTTCACAAGGGCCCAGTACGAGCACCAGCTCGACCTCAACCGCGAGGCAGACGAAATCAACGAGAACCACATCAGGAGAGAGACGGAGCTCACAACAGAACGCGATAAGGCGGACATACTCGCCATGAGGTACAAGGGAATGCTACTCGACACCGAGTCGAAGCTGTCCGCATCCGAGAAGAATCTCGCCAACGAACAGAAGGCGGTCAAGGCTGAACAGGAAAAGCGCCTCGAAATCGAAAAGGAACGCCTCTCCCTCATCGACACCAACAAGAAGCTCAACGACCATATCTCCGTGCTCGACAAGAACCTGCAGGAGTCCGTCCGCTCTCACAACACCTCAGCCCTCCGTGTGAACACACTCGAGAAGGAAGTGGAAGCCCTCAACGCAACCATCGACGAGAACTCAATACGTATCTCCGACCTCACACACGCATGCGAGGAATACATAAAGACAATCAACGAGCTCAACAGTAAGATCGCCAAGAAGGACGTCAAGGTCAAGGTGGACAAGTCCGAGGTAGATAAGACCACCAAGGACATCTCTGACAAGCTGGACGCCATCGGCAAGAAGACGGAATCCATTAAGAGGAAGACCAATACAAAGCCAAAGGCCGGTGAAACAAAAACCAAGGACTGAGGCCCTTAAAACACAATACATACTATCCAGATCGCCCAAGGTGCTGATATTCAGTGTCTTGGGTTTATTTAGTGCATTATGGATGTGAATACGGTGAATATCCGGATGAGCACAATTCACCCAAAATAGACACCAAAACAGCTGTTTTACACGTTTTTTGAAAAAATCAGCATCGCTAACTGATTGATTCTCATGAACTAAGGCCAAAACAGGTGAATTTAGTGAATAATTTTTTCGGAGTCTTTTCTTTTTTTTATATATTCTTTTACTTATAATTTAATACAACATCCTTTTTGTTTCCAAAGATATCTAAAAAAATTTCACCAAATTCACCTATTTTCGCTTAAGTTCATCTGAATGTGATAGTTACGAAACACAAAAAATTACAAAATTAGTCCTGATTCTTAAAAAATACTCCAAAAACAGGTGAATAACACAGATCAGAGATTCACTCAGGTGAAGAAAATCGCCAAAAACAATGTTTCACGAATTTTGAAAATTTTACCGTGGAACAAATTGCACACTCGTAGGCGATTTGTGCAGTTTTTGCACATTTGGCCGGGGGATTGTGCAATAATTATACGTAAGGATGGAGGGTGGATCTGGGTGAAAAAAATTGAAAATTTTTGAAAAAAAATTGCGGGGGAGACGAAGGGAGCAGAATGCAACCGATTATTTTTGGGGGGGTGGGTTATATATGTTATTTATATAACATCTAAATAATTAAAATATAGGGATTTATAAGTGTTAAATAAATAGTCTAATATTTAACGAAAATAATTTTATTTACCCGTTTTTTATCATTATCTTTGCAGCGACCAAAGATAATAGTTTTTTGGTCGTTGGGTACGCGTTCTCGACACGTTCGGTCGGGGTAGTCTTAGCCATAGGACACTGAAACGTTGGCTATCCCTTTGGGAAATGTTCTTTGATATATCGCTGGTGTTGGTGCTGACCGATATTTACTATCGGGCAAAGTTACCACCACTGAGCGCACATTTGCAATTGCTTGACATTCTGCTATAATAGATTGAAAAGCGTTTGTTGTCGGTTTTAGCGGTGCTTTCCCTCGGTGTCCTTATGGAACGGGGCAAAGTGTTGCAATAGTCGTCTAAATGGTATTAAATTGGTTTAGTCGTTCCCCGTATGGGGAAACCGATATTACTCCTATTGTGGAACATGAAACGTGCAATTCTTATAGATTGTGGTTAGTTGAATGGATTAAAAAATGAAAGGTATTTAGGCGATTAATATAGTGTGTTAGTAGGTCGGTGGTGTGATGGCAGAAATGCCCCTTTATACGCACAAAACACGATTATATTGGCTATTTGGTTTGTCGACCTGGCTTTGTCAGGGGCGGCAAATATAGCGGTTTTTTCGGTATCTTGTATCGATTAAAATGGTAGTCAATAGAAAGTGTTTACACCTTGTTATTTTGGGCGGTTCAAGTCCGCTCCGCTGCACTACATTTAACCTTTAATATTAATCTTTAAATTTAGTGTATTATGGCACGTAACAAAAAAGCAAATGAGAATGTTATCAATTCAGTAAACAACATTACCACCGAGGCTACCGAGGCTACCGAGGCTACCACCGAGGCTACCGAGGCTACCACCGAGGCTACCGAGGCTACCGAGGCTACCACCGAGGCTACCGAGGCTACC
>JAKSKV010000140.1 GCA_024401555.1 Paludibacteraceae bacterium
TTGGTAAATGATTCATGAAAAAATGTTTGAATTTCTACACGCTGTTCATATTGACCGTTAGTCTCTTCTCATGCGGTAAGGATGGGGCTACTCAAAGAGCGGAAGATGCAACCTATCCCTTTGATACAATGGCCCCTGACACCGCTTCAAAGATGGCGGAGCAGGAGCTGAAAGAGTGGACATTCTTGCAGAAATCAGACACCTTCATTCCTCTGAAATTGTCTCAAAAGGAGAAGGAAATAGTCATACGTGGTAACCAATTCGCCGGCAAACTTTATCGAGAGTTGGTCCGTGAAGAAAAGAATGGTAATTTTGTTTTTTCGCCCATCAGTTTGGAGATAGCAACCGCTATGCTCGCAGGTGGTGGTAATGACCAGGTTTACAGAGAAATGGCCAATGCATTGGGATGGGGAAACGATTGTATCAAGGAGGAAGTTGCTGCTTATTACAAAAAAGTCATTCGATCACTTATTTCCTCTCCCTACGATGATTTTTCCCTGGAATTGGCTAATGCGGTGTGGATCCAAAAAGGATTTCTTGTGAAAGAAGATTTTCTAAACTCGATGAGGGATAACTACTACGCATCCATTGGCCATCTTGATTTCAAGCACGATTTGGCAGGCGCCAATAAGGCCATCTGCGATTGGGCTGAGGAAATGACCCATGGTAAGATCAAGGATCTTAATCTGCCGGTTACGCCACTCACTGATTTGGCACTAAACAACACCACCTATTTCAAAGCGGCATGGGAGAACTCATTTTCGTTAGAATCGCATGAGACAAAGTTCCATAACATGGATGGAACCAAATGTATGACAAGACTCATGAAAAACAACTTTCGTGACCCTGAGTATGTGGAGAACGAATCCTACCAGGCGCTGAATTTAAATTACGGGAATGGAACCTTTTGCATGACGGTGGTGTTACCACGAAAGGGGGTCTCTTTGGAAACGGTCGAGAGAATGGTCGATTGGAGCTTGTTGAAACCCAAGCACGATCCGAAAACATCTACCGAAGTGGTTATGGAGATGCCTCTGTTTCAAACTAGCAATAATAGGAGTATAAAGGAGGCGCTTAAAAGATGCCAAATAGTCAAAATCTGGGAAGCAAATCAGTTTGATGGTATCAGTGAGAAGATTAGGTTGGACGATGTTTTACAAAACACGACCATCAATGTCGATGAAAACGGAACCGAAGCCGCATGCGCAGTTACTTACACTACAATCTCAATATGTGAACCAGAGGAAGAAATAATTCGTTACATGAAGGTGGATAGACCATTCTACTATGCCATTAGAGATAAAAAGTCGGGTATTATATTGTTTATGGGAAGGGTGTCCCAATTATAGGGTTCCCGCATTTCTCTCCAACTTGTAGCAAAGAGGAAACAACGGAAAAACAAAGCGGATATGTCATCGACATACCCGCTTTGTTTATTGGCAACAATACCGAATTATTTCGCCACTGT
>JAKSKV010000141.1 GCA_024401555.1 Paludibacteraceae bacterium
TGATGTGACCCCCAAAAGTTGGACGGTTTAACATTAATGAGTACTCTACTGGTAAAGAGTTCGGTATTGCACCGGACTCTTTCCTTTTAGTCTCAACTTTATACGGTCATGGTTGTAGTAGTGGATGTAAGATCGGAGCTCCTTTTCGAACTCATCTACAGATGACCATTCATGCAAATATAGCAATTCCGTCTTCATAAGTCCAAAGAAGTTCTCCATCATGGAGTTGTCAAGGCAATTGCCTTTTCTTGACATACTCTGGATAATACCGTGATTCTTAAGCGTTTGCTGGTATTTTATATGCTGATAGTGCCATCCTTGATCCGAGTGCATTATCATGCCCTTTGTGTCTTTGACTTTTCGGAAGGCCTTGTTTAGCATTGTCATAACCATCTTCAGGTCAGGGGAAGAGGATATTGTGTAAGAGATTATTTCTCCATTGTACATATCCAGTATCGGTGATAGGTAAATCTTTTGGTCATGGATGTTGACCTGAGTTACATCCGTCGTCCACTTCTGATTCGGTCTGGAGGCCGCAAAGTCCCGCTCAAGTATATTCGGAGCCACTTTGCCTATTTCTCCTTTATACGAGTGATAGTGCTGCTTCCTGCGTCTGGCCTTGAGCCCCATCTGCTGCATTAGTTTATGCACCGTCTTGTGGTTGATTTCTATGCCTTCATTACACAGTTGAGCAGTAATGCGGCGGTATCCGTATCTGCCTTGATGACTGGCATAGATTTCCTGGATACGGTGCCTTACGTCATCATATCCATCAGATTGTCCGATCTGTTTGAGATTGTAATAGAATGTGGATCTTGCCATCTGCATCCTGTTCAGCATGAACTGGAGAGGATGTCCTTCTCGCCTTAGTCCTTCGATGGCTTGTGCCCAATCTCGTACAGACGGGCGTTCCTTTCCTCGACTAAGGCTCTCACTTTTTTTAGTAGCGCGAGTTCCGTCTTGAGCTCCTGATTCTCCTTCTGGAGACGTTCAAGTTCAGTCATTTGCTCTACTGTCTTTTTCTTTGGTCGTCCCATACCTGGTGGTCTGCCTCTAGGCTTTTGTTTACGGAGTTTCTCCATTCCCCCTGAATGATATATACGGCGCCATGTATCAAAAGCGCTTTTGCTTATATCATATTTAGACATTACCTCCAACAAAGGTATGTGTTTTTCCTCAAAGTCCAGTATTGCTTGATATTTTATATCAGCGTGAAGACTTGTATTCTTTTTCTTCTCAAAGGCTTTCTTACCAATTATTTGATACTGGTTCCAAATTAACTTTAGTCGCTTGCGGTCCATTCCATAATGTTTCTCAATATGGTAAGCGGAATAGCCTTCCTCAAGCATGTGCATGTACTTGAGAAGAGCATACTGATCATGTTTCTTGTACTTCTTTGACATAACAAAACCCCGAAAGTTTTTTGTCTAACTTTCGGGGTTCATGTCA
>JAKSKV010000142.1 GCA_024401555.1 Paludibacteraceae bacterium
GTCTCGCTCTGCTTTATCTTACTCGCAACGAAGTCATCAATGTCATTAACAAAGAGTTGGTAGAGCATCTGCATGCCCTCGTTCTCAAAGGATTGTCTCTTGCCTTCCGTGAAGTATGAATACAATCCCTTGACCAGTGCCCCAACATCTGAGTTGGAGCGACTGCACCCGACCGCAAGATACTTGAGGTTGAGTGGTAGGTAATTTATTTTGTTCATCTTGTAACAGATAGTTTTGTTAATTACAATGTGATAGTTTTACTTTGGTTGAAGCGACCAGGCTTGCGACGATGAGACGCAAGTATCGCTGCGTTCTGCTCCTCTGGTGTGAGTGGAACTGGATTCACGCGATGGCACTCAATCCATTTCTCCATCTCGTCACGATAGAGAATCCATACCTTGCCTGGCTTCGTTCCAGGCACCTCGCCTCGCTCCAGTTTCTGGTGCAAGGTGCTTACAGGGATTCTGAAGATCTCGGAAGCCTCCTTTACGGTAAGTGGAATATGGCGGTTTTCTAACTTTTGCTGTGTTTGTCCTTTCTGAAGGCCGGACAGCATTGCCTTCATGCCCAGTAATTCGTCCAGAATCCGGGCAACGGTCTTTGGGAGACCGTCGAATGTTAATTCTTCCTGGTTCATGTTTTCCATGATATTAATAGTATTATGCTACATTCGTAGCGGATTGTTTATCTTCATAGTGGAAACATAGGTCGCTGCGATTCAGTCGGTCAAGCCTGATATTTCCGAAATCCGGCTTATGCGTGAAGTTCTTGAGCGTATTGCGACTCATATCCTTGAACAAGTCGGGGAACATCGCTGTCATAAAGCGAATGCGACTCTCTCCGTCATATTCGTAGTTCTTGCTCTTGGGAAGATTCATGGAGCGACTCATCCTTTCTGCAATATTCCAGATGAAGTGTCGTATGTCGAGTGAGGTGAGTTCCTCGTTAACGACAACAGCATTTGGGATATGGGATGAATCCATAGTCCAAAGCTTGATGTCGCTGCAAACTGATACAAAATCTTCCTTCGTAAGGAATGGAGGCATTACGTGTTCCACATATTCCATAATAATCTGGCAAACCTTATCCCTGTTCTCTACAGTCTTTCTCATACTATTCATACATTGCTCCTCGTAGGACTTTTCCTGCTCGCTACTCCCCATAGCAAGAGTCTCAGCATCACTATTTTCCATCTGCATGCTGTTTTCGCCTGGCTTTGTAGTGAGATAATCGTATATCTCCAAAGGAAGATAGATGAACAGACTCGCATAGGTCAATGCCATAAGCATAAAAATACCTATGAGTAATACTGTCTGAATGAATATTCCGCCACCGAGACTTTCGGAGATTCCAAGCGAGATAAAGGAAGAGATGATGAATGCCATCGTAAGAGGGAATCCCCA
>JAKSKV010000143.1 GCA_024401555.1 Paludibacteraceae bacterium
AAGGCGGTTCGTGTGAAGGATTTGAGAACGGTATATCAATAAATAGTATCAATGATTAGAAGTGTAGGGACGTGAAAAATTTCACACGTCCCTACATTTTTTTTGAAATCTGCTTGGCATGTGAATAAAAATAATTTAATTTCGCCGCATATTAGTTTTCGGCCTTGATAAAATGCATCAAGAGTACCTCTGCATCAGAGGGATGCCAACCGAGCTTCTGGCCAAAGCCACGGTGGACAAGTGAAGATGTGAATGTTTAACATTAAAAATGATTCCAAATGGAAATTAAGAATGTTTGCGACAGCCCTGAAGCGGGTTTTCCAGAGAACAAGATTGTTTTGCTGAATGGCAATGTGTTGGACTGCTTTCCGAAGTCATGTCCGCCAGAAAAGATTGTATCCAACAAGATGAAGCTGGATACGACGGGTGTTTATCTATCGTTCGGAAAAAAGAGACCGGTGTCGAAGAGCGTCGAGGATCCGGATGTGGAGTCGAACCGTGATTTCTTCCTGCGCCACGCCTTCTTCTTCCTCAACCATGCCTACATCATTATGCAAGACAGCCGTATGTTTCTTGCCCCCGTAGATATCAACAGTGGGTTGGCCTACGTCGGCAACAATGGTTTTAAGGCGCCTACATTGGGCGTCTATTTGGAGTGGTGGCTCGGCGCCGATTGTAATGTGATGCACGATGAGAAGGGAAGGGAGGCGTTGACTTACTACATTGCGGGAAGTCCACTCAGCGGCAGAAACAGCTGTGGTTGTGTCTATGCTGACGGCTCGACCAAGCAAATCGTCCACTATCCGTTTAGGTCGGTTTGGAGCAGTTTCGTAGCGGTGAACAGCCGCTACAATGAGGCGAAGCAGATCTATGAATCCTATACTTTACAGGAGGTGTATGAGAAACTGCAAAACCATGAGGCGAGTGAACTCTCCACTTTAAAAGCGACCTTGGTGATGCGCAATTACCGCATTGTGAATTTGGAGAAACAGGTGGCGGAATTAGAGGAGAGGATAGCGAAAAAAGAGCAGAAAATCCACGATCTCTATATTCAATATAACCTTGCCGAATTGACTCGTCTGCGGGATGAATATCAGTTGCGCAAAATCCTCCACGAACAAGAGATGGAACCACTTAGGGCAGAGCGGCAGGAGAAAAAGAGATTGTTGCAGGCCGGTATGCTCTCCACATGGGACTATCAACAATTCCTCCGTTCTATAAGGGAGCGGAACCAGGCCTTTGAGGATTATAAAATGGATTTAGTCAATCAAATAGTCAAGGGTGGGGCGATGAATTTCTCTTCGGCGAAGGAGTGGCTGGAAAATAGGGAGCCACAGGAGAAGGCTTGAGGCCGATGG
>JAKSKV010000144.1 GCA_024401555.1 Paludibacteraceae bacterium
AGTAACTATCAGGTTATTGGAGGAGTAATCTTGATTTCATGTCATCCATCGAAAAACTGTGCTGCTACTCCTTCCCATTATAAATCACTCCCACCAGCAACCAATGCCATACAACGGCACATTGGTGAGCCAATCTTGCTCTCTATAAGGAGACATGGAGGTACGGATGCCATGCAAATGAGGATTTTTTGTGATAAAGGCTCTCAGGCTCTTAGCTTGAAGGTTTTCCTCCGCCTTCACCTCTATTGGCACAACTTTAGCACCGTTCTGAACTAAGAAATCTATTTCTCCACTGGACGTCTCCGCCGACCAATAATAGATGGAGGACAACATCGGTATCATCTGCTGAAGCACATATTGTTCGGTCATGGCGCCCTTGAAATCTGTAAAAATAGAATTCCCCGACAACAATACTTCAGCTGGCACATTATTCATTGCACAAAGCAGACCGACATCCAAAAGGAACAATTTAAATGCCGAGAAATCTTCGTATGCAGACAGTGGCATCAACCCTTTCTTGGTTCTATTGACCTTGTAAGCCAACCCAGCGTCGATCAACCACTCGATGGCCAACTCAAACTCTTTGGCCCTAGCCCCCTCTTTCAACATTCCAAAGATGTATTTTTTATTCTCCTTCGCTATTTGTGCCATGATGGATCTCCATACCATACGAATGCGAGGTACTTCATTAAGAGGCGCATGTTTAGAGAAATCATTGTCGTAGGTGGCCAGTATGGACTTTTGGATCTCCCGAACTCTTTCTATGTTTCTCTCCTCCACAAAAGATTTCACCACTTCAGGCATTCCGCCCACATAATAGTATATTTTCAAATGCTCACACAATTGGTCATGAAAAGGAGCGAGCGTATCCCACTGTTGTTGATCGACAAGGGAGGCTAATAGGTTTTCGCCTATGGCCAGCAGGTATTCAACAAAGGAAAGAGGATATAATTCCATGAAATCCACCTTGCCTACGGGGAAGGATGTCCCTTTATGAAGTGTAACACCCAAAAGAGATCCAGCTGCGATGATTGGATATTCAGGTGCTTTCTCTTGAAAATACTTTAAAGCAGTTACCCCTCTTGGCGCTTCTTGCAGTTCATCGAATAGGATCAGTGTCTCCTTGTCAATCACTGTTTTTGTAGCGACAGAGAGCTGCATGATAATCCTTTGGATATCGAAGTCCTTTTCAAACACTCCTTTCGCCAATCCATTATCCTCGAAGTTTATATACACCCATTTTGAGAATTCCTTTTGAGCGAACTCTTTCATGAGCCATGTCTTTCCAACCTGTCTCGCTCCTTTGATAATCAATGGTTTGCGGTTAGGGTTCAACTTCCATTCCATCAATTT
>JAKSKV010000145.1 GCA_024401555.1 Paludibacteraceae bacterium
TCACTAGTGTCCAAAGATAATTTTTGAACGATTAATATTTAAACGCAAACTCCAGTTGAACAGGTTGGCCACATACTTCAGGCAGCTTTTCTGGCCCGTTGAACAGATTCCGGATTGGGGTCTTGTCCGTCAGCACTCTGCTTACAACTCTGAGGACATTGAACGTCGTCCTCTTGAGTTCGCATTCATGCTCAACAATGGCCACCAGGCAGTATGTGATAACCGCAACATAGATTTGTATCCTCACAGCATTTTCGGTGTTGCCCCAGAAGGACGTGACTCTGAGATGCTGCTTTATCCATCTGAAGAACAGCTCCACCTGCCATCTCTGCTTGTACAGCAAGGCGATATCGCTTGCCTTGAGCGCAAAGTTGTTGGTCAGGAACGTGAACGTTCTCTTCAGTTCAGGAGCGTAGTAAACGATTCTCCTGAGAGCACCCGGATACTTCTTCTTGGTCTGATAGCCCGTAAGGCGTATCGTCTGGTCAAGCAGAACGTTATCCGTACCGTCAAGCAAGTCCTCACCTTCAACAACCTCATAGTTGAGATGAGACTTCTGTCTGATGACAAAGAACGAGTCGATGATGTTGATTCTGTACAGTCTGGCAAGGTCATAATACCCTTTGTCAAAGATGTAGAACGCATACGGCTCATACGGAATGTCATCCATCGCATTCACGTCATGGACTTTGGCTTCCGTGATATGAATGTAGGTCGGGATCTGGGTCACAACATCAAACAGGGTGTGAACCTTGATGCCTCCCTTGGCTTTTCGGAAGGATGCCCACTGGAACAAACTCAGGCAGAGGTCAATGGTGGTGGAGTCGAATGCATAGAACTTTCCATGCAGGATGAACTCCCTGTCAAGCCTCTTGCTCTGCGCAAGATTGATCATATAGTAGGCAAACTCCTCGAATATCCTGTAGTCCCGGTTCGCATTGGCGTAGGCAACATTGCTGAGCTTGATGTCTCCGCTGCCGAATCCGAGATGGTAACTCTTGTTCTTGATGGCGCTGATGATGCAGATAACCTCCCTGAGGCTGTCGCAGCTGGAAAGTTGTCCGAACATCATCACAAGAAGCTGGTTCCAGCATGTGAAGGTCTTCACGTACCTGTCACCTCCGTACTTCTTGACTATTCCATCAAATGTTCGCTTGGGCAAAAAGCCAACGAGCTGATTGAAGATATGTTTTCCGCTATTCATTACCGCCTGGATTGTTTACAGGCTGCGAAATTACGGAATCAATTCAAATCGACACGCGCTGTTTTTGCTTATAACTAATTTACTAACAATATATTACAAAGAACTGTTTTGATTTTCTTTGGACACTAGTG
>JAKSKV010000146.1 GCA_024401555.1 Paludibacteraceae bacterium
TTTTATTACATTCATGCACAATTATTTGCAGTATAATATATGTGTCCGGGCTTTGAAATGCGTATATTTGCATTCAAAGTCAAAGCTAATGTTATATGCACATAGGACAATACATATTTGCTCAAATTACTGCATTTCTTCCGCAAAGGCAATTCAGGCGTATTGTGGCCCGACATGACGACAGAACCGGAAACTGGTCTCTTTCTCATTGGAACCATCTTTTGGTGATGATGTTTGGTCAAATGCTTGGGTGTAGAAGCCTTCGCGAACTTACAGATATTACAACTGCTCATGCCAACAAAACACTTTTTCTTGGATTTGGGAGTCTTCCTGTCAATCGGCAGATGCTCTCGAGGGCTAATGCCATCAGAGACTACCGCATCTTTGAGGAGTTTGCATTCTATATGGTGCAGATTGCCCAGAGGAAACGCATCGTCAGAGAATTCGAGCTGCATGGGCGATTCTATGCTGTCGACTCCACGACCATCGACCTCTGCATGTCGGTTTTCCGATGGGCAAAGTTTCGTACAACAAAGTCTGGCATCAGAATCCACACCCAAATCGACATCGTCACGGAGATCCCCGTCTTCTACAGAATTACCAATGCCAATGTCCACGATGTCAATTCCATGGATTGGATCACATACGAGCCTCAAGCCTGCTATGTATTTGACAGAGGGTACTTTGATCTTTCCAGACTCTTTAGTATTAATCTTTCTGGTGCATTTTTTGTCATTCGGGAGAAGGGTCATCCTGCATATGAGGTCACCGCTGGAGAAGACTTCCTTGAGGGGGATGACAATATCATCCGAGACCAGACAATCCGTTTCACCGGGGAGAACAACAGAAACCACTATCCCGCGGAACTCCGGCGAATTGTCTACTATGCGCCTGAGCTGCAGAGAGTCTTTACATACTATACCAATAACTTCTACATCGACGCTAAGGATATCGCTCTTCTGTACCGCTACAGGTGGCAGGTTGAACTCTTCTTCAAATGGATCAAACAACACCTCCGTGTCAAGACCTTTTGGGGAGAGTCGGAGAATGCTGTACGCATACAGATCCATGTGGCCATTATCACTTACTGTCTCATCGGAATCATCGAACATGACCTCAAACTCAATCGCCCAATCATGGAGGTCATGCGGATCCTTGGAAGCTCCTTGCTTACGAAAGACAACATTGAGGAACTCTTCTTCCATACCAACAATGATGTTTCGGACGATAATCATGGTCAACTAAAAATGGATTTCGATTAAATGTTAAATATTTTAAGAGACACTAGT
>JAKSKV010000147.1 GCA_024401555.1 Paludibacteraceae bacterium
GGTGTCCACACCTTGACTTGGCGAGTGAAGGATGAGTTCAACACATCCGCGACTTGCGACCAAACGATCACCGTGTTGGATAGCACGAAGATCGACAAGTCCTGTCCAGCGGAGCCAAGCGTGACGATCAACACCTGCGACGATATGACATGGAGCCAGGTATTGGCCAAGATGTCTGATGCGCAAAAGGCGACCGCCACCCGAACCAACTGCGAGGGTGCGGAGGCAATCGTGATGGATCCAGCCATGTTCTACAAGAAGCAGTCCGCTACGAAGTACGAAGCGTTGACGGATGGTTCCGTATTCGAGTACAGCGAGTCTTACGACATCAAGTGGTTGTTCACCAAGGAGGGTACGAACCTCGCGACGATGACCGATTCTTGCTTCTCGACTGTCGTATTGCAAGATACCGCGCATCCGACTGTCGATTGCTCCAAGATGTCGCCAATCGTGTTGAGTCCTAAGCAGACCTGCGATACCCTTTATCAGTTGATCAAGCCAGTTGGCGTCTTCGACGATAACTGTGGCGAGGGCAACTTGACCTACTCATACCAAGTGGACGGCAAGGGAGAATATGTGGCGTTCAACGGATTGAACAAGGAGACCTTCACCAATGGCGCTCATACGCTTACATGGAAGGTGGCCGACAAGGAGGGCAACGAGTCCGCTACCTGCGTACAAGATGTGACGGTAAAGGACGAGACCAGCCCAGTCATCACCTGTCCGAAGGATACCACCATCCAGTTGTTGACCAGTTGTGAGGTGGATTATGCGTTCCCACGCGCGAACGCGACCGACAACTGTACCGCGACCGACAAGATGCAGTACTTCTACAAGTTCGATGGAGACGCTGACTACACTTTGTATGCGGCTGGCACATCGAGGGAGTTGGGCATCAACGCCTACACCATCACTTGGTACGCGAAGGATTCCACAGGCAACGAGTCCGCTACTTGCACGGCGAATATCGTAGTGAAGGATAGTACAGGCTTCAACAAGGTCTGCCCAACCCATCCGGCAGCGATCATCGACACCTGCGCCGATATGACCTGGGGCAGGGTGAAGGCTAACTTGAAGGCCGACGAGGTGGCGAAGGTTACCCGAATCAACTGTAAAGAGAACCAGGTGGAGGATGTTGATCCACAAATGTTCTACAAGAAGGAGGGCGAGGCCGACACGAAATATGTGGCTTTGACCGATGCGACTGTTTTGACCTACAACCAATCATACGACATCAAGTGGTTGTTCGTGAAAGAGGGCGAGAACGTCAGCACGATGAAGGACTC
>JAKSKV010000148.1 GCA_024401555.1 Paludibacteraceae bacterium
GAATTTACAATTCTGATATACTTCAGATGTAGGTTGCCGTTTCTAAAGCAATATAAAGTTTGTTTAAACTATGGTTGGCATTGTTCAAGCCTTTGGCTTCATATCCATTTGTATCCAAAATGTCACCTGTTTCAAAAAAAGCATACAACTTCAAATTGTAGAAGTCGCACACAGATTGAACTCCAGCCAATTCCATTTCTACAGCGATGCACCCTTCTTCCATACGTTTGCGTACAAGTCCTTTTGTTTCTCTGATCATCGAATCTGTCGTCCATATTTTACCTGTAATATATGGTACAGATAATTTGTCGAAAATTATGGAAAGTTCCTTGCTTGCGGCTATATCAATATAGTCGGATGGTGCTGCAAAATAATATGAACACCCGTCCCCTCTGTAACTTTGTGTCGGTATGATAAATCTACCTTGTGTGGTTGTACGGTCAAGACTGCCACAGGAACCGAACATAATGAACTTTGATGCTCCAGTTAGCCAGCTTGCAAGATAACATTGAGAGGATGCTACTGCTGAACCTATTCCTGACAGGTAGAAAGTTATCGTAACTCCTTTATAAGTTGTTTTATAGATATGCGTGTCGCCATTGCAAGCCGGCATAGTTGCAATAATTTCAGATTCGTAGGAATCAAGTAAATGCCGATGAATCTCCTTCGAGAATATTATCAGGCATATATCTGCAAAATCTCCACGTCTGCCGTAGAAATCAAACAGATTGATCATTGGTTCAGTTTCAATATCATAACTATCAGTAATCATAGCATATTGAATCAGATGTGAGATTTATATTGCTCCGGTATCTCAAGATTGAAAGTTCTGCATAATAACAGGACGTCGTGGACATCATCTTCATCGTATTCATATCCCAGATGGAACTGTACCTGTGCCTCCGGGTTTATGCAGGACACCTCAATATTCCCGATATTTCCTTTACTTGAGAAAGTGTCGCTTGGAAAAGTGTATCCCTCATATAGGATTCCATCTTCTACATATTCGAAACTATGTAGATCGATTATTCTTCCGTTGTCATCTTTCCAGACAGTATGGCTGTCGGTCGTATAGTCCATTACAACTTCTCTGTATCCCTTCCAGGTAATCACGGATATGGCCTTACCGAAGTCTTTCTTCTCTACGAACAGATCGATGTCGTTATGTATTCTTGTTTCTCTGCCTATAAGTGCATCGACACCCCAACCGCCGTCCAGAAACACCTTTACAGATGCTTCAGACAGCATTTCAAGAATCTCACATGCATCAAAA
>JAKSKV010000149.1 GCA_024401555.1 Paludibacteraceae bacterium
TGGGTGGAGCATTCCGGGCATTGCGGACAGCCATCAACTCTTTGTTATCTCCATCTATAGCTCTGAGTATGGCCAATGTCTGTTTGTGTTGTAGGTCTGGCGGCATGTTGCGAAGGAAATCATCCGCCTGGACGCGCATCAAACATTGTTCTGCAATCTCTGCTACCTCTTTCTCCTCTTTTGAGTTTTGCAAGAAGATAGCAATAGACAAGTGAGAACCGTCGGGCAACAGAACGATTCCAACATCGTTTCTATCTTGTCTTCCGTCAGAAGAAGGAAAACCAGAACCTGTCTTGTGAATCAGTTTGCCGTCTTTGGGCAAGACTGAT
Organism: Paludibacteraceae bacterium; assembly: GCA_024401555.1. Lineage (GTDB taxonomy): Bacteria > Bacteroidota > Bacteroidia > Bacteroidales > Paludibacteraceae > UBA1181. Next base: position 330 of record JAKSKV010000149.1, read on the forward strand.
GCCATGCGTTGCTGACCGGTATTACAATCAGCCATTGTATTCCAGATAAAGGAGAGATGCTTGTTGTCATCCCTATGAAGATAGAACCACTCCAAGAGCCTGGCCATTTCTTTTGGAGTGGCTGAGTTTTCTATGGCTCTATGAGGATTCTTTTTCATCTCCTTCTCTGTCAGTCGCACATGGATGTCTTTGAATCCAAGCGTATGGATATAATTCTCTACTGCATCCGGCTGTCCGCATGATGCAAACAAAAGGTCGCAAGCATTATTGTCGCTCTGCTGCAAAGACCATTCTATTAACTCAGCAAACGTGAAATAACGTGCCCCTTCAAATTTTGACAGCATGGGCGACCATGTCTCAGCGTCCAGATTATCCTTGTGTACAAGAACAGAGTCGCTCAGTGACAGACCTTTTTTGTGCATGTAGTCTGCTACGTATAAGGCCTGTGGAAATTTCATAACGCTGTGCATGGCAAAAGCACTATCCTCCTGATAACCGTAATACAAATCCCCATTCATCATGCTTGCCCCATATGAAAAATATGAGGATTGACCTTTCGCCTCTGTAGTCTGGATGTATGCCAGGAAAAAGGTGAGAAGCAGAAAGTGTAGGATTTCGCTCACTCGTTGAGTTCCTCCCGTGGGGTTGGACATGATTTGATGTATCTTCATCTTTCCTTTATCTGTTTATTGAGTTATGGCCACTTTGATGACTCCATCTCGCTTCTGCTCAAAGAGTTCATAGGCTTCAGCTATTCTCTCTAATGGAAAACGGTGGGTGATGAGCGGTGTGGTGTCAATCTTTCCCTCCTTGATGAGTTGCAGGATTTCCTGGCAATCACATCCATCCACACCTCCCGTCTTGAAGGTGAGGTTCTTGCCGTACATCTGAGGCAGAGGCAGTACCTGTGGCTCATCATA
>JAKSKV010000015.1 GCA_024401555.1 Paludibacteraceae bacterium
CATCGAGGAGATCAACCGCCAGTTCGTCGGACACTTCACGCTGATCAGAAGATAATTCGATGAGTATAAAAAGATGAAAGGTCTTCCGAGAAATCGGAAGACCTTTTTCTTTTTTAGGAATTACACCCAAGGAGCTTCGTCCACCATTAATAGCAAACTTTATTTTCCTACGCAATTGGTAGGGGAATAAAAAAAATCGTACATTTGCATAAAATATCTAATAATAATACAAAGATGAAAAAAAGAAATTTTGCGAAAGTTTTGGGAGGATTCTTTTTCGCTGCCCTTTGCATCACGAACTTCAACAGTTGTAAAGAAGAGGATGACAGTGTAGGAAAGGGATCATCCGCCGAAAGTATTGATTACTCCTGTATCATCCTTAACCAAGGAAACTTCAGTGAATCCAACGGTAGCGTCAGCATCATCGACAGCAAGGGAAATGTCACCAACAAGGTTTACGAAGACGCAAACGGATATAGCTTGGCCTCCATCATTGAATCAGGCTTCATTGACAACGGACGCCTCGTCTTAATCTGTAACAACGAAGACAAGATCGAGGTCATCAACAAGAGCAACTTCAAAAAAATCTCTACCATCAAAGGTATCGTCACCCCTCGTTACGGTGTCTCTGTCAGCAACTACCTCTTCGTCACTTCCGTACCTGATTGGAACGTTCAAGAGGGATACGTTTATAGAATAGACCTAGCCGCCGCAAAAATCGACACATTCGTGAAGTTAGCGGGACAACCAGAGGGTATCACCTCTTATAACGGAAAGATCGTGGTCGGAGAAGGAAGCAATATCAAGGTCATCAACCCTACCACACTTGCCATCGAGAAGACAATCAAAGGCCCTGCTTATTACAGCACCAAGCACTTCACCAAAGATGCCAACAACAATGTATGGGCTTCATTCGTCGGTTACGACGCCTCTTGGAACGCAGTGGGCGGTATCTCCCAACTGAACTTCATCAAGGATACCATCGACAACTATACACAATTGGAGAATATGGCCGGAGAGGGACACTTGAGCGTGAACCCCGCAAAGAGCGAGATCCTTTATCGCACAGTTGTCGGTGCTTACACCCCAGAGGAGAGCTGTGGCGTCAGCAGTTTCAACATTGCTAACAAGACATCCAAAGAGGTGGCAAAGGGTTTGGGATTCTACGGATTCAACGTTGACCCTAAAAACGGAGATATCTACACAGCGAACATCAACGGTTGGATCACCAACAGCACCTTGTTGATCTACGACGCGCAAGGAAACGTCAAGAGCAACGACAAGACTGCCGGTGTAGGCGCTTGCAGATTTATCTTCCAATAACAACAGTAGATCCAAAAGCATTGAAATCCGGGGTTTCCATAACGGGAATTCCGGATTTTTTACATTGAAATATCAATTAAGATATTGGAATTCATTAAATTCGCGGAATTAACGAAATAGCTATTCGAAGTGGAAAATAAGGATGTACAACCTACGGAATGGATTGAAGTATACGGTGCCAGGGTACACAATCTAAAAAACATTGATGTCACCATACCAAGAGACCAACTGACCGTGATCACAGGTCTTAGCGGCAGCGGTAAATCGTCGTTGGCCTTCGACACCATATACGCGGAGGGACAAAGGCGTTATATCGAGACCTTCTCTGCCTACGCCAGAAATTTCTTAGGAAACATCGAACGTCCGGATGTCGATAAAATCACAGGGTTGAGCCCCGTCATCTCCATTGAGCAGAAGACCACCAACAAAAACCCAAGATCTACCGTCGGCACCACCACGGAAATCTACGACTTTCTACGACTGCTTTTCGCCCGCGCCGGAGAAGCGTTCTCCTATGTGACGGGAGAAAAAATGGTCAAATACTCCGAAGAGCAAATTCTAGAGTTGATCCACACCGACTACAAAGAGGAGGCGGTGCTGATCCTTGCCCCGCTAGTGAATTCCAGGAAGGGACACTACAAAGAGTTGTTTGAACAGACTCGCAAAAAGGGATACCTCAACGTGCGTGTGGACGGTGAATTGAAAGAGATCACCCATGGCATGAAACTGGACCGTTACAAGAACCATACAATCGAGGTGGTAATCGACAAACTGGTTATTTCGGAGAAAAACGACAAACGCATCAAAGACTCCGTCAGAATCGCCATGCGTCAAGGAAACGGCACGCTCATCGTGATGAAGAAGAGCGACAACAGTTGCCGCCACTTCAGCCGACTTTTGATGTGCCCCACATCAGGCATCTCCTATGCGGAACCCGCACCGCACAACTTCTCGTTCAACTCCCCCCACGGAGCTTGCGAAAAGTGCAAAGGACTCGGATATGTCAATGAAATAGACTTAGACAAGATCATTCCCGACAAAAAACAAAGCATCTACAATGGTGGCATCACACCATTAGGCAAATACAAAAAGGTGCTCTTCTTCTGGTTGTTGGAATCCATCGCCGAGAAATATGGATTTTCGCTGAAGGATCCTATCGAGGAGATTCCAGAGGAGGCGCTCAACGTCATCCTCAACGGCACCGACGAACGCATCTGCGTCAAGAACAACTCCTTGGGCGCATCCCAATACGCCTACTCCTTCGAGGGCGTGATCCGTTACATCGAGATGCAACAGGAAGGCGACAGCTCCGCCTCTTCCCAAAAATGGGCAGAACAATTCAGCAAGACAATCGTCTGCCCGGAGTGTGGCGGAAGCCGCATCAACTTGGAGGCTCGCCACTACCGTGTGGCGGGTAAAAGCATCAACGAACTGGCCAACATGGACATCGCCGAACTATTGGAGTGGAGCAAAAATGTAGAGAGCGAGCTCAGCGACAAACAGCGCACCATCGCCACAGAAATACTGAAAGAGATACAGACACGCCTCCAATTCCTAATGGATGTAGGTTTGGAGTACCTTTCCCTCAACCGATCCACCGCTACCCTATCCGGCGGTGAGAGCCAACGTATCCGCTTGGCCACACAAATCGGCTCCCAGCTCGTCAATGTACTTTACATCCTCGACGAGCCAAGTATTGGTCTGCATCAAAGGGACAACACCCGACTCATCAACTCACTTAAACGCCTGCGTGACATCGGCAACTCCATCATCGTGGTGGAACATGACAAGGATATGATGTTGGAGGCGGACTATATTGTGGACATGGGCCCTTTGGCGGGACGCAAAGGTGGAAACGTCGTCTATGCGGGAACACCGCAAGAGATGCTCAAGACAAACACCATGACCGCCAACTACCTCAACGGAGCCCAAAAGATCGAGATAAGAGCCATCAAACGAGAAGGAACAGGCAAATCCATCAAGATATTTGGAGCGACAGGCAACAACCTCAAGCATGTGGATGTCGAGATTCCATTGGGTAAACTTGTCTGCGTGTCGGGCGTTTCCGGCAGTGGCAAATCCTCGCTCATCAACGACACACTCCAACCGATTTTAAGCCAACACTTCTACAACTCCCTACAAGACCCGCTCCCATACGACCGAGTAGAGGGAATCAAAAACATAGACAAGGTCATCAACGTGGACCAATCCCCTATCGGACGCACTCCTCGGTCCAACCCAGCCACCTACACCGGTCTGTTCGGAGAGATCAGAGAGTTGTTCGTCACCCTTCCGGAATCCAAAATGCGAGGCTACAAACCCGGACGGTTCAGTTTCAACGTAAAAGGAGGACGATGCGAAACCTGCGGAGGTAACGGCTTCAGAACCATTGAGATGAACTTCCTTCCCGATGTGCTCGTACCTTGCGAGACCTGCCAAGGCAAGCGGTACAATCGAGAGACATTGGAGGTGAGGTTTAAAGGAAAATCAATTGCGGATGTATTGGACATGACCATCAACATGGCGGTGGAATTTTTCGAAAACATCCCTTCCATCTATCACAAAGTCAAAACTTTACAAGAAATCGGATTGGGTTACATCCGCTTAGGACAACCCTCCACCACCCTTTCCGGCGGAGAGAGTCAACGTATCAAATTGGCGACCGAACTGATGCGGAAAGAGACAGGCAACACCCTTTACATCCTCGACGAGCCCACCACAGGTCTTCACTTTGAGGACATCAGGATTCTATTGGAGGTTCTCAACAAATTGGCGGACAGAGGCAACTCCATCGTCGTGATCGAGCACAACATGGATGTCATCAAAGCATCGGATTTCGTCATTGACATGGGACCAGAAGGAGGTCGCGGCGGAGGCACGATTGTGGCGACAGGTACGCCAGAAGAGATTGCCCAAAATCCTAAGAGTGCAACAGGACTCTACCTAAAAAAGGAGATGGAGAACCTTCCGCCCAAGAAATAACGGCAACCGCAAAGGACTATCTCCATTGTTGAAAACCTGTTAATCCTTTTTAACCCGCCACGGAGGGTAATTGAGGGGCGAATTGTAAAATTTTATATATATTCGCGTAAAACAAAACTTCAAGTCCTTATGGGAAAGATTATAGCAATCGCAAATCAAAAAGGTGGTGTCGGAAAGACCACAACCGCTGTAAATTTAGCTGCCTCTTTGGCTGTACTGGAGAAAAAAGTGTTGATTGTGGACGCTGATCCACAGGCCAACGCATCATCCGGTTTGGGATTGGATGTCCGTAAATTGAAGAAAACCGTGTACGAGTGCATCTCCGGAGAAATCGATCCCCACGAGGCGATCTACGACACGGAGCTTGAGAATCTCAAAATCATACCTTCCCACGTTGACTTGGTCGGTGCGGAAGTGGAGATGATCAACTTAAAAGATCGAGAGAAATACATGAAGGTCATGTTGGAGTCGCTTCGTAAGGATTACGACTACATCATCATAGACTGTTGTCCGTCATTAGGATTGATCACTATCAACTCCTTGACTGCGGCGGATTCCATCATCATCCCAGTCCAATGCGAGTTCTTCGCTTTGGAAGGAATCGCAAAACTGCTTTCAACCATCAAATTGGTCAAGAGCAAACTGAACCCAAGTTTGGAGATTGAGGGATTCCTGCTCACCATGTACGATGCCCGTACATCATTGAACAGAATGGTGGTGGAAGATGTGAGGAAGAATTTCAAGGAGATGGTATTCGACACCATCATCCAAAGAAACGTTCGTTTGAGCGAAGCGCCAAGTTACGGCAAACCAGTCATCACCTATGACGCTGACTCCCGCGGCGCTATCAACTATATGAGCCTCGCCAACGAGGTAATCATCAGAAATTCAAAAAACGCTAACGCAGAAGCATAATAACTATGGCAAAGAAATTCGGAGGCTTGAATCTAAACAGAGGAATCAACTCCATGATTCCGACAGATGACGACGATGTCAGATCAACCGGCGCATCATCTATCAACGAAATCAAAATCGAGGATATCGAGGCGAACCCCGATCAGCCAAGACGCAACTTCGATGAAGAAGCGTTGAACGAGTTAGCGGATTCCATCAAACAAATCGGCGTCGTACAACCCATCACACTCCGCAAACAGGAGGATGGCAAGTATCAGATCATTGCGGGAGAACGTCGATTCAGAGCATCTCAAATCGCCGGATTGAAATCAATTCCAGCCTACATCAGAGAGGTGAACGAGAACGAATTGATGGAGATGGCCCTCATCGAAAACATCCAACGTGAAGACCTGAACGCCATCGAGGAGGCGCTCGCCTACCAAAACCTCATGGATAAGTGCGACTACACGCAAGACCAATTGAGTGAGCGGGTCGGCAAAAAGCGTGCGACGGTAGCGAACTACCTACGCTTATTGCGCTTACCCGCAGAGATCCAAATGGCAGTGAAGGACAAGAAGATCGAGATGGGACACGCCCGCGCATTGATGGGCATAGAGGATCCAGCCGTCCAAATCAAAGCTTACAACCAAATCATCTCAGAGGGATTATCTGTCCGTAAAGTGGAGGAAATCGCCAAAGAGATTCGCGAAGGCAACGGAACAGGGAAAAAACAAAAGAAATCAGGGAAATCATCCTCATCAGTGGACTGCTCCGAAATGACAAATAAACTCTCAGACCTTTTCGGCACAAAAATCAATATGACTTGCGACGACAAAGGAAAGGGAAAAATCACCATCGGATTTAAGGATGACGATGAGATGATGAAAATATTCACGCTATTAGACTCAATCAAAAAATCCTAACAACCAATTGAGAGCAATCCGTACCATAATCACCCTTCTTATCGCGATTTACGCAGGATCATCGAGCATTCATGCGCAAGTGGCCGATTCAACGTATGCGGCAGACTCCCTTGCGAACGAGGAGCAAAGAAAGGTGGTCATGGAGGTGGTTGAAGAGGGTGCGATCCCCATCTCCGCAGAGGTGGTGCAGGAAGCGCCCACAACATCCAACCAAGAGGTAAAGAGGGAACGCAGACTCAGGATAGACAAAGGTGCGTTCATGCCAGATCCCAAACGCGCCACCTGGTACTCCATCGTGTGTCCGGGATTGGGGCAAATCTACAATAGAAGTTACTGGAAATTACCTATCGTTTACGGAGGTATGTTGGCTTGCACTTATTTGATCTCATGGAACGGCAGAATGTACAACGATTACAGAAACGCCTACCACGACATCATCGACAGTGATCCTAAAACCAATAGTTACCTAAGCCTCTACCCCTCTTACGACGGGTCTCAAACTTGGTTGACCAATACATTAAAATCAAAAACGAATAATTACCGTCGATCCAGAGACATGAGCATTTTTGCCATGGTATTGTTGTATATGGCAACAGCCGTTGACGCCTTCGTCGATGCGCACCTTTACGATTTCACCGTGTCTAATGACCTATCTTTGAGGGTGGAACCTGTGATCAACGGATTCGACACCGGCGAAGGTTTCAAAAACAGGTCGTTCGGTATGCAGTGTAGTATAAAATTCTAATGTTGAACTGCGCATAGTTCGGCTTAGAGCAGACAATAATAACAAGGGAAGTATCCCGAAAGAAATAGAGATAATGTTAAAGCATTTTTCGGCATTTCTTGTGGCAATTTTTTTTGCGGCAAGCACAATGGCCCAAGGGGGCGAAGGAGAGGCAATCGCGGTAGAGGATGAGAACACGGCGCAGGAAGAGGCCGCTCAAGAGGAAGAGAACCAGGAGCAAGCGGACTTGGCCCTAATGGACTCCATCGAATCAGCCAACGCCAAAACACCAGAAAAGAATTATTTGGATCTTCCTGTCGGATTCGACAGCGAAATGGATAGTCTGCTCAACGAGTATTATCAATCGGTCATCATCACACCGAAAAAACGTAAATGTGTATCCGACAGCATCGGAGAAGGATGCAGCGATGAGGTTTATATCGCCCGCCTCCAGAAGATTCCTGCTGTGATGGAGCTCACCTACAACCCTATCGTCAAAAAGCATATCGAATTATATGTCTTGAAAAGACGTAAGCAAGTGGAGAACATGCTGGGCATCGGAGAGTATTACTTCCCTATTTTCGAGCAAGCGCTTGACGCTGCGGGGCTCCCTATCGAGTTGAAATACCTCCCTGTCATCGAATCCGCACTGAACCCATCCGCCTTTTCCCGTGCAGGAGCTTCAGGCCTATGGCAATTCATGTACGGAACCGGCAAAATCTACGGATTGGACGGCAATAGTTTGATCGATGACCGCCGCGATCCAATCAAGGCGACCAATGCGGCCGTCAAATTCCTCCGCGACCTCTACAAGATTTATGGGGACTGGTCGTTGGTGATCGCAGCCTATAACTGTGGCCCAGGCAATGTGAACAAAGCCATCAAGCGTGCGGGAGGAAAAAAGGACTACTGGGCCATCTACCCATATCTCCCTATGGAGACTAGAGGTTACGTGCCAGCCTTCATCGCCGCCACCTACGCCATGACCTACTACAAGGAGCATAACATCTGTCCAGCCAAGATGCAGATGCCTGTTCTATGCGACACAATCAAGGTGAAGGAACGCATCCACTTGGAGCAGATCTCCAACGTGATGAACATCGACGTAAAACTATTGCGTAGCCTCAATCCGCAATACAGGAAGGATATCATTCCAGGAAACGGAGAGACCTATACCCTATGCTTACCGCAAAGAAGCATCGGCAGCTTCATGGACCAAAAGGATTCGATCATCGCCTACAAGGCCGACTCCTTCAACGTCAATAGAGCAGTGGTGTTACCTGCCCAAGCGGACCCATATTTCCGAGGTGGCGGAGGCGGTGGAGGCGTCAAAGGCATCTATGTGGTGAAGAAGGGAGACTCACTCTCTTCCATCGCCAAGAAGAGGAAGGTCACTGTCGCTCAAATCAAGAAATGGAACGGATTGAAGTCCGACAAAATCAGAGTGGGACAAAAGTTGAAGATCAAGTAAGCTAAGATTTCGGCAAAATAAAAGCGCGTTCGCTCATGGCAAACGCGCTTTTTTCTATTTCAAAAAGGATAGAAGATTTTATTAATCAAGCGCATCGCTATCCGCAAATCTTCTCATACGCCTCATTGATCTTCGCCATCATCGCCTCGCATTCTACTTTGCGGTTTGCATTTTTGGGCAAATCAGGGTGATGTTGCATAACCAAAGTTCGGTAAGCCTTTTTTACGGTCAATTCATCCGCCCCCTCACTTACCCCCAACATAGCATAATAGACACTCTTCCCAATGCTTGGGGAACTCTTTGTACTCTCTTTGTGTTGATAATCAGACTCAGTGCGCAATGGACCGTATCGGTTATTCAAATAATCCACATATTGTTTCGACATGTGGCAGTTGGCAACCACACTTTGAAGGAAATACCACTCGTCGTTCTTGATGCCGTCATCCAACACCACCAATCTGAACAATAAAGTAAGCAATCGTCCCCTCGTATCATATTCCTCTCTTCTCAAAACAGAAGTCAACCCACAGATTGTAGCATACTCAACATTGTTTTCCAAACAAAGCTCAATTCTATCCGAATAACATTCTTTTAGAATTTCCACTTGATGCTCCCTTGCGGAAGGATTCATATGACAAACATAATTGATAAAGGGAGTGAATAAATGCTCATCTTGTTTCAATTGTTTCTCTTTTCGCAAATCCTCATCATCCAACAACTTCCACATGTCAAAATTGAAAAAGGCCATGAGAGAAATTAAAGCAGAAAAAAAACTCACCATATTCAACCAAGTCTCCTCAATAAGACTCCCCAAGACCCAGAGAACAACTATCGACACAATGACACCTATCACAATTCTTCTCCAGTTTATGACTTGCGTTCGAGCATCTTCATAGGCGGTGTTCAAAATCACAGATTTTTTCCGATGTTTCAGACCAAACAAGATACAATAACTATCCACCAATGATTCCAACCGCTCGTCCGACTTTCTTCTCCTTTCCTCATCAATAGAGAAATGTATGATGCCTTGCAAACTCCTCACCCGTTTCACAAAAGAATACCGAACATCACTCTCCTTCGCCTGCCACCCCAATCCAAGTATCTTCAGACATTCCTCTTTTTGAGACGAATCAATGTTAGCGAAAGAAGATTCGATGTTCCATCCCACCTCCAAAGGACCATAATAGAGTTCAAAATAGCCCACCACATAGGGATTCACCCCCCTCATGTATTTCCGCAACTCCTTCATCCGATCGACAGCGATCATCGAATCGAAGATGGAGAGATGAAAGAGCAACTCTATACAATGGAATTGTGTCTCTGGATCACAAGACTCCAAACGTTCGCACGCCTCACCAACACTCGTTTTCGAAGAGATTAAAAAGAATCGAGCCTTCTCGCCGAATCTTTTTTGCAGACGTTTTATCATCAATTTTCGATAGGAATCCATCTCCGTTTGATCAATTAAAGCCTTCACCAAAGGGAGTACCGGTTCCACCCACTGTAAAGAGAATGTATTTATTTTTTTCGACATAAATACCATCTCATCTTCACTTGATAATCACACCGCCACCAACGACCTTGCCGCCTTGGTAAAGCACAACGGATTGTCCGGGCGTAACACCCCAAACCGGGCTATCAAAGGTCACCTTCAGTTTCACCCCATCCGTCTCCACGGTAGCAGGAGTGGCTTCACTTCTATAACGGATACGAGCCTCCACACGAGGATTAGTTTGCAATTGTTCCAAATTGACGAATTGACAGTCACGCGCCTTTAGGGAGGAGCAGAGCAAATCGTCTCGTTCACCCAACTTCACAATGTTCTTCTTCGCATTGATGCCCGCCACATAGCGAGGTTCTCCAAAGGCCACCCTCAAACCTTTTCGTTGTCCGATGGTATAATTCTGGAAACCCTCATGCTTGCCGATTTTACGTCCCTGCATATCCACAAATTCACCTGGCACACATTTTAGGTCAAAGTCAGGAACATTCTCCTTGAGGAAGGTACGGTAATCGTCGTTCGGAACAAAGCAAATCTCCTGACTCTCGCTCTTGGTGGAGAGCTTTTCGTAACCACGCTCCTTCGCCATCGCCCTTACCTGCAATTTGGTATAATCGCCCAACGGAAAGAGTGTGCGTTTCAGGAAAGCCTCCTTGATGCGCCAAAGAAAATAGGTTTGGTCTTTCAAAGTATCCGCAGCATTGCTCAAATAGTGATGCCCACCCTCCGATACGATGCGCGCATAGTGTCCTGTAGCGATGTAGTCACAGCCCAGCTCGTCGGCCACCTCCATCAACTTGCCCCACTTGATCGTGGCGTTGCAAAGCACGCAAGGGTTGGGGGTAAATCCACTCATATATTGGTCTATAAAATCTTGGATGACCGATTCACGGAATTTCTCACGGAAATCGATAATGTGGTGTTCGAAGCCCAACCGCTCGGCCATGTGCTTCGCCTCCATGATGGCGTCGATGGTGCAACATCCCTTCTCCTTGGCGATACAACTCTCCTTCATGCTATCCCAAGTGCGATAGGTGACACCGATTAATTCGTAACCTTGCTCCTGCAACAACACAGCGGACATCGTGCTGTCAATGCCACCGCTCATAGCCATTAAGACCTTTCCCTTTGACATAAATATAGACGATAAAATTATGTCGCAAAGTTACGATTTAAGAATTAAGATTTTAGATTTTAGATTAACAAAACAATATTCCAATCAATTAATTTATAACTTTGCATTCAACAGTTATTTAATGTATATCAAACCATCAACATTCAAGACATGAAGAGAATAGCATTAGTGGTTGCTTTTATATCATGCGCGTTATACAACGCCGCAGCCCAATCAGACCAAAAATTATCATTAGGAGTCGGCGTATTAAGCCACGCTTACCTCAAACAGTTCGTTGAGAACTTCACCATAGTCGACTATTGGTTCCCTGGGGAGCACGACCACGGCACATACAGATACCAGGATAGGTTTATGCACTCCGTTCCTCTTACCGCAAGCCTCCACTACGAATGCACCGTAGGCAAACATTTCGGATTTGGTATGTGTTTCACTTACGATTACATGAGAATGCATCATGACACAGAGATCTGGACGGAAAACGGAACCACGACCAGATACGACGGAGAGATTTGCACCCAATGGGAGATCAGCAACGAAACTGGAAGTATCTATCGACACACCTTCAACCTCATGCCAGAGGTGACCATCTATTGGTTCAAAAAGAGACACGTCGCCCTATACAGTCAAGTGGCGGCCGGCATCAGATTTAACGTCGAGAAGGAGACCATCGATTATTCTAACAGAGAGACAACATCTCTCCAAGAGAAACATTTCACCTGCCACATTTCCGTTGCCGGCGTAGAAGTCGGAGGTCGCTCATGGCGTGGCTATGCGGCGTTAGGCTACGGAGCGCAAGGCATCTCACAAATCGGTGTGAAACACACATTCCAAGGTATCAATAAAGGTGAAAAGGATGAAGATTAGAGATTCTTTATTTTTTCGCACATTTAAGGTTGAGGGGAATTTACCCAATCACGAAACTAATAATCAATGTTTTACTATATAACACATTTTTGTCGCAGTCGTTCGAATTAGTTTTAAATTATTCTTCAACAAATTCCTAAAAAATCACGATAAAACTTATTTGAATTCACATATTTTTTTAACTTTGCAAATATTAAGATTAAACAACGCATAAAAGTTCTGTAAACATTTAATTTATAAAACATCAAAAAAATGAAGAAAGTTTTATTCATCAGTGCTGCTGTATTGGCACTTTTGGCTTCTTCTTGCAAGAAGGAAGCTAAGGTTGAGGCTCCAGTTGAGACTCCAGTTGAGAACGTAGTAGAGGAGGTTGCTGCAAAGGTTGAGAGCGCTGCTTCTCAAGAGATCAACGCTGCTTTGGCTGCTATCAAGGTTGCTGCCGAGGCTGCTTCTAAGGAGGACGTTGCTTCTCTAGTTGCTAAGCTTGCTGAGGTTAAGGCTCAATTCGAGAGCAAGGCTGCAGAGATGAGCGAGGACGAGCAAAGTGCTATCAAGGCTACTTTCAACGAGATCGCTGACCTTGTTAAGTCTAAGAACAACTAATCAGTAGATTGGATTTTAAGGAGAACATTGGAGACTTCTTCAGTGTTCTCTCATTTTTTAACAAAAAAAATTCTTTAAATCATGGCTATTTATATCGTAACAACAAAGTCATCTAACTTGAACGTTAGAAAGGAGCCTAACACTAACTGCGAGGTAGTAGGAAAGCTTGCAAAGGGAACTGAGGTTGAGGTGTCAAATATCAATGATGGTTGGGCAACTCTTAGCTTCAATGGTCAAACAGCTTATGCATCTGCAGATTACCTAACACTTAAGGAGGTTTCCAACGCTGATATTGATGCACTAAAATTCTAATCTTCGAAAAAAGATTAAATATCACAAACACTCACAAACACTTGTCGTACATACGGCAAGTGTTTTTTTGTCACAAACCAATACTACCGAACCGTTTGCTATCATGTGCGTTTGGCAACACAAGAAAGCGTCCCCTAAAAAATTTCAAACAGAATCACGTAAAAAAAACTGCAATAGACTATTTTTTATATATTTGCAAGACACATTTTTACGCGGCATGAAAGACACAACACACAATTATTGCGTAATAACATCTCTGAAAGTATGGATAATAATATCCTTACTCGCCCCCCTGCACCTCTCATTATCGGCGCAGGAGTATGGTCGTTTTGACCATTTCAGCACTGCGGACGGACTCATATCCGACAAGGTCTATAGCATGGCCTGCGACACCAACGGTTTCATTTGGATGGCCACGGACTTCGGATTCGACCGATTCGACGGCAAGGAGTTCAAGCACTACAACAGGATAGAGTACCCATCTCTCCGCAGAGAGGATGTGCTCATCACCCATATCGGAGACAACAACAACATCTACATCGGCGGCTATTATGGTCTGATGGCGGAGTACGACCAGAAGAGAGACTCTTTGTTCGACAAAATGCCCGCAATCTACGACACGTTACAAAGATACGAAGAGACGGAAGGTTTCTACGAAGCATCCGACGGTAGGCGTTTCGCATTGACCACAAGCGGCGTCTTCCTTTACGATCCGGCCACTCAGACTTTCGGTAGCGACAACGAAATCTACCAAAGCACCAAGGAGATATATGCCAAGAGCATGTATATCGATAAATATGGACGATATTGGATCGGGTCCATCGACAAATATTACATCCTCGACAAAAACGCTCGTTTGATCAAAGCTTGCAACCCACCGTCAGAAGGTTGCGGATTTATCTCCAACATCATCCCAATCAACGATCACCAATTGTTGATCACCAACCAAACCAGGGAGATGTGGATATTCGACATCAAGGAGGGTGTCATTGAGGAACCTACCCTTTTCAAGGCGCCATTCGGTAACACCATCAAGGTTTTGAAGGACAAAGGTGGCAGATATTGGTTCGCGACAGACGGGTACGGTTTGTGGTACACGGACGAAGCCATCTCTCCCGATGTGAAATTCCATAATATGCGGCCCTACAACTCCTCGGGAGCTGAGATTCGGAAGATTTACAGCATGACTACCGATCCCAAAGGAAACTTGTGGATCGGTACCCGAAATTCTGGCATTTGGTGTTACAGGGGCAATGAGCTGACGGGACTATCCTTCTCCAAGAACTACGGATTCCCTAAAATCGCCTGTACGGGTGTGGCAGAAGACCAGAATGGCAACATAGTAATCGGTTCGGACGGCACGGGCGTCTATTTCGTTTCACCCGATTTCAGGAACATCCACTTGGTGGAACTGGAAAACAACAATGTCTGCTCTGTTTCTTCATTGGAGAATGGGGATATTCTTGTTCCTACCTGGGGAGGAGGAACGCTCATCATTAACGGATCGAATTTCAAGGTTCACTCAGAGAATTACCAAGGCATCTCTCAGGCATGCCGCAGCTATTTCGGAGCCAACCGATATGGCAAAAACATCTACGTCGGCTCCGCGGGTGACGGACTTTACCAAAAGTTAGGAGACTCGCCTTGGCAGAAGATCACGCTCTCTAACGACACCATCGAGCAAAACAAATGGGTGTTCAAAGCCGTGGAGGATCCTTTCGGTAACCTTTGGGTATTGACGACCACCCATCTTTGGAAAATCAGCGAGGGAAAATGCGAGAACATCAAGATGGAGATCTATTGCGACGACAAGCACACCAGTGTCACATTGTCGGATGGAATATGCGACCAATACGGCAACTTCATCGCCACAACCGACGCAGGCGTCATCCAAGTACGGGCAGGCAGCAAATATTGTGAACTGTTGGATTTCACACCAATATGCAGCTACCACAGCATCCAAATGGATAACAACGGGATATTCTGGACGTCAGGCAACAATGGCATCACACGCATAGACATGGGTAACAAAACCTGTCAGATCTTAACGGACAGCCGCAACAACATTTCCTCCATGCGGTACTTTGTCTTCAGAAGTAGTTACAAAGACAGCAAAGGTAAAATACACTTCGGCACCAATGACGGATTCGTCTCCTTGGATCCTGCCCATCTCACCATCGACACCACCATGTCCTTTATGGCCTTCTCCGACCTTTACATCGGAAACCATAAGGTGAAAAGGGGAAGCGGTCCATTGGAGAAGCACAATTTGGGAGAGGGAGAACTTGTTCTTGCCTACAACCAAACCGACATAACCCTTCTCTACGATGCGATCGACTACACCGAGTTCGATCCGATCCAATACCGATACAGGCTCAACGGTCTGAAAGAGGAGTGGACCGAGATCTCAGGCAAGAAAAGCATCCACTTCTCACACATTCCGACAGGCAATTACACCCTAATCATAGAGGCGTTCAGGAACAATAAAGATTGTCAACCCAAACAAATCGAGTTGAAGATCAAGGTGTTACCACCATGGTGGGAGTCTTTGTGGTTTAAAGTCCTATTAGGCATCGCCGCTTTATTGCTGATCGGCGGTCTCATTTTATTGCGTGTCCGCAGATTGATGGCCTCCAAAAGGGAACTGGAACAAAAGGTGAATGAACGCACCTCCGAATTGAAGGAGGCCCTCAACGACAAAGACCGCTTGATTTCCGTGGTGGCGCACGATTTGAAAAATCCGATGTTCGCCATCGTCGGCGCACTGGAAAACCTCACCAGCAGAGAGACTTCCCTTAGCGAAGAGGAGAGACGACGCATCACCAGCGGCACATACGACTCCGCCAAAGCATTGCAGAACGAGATGCTGAAGATTTTGGACTGGGCACAGTCCAAGAAGGAGGATATCAGTTGCCACCCAACAGATGTGGACATCCAACACACGGTCATCAACGTCACCCTCCTACTCGCCAACCTATTAGAGAAGAAGGGCATCCAACTCATCAGAGAGAACAACGTCACACACTTCGCATATGCGGATCCCCGCATGTTGGAGGCGGTCATACGCAACCTCATCGGAAACGCCATCAAATTCACGCCATCGGGAGGAACCATCTCCATCTTGTCGTGGATGGACAATAAGAACATCAAGATTGCGGTCAAGGATACGGGCGTCGGCATGAACGAAGCCCAGGTAGAGGCGCTTAAAAACGGTGGCGAAACAGTTTCCCAAAAGGGCACCGACAACGAGAGCGGCACAGGATTGGGCTACAAGATCTGCAAAAACTACATCCTCCGCAACAACGGATCGATGGATTTGGAGAGCAAGTTGGGCGAAGGTACCACCATTACCATCACTCTCCCCGCCTCCACCCGCAAGATCGAAATTAAGGAGGAGTACAAGATTGACGACAGAAAGAAGGAGACCGACTACTCCATCCTTACCGGCAACACAGCCCTTATCGTGGACGACAATCCGCTCATCTGCGACAACCTCAAGACATTGCTGGCCTCCTACCTCAATGTCATCGTAGCCAACAACGGCAAAGAGGCTTTGTCCTTGGCGGAACAACACATGCCAGACATCATCCTCAGCGACGTGGAAATGCCGATCATGAATGGTATCGAAATGAGCAGAGTCATCGACCAGACAGACTCAATCGCCCACATTCCTTTGCTATTCCTATCCGCAAGGAACGAGGATTCCGACCGTCTGCTCGGTCTGAAGAGTGGTGCGGTGGATTATATTCCCAAACCATTCAGTCCTGAAGAGTTGCTCATCAAGGTTTGCAACATTTTGCTGAACAGACAAAAGACACAGAACCATCTGCTCACCCAAATGATGAAGCAATCCTCCGAGGAGGAGGGCGAAACGCAATCGGAGAGTTCGGAGAAGCGGGAGGAGAAGGTCAACCCATTCGTAAAGCAATTCCTCGCTGTCATCGAGAAGCGTTACATGGAGAGCGACATCTCCGTCGAAGACATCGCCAAAGAGATGTGCCTCAGCAAATCCACATTAACCAGAAGGACCAACAGCATCATCGGCAAGACACCTCTGGAGTTGCTGAACGAGTTCAGACTAAACGAGGCGCTACGACGACTCAAGGAAGCAGACAGCGAAACCCAGATCAGCGACATCGCCTATACTGTGGGATTCAGTGACCCTGCTTATTTCAGCAGAAGATTCAGGGAATATTTCGGATACAAACCTTCCCAGGTAATCAACAAGAGTTAAGAGTTAAGAATTTTTCAAAAAACGCTAACTTTGCATCGTTTTGAAACGATAAGGGAATGAGAAATTTAATCATTGATCAAGGAAACTCATCATGTAAAATAGACCTATTCGAAGGTGGGCAATCTATTTTCCACCAAAGGATAGAGCGACTCACCACGGATTTTTTAGCGCAATTCGCGACTGAACACACTTGGGAAGAGGCGATCCTCTCATCCGTAGTCGGCGAGGACGAGGCTTTGGACCAATGGATAACGGAACATTCCAAGCGCTACATCCGTTTAAGTGCGGATACCCAACTGCCCATCGGCAACCTTTACAAAACGCCCAAAACATTAGGGAAGGACCGCATTGCCGTATGCGTGGGGGCCAACTATCTCCAACCCAATCGTAACTTGCTGGTCATAGACGCTGGTACTGCCATCACCTACGACATCGTCAACGCGAACAACGAATATGTGGGAGGAAATATAGCCATGGGCATCAACATGCGATTCAAAGCGCTTCACGCCTTCACGAAAAAACTGCCTTTGGTGACGGCGCAAGAGGAGGTTCCATTGACCGGTTCCAATACGGAAGAGGCTATTTTATCAGGCGTCACCAATGGGTTGGCTTTCGAAATTGACGGTTTTATCAACTCATACAAAGCCATTTACCCTGAACTTTTAGTGTTTTTAACAGGTGGAAACGCAAAATACTTTGAAAAAAGGATAAAAAATAGCACCTTTGTAGTTCAAAACTTATTATCAATCGGATTAAACCGAATTCTTACTTTCAGATGATAAAGAGAGTTGCACTTATAGGAATATTCATAGCGGGACTTTGTTGTGGCGCAGCCGCGCAGAACAGCACAAGTTCACCATATACACGCCACGGCTTCGGAAATATCAACGAGTCAGGTTTCGGACAGAGCATCAGCATGGGCGGACTCTCTTCGGGACTCCGTTCGTCGCAATTCACCAATCCAGCAAACCCAGCATCCTACACAGCCATCGACTCCCTCAATTTCAGAATTGAGGCGGGTATCGGTTTGATGGTCAGCAAGTTTTCCGACAGCGAAGGGAAAGACCACCTTTTGGATGGTAATCTCGAACACTTGGCCGTACATTTTCCTATCAAAAAATGGGTGGCGTTAAGTTTGGGAATACGCCCCTACTCCATCGTAGGATATAACTCCTCCTACCAAACGACCAAAGTCACGGAGGTAACCGGGGACACACTGGTTAGCCAATACAACTACACTGGTAAGGGAGGTATCAACCAGCTTTACCTCGGTTTGGGATTCCGTCCTTGGAAAGCCTTCTCCGTAGGAGCCAACCTGCTTTACCATTTCGGCACCATCGAGCACAACAGCGCCGTCACCTTCAACAAGGACTATTCATACAGAACCCTCCAGACACAGGAAATCAGGGTGCGTGACCTTTGCGCCAACTTCGGTGCGCAAGGCACCATCAGCATCAAAGAAGACCAATCTTTGACTCTAGGTGTCACCTACCAATTCAAGTCGGAGATCAAGTCGGAGGCATCCAAGACAATCGTGACCACCGACACCACAGTGTTAAATTATGATAATAATTTCGACACACCGCACGCTTTTGGCATGGGTTTTGTATATCAATTTAATAGAAGGTTGCTCGTAGGATTCGACTACAAAAGGACCCTTTGGTCCGGTGCGAGATTCTTCGGAGAGAAACCTTTCGAGGACGTGAACAGTTACATCATAGGAGCGCAATACCTTCCTGACCCAATGTCGAGGAAGTATTACCAGAGGATGTACTACCGTTGCGGAGTGAACGTAAGTAAAACATACTACAAAGTAAACGATGAGAGACTCAATAAATTTACAATAAACGCAGGAATTGGATTCCCTCTCAAAAAAGGCTTAGACCCAACCGTTATCAATGTAGGGTTTGAATACGGTCAAAACGGAAAGACCGACAACGGACTTGTGAAGGAGCAATCCTTCAAGGGTACAATCAGCGCCACCATCAACGAGCGTTGGTTTGTAAAACGGAGATTAGATTAAAAAAAACAATTAAAACTTCTGTGATATGAAAACAAATTCTCTTTTTCTAGGTTTGATGATCGCTGCAATGCCAGCCGTATCATTCGCTCAAAAAGGAATCACTGACGGTTCCAAGTATGGTCATGGAGAGGACAGCATCAGATGTATGCAGAACTTGAGCATGATGTCAACATACACTAAACAAAAAGATTTCGAAAGCGCCGCAAAATGCTGGGAGATCGTATATGCAGAGTGTCCAAAGTGTTCAAAGAACGTTTACATCAACGGTGCGGACATCTTGGCTGACCAATACAGCAAAGCTAAGGACGCCTCTACAAAGGCTCAAATCTTCAACCGCATGATGAAGTTGTACGATGATCGTATCAAGTACTTCGGAAAGGACAAGAAGAATGGTAAGCACTACATCCTTGGCAAGAAGGCCGCTGACTATATGACATTCGCACCTGAGAACAGCAAGGATCCAAAGGTTCCTTACGGATGGTTGACAGAGGTAATCGAGAACCAAGGCAAAAACACCAGTGCAGGCGTATTCTCACAATACTTCTACTTGTCAGACCTCATCTTCAAGGGTGACAAAGATGGTTTCAGAGAGAGCTACATTGCCGACTACATCAAGATTGGACCAATGTTGAACGAGAAGATCGCCGAGTGTGCCGGTAACGAGAAAGACTCTTTGGCTTATACAGCCGCAAAGACCGATATCGACCAAAGATTCGCCGTATCAGGCGCTGCGGATTGCGCAACCTTGGATAAGGTTTACGCAAGCAAGATCGACGCGAACAAGAACGACAAGGATTTCTTGAACAACGTCTTGAAGCTCTTCGCTATCGCCAACTGCACAGAGTCTTCCGTTTACTTCAAGGCAGCGGCTTACAAGCACAAGATTGAGCCATCAGCGACTTCCGCCAGAGGTCTTGCTTCCCAATCCATCAAGGCAAAGGATTACAACAAGGCACTCAGCTATCTCAACGATGCGGTTAACTTGGAGACTAGCAATGCGGAGAAATCCAAATTGCAATTGATGATCGCTGGTATCTACAAGGATTTGAAGAACCCAACAGCATCACGTTCAGCAGCTCAAAAGGCAATCGCTTTGGATAGAACCAACGCCAACGCTTACGTATTGATCGGTGTGCTTTACGCCACATTCAACAATGACATCAGCGATGACGCCACTATCAAGAAGACCGCATACTGGGCAGCAGTTGACCAATGGGAGAAGGCAAAGCAAGCCAACCCATCCGCAGCCGGCGATGCGACCAAGTTGATCAACGCATACAAGCAATACTTCCCAGACAAGACTCAATTGTTTATGCGTAACATCACGCCAGGCCAAACATTCACTGTACCTGGATGGATCAATGAGAAGACAACCGTGCGTTTCGAATAATGTTCGGGAAATCTAACATACACAAACAAATGCATATAGCGGCCACATTCCTTGTGGCTGCTATATGTTTATTATCCTGTTCCACCAAAGAGGAAACTGTCCCTCCAATCGACAGGAAAACACGCGCGACACTCCACGCCAAAGATGTTAAAACCCTGGTGTCCGACTCCGGCATCGTCCGTTACCGTGTATACGCAAAGGAGTGGCTGGTATTCGACAAGGCGGAAGAACCCAATTGGGATTTCCCTCAAGGAATTATTCTTGAACGATTCAACCCTCAAATGGAAGTCGATGCGGAAATCAACAGCAAATACGCCAACTACTTGACCGACAAGAAATTGTGGAATTTAAAGGATAGCGTCAACGCCACCAACTTAGATGGCGAACACTTCGAGTGCGATCAACTATTTTGGGACGAAAAAGAGGAAAGAATCTATTCGAATGGTAAGATCAAAATCACAAAAAAAGACCGTATTATATACGGGAAAGGCTTTGAATCCAACCAAACACTTACCAAGTACACAATTCGCAAACCTGAAGGAATTTTCCCTATAAATGAATAAAAACGAAAGAAAAAATTTTTTCGTTGCATGTTTTTTACTAATTTCGTGCGCTAAAAATGTAAAAAACAAAAACAATAAATAAACAAAAATGGCAGCTTTAGAAAAACTTAGAAGCAAAGGCACACTGGTCATGATCGTCGTATTCGTGGCATTGGCCTGTTTCGTAATCGGTGATTTTTTGAATAACGCAAGTGCGGTATTCCACCCAGACCAAGACAAGGTCGGTGAGGTGTACGGAAAGAAGATGAATTACACAGACTTCCAAAAAGAGGTTGACGCATTCTCTAATTTCGAAAAAATCCAAGGAAACTACACCGAAGACAGAGCAAGAAACGAGGCATGGCAAACATTCACATTGGCAAATGTATTGAGCAACCAAGCGGAGAAGATCGGTATGAGCATAACAACAGAAGAGTTGGACTATGCGACAAGAGTAAATCCTCACGCTATGGTACAAAACCTCAGAATGGTTCAAGACGAAAACGGAAGATTCAGCAAGCAAAACTTGGACATGATGTTGAGGGCATTCAAGAACATGGAAGAGGCAAGCGATGAAGACAAGAAAAAAGATCCTCAATACGAGTACATGGAGAAGCTCTACAACAGCTGGCTCTGCGTAGAGAAGCAATTGAACAATATGTTGCTCTACGACAAGTACTTCCGTATGGTAGCCGGTGCGACATCCGCACCAAAGGCAGAAAAGGAGTTCTTGAACCAATACGATACCGAGGCCATCGATTATGTAGTCGCAACCAAGTCATTCTACGGAATAGCTGATTCCTCATATTCCGTATCAGGTGCAGAAGCAAAGGCTAAATACCAAGAGATGCAAAAGATGTTCAAGACACCTGCAAGACGCACCATCAAGGCCATCGTGTTCGACGTGAAACCTTTGGCTTCAGATAGCGACGACGCAAAGAGCAAGACACAAAGCATCGAGAAGGACTTGGTTGATACCGAGAACGCTGAAGAGGCTATCCTTTTGGCAATGCAAGAGTGTGACCCAAACATTACTAACAAAAACGGATTTTTGACTAAAGACGAGGTGGACTTCTCTATCAGAGACTTCGCATTCAGTGCAAACAAGAGCGATGTTCTTCAAACATTCCAAGACGGAAACTATTACAAGACCGCTAAGGTTCTTGAGAGCGCGGTTAATCGTCCAGATTCTGTGAAGGTTTCTTGCATCTATCTCACCAACGCTCCTAAGAAAGAGTTGAAGAACAAAGTCGACAGCCTTCAAAACGAGTTGAAGAGTGGCGCTAAGTTCGCTGATCTTGCGGAGAAGCACACTATGGACTCAAGATCCAAGAGCGAGAAAGGAAACCTTGGATGGTTAGGTGAGGGACAATTCTCAAGATTGAAGGATTTCGACAATAAGTCGTTCACTGCAAAAGAGGGTGAAGTATTCGAGATGGAAGATAGAGGAGAATACTTTATCTTTAGAATCGACTCTGTTTCAAAGACATCTTCTCCTAAGGTAAAAATCGCTGAAGTTGCAGTTAAGATCGAGTCAAGCAACGACACATATCGTAAGAGATGCGAGTCTGCAAGCAAATATTTGAGCGACAACAACACAATCGAGAAGTTCACTGAGAACGCTGAGGCACAAGGTCTCTACGTACAAGAATACCCAATCTTCGAGGACGCTTCCTCTGTTGGAAACATCGAGAACGGACGCAAGGTTGTCAACTGGGCATTCAACGAAAAACGTAAAGTGGGTGAGATTGTAGCACAACCATTCCAAACAGCTAACCAATGCGTAGTCGTTGCCCTTTCAGAGATTATCGAGAAGGGTTACGCTCCTTACTCTTCAAAAGAGGTGAAGGAGATTGTTGACGAGGCTGTAATGAACGATAAGAAAGCTGCTTCCATCATGGAAGAGTGGAATGGCAAGGAGATTAGCACCGTCGCTAAGCTCGACACTGTAAGAGGTGTTCGATTCTCCACAAGAGGTGTTAACCCTAGCATCATGGGCGCCCTCTCTACTTTGAAGGTTGACGAGCAATCCGCTCCTATCAAAACAAACAACGGTGTTTACATGGTAAAGGTTCTCGCAAAGACCCCTGTAGAGTCTCAAGCAATGGACAACAACCGCGGCAGAATGTTGCAAAGCATGTATAACCAAACATTCTCCATCTTGATGGACAAGGCAGATATCAAGGACAATCGTTCTAGATTCTACTAATTAATAAAAAACAACTTACAAAAGCGCGAGGTTATCTTGTATTTTCCTCGCGCTTTTTTTGGTTCAATACCGTTGATTCGTAGGGCAATACCGCATCTACCTATCCACTCTAACTACCCAACAGAAATGAACAAAACATCCCTATTGGCTCTATCCCTGGAAGAACTCAAGAACATCGTCAAAGAGCTCTCCATGCCAGCCTTCACCGCAAAACAAATAGCGGACTGGCTCTATAAAAAGAGGGTGACCTCCATCAGCGACATGACCAATATTTCTTTGGCTAACAGAACAAAATTGGAGGAGAAATACGTTATTGGAACCTATGCGCCTATCCAGACAACCGTTTCAGTGGATGGCACGAAAAAGTACCTATTCGAAAAGGAGGGCCGATACATAGAGAGTGTTATGATTCCCGATGGAGAGAGAACCACCCTCTGCGTATCCACACAGATCGGATGTAAAATGAGTTGCAAATTCTGCGCAACCGGCAAACAAGGATTCCACGGACAACTCACTGCCGCCGACATCCTCAACCAAATACAATCGATCCCCGAATCAGAGCAACTCACCAACGTCGTATTCATGGGCATGGGAGAACCTTTCGACAACACGGAGAATGTCCTACAAGTATTGAACATACTCACCTCCGACTTCGGCTACGCATGGAGCCCTAAAAGAATCACCGTCTCTACGGTAGGTTTGATTCCCGGATTGCAAAGATTTTTAAAGGAGAGCCAATGTCATTTAGCAGTCAGCCTCCACAATCCAATTGCGGAGGAGCGACTGGAAATCATGCCAGCACAAAAAGCCTTCCCTATTGCCAAAGTTATCGAGGAGATCAAGAAATATGATTTCACCGGACAACGTAGAGTCTCGTTCGAGTACACCGTATTCGAAGGCGTCAATGACCAACAGCGCCACATCGATGCTCTCAAAAAACTGTTGGACGGATTGGAGTGCAGAATCAACCTCATCAGGTTCCATACCGTTCCGGATGTTCCTTTGAAGGGAGCGACCCAACAACGGATGGAATGGTTCAGGGATAAGTTGAACCAAGCTGGCATCACCACGACAATCAGAAAATCGAGAGGTGAGGATATATTTGCCGCCTGCGGCCTTTTATCAACAAAGAAATTAATGGAGAAATAAGATGAGAAAGAGAATCCTTTTCACGGTATGCCTGATACTCGCGCTCATGGCATCCTGTTCCAACAACAAAGGCGACAGTTTGTTCGTTCCATCCGTTGGCGGAAACGCTTATGACTTGATGATCGTCGGAAACAAGACGATATGGGACGGTCCCACCGGACGATGCCTATTCGATCTATTTGACCAAGAGATGGACGGTCTCCCCCAATCGGAGCCCCTGTTCACAATCCTTTTCCTCGAAACACACAACTTCACGAACATCGTTCACCCAATGCGCAATCTGCTGTTTTATCATATAGACAGCACGCAATATACCCAAGGCAAGGTCAGCTTTTCAAGGGACAGATGGGCTAACACCCAAGCAATTGTAAAGGTGACTGCCCCGAACCAAGAGGAGGCAATCCGCGTCATCAAAGAGAGCGGGCAGCAGATTATCGATTTCTATGTCGATATGGAGTGTGAAAGAGGCATCCTCTACTTCTCCAAATACAGAAACGACAAGGGTATCAATATAGTCAAAGATGAGATAGGGGTAAAACTTGCCATCCCAAATTTCATCAACAAAATCAAACGAGGCGAGAAATTCGTTTGGCTCTCCAACGGAAGCCTTGACGTACGACAAGACATCTTCGTTTACCGGACGCCTTACAAAGACTCCACAGATTTCTCTCTGAACCGCATCATAGAGAAGCGTGATTCCATCACCAAAATCTATATTGAGGGACCAAGCGAAGGCTCTTATATGACCACAGAAACCAGCGTGATTCCACCTGTAGCCAGACAATTCTACTACAACAAGAAGAAATGCGTGGAGGTAAGAGGATTATGGAGAACAGAAGGCGACTTTATGGGAGGTCCGTTCGTAAGCCGCACCTTCCTGGACAAGACCAACAACGAGATCATCACGGTGGAGGCCTTTGTCTATGCGCCACAACACAAGAAGAGAAACAAGATCAGACAAACGGAGGCGGTGCTCCACTCGTTGGAATTTGATTAATTTTTTATATTTTTGTAAAAAGAATACAAAAACGGAATAATTTAGCATGGAAGAAGATAAAATCAAAGTCGGCATTACGCAAGGCGACATCAATGGTATCGGGTACGAGGTCATCATCAAAACCTTAGCCGATATGCGCGTGAACGAGTTTTGCGTTCCGATCGTATATGGTTCATCAAAGGCGGCTGCATTTCACCGCAAATCACTGAACATCGAAAACTTCAATTTGAATGTCATCGCCAACGCTTCAGAGGCGAACCCTAAACGTTCCAACATCATCAACTGTGTGGACGAAGAGGTGAAGGTGGAGTTGGCCAAATCCACGGAAGAGGCGGGAAAAGCCGCATTTTTGGCTTTGGAGAGAGCCACTTCTGATTTGCGCGACGGACTCATCGATGTTTTGGTGACCGCCCCTATCAACAAGAAGAATATTCAATCAGAGAAGTTCCATTTTCCTGGACATTCAGAGTATCTACAAGACAAATTCGGTTTTGGAGAGAAAGGTTTGATGATTATGGTCAGCGACGTGCTTAAAGTGGCGGTTGCCACCGGACATGTCTCCATCAAATCAGTATCCGCGAACCTCACCACAGAGAAATTGATCTCTAAACTGAAGGATTTGAACAAGACATTGATTCAAGACTTCTCTGTCATCCGTCCACGCATCGCCGTATTAGGCTTGAATCCTCACGCAGGAGACA
The DNA here is from genome assembly GCA_024401555.1 of Paludibacteraceae bacterium. Classification (GTDB taxonomy): domain Bacteria; phylum Bacteroidota; class Bacteroidia; order Bacteroidales; family Paludibacteraceae; genus UBA1181. The sequence goes on from JAKSKV010000015.1 coordinate 25,978, forward strand.
ATGGCGTGTTGGGCAGCGAGGAGGAGGAGATCATCATCCCTGCCATCAAGAAGGCGACTGAAATGGGCATCACATGTTTCGGACCATACCCTGCCGACTCCTTGTTCGGAAGCGGAAACTTCAAACGTTTCGACGCTGTCTTGGCAATGTACCACGACCAAGGTTTGGCGCCATTCAAATGCATCGCCATGGATAGCGGCGTGAACTACACCGCCAACCTTCCGATCATCAGAACCTCCCCTGTACACGATGTTTCCTACGACAAGGTGGGTGTTGGAGAGGCCTCTGAAGAGTCATTCCGTAATGCCCTCTACCTTGCTTGTGACGTTTACAAAAGCAGAAAGCAATATGCGGAGTTGAACAAGAACAAATTGAAAAAGCAAGAGGTGGAGATCAGCGGACAAGTTGAATAATCCATTCCCGAGAAATATGGAAGGAGCGTTTTTCAGAAACGCTCCTTTTTTTTACCCACTATTTATTCCCTAATCTCTCCCCTCCACCCGTACCGCCAACATCACGGCAAAGGAAGAGGAGGCTCCAACACCCAAACTCCTCCCCAAACAAGTGGTGTAGGAACATGCCAACAAGAAATGATTTTTTAAACTGAATTTTGCGAAAGGGGTAAGATTACCACCCGTCTGATAGGAGATTCCCAACTCCCAACGATCATCGGAGCGCAACGATGGGGCCATCAAAAAAGCGAAAGGGGAATGAATCGCCGTATAGACCATTCCACTCAACACCCAACGATAACGTGTACGCCAAGGAAAAGATTTCTCTGCCGACCAATAGAAATGGGTGGACTGCTTATGTCCAAACTGATTCATATGCCCCAATCCTACCCCCTTCACAGAGAAGGTCATGTAAGATTTATCTGCCAAACGAAGCCATGCGCCCATGCGGAAGCGAGGCACCACCTCCCTATCCGACTGTCTTTCAAAATAGGGATCTCCATCCTGCCTCAACAATGAAAAGTCTTTTCCCAGGCAACGCACACCCCCACCCACATTCAAAGACAACCAGACATCATCCACAACTAAGAAACGATAGGTGCCCGCGATTTCACACTCCATCCGCTTCGTCAAGCCACTTCGTTCGCACGACAAAACGCCTCCTACGGAGAAATTCTTCTCCGTCACCAACTGATGCATCGCCAAGGAGATCTCCTGAGGGGCATTGTCAACACCCATCCAAAGATTGGTGTACGCCAACGAGAGATGCAGGCCCGTCTCAAATCCGGAGCAGGCGGAATTGTAACGATAAGGTTCCAACAGAAAGGCATTGGGAGAGAGTTCCTGTTGCGCCGCCACCCTCCAAGAGAGCATCGTCATCAACCAACAAACAAAACATATTTTCTTCATAAACATCTTTAATAAGACAATTCTATAAAACCGGAAACTATGCGAACCTGTCGATCCAACAAAGTATAATAATAGGTTCCAACAGGCAACAAGTCTCCCGTCCCCATACTAATTGTATTCAAATTCTCGCCGCCCCATCGATTATCATACCTATGTTGGTGATAGACGATGATGCCCCATCGGTTAAAGACCAATAGTTCAGGCTCCTCGTATCGTTCCAAATCTTCAATGACAAAGGTATCGTTGTATCCGTCGCCATTGGGCGTAAGTAGTATGTTGCGCAATATTTTGCGAGGAGTTGGGTCATCTGTCAGCTCTATTTCCTGAACTAATGTATCTATCGGCGGTACTATCGTATCCAACGGAGGAACGACCACTGTGTCGATTGGCGGCACAATCGTATCCAAAGGAGGAACGACAACCGTATCTATCGGCGGCACAATCGTGTCCAAAGGTGGAACAACCACCGTGTCTATCGGCGGTACTATCGTATCCATCGGAGGAATAACCACCGTGTCTATCGGCGGAACGATCGTGTCCAACGGCGGAATGACCACCGTGTCTATTGGCGGCACTATCGTGTCCAAAGGCGGAACTACCACTGTGTCTATTGGCGGCACTATCGTGTCCAAAGGCGGAATGACCACCGTGTCTATCGGCGGTACTATCGTGTCCAAAGGCGGAATGACCACCGTGTCTATTGGTGGTACTATCGTGTCCAACGGTGGAACAATCACCGTGTCTATCGGCGGAACAATCGTATCCAACGGAGGAACATCCACCGTATCTATCGGCGGTACTATCGTGTCCAAAGGAGGAATGACCACTGTGTCTATCGGCGGAACAACCGTGTCCATCGGTGGAACCACCACCGTGTCTATTGGCGGCACTATCGTGTCCAACGGAGGAACGACCACTGTGTCTATTGGCGGAACGATCGTGTCCAACGGTGGAACAAACACCGTGTCTATTGGTGGTACTATCGTGTCCAACGGTGGAACAATCACCGTGTCTATCGGCGGAACAATCGTATCCAACGGCGGAACAATCACCGTATCTATCGGCGGTACAATCGTATCCAAAGGAGGAATGACCACTGTGTCGATTGGCGGCACTATCGTATCCAACGGAGGAACGACCACCGTGTCTATCGGCGGAACGATGGTATCCAATGGTGGAACGACCACTGTGTCGATTGGCGGCACTATCGTGTCCAACGGTGGAACAATCACCGTATCTATCGGCGGTACTATCGTATCCAAAGGCGGAATGACAACTGTGTCTATCGGCGGTACTATCGTATCCAACGGCGGAATGACCACCGTGTCTATCGGAGGTACAATCGTGTCCAAAGGTGGAACAACCACCGTGTCTATCGGCGGTACTATCGTATCCAAAGGCGGAACAACCACCGCGTCTATTGGCGGAACGATCGTATCCAAAGGCGGAACGACCACCGTATCTATCGGCGGTACAATCGTATCCAAAGGAGGAATGACCACTGTATCTATCGGCGGCACAATCGTATCCAAAGGCGGAACGACAACCGTATCTATCGGAGGAACAATCGTATCCATCGGAGGAACGACCACCGTGTCTATTGGCGGAACGATCGTATCCAAAGGCGGAACGACCACCGTGTCTATCGGCGGTACTATCGTGTCCAACGGCGGAACGACAACCGTATCTATCGGTGGAACGATCGTGTCCAAAGGCGGAACGACCACCGTGTCTATCGGTGGAACGATCGTGTCCAAAGGCGGAACGACCACCGTGTCTATTGGCGGAACAATCGTGTCCAAAGGAGGAATGACCACTGTGTCAACAGGCACCAGCTGAATCAAGGTATAAATATCACTCTCGGTCTTTACAGGAAGCGACACCGCACTACGCTCCACCTCCCACTCATCCGTCAAGAAATTATACACTCCCGAAAACTTCATAATCTTCTCGCTTCCCGGCGAAGGAAAAATATCCGCACTCTCTCCTAATATCGACCCATCAGACAACAGATAACCATAAGCAGCCGCATCACCCACCGCATCACCATAAAAGACACAATCCTGTGGCACACTCTCCTCCGTGAGTTCCTCCGCCCTACCCGAAAAGATCGCCACACCATCTGCCGAAGGACCGCCATTTCCGACCATGCCGACACGCCACTGTTGATTGAGGCCAATACCTCCCGCACCAGCCTCCTTGGTATAATCCAAGCCATACCAACGTGCTAAATGAAGATCCTCGCTTTTGGCGCCATTGATCTTGGGCGTTGGTCCTCCCACATAAAAGGTCTCCCCTCGTTCCACCACGCCAGAATCCAGTTGAATCGCATAGGTCAAGGTACTTCCAGTCAACCAACCGTGAGGATGAAGGATGGTACCATTGTTGCAGATAACCACGGTATAGGGTGTTTCGGAGAAATCCACACGCTCTGTCGCCAGAAATTCAATGTACTCATAAACATTATCATAACTGGTAGGATCGGCCATCACCGAACTGACTAAAACTGCCGCCCCGGAGATTCTTGCGGAGAGACATAACAATAGGATAAATGTTAGCTTTCTTAACAGGTTCATCATTTCACTTTTATTATTTATCAAACCCGAATGCAATGAGAGGCGTTGGTGCACAAAACAGGTTGCATTCAGCTCACAAATTTATAATTTATGTAATAATTACACAATAATATTAACAAAAAAAATTAAAAGCTCCTCATTTCATAAATAAAAAGAAGAGCTTTTAGACAATTCGTGGACTCTCTATCTTCACAGACCAAGAGTCCCCTTATATTATGTTGCTTTTATGTGTGTTAAGCAAAAGTAGATAAAATTATAATATAAAGTATCATCTATAAAAGATTGTTTGCCTATAAAAATCATAATTTCACTGAATTAAAACATAAAAACAGAGTTAATAGCAGAAAAAGCAACCGAATCGATTCTATTCGACACCAATTTTGTAATTTTACGCATCAACAATTAAGAATAGAAATATGATCAGCTACAACTTCGACCAACCGAGAAAAATCGGCGATGCGATGGTATATAATGTCTCTCCCGTCAGGGGTGGCGACGCTTACCTTTTTGTCTGTGAAGAGGTCACCTTCCTCTTTGAATCGGGCTTTGGTTTTTCCAGCGGAAAACTCCACCAAAACATCCAAGAAATATTAGGCGAGCGACCATTGGACTATGTTCTCCTCTCCCACTCCCACTATGACCACGCATTGGGCAGCGCCTATCTCAGAAAGGTGTACCCCAACCTACAAGTCGTAGCCTTTACCCATGCGGCCAAGGTAATGGAGAAAGAGGGAGCGAGGGCCACTATGCTACGTTTAGACAATGCGGCGGCGGAGTTGCACGGATATGATGAGCGATTTAACGATATCTCCTACCTTCATACCGACATCGCGGTGGAAGACGGGGCGAAACTCTCGATCGGCCATCACGAAGTGGAGGTAGTTTCCCTTCCCGGACACACCAAAGACTCGGTCGGTTACTACTTTGTGAAAGAGAAACTGATGTTGGGCAACGAGACCATAGGCATGTATGCGGACGAGGGGTTGGTCATTCCCTCTTTCCTTGTCGGTTACCAGATGACACTGGACTCAATTGAGAAAGCAAAAGAATATGAGATCCAATACTATATGATTCCTCATTGGGGATTATTAGAGGGCAAACAAGTAACTCAATTTTTCGAAGACTCTTACCGAAGCCATATCGAAGGGAAGGATTTAATTGCCAACGCTTACAAAGCGGGGAAAACGAGAAGGGAGATCATCGATCTATTCCATCAGAAATACTTCTCCGACGAGATCACCGAGGTCTATCCTCCCGCCGCATTCGAGGAGAACATCAACATTCAGATTCCGCTGATTCTCAAAGAGACCGGTTTGATTGAATAAAAAAAGCTATGACGCCAAATCGGGGTATTCAACCCCTCCACAATAGTCGATCAATCGATCGTAAAGCGATGATTGACGAAGCAAACCCTCATTGCCCACCACAAACAATTGCTTACGGGCGCGCGTCAGAGCCACATTCAATTTTCGATCTACCCATTGACCTTCAATCTCCACAGGTTCACTCAAAATGGATAACTGGTAATATTGGCTGACGGTTGTCGAGAAGATGATGTAATCCTTCTGGCCACCCTGCAAACGCTCTACCGTGTCAATCACAATATCCTCAGCATGCTCCACACCCAACTCCCTTAACCGCTTCATCACAATGGCGATCTGGTTACGGAACGGAACGATGATTCCCACATTGTTAGCAAGGGAGAATTCAGGATTCTCACCATTCAACGCCACAATGGCGCATACAATTTCCGCCACAACATCCGCCTCCTCGGCATTGATCTTACTATTATCCAGACGGGACACCTTCTCCGTATGAAGGAAGCCCATACGGACAGTTCGGACAAACTCCGTGATATTTTCAGTGGTAAACTCCATATTCAACGGGAAGGTCGCCACTTGACGCGTCTCCACCAGTCGCGCATAAGGAAGTGCGTCGGAGGTCTGGTGCGCCCCCATTCCCACCTTCAATGCGCCGTGATAGAACTCACGGCTCACAAAATCACTGATAGTCGGATGCATACGCCATTGTGTATCCAGCATACCCGGTTTCACCTCACTATGCTCAACCATCGATCGATGCAATCGTTCGAAAAGGGAATCCGCGCAATTCAACAAGGAGAAGCTACGCAAGGCATCGTCCGTCACCTCTGCTTCGCCTCTTGGCTGCTGCACCACGGCAGGCAATTGTTTATGGTCTCCGATCATGACAAATTTGCGGATAGCGGAGGCGCCACTTGAGGTCTTCGCACTCAGGAGTCCCAAGATCTGAGGCTCCAATATTTGAGAAGCCTCATCCACAATCGCCACATCAAAATGGAACAGATCGAAAAGCGGCATCTTACCATCCATAGAGGCTACGGTCGCCACAAAGACACGGGATCGGGACAAGCGCTCCTTCACCGCCAAGCGGTTTTTACACGCCGACACCTCATATTTCAGCAAGTGAGGACGAAAGGAGGCTTCGCAATTGAGTTCATTACCGATGCGGATATAATCCAATTCCGGATCATAATCCCGCAACATCCGACAGATCTCGTCCACCGCCCTATTGGTATAGGCCATCAACAGGATTCGATAGCCAGGTTCCGCCAAGAAATTATCAACCATCGTCCGCATCGCCAAATTGGTCTTGCCCGTTCCCGGAGGTCCCACCAAAAGGTAGAAATCCTCGGCACGCATCGCATCGGCCACCACCTGATTCACGCGGTCGCTTTTATCCGTCGGCCTTGCCAAAGGCTGGGGCTCCGAGAATACGAAACTCCGCCTACCCAACAGTAGATCCCGCCGCTCTTGGGGCGCCACCAAAAAGGCACGCAAAGCCCGTACCATAGAGTTATAGGTGGAGGTCATGGTATCATGCTCCATCGCATAGAGACTATTCAAAGGGAAAACCATACGATTGCGTTGCTTATAGGTCAAGCGAAGCACCACCTCATTGTTCAGCAACGACTCTATCGAGCAACGGAAGAGCTGCTTGTTCGTCACGCTATCGTTCTCTCCGTTCCGCTCATAAAGCATCACCAGATCACCCACCCTGAAATTGGGAAGATTCTCATCGTCCGCCTTCCAGGTCAATCTTATATTACGGATAGATTCGCCCGTATCCTTCACATCCATTCCATCCGAGACATTGAAATCCTCGATCGACAAATCCACAATCATATTACCCGTTCGGACCTTCTCCTCCGCGGAGAGTTTCCACGCATCGGAGAATCCGCCGCTTCTGTCGGCGGATAGGCAGCCCACCTTGGTCAAGAAGAGTTCCCGCTCCACAAAGGAGAGGAAGGTGTGAAAATAGGAGGCCTCCAACGAATCCGCTTGGCGAATCGGATCCAAAGTGTCGGTCAACTGCGGGAGAAGGTATCCATTCCACAGTTTATTGTTAATTCCCGCCACATTGATATTCTCTGGCGTCAAACGTGCGATCAACGCACGGGAATCCCCATGGGAGAGGCGCCATTCGTTGGCGACAATATCATTTCGAAGCTGCAAAGCCTTCCGCACCATTTCGCGGGAGGAGCGGCAATTCATAAATTGCGGATAGCGGGAATAGAAGAGGAAACTCTTCACATCCTTGTAATCCAGACCTAAATTATAGTGTAAAAACTCATAATAGAGCGTCACCTGCAACAAATGGTCAGTTTTCGCCTCCGGACGCTCCCGTTGCCAATCATCCGCCCTACCGGACTTCAACTCCACAATCTTTCCCAAGTCGAGGGACAAAAGGTCCATACGTCCCTGCATACCCAAGGCTTCACAAATGAATGAGGGCTCCAATACCACACCGCTTCCCGGACGGATATCCACCTCCTCAAAACTATTCGATACCGTTCGGTTGATGTTGTCGAACTGCCGCTTCGTATCGGCAAAGAATTCAGCATTGATATCATCCAATGCGCAAAAAGTGATCGGATCGGAAACAAAGGCCTTCGACATGGACTCTTCGTAAGAGATAGGATGTTCCTCCGTCTGATTCACGCAATCATCCAAGAACTGGTTGGCCACATTTCCCAACATGATGGCACCCGATTGAGGAGACTCCTTCACTTTATTCACAAGATAGTTGAGCGGCGTCGTTCCGCTTGGCTGGATGCAATAGGTGATGGAGGTGATATCCACCAAGAAATCGGGTTCAAAGACCACCAATTCAGGCACCATTAAGTTCCTACCCTCTTGCCAATTCTCCACAGAGACATCCAGCAAATTAACTTGAGCGCCTTCGAAGAGGTGGTCCCTCAATCCAGAGAAGGTCTCCGCCAAGTGTCGGGTCGCGGACATCAACTCCGCGCTATCAAAGATATGGGTGTAAGCTGCCACGCACTCGCCCATCTCCAGGTCATCCACTTCACCATAAAGAAGAGAATCTGTCCAACGGGTTACAGTCATACGCAAGCGGCTATGCCGCACATCACGGTGCGGATCGGGTTGCACATCCAGTTTTCGCCAAGTTTCAGGCAGTGCGGCCAACAAAGCGGTCGGAATCGAAATCCTAAAAAAGAAGGACAACGCCTCCGCCATCGCCTTCACGTCATAGAGATAATCCTCCTCCGTCGGAGAAAACGTCTCCTTCAAATAGGCGATCACATGACGCCTCAACACTTGCAGAGAGGCTCGTTGCGGATAGCTCCGTTCCTTACAAATAGCGTCAATGTAAGAGGCCTGACTGGTATAAACGACGTGAAGATGCTTTCCCAACTCCGAAACGGTTCGTTGAAGCATTCTGCTCAAACGCATATAGCGCACCCTCATCGGATCCTGACACTTCACATCGGATGCCAATGAATTCAAATCTTCTGATGCCTGGATTTGCGGCAAAGACAAGTTTAATTTTTCCATACCACAAAATTGCAGAAAAAAATTAAGATTCCACTCCTATTTTTTCGCTTTATTTTCGCATTCACGACACAATATGCCAAAATTTCCAAGAAGAATCGCTGGTCAGACAAACTTCACCCTATTTTTTCACTACATTTGCATCGAACATTTATGGATTCAAACGACCATAAACAGATTAATTCAGAGATTATTATGAAGAAAACATTTCTAATCATCGCCGGCATATTGGCATGTCTATGCGCCTCCGCACAAGAGAGCGAAAGAAACGAGAATAACAAAAAGGAGATCTTCCATTGGGGTATTACCGCCGGAGCGGGTGTCTCGACGGTCAATCCAGACAGCAAAGGAGGCATTGTCGATCCATCCCTCTCATTACAGTTAGGTGCCACATTCGACTTCAAGATGAGGCCGAACACATTTATGGAAACAGGCCTCTACTACCAAAAGGTAGCCTATTCGAGAACCTTCAAACCACAAAGTGAGCCAAACAAGAAAGTCGAACAAACATTCGACGCCTCATACATCAAACTACCGGTCTCCTTCAACTACAAAATAGGCATTAAAGATGTGAGCGTCATTCCGCAATTGGGTGCGTACTTCGCCTTCGCTCCAGCTTCTGCCACCGAGGAGCCGGTTGACTTCGGCCTTCGTTTCGGCGTCGGCGTGCAATACAAAGAGATATTCAGGGTAAGCGCAAAATACGACTGCGGATTAATGGCCCTTCGTAGCGGAACCAACCAGTCGGTTGTAGGTGATTTCACCTTCTTCTTTAAATAAACATTCCAAACACGAAGAGAAGGAAGTGGCCGGAAGATTACATTTCTCCGTAAACGACTTTCCTCTTTTTACACCAAAAGGGATGGGCTTTTTTTGAGTCCATCCCTCTCTATATTTATTTTGAAACAAAATCCCCTGTTTTTATTTACAATTTGATATCAAAAAATATATTTTTCGCCTAAAAAAGAAAGTATTACATTCTCCTTCGATATTTTTTTTCTATCTTTGCAGAAATTTTACAATATGTTGAAAAACATAATTTTTCTAATATATGAGTGACGAGAAAAAACAATCAGAGGCGTTGAAGTATCACGCTGAGGGAAGACCAGGAAAGATCCAGGTTATTCCAACCAAGCCAACCGCTACACAAAGAGATTTGTCTTTGGCTTATTCACCAGGTGTCGCAGAACCATGTTTGGAGATCCAAAAGGATCCTCAAGCAGCATACAAGTATACCGCAAAGGGTAACTTGGTTGCCGTAATCTCTAACGGTACAGCCGTTTTGGGTCTTGGCGATATAGGTGCTGAGGCTGGTAAGCCAGTTATGGAAGGTAAGGGACTTTTGTTCAAGATCTTCGCTGATATCGACGTATTCGATATCGAGGTGAACGAGAAGAACATCGACAAGTTCTGCGAGACCGTAAAGGCTATCGCTCCTACTTTCGGTGGTATCAACTTGGAGGATATCAAGGCTCCTGAATGTTTTGAGATAGAGGATCGTTTGAAGGCAGAATTGGATATTCCTTTGATGCACGACGACCAACACGGTACTGCTATCATCTCTTCCGCAGCTTTGATCAATGCTTTGGATTTGGTAGGCAAGAAAATCGAGGATGTAAAGATTGTTGTGAACGGAGCAGGTGCTGCCGCCAACTCTTGTACTAAATTATACATGGCACTCGGTGCTCGTTTGGAGAACATCGTCATGTGCGACTCTAAGGGTGTTATCAACACCAAGAGAACTGACTTGAACGACCGCAAAAAGCCTTTCGCCACTTCCCGCGACATCACTACCTTGGAAGAGGCAGTGAAGGGTGCTGACGTATTCTTGGGTCTTTCCAAGGGTAACGTGTTGAGCCAAGACATGGTTCGTTCAATGGCTAAGGATCCAATCGTATTCGCATTGGCTAACCCTGTTCCTGAAATCTCTTACGACGACGCTATGGCATCTCGTCCAGACATCATCTGTGGTACAGGACGTTCAGACTATCCGAACCAAATCAATAACGTGCTTGGATTCCCTTACATCTTCCGTGGTGCATTGGATACACACGCAAAGGCTATCAACGAGGAGATGAAGTTGGCTGCTGTTCGCGCATTGGCTGATTTGGCTAAGTTGCCAGTTCCAGAGGCGGTAGCAATCGCTTACAACAAGAAGAACTTGAAGTTCGGTAAAGATTATATCATCCCTGCAGCGTTCGATCCACGTTTGTTGGAGACTGTCGCTCCTGCTGTCGCTAAGGCTGCTATGGAGTCTGGCGTGGCTCGCAAGAACATCGAGAACTGGGATGAGTACAAGGCTGAGCTTCGTGCTCGCATGGGCTTGGACAACACACTTATCGGCAACATGACTGAGGCCGCTAAGAAGAACCCTAAGAAGGTGGTTTACACCGAGGCTAACAACGCCAACACCTTGAGCGCCGCTTCAACCGCTAAGAAGGAGGGCATCTGTATTCCTATCCTTTTGGGTAACGAGGAGCGTATCGCTAAGATCGCTAACGAGAACGGTATCGACATCGAGGGTATCGAGATCATCAACCTTCGCCACGACCGTGAGGAGGCTCGCCGCAACAAGTACGCTAAATACATCTCCGAGAAGTTGGCTCGTAAGGGTTACACCTACGCTGAGGCTAACGAGAAGATGTACGACCGCAACTACTTCGGCGCAATGATGGTTGAGATGGGTGATGCAGATGCGATGATCACAGGATCTTACACCAAGTACATGGAGGCTATCAAGCCAGCTATCGACATCATCGGTTTGCGCGAGGGTGTTAAGAGCATCGCCGCTTTGAACATCTTGAACACTCCTAAGGGAGCTTACTTCATGGCAGACACTTTGATGAACGATTCTCCAAGCGCAGAGGATTTGGCAGAGATCGCTGCATTGACTAACCGATCAGTGAAGTTGTTCAACGAGCACCCAGTAATGGCTATGTTGTCTTACTCTAACTTCGGCGCAGACACAACTGGTAACCCATGCATCGTTCATGAGGCAGTTGAGTTGTTGCACAAGAACCACCCTGAGATGGATGTGGATGGTGAGATGCAAGTTAACTTCGCATTGGACAAGAAGCTTCGTCACGAGAAGTTCCCATTCAGCAAGATCGATGGCAAGGATGTCAACACATTGGTATTCCCTTGCTTAAACTCCGCAAACATCGCATACCGCATGTTGATGAATATGGGTATCGCCGAGAGCGTAGGTCCAGTTCAAATGGGTCTTAACAAGCCAGTTCACGTGCTTGATGTTGAGGCTTCTGTTCGCGACATCGTCAACATGACCACTATCGCGGTTATCGATGCGCAAATCAACGCTAAGTAATCAATCATTACTTTATATGAAGAAGGATGTTCAGAGCTGGACATCCTTCTTTTTTTTGTATCTTCGCATCGTTAAAATAAATAGCACGCAAACACCATGCAATACCACTTCGCACCACTCCAAGGTTTTACCGACGCAGTATTCCGAGAGACACACGCCAAACATTTCAAAGGCATCGACGCCTACTACACCCCCTTTTGTCGCGTGGAGAAAGGCGAAATGCGCTGGCACGACCAGAAGGAGATCTCCCCAGAGCGCAACCCAAACCTTTTCGAGCAAGGCTTATTGGCACCTCAAATTATTGGGAACAGTGCGGAAGAGGTAACCATCCTGATCAAAAAGATCATTGAGATGGGCTACCAGCGAATCGACCTCAATTTCGGATGTCCATTCCCGATGATTGCCAAGAAAGAGAAGGGGGCGGGCATCCTCTCCCATCCAGAAAAGGTGAAAGAGGTGTTGGAAGCGACACAAGCCTTCCCCGACACGACATTCTCCGTCAAAATGCGTTTGGGTATGCATGAGCCATCGGAAGCGGAGCTACTGCTCCCAATTCTGAATGAGGCGAGACTATCGCACATCACCATGCACGCCAGACTGGGCAAAGACCAATACAAGGGGGAGATGGACCTCGACGCCTTCTCTCTTTTCATCAAAGGATCCGCCCACCCGGTCATTTACAATGGGGACATCACACGAATCGAGGAGATCAACGCCACAATGGAACGATTTCCCTCCATCAGCGCCATAATGGTCGGAAGAGGGTTACTTCAAAACCCATGTTTAGTGGAAGAGGCACTTAGTGGCACTGCATATACTACGACGAAGCGGATCTCGAAAATCAAAGATTTCTTGGACGATCTTGAGAATGGATACGCCGAAAAGTTAAACGGTGGGGAGGGACAATTGGTTCAAAAACTCACCTCCTATTGGGAATACCTCCTTCCCGAACTGGATCACAAGAGCCGAAAGAAAATCCTAAAGAGCAAAAAGTTGGCCGACTACAAAGGAGCGTTTATGGAAGGGATGCGAAGCCTGTAAGTTTCCATCTATTTCCAATACTCATACTTGCACACGAGATTCCTATCGAACAAGCCCACAGAATCGAAATGTTCCCGAAACAGAGGAGCGGCTGAATTCATCTCCCACGATGGAGCCGAAACGCCCACCCATCTCTTCAACATATTTCCCCGTTCATCATAGAGGAAGTTGCACTGGAAAACGACTTTACCGGACGCGTCACAGATCCAACTCTTCGTCAACTGCTTTTTCTTGTTATACGTCATAAACAAATCCACCTCATCCAATCCGAAATAGGCAGTACAACGTTTACAGGAACCTTTCTTATAGACAAATTTCATCATTTGCAAAGGTTCTGGTTCATCCACGTAAATCTTTTCTCTTCGGTATGTAGTCATGACGGAGTCACTCTGGACGATATTGTTCTTTTGGGCATATCTCTTATCATAATAAAGAGAAGAAGGGAGCACCGTCTTATCCGGCAGCATCACATACCCCACATTGTCATAAACAGCGAACAAATCACCCTTTCCCTCTCTATGGTCATATTTAGTCTTCCTGCCATAACGATCATACGAGGTCGACTTTAAATCCCACTCGTTGACGCTACACTCCTCATCTAATTGAACCAAGTGCAGTTTCAGGTCAATACTATCTTTAATCTTCCCATCATGATGATACGAGAAAGTTCTTTCTCCCAACCAAACATTATTTTGATCGTACGTACGCACCATGTTCAGACGACCGTTCAAATCATAAAAGTACATCGTACGAGCCACACGAGCGGTCATCTTTCCCAAATCTTCCTCCCTCGTCAGTTTACCTTTCGAATCATACTTGTACCTATAATCATGCACAATAACACCGTTCTCCTCCTCTCTTTTCTTCTTCAGTCTGTCACTCTCCTTATCATAGATCCAAATGGTCTTACTATTCGTTTGACCCACAATGTCCCGTTTCACATAGGCCACCATACGATTTTTCGCATCATACCGATAGATTTCCGAACGCTTCAGAGACTGATCACCCGTTTCAGAATAGAGGTTTCGGGAGGTCAGTTCTCCCAAGGAATCATACTCGAACTTTTCCGTCTCCAGCCACTCCCCCCAATAGGAAATTCTCTTTTTCACCAAACGGTTATAGGAATCATAAAAGAGAATCGTATCCCTCATCCGCTCTTTAATAGAATCAAGGTAAACGGAGGTACGCACATGATTGCCCCGACGATCATATCCGTACCTATAGGTGAGGGCGCTCGTCACGTCACGGTACTCGATTCTCCTTCCCAAAGAATCATATTTGAAACTTCGCAACAAAGCACTCGGAGATCCACCGCCCGAAACAAAGTCACTTTCATACATCTCAACGCTTTTAGTCTTTGCGTTGAAACCATCCAATTCAGCGGTGGAGACGCCTATGGTAGGCCTATCCACTCCTTTCGCATAAAGTCCGAAAGATTGTGACAAGAAGAGAACTCCTCCTATCAACACACACATAAAACTTCCATTCTTCATATCAATTCCGTTTAAAAACAACCTCAATTCTTCACGCCATCCACATGGAAATGAAACCGCCAAGCGGCAAAAAACTTACGCCGTTTCAAGTACTCGGCATCATATTCATGCACATAGGCCTCCCGCTCGAAGGAGATACTGCGGTAAGGATCGATTTCCTTATCGAAAAGGGAGCGGATCAGCCAATAAATCCACTCCAGAAAGTAGGCGACGTAGAAAAAGAGAAAGAGCATCTCGACCATCTGCGCCGTATGGATCCGCTCGTGACGAAACACCCGTTCCGTCAGACGAGGAAGGTACCGTTTGCGGACAAACAACACACCAAACAAGTTCACGCCCGTGAAACCTTTAGGCGGCAATAATTTATTAACGACCACCTTCATCTCCCAAACACACCTATAATTGTCCTGCCTCCACCAAATTGATGACACGCTCCACAATCGCGTCGTCCTCCGTCTTTTCCGGATCGTACTCCGTCTTCAGGTTCGCTCCGAGCATCTTCGCGAATCCCTGCCAAAACACAGCCCTAAATCCACCACGGAACTGCTTGATCAACTGGTATGAGGTCCTATCACACTCTCTATCGACAAGTCGAATCATCATTTTGCCCTGAGAAAGTGTAAACTGTTTCAAAACTGGTTTATATGTGGCGACCAATTCATCCTCTTTCGCCTCCATATATTTTTTGCGTTCCTTTTCCGTCGGCAACTTCTCCATCTCCCGGTCTATATCCCTCAACAACTTGGCGACCATTTTCGCATAAGGGAGCGTCTTCTTCACATCCCGCACAGTCCTCCAATAGAACTTCTCCTGTTTCGCACTCTTGAAAGTCAAAGGAGGATAGACATAAAACTGAGGGAGCAGCCAATTCGGCACCGTATCTCCATTCTCATCCACCACCGCAGGCACACGGATTCCTTCGACCTCCGTCTGCGCGCTGGCCTGAAAAAAGAGCGAGGCAAGCATCAACACTGTTAGATATTTTATTACCTTTGTCATCATCTATTGCTGTTAGTTGCTGTTTGCAAATTTAGCATAATATATATGCAAAACAATTTGACGATAAAAAATAATGAAAAAAATTCCTTTTTTGATTGCATTTTTTAGCATTTCCATCCACTCATCCGCTTCAGGAGCGCTGGAGAACTGCGTGAGCGCATCGACCGCAGGTTCGATTCGATACGATGTGGGAAGCACCGCCGTCTCGCTTGCCGACGATTCCCTTCCCTCTCTCTACTTTTCGGCCAGCAACCATTTCTTCGTCCAAGAGTTATCACACGTGAGGGCCGACGCTATCCTTCCCACCCGATTCTTCACCATAGGATGTGGAACGGAATACTTCGGCTACAACCTTTACAATCAATTACGGATCCGCACCTCCTTCACCAAGATTTTCCAGCGGCACTGGTCTGGTGGCTTTGCGCTTCATCTTCGGAGACTCCGCTACGAAGGGCAATCCGACATGAATGCGCAACTATCCTGTGATCTGTTTGTCCGACTCCTATGCTCCAGCCAGTTGGAGTTCTACTGTAAAGGAGAAAATCTATTCCTCACCCACGCCTCAAAGTCCATTTCTGGCGAAGAGCGCAACGTCACAGTTGGTTCCTTCTTCAAGTTTTCCGACAATGCCAGCTGCGCCACAGAGGTGAATTGGCGACAAGGAGAGGGCTTCCTCGCCCGTTTCGGCATGGCGTACACACACGCCGGTTTCAGCCTTCGATGCGGCGTCTCCGGACCTCCCATCACGCCAGCCTTCGGTTGCGGATTCAAGCACCGATTTTTCCGTATCGACA
This sequence comes from Paludibacteraceae bacterium, assembly GCA_024401555.1. GTDB lineage: Bacteria > Bacteroidota > Bacteroidia > Bacteroidales > Paludibacteraceae > UBA1181. The sequence goes on from JAKSKV010000015.1 coordinate 42,402, forward strand.
TCGCCGCAAAGTGGATCCGGGAGATGGGCTATATTTTAGATTGCGGCATCGGATTTCAATTCAAAACACCACATTCATGAGAAAAACTATTCTATTTGCATTATTAACACTTCCGTCTCTATCCTGTTTGGCACAAGACGAGCATTTTGACAGCCAATTTTTAGAGGAGATGGAATCCTTCCAAGAGGAGGACGGGGCGCAATTTGAGGTGGAGAATCTGATCGACATCCTCAACGAGCTAAAAAGCCATAAAATCGACCTCAACACCGCCACGGAGGAGGATTTCGAGCAACTACCCTTCCTCCATGAGGGAGAATCCAGAAGCTTGGTGCGTCATCGACAGATGTATGGCAACTACCAGACCATCTTCGAACTGAAAAACATACCAGAATTAGGGATGGAAAAAATCCAACAGTTGCTCCCCTTCGTCACCATACGAGAAGAGGAGAGAGCGATCACCTTCAAAGAGATGTTGAATCATCGACAATCGCAGATTTTTCTTAGCGCAGATCGATTTCTGCAAGAGAAGAAGGGATACGAGCCCGACAGCGGCGGTACCTCCAAATATGCGGGTCCCCCCATCCATTACTACGCCAAATATCTGTTCAACGCCGACAACATCAAGGCCTCCCTCGTCGGAGAAAAGGATGCGGGAGAGGCGGTTTGGAGCCAACATGGCAGAGGATTCGATTTTATCAGCGGATCCATCTCCTTCGAAGGAATACGGTGGATGCGCCAGATCTGCATAGGCGATTACAAAGCGAACTTCGGACAAGGATTGGTAGTGGGGAGCGGTTCAATCTTAGGAAAGACCGCCAGCGTGACCAACACCTACAAAGGGACGCAAGGTCTGAAACGCTACGCCTCGACGGGAGAGTCCGATTTCTTTCGAGGAGGTGGCTTTACCTTGGGTTGGAAAGCGATTCAACTCACCCTTTTCGCCTCCCTCAAAAAATGTGACGCCACCCTTAACGGGGAGAAAATATCCTCCTTCAAGAGCGACGGCATGCACCGTACAACATTGGAGATCAGCAAAAAGAGGAATGTGACGGAGGAGGTGGTTGGTGGCAATCTACGCTTCAAGCGGGGCAATCTCACCCTTGGCCACACCATTCTGCAATACCGCTATTCCAAGGAGTTGCATCCGACGGAGAAACGCTATACCCACTTCCGTTTGACCGATACGAACCACCACCTCAACATCGGGATCGACTACAAGGCAAGGTGGCGGCACGTCTCTCTTTTCGGCGAGAGCGCCATTGACGCGGGTGGGCATTTCGCCACCATGAACGGAGCTGCCATCTTTCCGCTTTCCCGATTAGAGATCACCATCGTCCAACGACACTACTCTCCTGCTTACCAAGCGCTGTACGGGAAAGGGTTCAGCGAAAACAGCCGATTGGAGAACGAGCAGGGGTATTATATCAGCACCCGCTTCTCCCCGTTTAAACGAGTCACAATCTCCGCCTATGCGGACAGCTTTAGGTTTCCCTGGGCACTGTCCTCCACCAACATTGCCTCCCACGGCTATGAATATTGCCTTTTAGCCAACATCAAAATCTCCAAACGATGCGACGAAACGCTCAAATACAAAGAGAAGGAGAAGGGCAATCTAAAAAGGACATTGCGAAATACCTTGAACACGCAAATAGGGAATTGGAGAGTGCAAACCATAGCGGAGATTAACCGTTCGGAGGATTTCACCCATGCCGCCACCTATGGGTGGATCCTCTCCCAATCGGCCACAGGAAACATAAAACCATGGCACCTCTCCTTGGCGTTTCGTTATGCCTATTTCCATGCGACTGACTACAACAACAGAATCTACATTTACGAGAAAGATCTCCCCTACACGCTCTCCTTCCCTATGCACTATGGTAAAGGGCACAGAGTGGCCGCCTCCCTGATGTGGAAACAGAAGGAGTTCCTGCAACTGCACTTCAAGGCTGGATGGTTCATCTATACGGATGGTCGGGAGAGCATCGGGACAGGCAATGAGATGATGCAAGGGAATGTATCCACACAGGTAAAGGCGATGTTGAAGGTGACGATATAAAAAACGGACACACCTCCCATCACGGGCAGTGTGTCCCCTCACTTTGTTTCAAAATTAGTATATATATGATTTGATTAGCCTTTTACTACCTCCGCGAAGAGCTCTATATTCTCATCAACGAATTGTGCGATGACATCAGTCGTCTCCTCCTCTATCAGGAAGAACTTCTCCTCTAGTTCATCGAAGATCTCAAAATCGACATACATCGCCAAGAATTCCTCGTCGGTACATTCACGCTCCAAAGCGGCTTGGTTCTCTTGATAAATATCCTTCGCCTCATAGACCAACTTCGCCAACTGTTTCGCACCGAAAAGCTTGATGGCCTTCGCAAAAGGATTTTTGAAGAAGTAACCACCATAACCATTTTGGATCAACTGAACAAAACCGCCATCATTCATTTCATCACGAAAAATTGAATAGGCAAGCAACGTGTTCTGATGTCCATTCAACTTGGCCATTCCCTCAGCGGTAAGTTCACCACCCATCTCCTTCCAATAACGGTCAATGAAGAGAGCAAGGAAGGAATCCACACCGTCCTCTGCGGCAGCGCGCAAATCTTTATCGGATATCTGTATCATTCTTCAACTCATCGTTAAATTTAGAGACCGAAAGCATATAGGCATTCTTCCAAGTGTCGGAAGCGACAGAGTCGTAATAGGTCACCACCTCGTCTTTGCTTTTGGCAGAGAAGGCCGTTGCATAATAGCGGCCTTTAAGCGACAACAAGGAGAGATTCGCCTGCGGTGCTGATTGGACAAAATCATTCGCATCCACTTCATTGTCGAATTCAGCGACAATCATATAGAAATCCGCATCAGCCTCCTTGTAAGAGGTCAGTTCACTCTTCAACTGGCTCAATTCCATCTTCTTCACCTCCAACTCATGCGACAAGGCGGATTGATCGACCATCAAAGGGGCCAATGAGGCCATGTTAGGTCGAGAAGAATCCTTAACGGGTTGTCCTACCAATAGGAAAGCCAAAACAGCGGCGGCTCCGATCATAAAGTTCTTCACCGAAGAAGAGGATCCTTGTGCGGTCGCTTCGCGCTTCAAGATCTTCTTATCCAACATCGGGAAATAGAACTCGTCCAAACCGAAAGTATCGTCGAAATCCACCTTCAAATCCTTCTGTTGGAAGGAGATTTTGCCAGATTTCATCGTAAATACGCCAAAGGAGGGTACCACATAGATGCCATCGTTCTTCACGGAGTTCCATACGCTCTCCACTGTACGCTCAATGGATCGATTCGCCTCATCGAACGAACCGCCATTCCTACGCATAAGGGCATGGGCCAAATCTCCGTCGTTATGAATCAACTTCGGATTGAAGACCAACTCCTTGCGAGGAGGGAAAAACTTTCCATCCACCACTTTCGCCGCACAATCATTCACCACAAATCCTCCCAACTGAGGGATGATCACACAAGTTTGGCGAGCCAGCAATTCTACTATGGTACTAAACATATCACTCATCTATTTTTAGGACAACAAAGTTAAGGAATCCGACGGAATCCCCTCTATAAACCAAGAAAGCAATATCAACAGATGAATCAACAGGTTATCAACAGGTTGTTAACAACGATCCGGAAGCTTCCAACACACGCATCAGGGCGCAAGCAATACGCCCCAAAAAGCACCTCACAACACAAAAAAAAAAGAGCCGCCCCCTTTCAGGAACGGCTCTGTTCTAACCAAGAAAATAAATTACTTAGCAGCGATGACCAACTTCTTAGAGTTTGACCAGAATGCCTTGTAGTTTGTAATCTTCAAGATCAAGTTCTTGTCCTCAGCGGAAGTCTTCACCAAAGAGTAAGAGTTAGATGGGTGGCTGGTCAAAATCACAGCCTTCTTGCAACCCAATGGCAACTCAGTGAACTCACGGATATCGATCTTGGTACAGATGCTCTCGTTGATAGTTGCACCTTGCAAATCCTTCAAGCCCTTCTCCTTCAAAGTCTTCTTGTTAGCCAAGAAATAGTAACCAGTGTTCAACTCTGCGTCTTGAGCCTCAATAGCCATTTGACGAGCTGCGCTCACCTCATCGATAGAGTCTCTAACGGCAGAAACACGGGTGATAGTGCTATCCAAAGCAGCGATCTTGATGTTTTTTTGATCCAATTGAGCCTTCAAATCCTTGATAGTCTTCTCGTTCTCTTTCAAATCCTTTTGCAAACCAGCTACCAAACCACGCAAGTAAGGGAGCTTACCCTCAGCCTTCTTCAAAGCTTGCTCCATAGAGTCAAGTTTCGCGCGGCTATCTTGGAATGCATGGTGGATAGTCTCGAAATCTTGTTGGATCTTTTGCTTGCTATCTGCTGATACACCCTCTGCGCCTTGAGCCTCATCCATGATACCCAACTCAGTTTGCTTGATGTTTCTGAAGTTTGCTTGAACCTCGGAGATAAGAGCCAAATAGCCGTTAATTCTCTCGTCCTTAACGCTATCAGCTGTTCTCAAAGAGTCAACAGTATTAGTCAAAGCGTCAATTTTGTCTTGGTTACAAGACACTGCGAACAATGCAACAAATGCACCTAAAACTACTTTTTTCATTTTGTTTAAATTTAAATTACACTTATATAAAATATTATTCTTCTTCAATATTCTTTTTCTTCTCATCAGGTTTACCCGCCAATATAACGACGATCTCTCCCTTCGGAGCATGTTGTTCAAAATGGGCCCGCACCTCCGAGACAGTACCTCTCACCGTCTCTTCATGCACCTTAGATATCTCCCTGGAGACGGAGACTTGACGATCAGCTCCCATCATCTCCTCAAATTGTCCTAAAGTCTTCACCAATCGGAACGGCGACTCATAGATGATCATGGTACGGTGCTCTTCAGCCAACTCCTTCAATTTTGTTTGTCTCCCTTTTTTCTGTGGCAAGAAACCCTCAAAACAGAAACGGTCATTCGGCAAGCCTGAATTCACCAAAGCGGGAACGAAAGCGGTAGGGCCTGGCAAACACTCCACCTCGACATCCGCCTCCACACAAGCTCGCACCAAAAAGAAGCCCGGATCCGAAATCGCCGGAGTCCCCGCATCGGAAACCAAAGCGATCGTCTCTCCACTTTTCAGACGATTCACCACATTTTCGGTTGTTTGGTGCTCGTTGAACTTATGATGAGAGAGCATCTTGTTCTCTATTTCAAAGTGTTTGAGCAACACGCTTGTTGTTCTAGTATCTTCCGCAAGGATCAAATCCGCCTCTTTTAGAATTCTGATAGCCCGAAAGGTCATATCCTCCAAGTTTCCCACCGGCGTGGGAACCAAGTACAATTTACCTACGTTTTTCATGAGAATCGATCCTCCAACAATCGCATAAAATCGGTTACCGCCTCATCATCGCCCCACGAGAAATGCTCGTTCACATAATCTTGCGCCTCTTGAAGGGATGACATTTGGTCCAACTGTTCAATTGTCGTGTTCATCAACGCCGCATCTCCGCTGAACAACACGTTCATATAACGGATACGATCATTTAATGTAATGGCCTTTCTGATCGACTGGACAAAACGGCTCTCAACACGTTTAGAGGAACGATTAGCGTCCAAAACCGTACGTACCGTACCATATTCGTAGGCAACCGGTTTATTCTCTTGTCGGATTATCGGCTCGTGTTTTTCTTCTGTTTCAGTTCCAGACACAGTCAACTCGGCACTCTTTTCCTCCCGCTGTGCCGAAGGATTCTCTACTGGTTGATATTCAACTTTTTCCACCACTGCTACAGGCTCTTCCTCCGCAACCTCTGTTGTCAGACTCTCTTGGATCGGTTCGGATTGAATTTCAGGTTCCACCTCCTGCTCCATCAAATTGGCATCAGGGCGAAGCGACTGAGCATTCTGATAGCTCTCCAGCAACTCAATCCTCTGCAAAAGAATAGTGGCCTTGCTTTTCGCAAGACTCAAAACAGCCGACGGGACACTCTCCATCTCCGTCATTCCTCCGCAAAGCAAAGAAAGTTCACTGATCTCTTCCGATATTAGACTCATCAAATCCTTGCTATTCATACGCTCGGTCTATAACTTTTCTTTTACAACCCAAATCTCACTAATTTTGTGAGAAACTCTGTATATTTGCAAATAATGCGTAAAGGTATAAAAAAACTTTACCAAAAGAACACATTTGTATTTTTTTTTACAATGAACACACATTTTTCAAGACCATTCACTTTCGACCGCACCGTCAGGTTGGTATTGGCCGCCATCGCCATCGTATGTGTCGTGCTACTCATCAACTATTTAAGTCCCGTGCTGTTTCCCTTCTGCCTCGCATGGTTTATCGCCTATATGACATACCCTATCGTCAAATTCGTCCAAGTGAAACTGAAGGTGAAGAGCAAAAGCATTTCGGCGGCTCTCGTCATCGCAGGCATCACCGCCATCATCGGAACATCCATATACTTTTTGACACCCCGATTCATCTCAGAAGTCGTAAAACTGAAGAATTTCGTGGCCAACTACACCCTATCGAACGGAGAGGGCACACTCTCCCGCCGTTGGGAAATCTTCCTCCAAGACTTCATCAAGGACCACAACATAGCCGATTTGCTGAACAGCAACAACTTTATGGAGTTCATACAGGGTATATTCCCGCATGTTTCCTCGATACTCACCAGTTCATACAACATCACGATGAGTCTTTTCGCAGGTTTCATCACCCTTATCTACACTTTCTTTATATTAAGGGACTATAAAAAGATCACACACCATTTCGGCATGCTGATCCCTAATAAATACAGGGCATTCGTCCTCACCCTCTACCACGACATGCAGGAGGGCATGAAGCGCTATTACAGAGGACAAGTATTGGTGGTTTTCTTCGTGACCATCCTTTACACCGCGGGATTTTTGATCATCGACCTCCCCATGGCAGTCACAATGGGACTCTTGGTAGGCACCCTCAACTTAGTTCCTTACCTCCAAGTAGTGGGCATTCCCCCTTGCATACTGCTCTCGCTCGTGCAATCGGCGGAAACAGGCACCGCCCCATGGTCACATCTTTTGGCACTCTTCATCGTATTTGCGGTGGTGCAAGCCATCCAAGATGGTTATTTAGTTCCTAAAATCATGGGTAAACAGATGGGCCTCAACGCAGCTGTCATACTGCTTTCTCTCTCCATCTTCGGTATGGTGTTCGGCTTCATCGGCGTGATCATCGCACTGCCGACCACTACCCTGCTCTTCTCCTACTATAGAAGATATTTTCTTGCCCGCTACAACGAACCCGTGAACGAGACACAGGAAATCATCGAGGAGGAGGAACAATGAACCCGTGGGTAATCAAATTTCAACAGGAGCTCGCCCATCTCTACGAAGCGAGAGAGGCGAAAAACATTGCCTACTGGGCCCTGCAAACCATCTGCCAATGCGAGACGACCGACATTTTGTTGGGCAGATGCGACCACCTAAACGAATCGCAAGAGGAGAGGATGACGGATTTTTTACGCAGACTATCCCAAGGAGAACCGCTCCAATACATTTTGGGAGAGACCTCTTTTTTCGGGCTTTCCTTCCTTGTGAACAAAAAGGTCCTGATTCCACGCCCCGAAACGGAGGAATTGGTGTCGTGGATCGGAGAGGATTATCAGGGGAAGAGCGTTCGTTTCATCGATATCGGGACCGGCAGCGGATGTATCGCCATCACCCTGAAGCACCTTCATCCACAGATGTCCGCACTGGCGATGGACATCTCCGAAGAGGCCTTGTCGGTAGCACAGGAGAACGCCAACAGACTGTCGGCGGAGGTGACATTCCTCCACGACAACATTCTTGCCCCGAAATCGGAGTGTGGCGCACTGGACTTCATTGTCAGCAACCCACCCTATATCACCCACAAGGAGAAACCGCAGATGCGCAAAAACGTCTTGGACCACGAACCTCACTTGGCCCTTTTCGTAGCGGACGACAAACCGCTACTCTTCTACGAGGCGATCGCCGATTTCGGCCAAAAGCAGTTAAAAAACGGAGGTGGCCTCTATTTTGAAATCAATGAGCAATTCGGGAAAGAGACCAAGGAGATGCTGGAAAGGAAAGGCTACGAGGAGGTGACGATCAGAAAAGACATGCAAGGAAAGGAGAGAATGGTTCGATGCAGAAAAAAGAGATAACATACGATCAGGCGAAATCTAAAATCGAGGCGTTATGTTCCCAAAGGGAGCTTTGCGGCAAAGAGGTCCGCGACCGTCTGCAACGGTGGGGACTTCCCTTGGAGGAGCACGACAAACTCGTCAAACACTTAATCGAAGAGCGATATGTGGACGAGAAGCGATTCGCCCTCTTCTTTGCGAAAGACAAACACGCCCTATCGCATTGGGGGAAAAGCAAGATCACCTTTGAGCTACGCAACCGACACATTTCCGCAGAAATCATAGAGGAGGCTATCTCTCAAATTCCGGAGGAGGGCTACGAAGAGCAATTGGAGGAGATGCTACGCAAAAAACTCAAAAGCATCAAATCAGGCACCCCCTACGACATCTGCGGCAAATTAATCCGATTCGGACTCTCCCGAGGATACGAGAGCGGCTTAGTGATAAAAACAGCAAAAAAGATAATTAACTCAGATTACGACACATCAGATTATGGAGACGAAATGGATAACTATTAAAGGAATGTTTGCGGAGAGTCCCGCATGGAAGAAAATCATTCTATTCATCTTTTTACTACTTTTCTGCGCATCAACCTTCTCCGTCCTCGCGACGTTGATTGTCAAAATCGCACACCTACCCATCCAAAGCACTTCAGCGCTGAAGATTTTGCAGTTGTTCGGATCGGCGGGCATATTCATCGCCACACCGCTGCTCACCATCTACCTTACGGAGAAATCCCCTTCCGACCTATTGAAGTGGAAGATGGTCGATCCCCGCATTCTCGGATTAGGACTACTCGCCATGTTCCTTTTCTCACCTTTCATCAACACAATCAGCTACCTAAATGAGGGCATGCAACTCCCCGACTTCATGAGGGGAATCGAAGGATGGATGAGGGACCAAGAAAACAAAGCGGCTGACTTAACGCTCCAATTTCTAGAGACACACACCATAGGAGGATTACTCTCCAACCTCTTCATCATCGCCCTTATCCCCGCCATCGGAGAGGAGTTGATGTTTCGAGGTTACATACAACAGCAACTACAAAAATTCACCAACGAACACGTGGCGATATGGGTGGCAGCGTTTCTCTTCAGCGCCATCCATCTACAATTCTTCGGATTCTTTCCTCGTTTGCTATTGGGAGCATTGTTAGGCTACCTCTTTTTCTATAGTAAAAGCATGATTGTCAATATCGTGTGTCACTTGATGAACAATGCTGTCGTCATCATTTACGCATTCGTGTATGGTGCCAAGGAGGCATTGAAGAGCGAAAGCGCTTCGATGGGAGTCTTCGGCACAAAAACAATGGTCATGGCAAGCGTCGTTTCGCTCATCATGACCATAGGGGTTGTCCTTCTACTACGGAAGAAGGCTTCCATTTGGCAAGGTAAATAATCACCGGCCCAGCAGATTCATAAATTCCTCTCGGGTTTTGGAAGTGTTGAAAATACCCGTGAAATCAGAGGTGGTAGTAATGGAGTGCATCTTCTCGACACCACGCATCTGCATACACATATGTTGTGCCTCGATCACGACCATGACACCCAACGGATCCAACGTCTCTTGAATACAATCCTTGATCTGGGTAGTCAAACGCTCCTGGATCTGAAGGCGACGGGATAGGATCTCCACGACACGGGCAATCTTACTCAAACCTGTAATCTTCTTATTCGGGATATAGGCCACATGCGCCTTACCGAAGAAAGGCAACAGATGATGTTCGCACAAGGAATAGAAATCAATATCCTTGACGATGACCATCTGCTTATACTCCTCCTCAAAGACAGCAGATTCCAAAATGTCACGAGGGTTGATTTTGTATCCATAGGTCATGAATTGCATGGCTTTCGCCACACGCTCAGGAGTCTTCAACAACCCTTCACGGTTCACATCCTCACCTATCAAACTGATGGCCTCCGCATAGAGGGGAGCCAATTTCTCCGTCAATTCTTTGCTTGGGTATTTGGCCAAGTCCCAAGGCTTTATTTGTATATCTTCGTTCATACGCACCTGTTATTCAAAACGGACATCACGAATCACATCGTCAACGACAACAACCTCTCCCGCCATTTCAGGGAAGTCCGACAAGACCTTCTGGGCGAAGACCATGGCATCCGTCTGTTGACGGAAATCGCCGCAGCGTAATTTCCAAAACGGAGAGGCGAATGTCAAATAGGAACTCACCCCTTCGTACTTCTCCTTGATCTTCTTTTCGCGTTCCATGGCCTCGACCTTGGATTTTTTAGGCAAATTACCCATATAGACCTGTACTCTGTAGCCAGAGAAAGTCACATAAGCCTTATCGTTATTGGCGGAGATCTTCTCCTTGAGCAACGCCTTCATCTTAGGATCCTGCTTCACAACCACTTTGCCTCCATTGTCCGGTTTCTTAGAGAGTGTCTCGAACACATCCACATAGGGTTTCTTTGCGACGGTTTTAGCACTCTGCGCTCCAGCGGAGAGTGTCATCATAGCCGCACTGATCAATATGAGAAATTTTTGCCACATATACATCATTGTTAATTATGACACAAAAATAAACAATACAAACCAAAAACGCAACCTCCTAACGAATTAGTAAGTTGCGTTCTTATGTGAAATAAATTAAATTTTCGATCAGAAACTCAACGCCGCACCAGCCATAACGTTCGCACCAGGCAATGGATAGCCCGCATTGATTTCGTATTTCCGATTCAACAAATTCTCTCCCCTCGCCCAAAGTTTGACATAACGGTTGAACCGATAAGAGAGCATCGCATTGAGCAAGGTGAAATTCTCCTTCTCCTCCTGCTCTCCCACCGCAGTGTAGAGTCCGGCCACTTGTTGAATACCCAGGCTTGCGGCCCAGCCCTTCATTTGGAACGAGGCGCCTACATAACCCTTGTAGGTGGGAGCAGCCACCACAGGGAACCGCATGTGCAGATAACTATGGTTGGTGGAGAGACGCCAATGCTCATTGATGTGCCAAGTAAGGTCACCCTCCACGCCCATATTCTCGATCTCACCCGTGTTGACATTGCGTTTCTGAATGGTCTGAATGATATTGTCTCCCTTGATATAGAAGATATTAACACCACCATTCACCTTATTACCGACATGCGAATCGTTTCGCCAGGAGAGTTCGTAATTCCAAAGGCGTTCAGGTCGCAACTCCGTATTGGAAGGCGGATAGAGATACATCTCTTTGGTGGTTGGATTCCTAAATCCCTTGCTAGCCATCAACTTAATCGTATTATGTCTATGAGCCCTGAAAACCACACCAGCCTGCGGAACCCATTCGCCACCCACCACGGAGTGGTGGTCATAGCGGATACCCGCATCCAACGAAAACCATTCCACCAAGTCTTGATGGAAATTCACATAACCCGCCACCTCATTGTTATGGACATGCGCAGATTGCTTGTTAGGCGTCTCCATTACCTCACCTGTCTCCCGGTTGGTATAATAGGCACGGCCGTAAATATGTTGGTAGTCAAAACCAAAGGTCACCCGGTTGCCATGTAAGAAATTCACATACTGCGTCACCGTCGCACCCGCCAAGGCATCCTTGGAACGGAAGAGCCTCTTTTGAGGAGAGCCCCCCTCCACCGCATAACCATCATTGATCTTATGTCTTCCGAAATTATCATAGATACTAATCGTACCACCCGTTCTTTTATAGCGATTATCCACACCCATCGCCACGACACCACGGGTAATCCATTGGTCCGCCTCCAACAACGGAGCGGATTCCGGACCAGGATTTGAGGCCTTGAAATGAGTCATATCCGCATTGAGATAACTCTTCCAATGCTGGTCGAACTGATACCCCAAATTCACATAACCGCCATATTGGGTGATCCCCATGTGGGGACGATGGTTGTCGCTCCTTCCGAACTGCGCCGCCACTGTGCTCGTGAACTTGCCCTTCTTCACCTGATTGGACACCTCAGACTGCACCGTTCCGAAACTACCGGCACCCAAATCGATGTTGGTTAGCACCGTATCCATCTTCAGTTTTCTGGATATAATATTCACGACGCCCCCCATCGCATTGGATCCATACATCATAGAGGCGGGGCCACGAAGCACCTCGACACGATCCGTCATCATCGTCTGATAACTATCCGCAATGCTATGGCCGAAAATCCCCTGGTATTGAGGATGTCCATCCACCAAGACCAACAACTGACCATTGGCCGACGAGATACCGCGCAACATCATCGCACCCGATCCACCGGCACTGACACCATAACCCATCATGCCACGACTGGTCACCATCAAATTAGGCACCTCCTCCATCAACGTAGGCAAAACATTCTGATGTTCAGTTGCCGTCAATTGACGACGATCGAGCAAAGTATAGGACATCGGCACATGTCGGGCACCGCAAACACCGGCACGCATACCCGTCACGACAACAGACTCCAACTGCACATCCAACATCTTCGACGCAGGCACGGAATCCACCGAAACCGTTTGAGCGGAGATATTACCTACCAAAAGAAGACTTAAAAAAGGAACGAAAAAATTCTTCAAAATTCGAGTGATTTAATAAAACAAGAAACACTTATCATTGCAAAAGTAACAAAATTCTCCTTGCGAAACTAAACGAGAAACTAAATTCTCTTTACCTTTCCAGAATCAGTCCGAGTGAATTGGGGAAGGAAAACAATCTCCTTCGGCATCTCATAAGGGGAGAGCACTTCTGACAAGGCGCTTTTTAAAGACGAAACATCAAATGGTTCCGACTCAATTTTCAACACGACACGCTGACCGAACTTCGCATCTGGCTGGCCCACAAAATAGTAAGGATGTAATATCAGCCGTTCGATCTTCTTCTCCATCTTTTCAGGGAAGACCTTCACTCCACCCGTATTAATAACATTATCCCAACGGCCCAACCAGCGGAACGAGCGTTCCGTGAGCAACTCCACCATATCATTGGTAACAAAAGGCGACCCTTGCAAATAGTCGGCATGGATCACCAAACACCCTCTGTTATCCGTTGTGAAATGGACATCGGGCAAAGCACGGTAGAGCGGTGCGCCACATTTAGGCAACTCAGAGAGCGCCACATGCGAAACCGTCTCCGTCATTCCATAGGAGATGTAGGATTTCAGAGGCAACGAGGTGAGCCAATCCAACTCATCCTTCATCAGCAGGCTGCCACCCACCAAGAGATGTTTGACATGAGAGAGAGACTTTTCACCCTCTCCACTCTCCATCAACGAATGGACCTGTAACGGCACCATAGAGACCAAATCATACGATCTTTCCAAACGAGGCATAGAGGAGGCTGGCTGAACATAGAGATCCAAGCCACCCACAATGGCACGCACCACCATCATCTTTCCCGCAATATAGTTGGCGGATAGGCACATCAGCAAGGAATCGCCTGGATTTAAGCCGAAAAAAGCATTCGTCCGCTTCGCAGACTCCCGCATAGATTGCTTCGAGAGCTCTATCCTTTTCGGCTCTCCCGTAGAACCAGAGGTCTGACCAAGGACGAACGCCGAATCACTCCACCATGCTAGCATGAAATCAGCAAAAGCCGCATCGCACCCCTCTATAGAGAGAAGAAGAGAACGGTCACGCATCTGCGATTCATTCAAAAGGACGCCATTGACTCTGAGATTCATCATGAAATTTTTGTGGTTGCGACAGCAAAATTACGAAAAAGTGGGTTACTATAAAAAACAAAAAAGCCCGAGCCAAAAGCCCGGGCTTTAAAAGCTATTATATTAAGATTAGCAGTTCTCTGCGAAGTACTTAATAGTTCTAACCATTTGAGAAGTGTAAGAGTTCTCGTTGTCGTACCAAGAAACAACTTGTACTTGATAAGTATCGTCGTCGATCTTAGAAACCATTGTTTGAGTTGCATCGAACAATGAACCGAACTTCATACCGATGATATCTGAAGAAACGATCTCATCCTCAGTATATCCGTAAGACTCAGTTTGAGCAGCCTTCATAGCAGCGTTGATACCCTCCTTAGTAACGTCCTTACCCTTAACAACTGCAACCAAGATAGTAGTTGAACCAGTTGGAGTTGGGATACGTTGTGCAGAACCGATCAACTTACCGTTCAACTCAGGGATAACCAAACCGATAGCCTTAGCAGCACCAGTTGAGTTAGGAACGATGTTTTGAGCACCTGCACGAGAACGACGAAGGTCACCCTTACGTTGAGGTCCATCAAGGATCATTTGGTCACCAGTGTAAGCGTGGATAGTTGACATGATACCTGATTGGATAGCAGCGTACTTGTTCAAAGCTGCAGCCATAGGAGCCAAGCAGTTAGTTGTACAAGAAGCAGCAGAGATGATGTTATCGTTCTTAGTCAAAGTCTTGTGGTTAACGTTGTAAACGATAGTTGGAAGGTCGTTTCCTGCAGGAGCAGAGATAACAACTTTCTTAGCACCAGCAGCGATGTGAGCAGCTGCCTTCTCCTTTGAAGTATAGAAACCAGTACACTCAAGAACAACGTCTACACCGTTTGCCTTCCAAGGACACTCAGCAGCGTTAGCGCATGCAGAGATCTTGATCTCCTTACCGTCAACGATGATTGAATTGTCAGTAGCCTCTACAGTGTGCTTACCCTCACCGAACTTGCCAGCGAAACCACCTTGTGCAGTATCGTACTTCAACAAGTGAGCCAACATCTTAGGAGAAGTCAAGTCGTTGATTGCAACTACCTCATAACCATCTGCCTCAAACATTTGACGGAATGCAAGACGACCAATGCGTCCGAAACCATTAATAGCAACTTTTACCATTTTAAAATTATATTTATGTTAAACAAATAAATAATATCCTTTTCTAATTACACATACAAATACATCAGATCAATAAAAACACGCAAGCCGAAGAACGATTAGAAACAACCGCACCCCGAAGACTTACATGATGCCACAATCAATAGAATGACGAGCGTCAATATTAATTTGATATATTTCCTGAACGAATTACGCATTGTGTTGGAGTTCAATCACCTCAGTGTGCATATTTCCATATCCAGGACAAAGTTGTTGCTTGCAAGCACTCATTGCCAATAGCAATAATGCAGCTGCGATAATCATCTTAATTGTCTTCATTGTGTATCAAATTATATAGTTATCATTCAGTTCTGCAAATTTACTTTTTTTATTTTATTTGTTGTTTATCCGAAAGCCTTTTTTTATTGAAAAAATCTAAAAAAGAGCAACGGTCGGGACAGATATACGCCAATGCGTTAATTATCAAAGAGATAGACAGCAACACAAATTCTGCACACGATCCTTGCAAAAACGGAGCCGCTACCAGCAGGTACATAGCGCATAGGATAATGTCAACGACCAGCCAAACTCTTGAAAAATCACTTCGCAATCCAAAGAACAGAATCACCGCCGTCACCCAATGCAACGGATTCAACCAAAACAAATTAAAGTTAGGAGATGTGCACTCATGGGTGGAGAAAAAGGTCAAGTAGAAGACCAAACAGCCCAGCGCACCCGTCACCAAGAAGCAGAGGCCTCCGAAACCGCGGGCAAATCCCACATGTCCCTTCACGGAAAGGAACAGCGCAAGCGACGAGAGCAACAAAACGACCAATGAGGCAAACAAAGGCGTCTGCCACAGAGAGGGAACAGCAGAGGAATCCTTGGTTAACGCCGGAGGGAAGAGGCAAACTTTAGCCTTCACCAACGGACGGCAGGTCCCGTCAGGCGAAACGATCTTCGCGTGGTCCCAAAGAGACATCAAATTAACAGGGAGGAAAGTCACACCCGAATCAGGCACCACTTTATCCGCCTCGCTTCCCAAGCAGACATCGATTCCCACACGCAGCCAAGGAGCCGACGCGCATAACCGGTGGGTGATGTCGCGATAACTTTCCCTATTTTTCACATCCTCATAGACAATGCCCTTGACGCAACGCTCCACCAATCGTTGTGGACGGGTGGCGCAGTTATCGGAGAAAAATTTATATCGATAAACGGCATTTTCAGGTCGAAGGTTCTCCTTCAACGCCTCCGCAACCGCCGCAGCCTCCTCATCCGTCAGATTAAGAATCTGCGCATAGGCGGGGCTCCTCTTCCACTTCAGTTCACCCATCATCATCCTCGGACTCTCCTCATCCAATAGGTAATCGGTCTGTCCAGAGACGAACTTATAGACAAAATCCTCATCGAACTCGAATACGCCATAGTTGTAAACCCGGGAAAAAGAATCACTCTCCACCAACAGTGCGGTGTGCCCCCACAGCGTATAGACCTCCCTATCCGAAGGATACGAGGTCACAACGGATACACTCACCTTGGCGTGGGCGTACAACGACACCAACGCAAAAACAAGAAGTGCCAGCCAACGATACTTCACAATGATAAATTCTTGGATAAAATTTCTTGGATAAACTTACTTGACCACAAAACGTTGCACCAGATTTCCAATCTTCACTACATAGAAACCTTTTTTCAAGTTCAATGCGATCTTTTCGCTATCAGAAGTCATTTCAAAAGAGAGGACCGAAACACCCAACATATTCATCACAGTCACCTTTGTACCTGCTTTCACATCAGAAAGGTAGAGGTAGTTATCGGCGACGCTCACCGCTGGGACCATTCTCTCCACACCCTGTTCGTCACGCACCTCTTCTCCTCTGCCCTGCGCTTGTGCGAACGACAAAGAGACTTGTGTAAGTGTAAACAATGATAATATGAAAAGAATTTTCCTCATAAAACGTCCTTCTTTTTCTGCAAAAATAACAACGCGAGGGGTTACTTCAAAATTTTTTCACAATTATTTTTCCGAAGGCACAATAAAAAAGGTAAATAATAGTTACGCGAGATCGGGTTCGTAAGCATGGATCCTTTTCCGCCACTCATCGGAGATTGGCAGAGAGGTATTGTTCGAAGGATCGAATCCGCACATAACCGTATGGCAAACACATTTCACCCGATCATTTCTTCTGTCATACAGCATTTGCACCAACTTCACACTCTTATTGCCGACAGAGAGGACCTTGGTACGCACCACGATATCATCTTCCATAAAGACAGGGACCATATAGTCAACATCCACGTGAACAATCACCAAATCGACATCACCGCTTCGCACGCCCTTATACCCCATCGCCTCGAAATAGGAGACCTTGCCCAGATCGAAATAGGAAAGAAGGACCGAGTTGTTGACATGTCCGATCACATCCACATCATTGAAACGGATTTGCACAGGGAGTTCGTGACGGAACCGCAGTGTCGATATATCATACGAAGGTGTCATACCCATTATTATATTATAAAAAGATAATTTCGTTCAACAACTCTTGCCCCACCTTTTCGTTGAGACGTTTCATCAAAACGGAGCGCTGCATCATCAAATCATTCTTCAGCAAAGGAGATGTCAATTTCACGAAGAGTTTTCCATCCTTCACACTCACGGAGTTAGTATAACGGGCGACATTACCGCCTGCGAGTTTCATCCACTCCTCCTTTACCTGCTCCTCAGCGAAGTGTTTGCCCAACTCCCCTTGTCGAAGGAAATCGCCTATCAAGCCGCCCAAGCGGGTAGGTTTCTTCACATCCATGGCTTCTCCTCCTTCAATAGTTCCACCAGACCATTCTCCACCTTATAGAGAAGATAATCGCAACCCGAATGTTCCAATATGGAAGAGAGATGCTCCCTATCCGTATCGGAGATGAACACTTGACCGAATCGGTCATCTTTCAGCAATTGAATAATTTGGCTCACACGTTGGGCGTCCAATTTATCGAAGATATCATCCAACAGCAAAATAGGGCGCACGCCACTACGCTCTTTCAAAAAATTGAACTGCGCCAATTTCAAGGCGATCAGATAGGTTTTGTTCTGTCCTTGAGAGCCTATCTTCTTGATTGGGAAACCATCCATCTCCATATCCAAATCATCCTTGTGGATGCCTTTGGTGGAATAACCGATCACAAAGTCACGGTCACGCGTCTGGCGAAGTTGCTCCTCAAACGGGGTGGCATCCTGCAAATGGGAACGATACGAGAGCCCGACCGACTCCTTCTCGTTCGACACAATGCGGTGGAATTCAGAGAAATGGGGCAGGAAACGTTCTATGAATTCGATGCGTTTCTCATAGATATAGGAGCCATACTCCACCATCTGCATCTCCAAAACATCCAACAAAAGATCTTCCCGCTTCTCCGCTTTGATCATGGCGTTACGCTGCATCAAGGTATTGTTATACGCCATCAGGCAAGAGAGGTATTTTTTGTCATATTGGGAGATGAAGCCATCCATAAACTTACGGCGCTCCTCGCTTCCCTCTTGGATCAAGGCACCGTCCGCCGGGGAAATCAGCACCAAAGGGAGCAATCCGATATGATCTGAGAGCTTTTCATACTCCTTCTTATCGCATTTGAAATGTTTCTTTTGGCGCCGTTTCAAGCCACAATAGATCTCCACGTTTCGGTCTCCTCGATCGTATGCGCCCTCCAACATCAGGAATTCCTCATCGTGGGTGATGTTTTGGCTATCGATCGCGTTGGAATGGCTCTTGCAGAACGAGAGGTAATAAACCGCATCCAGCAGATTGGTCTTGCCCATACCATTATTGCCCACAAAGCAGTTGATCTTCGGAGAGAAGGTCAAATCCGCCTCACGGATATTTTTATAATTGAGTATGCGAAGACGATTCAGATGCATAAAGACGCCATTTCACAAGTTCAAGGGAAAATTCGGCAAGAAAAAAAAGCCGCAGGAAACCCACCTAAGAGTTCCTGCGGCATTATGGGGATTATTTATTCAAATAAGCCAATACGTTTTTCTCGATACGAGCATTCAATGCAGACATATCGGTCTCCTTTTGGAACTTCTCGCCTACGATGTTCTCGTATAACTCGATGTAACGCTCAGAGATAGACTTCACGATCTCGTCAGTCATTTCAGGAACTTGTTGTCCTGCCTTGCCTTGGAAACCATTGTCCATCAACCACTCACGAACGAACTCCTTCGAGAGTTGCTTTTGAGCCTCACCCTTGTCGAAACGCTCTTGGTAACCCTCTGCATAGAAGTAACGGGAAGAGTCTGGCGTATGGATCTCATCCATCAAATAGATCTTTCCGTCAGCCTTTCCAAACTCATATTTGGTATCCACAAGGATCAAGCCACGCTTAGCGGCGATCTCAGAACCTCTTTGGAAGAGTGCCAATGTATATTTCTCCAACACTGCGTAATCCTCTGCGGAGATCAAACCTTGCTTCAAGATCTCCTCCTTGGAGATATCCTCATCGTGCATACCGATCTCAGCCTTGGTGGTTGGGGTGATGATTGGGGTTGGGAACTTTTGGTTCTCCTTCATTCCCTCAGGAATCTTCACGCCGCAGATTTCGCGGACACCGCTCTTGTATGCTCTCCAAGCGCTACCGCAAAGGTAACCGCGGACGATCATCTCAACAGGGAATCCCTCGCAACGGATACCGACAGTCACCATCGGATCTGGGGTAGCCAACTTCCAGTTAGGACAGATATCCTTGGTGTCGTCCAAGAACTTAGCGGCGATTTGGTTCAACACCTGTCCCTTGAAAGGGATACCCTTAGGGAGGATCACGTCGAATGCGGAGATTCTATCCGTAGCGACCATCACCAACTTATCGTCACCGACGCTATACACGTCTCTTACCTTACCATTGTAAACAGACTTTTGTCCAGGGAAATTAAATCCCGTCTTAGTCAATGCGCTTTCCATATTGCTATTATTTGTTTAAATTTTTATTTTCCGAATCTTGGACAGCCTTCTCCTCGGCAATTTTCTCCTCGGCAGCCTTCTTCTCCTCCAGCCACTTCTTCCGCTCCTCAGTCGCCTTGTCATAAGCCTCAACAATGCGTTGCACCAGCTGGTGGCGGACAATATCCTTCACGTCGAACTGCACCTTCGCCACACCCTCCACATCTTTCAAAACGTGCAAAGCGTCGATCAAACCGGAACGTTGGTTCGGCGGCAAATCGATCTGGGAGACGTCGCCCGTCACCACAATTTTACTATTCATACCCATACGGGTCAAGAGCATCTTGATCTGTTGGGTGGTGGTATTCTGCGCTTCATCCAGAATGATGAAGGAGTCGCTCAAAGTACGTCCGCGCATAAAGGCAAGCGGAGCGATTTGAATGGTTCCATTCTCCATGAACTCGCGGAGTTTGGTGCCTGGTACCATATCCTGCAAGGCATCGTAAAGCGGTTGCAAATAGGGATCGATCTTCTCCTTCATATCGCCAGGGAGAAAGCCCAACTTCTCTCCCGCCTCCACAGCCGGACGGCTTAGTACGATTCTTCGCACCTCCTTGTTTTTCAAGGCACGCACCGCAAGCGCTATGGCCGTATAGGTTTTTCCCGAACCAGCAGGACCTGTCGCGAAGAGCAAATCGTTCTTCTCGTAGGCAGCCACCAACTTCTTCTGATTGGGAGTTCTCGCCACGATGGGCTTACCGTTCACACCAAAGATAATCAAGTTCTTATCGGGCACATCCTGCTGCTTCGTCTTGCCGCTGATAAAATCGCAAACCACCTCTTCCGTCAACGAGTTGTAACGGGCGCAGTGGCTCTCCATTTGCTGAAAGATCTCCTCGAAGCGAGCAATCTCTTCCTCGTCGCCCATGCATTTCACCGCATTGCCGCGAGCCACGATCTTCATCTTCGGAAGCAAGTTCCTGATGGCGTGAATGTTGCTGTTGTTCGTCCCGTAAAAAATTACGGGATCCGCATTTTCTATGAGAAAAATCTTTTCAATCATTACCTACGGAATAAAACCTAATCCTTAAACATCCGCAAAGATATTAAAAAATAATGTTGGTTGAGTGGACATACATAAATATTGTTAAGTAGACATCAAGCCAAGGCTATTACACAGCTTATATATTTACCCGCACCAGCCGATTCCGAAAAAAGCTTCCAAAAAAAATTGCTTGCATCATTTGTTTTTCATAGTTTTGAATATTGCGATTTATTAATACAATATGGGCAACTATTCGCTTATGAAGAACAAACTAAGTGCATTATTCCTGTCACTATCATTTTTCATACTCTACTCCTGCAATGTGGAAGAGTATGACCTATCCAACTTCACCAAAGATATCATGGTGACAGAGACAGCCGTGGACGCACCCATCGGCAAAGTGAGCATCGACATGGAGACCATCTTTCTGCAAGAACATGCTATTGGCGGCATCGTCACCCTCGATTCCATCTACAGCATCGACAAATACAAAATCGGAGACACAATCCCCTTCCCGCTCATCGCCACAATGGTGGAGATCTCCGCGGCAGACACGCTATCCGGGTTGAACTTTAAAGATGTTTTCGGCAAATACACCTCAGCCATCGATTCCGTGGAGGAGGCAATCCTGAAATTCGACATAGTCAACCAAATCCCTGTCAAGGCGAATTTGACCGTCTCATTCTTCAAGAGGGTACAAGAAAAGGAGTCCGAAAAGTCGGTGATGCGGGAAATCTCTGCCATGCGTAGGACCATCTCCGTAGAGAAACCCAAAACAGATCCTAACACACAGAAACTGGCCTCCGCCAACCATGTCAAGACGGACGTGGTCCTATCCGGCGCAGACTGTTTAGAAATGGGCGAGGTGACCGACATCGTCCTATCCTACCGACTACGGAGCGATGTGGGCAACCAATTCGTCATCGAGAAGAGCTATTCGTTCGAAGTGGCCCTAAGCGCCTATCTGAAAGCGAAATTATATTTCAACATAGACTAAGGAGGAGAGATCATGAAAATCAGACACTTTCAACTCATTCTATTGGGATTGTGCAGCCTCATCTTTCCCACCCTGAGCTATGCTCAATTAAGCAACACGCTCTATTTCAGCCAACACAATCCACGCCAGCATCGGGTAAACCCCGCCACACAACCGGAAGGAAAGTTTTATGTGGGCGTGCCTGCACTCTCCGCCCTCGGTGTCAAAGCAGGAAACAGCCGATTCTCCTTTCAGGATCTTTTCCAAAACATAGAGGTGGATGGGCAGAAACGCACCGTCTTCATCTTGGACGAACATGCGCATGGTGTCGAAGATTTTTACAAAAAGATAAAATACAAGGAGCGACTCTTCGCCTCCTACGACATCAGCCTACTCGATTTTGGCTTTCGTTTAAAGCACAACGACTACATAACAGTCGGTGTCAACACCAGGATGGAGACGATGGCCATCATTCCCCATCAATTCCCTGACTGGTTTTTGCACGGCATGGAGAACTGCGAGGAGTACGACTTCCGGTTGGACAAACTCTCCGCCAGCGCGCTCATCTTCACGGAGGTGGCCATGGGGTACTCCCGTGTGTTTGACGAAGATTGGCACTTCGGAGCTAAGGTGAAATTCCTTTTAGGGCATGGCAATGTGCGCACCGATTTCTTCAATGCCGAGCTAACCGGAAGCGAGCAGGAATGGGCATTAAAGGGAGATGCCGCCATCAAGGGGGCGCTTCCCGGACTCCAGATCATCACGGATGAAAAAGGAAGAATAAAAGAGGTGGCCTTCGACGGCGATCAACCCATCTCCAGTTACACCAGACCGAAAGGATTCGGCGCAGCGTTGGACTTAGGCGTGACCTACCAACTACTGCCTCAACTACAGATCTCTGCCAGTCTGCTCGACCTCGGTATCATCCGCTGGGGAAGGGATCTCGTATCACTGGAGAAAAGCAGCAACTTTGTCTATAAAGGAGTTGAATACGACATTAACAACGATACCATCGACTACTACGGGGAGTACAAAAACCAAATAGACAATTTTTACACTGTCAACGAATCTCCCCACAATTACAGCACCTCTATTTGCGCAAAGATCCTGATTGGAGGTGAATACGCCTTCTGGGATGGACGTGTTGGCGTGGGCATTCTTTCCAAAACAAGTTTCTACCACCGTACCGCATGGGAAGAGTTGGTGGTTTCCGCCAACTTCAGGCCGAATCGCTGGGTAGGCGCCTCATTAGCCTACAACTTGTTCGATGGACAATGGAGCAACCTCAGCGCCGGGTTAAACCTCAACTTGGGCCCCGTAAACCTCAACATGGCGGTTGACAACATTCCGTTCAAATACGGAAAGACCAACGGCATCCTCCACCCTACCGACAAGCGTTCGGTGGGCGCAATGGTCGGATTGGCGGTCGTTTGCGGATACAAAGAGAAATAGCAGTTTATTTTATCCAAATAAGGAATAAAATCGTTAAATTCGCGGTCAAATTTGAAAATTGATTAGTCATGGCACAAAAACCATCCATACCTAAGGGTACAAGAGACTTCGCACCAATTGAGATGGCGCGTCGCAACTATATTTTCAACACGATCAAAGAGGTTTTCCGTCTCTACGGATTCCAACAAATCGAAACGCCTGCCATGGAGAACCTCTCCACTTTGATGGGTAAGTACGGTGACGAGGGCGACAAACTGCTCTTCAAGGTACTCAACTCAGGAGATTTCCTTTCAGACGTGGAGCAAGCCGAATTGGAGAGCCGCAACTCAGTGAAATTGATCAAGAAGATCTCGGAAAAGGGTTTGCGCTACGACTTGACGGTACCATTCGCACGATTCGTGGTAATGAACCGAGACAAACTCAGCTTTCCATTCAAACGCTACCAAATCCAACCGGTTTGGCGTGCCGACAAACCTCAAAAGGGACGTTACCGTGAGTTCTACCAGTGCGACGTGGATGTCGTAGGTAGCGACTCCTTGATGAACGAGGTGGAGCTGATGCAAATTGTCGATGAGGTGTACCGCCGTCTCAAAGTGAATGTGTGCATCAAGATCAACAACCGCAAGATTTTGACCGGTATCGCGGAGGTGATCGGACAGGCCGATAAGATCGTGGATATCACTGTAGCAATCGACAAGTTGGACAAGATCGGTTTGGAGAATGTGAACGCAGAGTTGGCTTCGAAGGGAATTCCTGCGGAGTCTATCGAGAAACTACAACCTATCATCCTTTTGCAAGGCAGCAACGAAGAGAAACTGCAAACCATCCGTGAAGTGCTCGCCTCTTCCGAAATCGGACTGAAGGGAGTGGAAGAGGTTGCCACGATATTGGAACACGTTCGCCTTTTGGGCGTTCAAACAGAAGTGGAGTTGGACTTGACACTTGCCAGAGGCTTGAACTACTACACAGGCGCCATCTTCGAGGTGAAAGCGAAGGATGTGCAGATAGGCAGCATCACTGGTGGTGGACGCTACGACAACCTAACGGGCGTATTCGGCATGGATGGCGTATCAGGCGTCGGAATCTCATTCGGCGCAGACCGCATCTACGATGTATTGAACCAATTGGACCTCTACCCTGCTGAAATGTTGCAATCCACCAAGTTGATCTTCGTGACCTTCGGTAACGAGGAGTTGAAATACGCGATGCAATGTTTGAAGAGTGTCCGTGCAGCAGGTATCGCCGCAGAGGTCTTCCCTGAACCTGCCAAAATGAAGAAACAGATGGGTTACGCCGACAGCAAAGGCATTCCATTTGTGGCGATCATCGGCGACACCGAGATGAAGGAACAAAAGATCATGCTCAAGAACATGGCCACCGGCGAACAAAACCTTGTCAGCGTGGAGGAGGCCATCCAAATGTTGGGCGGCGGGAAGTAAGCCAAGTTTCCCAACCAGATAACTACTGCGTGTGTGTACCCCCGGAAGGAGTCCACACACGCAATCATTTTATACGAATTCTTTTCGAAAAAGCCATGCGCAAATTTCTCAAGACATACGCGTTATTCATATCGATGTCCATCGGCATCCTCGTATCGTTGATCTCCTTTACCGCCGAGATTCCTAATCCACTGAGCCCCATTACATTCATCACAAAGTATATGCTCTTCGCTATGCTGTTGATCGTTTACTGCAAGGTGGACTGGAAGAAATTCCGTTGGAAACGTTGGCACATCAACCTGCTGCTGATTCAATTCCTTGGGTGCATGGCCTTTTATCTGTTGGCTTTCAAATTCAACGAACGTGTCGCAGAGGCTGGTATGCTCTGTCTTTTAACGCCAACCGCCACTTCCGCACCCGTCATCACCGGGTTGTTAGGCGGTAGCGTGATGGGACTCATCACCTACAGCATCTCCAGCAACTTGCTGGTGGCATTCTTCGCCCCACTCTACTTCACACTGATCGGCGCACATGGTGCCGATGCGGAAAACCTAACCTTCTGCGAAGCCTTCCTCACCATTCTATCCAAGGCCTTTCCTCTTATTTTCGGGCCATTCATCGTGGCGATGATTTTAAAAAGATTCGTTCGTCCAGTCTATGACTTCTTCAGAGAAAAGCAAGGCATCTCCTTTTGGTTATGGACGCTTGCCTTGGTGCTTTTGATGGCTAAGACCACCACCGATTTGCTACAAATGGACGCATCGGAGCTTCCTGCGGCTTTCAGCATGGCGTTGGTGTCGCTCATCACTTGTCTTTACCAATTCATCGCAGGAAGAAGATTCGGTCGCAGCTACCACAACCGGGTGGCCAGCGGGCAAGCCTATGGTCAAAAGAACACCATCCTCGCCATATGGATGGCACAAACCTTCTTCACCCCTATCGTGGCCATTGCACCCGCCACCTACGTGCTTTGGCAGAACCTGGTAAATTCTTGGCAGTTAAGCAGACATAGGAGATTACAAGAGAAGTGATAATAATCACCTCTTCAACGCTTCAATCTCATTCCTCTTCAGTCCCGTACATCGTTCAATCACTTCAATAGGGATACGCTGTTCCAACAAAGAGTACGCAATCTCCCTTCTTTCCTCAATTTTACCCTCGGCTCGTCCCTCCGCTCGTCCTTCGTCCAAGCCTCGTCGGAAACCATTATCATATCCATATGCCTCCGCTGTGCCATAATCAGAGAGATCCTTCATACCCGCCTCATATTCCGCATACTCTTTTTCAGACAAGGCAGACACCCTCGCCTTATCTATTAACCGACGAAGCCCCTCGTCAGCTAATTCATATACCCTTTCGTTTACATTTACCATAGATCCCAAGTTTTTAAAAACCTCCATCCAAACATCCTGCATCTTCACATGTTTTTCGGGTAATTTGTCCCATCTGAAATGCGGAAGAGAGATAAAATACTTACGCATTCTGTCCCAAAATTCCTCTCCACTCGACAAATCGCACTCTGCCGTTTTGGTCACCTCATTCTTCAAACCCATCATCGGAACTCCCAAAATGAAAATACCGATTAAACGAGGGATATCCTCTCGTTGTTCACTCCATACGACATTGGAAGATAGATGTTTATCCATCAATTTACAAAGGTAATAATTCGCCCGTGTTTTAAAATAGCGGTGACCATAATTTTGCATCTCAATCAACACATCGTCGCCATTCTCCAGCGTACACCGCAAATCAAAACGAACGCCACGATGCGCCTCCCGATCTGGCCCTATTTCCACATTTTCGAATTTCAAACGACGAATCGCTCCATAATCCTCACTCAACACCGCGTTTAGGAAAGAGAGCATCGTCACCTCGTCACTCATACATCTCTTAAAGCCAAAATCACTCTTGATATCTATAAAAACAGGCCTATTCGCCTTCTCCTCAAATAGTTTTTCCATAAGACTAATTTATAATGTATATAATACACAAATATATAATATTTATTTGATTATAGAAAGAAGAACAAAAATATTATTATCTTTACAATACTATTAACACACAACAATAATCTAAAAACAAGGTATATGGGTTTATTAAATGACGTATTCTCAACGATCAACAAAGTTGCGCAAAGCGATGCAGCGAAAGAGATCATCAGTTCCATCAATAATGGTTCGGCCAAAGACATTCTCAACTCCATCAATGGAGGGGGCGGCATAGACATCGCAGCCGGTCTTAAATCAGCCCTCAAGGTGGGTATCGAGACCGCAGCGGCTAACCTCGGTAAGAAAGACGGATTCTTGGCGGACGCAGCTGTCCGCATCGGCATCCCAGAGGAGGCGCTCACCATCTTCAACGCCGTGCAATCCATTTCACAAAATCAAGCGATCAACTCCATCCTCAACACTTCTGGCGTCTCCATTCCGACTTCAGAGACTGTCGTAACGCTACTCAACCGTGCGGCCGAGGATGCGGCACCGAAATCTGTAGACATCTTCGCGGATGCCATCACTGGCATGTCAATGGGTGATGCGAAAAACATCCTCTTTGGTGCGGACAACGCCGCCACCACTTACTTGAAGGAGAACACTTTCGGACAACTGCAAAACGCATTTATTCCATCCATCACATCATCCCTCAGTTCCGTACAAATCGCCAACACCACCCCTAACCAGGCGTGGGCGACATTCGCCACATACAATAACAAACTGGTGGAGGTTATGGATAGTTCATCAATCAAGTCGGCTCTTGAGTTGGCACGCATGACAGGCTTTTTGAAAGACGAATACTTCGAGTTGCTAAGAGGTATCAAGCCAGTAACTTCCGACCTATCCAACTACATCACAGACAAGGCTCTTACCGGACTCTTCACCAAAGTTTCGGAGAAGGAGTACGACATCCGCCACAACGCCGGCGCCCGCGTCAACGATGTGCTTAAGAGTGTCTTCGGACAATTGGACAAGAGATAATCCACAAGAAACAACTCTCTCATAAACGAAAGAAGGAGACCTTATGGCCTCCTTCTTTTGCTATATCATATATGTTACCATATCTTCAAACGATTACTCCAGTAAAGAGGATCGAAAAGATCCTTTTGAGCCGTCACATAAGCCAGATACCTCTTAATAGGGGCAATTAACAAAGTAGTGATCGCCACGGTCACAACCAATAGTATCGATGCCGCCACATAAGGGTTCAAGTCGAAAGCGGCACTCAAAGCGGCGTTCGCCAACTTCATGACGCCAAAGTGAAAAATCAAGACAATTAAACTATATCTGCCGACATAGGAGAGCAAAGGAACCGCACCAAAAAATTTCGTCACGGAAATGATCGCCAAAGTACCCAAACATCCGCAAAAATAGAGGGCGAAAATATTCATATCAAACTTATTCCATGCGTAATAGCAGACTCCCGCCAAGAGCGTGGAAGCGGCCACTGTTCCGCCCACCAAAACCAACGACTTCCACCACGATGGTCCATCGGTCAGAAAGTTGGTCTTGTTACGCAGGAAATAGCCGAACACAAAGAACGGCAAACAGCTGAATGCAGAGGCAAGATAGCCGAAAATATAGCCCGCATAGGAAAACGCCACACCCAACGCACAACAGAGAGCCATCAAGAGGATGTCATTCTTTATCAAGAGACGTAACGCGCAAAAGATAATATTCATCTCAAAAAGACAGAGCAAGAACCACAAAGGCGCATGCCATCCACTGAAAATACCGTCACCAACATTCGCCATAAGTTTCTCCAACACGACGAAGAGCGTCTGAAAACAGAGGAACGGAATCAGAATCTTATTGACCTTATGCACCGCAAAATCCACAAACCCCGTATAAGTCTTAAAGAAAAGACCTGAAAGGATAAAATACAAAGGCATTCGGATGGTCTCCAACTGCATCTTTGCCGGATAATCCAAACCATAGGTATCATCGAAGACATGCGTCATCACCACCAATAAAATGCAGATTCCCTTCGCTGTATCAAAATACTCAATTCGTTTTGAAGCCATAAGTCAATTTCTAATTCTACTCAATTATTCATCAATATAATTTAAAAATCACTGCAAAATAAATGATATTTAGCGGAAAAACATACTACTATAAGATAAAAAAGAAACAAATTACCAATTTATTGAGTTTCCTTCACTCCCCATTTTTTAATACATTTGCAAAAAAGAGAAGAATATGGCCAAAAGAACCATCATAACCATCCTAATGGCGCTTATCTCCTTCGGGTGGGCCGCAGCGGAAAACATTCTTTGCTTCACTGCAAAGAAGGACGAGTCAACCATCGAGATCGCAAACAAAGAGGGGAACAATCCCAACCTCGAATACGCTTTAAACGACACCAAGAAGTGGAAACCCTTAGTGGCGGGAAAGCCCATCCTCCTCAACGCGGGAGGTAAGATCTTTTTCAGGGGAAACAATCCACAAGGCTTCTCTCAAGAGGGAGGAAGAGCCCGCAGCAGCTTCATCATGACAGGAGTGTTCTCCGCCAAGGGAAGCGTGATGAGCCTTATCGACGGCAAGGGAGAGAGCAAAGAGATTCCCAATAGCGAATGTTTCTACCAACTCTTCGTCAACTGCTCCAGCCTCACCCAAGCGCCGGAACTGCCCGCCACCACACTGAAACCAGGATGTTACCAAGAGATGTTCAAGGGCTGCGACAAACTGACGCAAGCCCCTATCCTACCCGCCACCGCACTGGAAGAGCGTTGCTATGCGGGAATGTTTCACGGATGCGTCAGCCTACCAGCAGCGCCGGAACTGCCCGGCAAATTCATGGAGAAGAGTTGCTACGAAGGGATGTTCTATGGTTGCTCCCGTATAGTGAAAGCCCCTGCTCTACCAGCCAAAAGAATGGATGAGAGCTGTTACGCCTATATGTTCCGAAACAGCTCCAACCTTAGGGAAATTCCCTTCCTTCCAGCGGAAGAGCTGGCACCCATGTGCTATTCGAGAATGTTTGAACAATGTCCGAAAATAAACAAAGTGAAGGTAGCCTTCTCCGATTGGGGAGACGGAAGCATAGAGGAGCGTTACACTACCGTATGGTTAGGTGATGTCGCAAAAGAGGGAACCTTCATAAGCCCAGGGAAACTACCTGCCCAATACGGCAGTAGCAACATTCCGGAGGGATGGGAAGTCATCCACGAAGACCAAGCCGGAAAGGGAGAAAAATTCCTCTGTTTTACCGCACTCAAACCTGGCGGCTACATCGGCATGGAACTCATCGGAGAGAACGAACCAGAAGTGCTCTACTCCAAAGATGGGGAAAAATGGGACACCCTCTCCTTCAGCGACACCATTCCTTTGAAATTCCAAGGAGACAAGATCTATTTCAAGGGGAGAAACCCTAACGGATTTTCCCAAAAAGACAACGATCAAGAGACTCGTTTCTTCATGAAGGGAACCATCTCCGCCAGCGGCAGTGTGATGAGTTTGGTGGACGGAAAGGGAGAGACGAGCGCCATTCCAGGCAACGGATGTTTCGCCTCCCTCTTCAAAGGATGCAAGGGGCTTGTGAAAGCGCCAGAATTGCCGTCAACAGCATTGGGGAGAGCATGTTACCAAGAGATGTTCTACGACTGTGTGGACCTACCCCAAGCACCCGAATTGCCAGCGACCACCTTGGCTCCGAATTGCTACGATGGCATGTTTTACGGATGCAACGGATTGACCGAGATGCCAGCTTTGCGCGCCACCAATCTGGCAGACAACTGCTATAATAAAATGTTCGGCGCATGCAAAGGAATCAAACAGGCGGGGAAATTACCCGCTCAAAAAATGAAGAAGGGATGTTATCAATATATGTTCTGCAACTGCAGTAACCTTACCCAAGCGCCAGAACTTACCGCCACAGAGATGAGCGACGAATGTTACCAATACATGTTCTCAGGATGTTCGTCCCTCACTACAGCGCCTCAACTACCTGCAACAAAATTGGCAAAGTCTTGTTACGAAGGCATGTTCCAATCATGTAAAAAACTTACCAAAGCGCCAGAACTCCCCGCCACTACACTGGAAGAGGCTTGTTATCAAGAGATGTTCTACGATTGTGCCGCACTTAGCCAAGTCGGAACGCTCCCTGCCACCACAATGGCAAAACATTGCTACCGATCAATGTTCTACGAGTGTGTCAATCTGGCGCAAGCACCAGCTCTTCCTGCTCAGCACTTGGCAAAGTATTGCTACGAATACATGTTCAAGGGTTGCAAGAAGATCTCTGCAGCACCTATTTTACCTGCGGATACGCTTTCCGAGGGATGCTACCATGCCATGTTCAACGAGTGTGAGGGACTGACCGCCACGCCAAAACTGCAAGCAGAACAGCTGAACGAATTTTGCTACAAAAACATGTTCAAGGATTGCGTGAACCTGACAGAGGTCTCCGACCTACCGGCCAAAGAGTTAGCCCAAAACTGCTACGAAGGCATGTTCGCGGGATGCAAGAAATTGGTCAAAGGACCTATTATCGAAGGTAAAAGCCTCAACGAGGATTGCATCAAAGATATGTTTTACAATTGTGCGAAACTAAATCAGATAGCGGTGCGCTTCATCTCTTGGAAAGGGAAGAACGCCAAACCAGCAGCCAACAACAAAGCCAAAAGCAAAACACCCGTAAAGAGGGATTACTCCTCCAATTGGGTAAGCGGCGTAGCCAAAGAGGGAATCTTCCTTTGTCCAGCCTCATTGCTGGCAGAGTTCAACGAAAACAAGATTCCCAAAGGATGGAAAGTCAAAAGAGAATAACCCCTAATCGACTCCGTCGATTTCAATTCTTAACTCTTAATTCTTAACTCTTAATTCATAGTTCTAATGAAAGAGAACACGCAGCGCGAGCTACTTTCTTCTCGTCTCGGCTTCATATTAGTGGCCGCAGGTTGTGCCATAGGCATCGGAAATGTTTGGAAATTCCCCTACATCACAGGAATGAGTGGAGGCGGAATATTCGTCCTCATCTATTTTATCTTCCTACTATTATTAGGCATCCCCGTGCTCTGCATGGAGTTGGGTGTGGGACGTGCATCGCGCCTATCCCCCATTAAAGCTTTCAAGAAGTTAGAGCCAACGGGAACAAAATGGCACCTACAAGGCTGGGTGTCTTTGGTAGGATGTTATATGCTGATGATGTTCTACACAACGGTAGCAGGTTGGATGATGCAATATATATTCTCAACTGCCCAAGGGACATTCACGGGAGAGATGGCGGAAGGCTTCGTGGCAGGGCAATTCAACGCATTGCTCAACGATCCGAAAACCATGGCGATGTGGATGGTAGTTGTGGTGCTGCTCGGTAGTTTCACAGTTGGCTACGGACTCATCAAAGGCGTGGAACGCATATCGAAAGTGCTGATGCTTATCCTTCTGGGACTGATGGTGGTATTAGCGGTCAACAGTATTCTATTGGACGGTGGCTTGGCAGGACTGGAATTCTACCTGGTACCGAACCTCGACCGCATGAAGGAGGTAGGTATCGCCAATGTGATATACAACGCCCTATCCCACGCATTCTTCACCTTGAGCATCGGTATAGGATCCATGGCGATCTTTGGAAGTTATATGTCCAAGAAAAACACCATCTTACGCGAAGGATTGATGATTGCCGTGTTGGATACGGGTGTGGCTTTGGTGGCAGGACTCATCATCTTCCCCGCATGCTTCGCCTACCATGTGGAGCCCAGTGCGGGACCAGGCTTGCTCTTTGTCACCTTGCCAGAGGTATTCAATCGTATGCCCTGGGGTCAATTCTGGGGAGCGTTGTTCTTCATCTTCATGTCTTTCGCATCCCTATCCACGGTCTTTGCGGTTTTTGAGAACATCATCACCTGCTGTTCAGAGCAATTCGGTTGGTCCCGAAAGCGATCATCCTTCTACAATTTCTTCATCATCTCAATCCTGTCACTTCCCTGCGTCTTGGGATTCAGCGAGTGGTCATGGGATTGGTTGAAGGTATTCGGTGGAACGATTCTAGACTTGGAGGATTTCGTTGTCTCCTATTGTCTATTACCATTGGGTGGTATGGTATTCTGCCTCTTCTGCACCAGCCGTTATGGTTGGGGATTGAAGGGATTCTACGAAGAGG
>JAKSKV010000150.1 GCA_024401555.1 Paludibacteraceae bacterium
CATCCCTATCAAACAGCAAAGCCATCTGGTTGGCAGAAAGCCACACCGTCTCCTGTTCCAATTTCACATCGATGGTAGTCTCTCCATCGGCAGTCTGATAAATAAATATCTTATCTTCCATGATTACAATTATTTGAATCCAAAACAAAAATAAATCTAGGGCATGACCAATCAAGGCATACCTTCCGCCCAATACGAAGGAACTATTTACTCACTATTTCTCAATCAACCGACTGATTTTAGCTTCGATGGCTGATGTTTCAGGCAACATATCAACATAGTCATCAGGCAAACGAGAAGAAAGACTGTATGTTGCCACACCAATAGGCATATTTGACGATTTAAGAGCATATTCAACAATAGTCCTATCCTTGGATTTACAGATAATGATACCAATCGCTGGATTTTCATCAGATAGTTTTATGGTATCGTTTATAATATTCAGATAAAAATCCATTTTACCTTTATACTCAGGTTCAAATTCACCAATTTTTAATTCTATTGCAATAAAACATCTTAACCTACGGTGATAGAGCATAATGTCAATAAAATATTCTTTCCCTGCAACTTCTAACCGATACTGATTCCCCGCAAACATCACATCGGGTCCGAATTCAGATAGAAATTGCTGAATGTTATGTATTAGACTCTGCTCCAACTCATATTCCGAGTGTTCGGAACCTAAACCTCCATACCCAACAAAATAGTCATCTTTGATAGCCAACATAGCTTGCTTTTTTACACTTTCAGGGAGGACATCCTCGTAATTGCTCTGTCCTAAAAGATATTTTTCATACGCCTTCAGTTCTATTTTATTGATAAGCAAGTCCTTTGTCCATCCAAATTTCTTTGTTGCAAGTATATAAAATCTACGCTCTTGAACATCTTTACACTTGGTCATAATTGCCAAATGTTTTGCCCAACTAATTTCTCCAACTAATGGTTGGAGAATTTCACCATTATATTCATTGTAGAACTTCTGCATATTCCAGAGGTTGGAGGTTCCAAATCCCTTAATACCAGGGAACTCCTTTTGGATATCTTTCGACAATGTTTCAACTACAGATTTTCCCCAGCCCAAAGATTGTTTCTCCGATAAATCTTTACCAATCTGCCAATACAGATTCATCATCTCTGTATTCACAGCCTTCATAGCCTCGTATTGAGCGCTACGAATCCGTTTGGTTATATCACAAAGGAACGATTTATAACTATCGTCTTTTATCAGATCCATCATCC
>JAKSKV010000151.1 GCA_024401555.1 Paludibacteraceae bacterium
AAAGTTTATCTAATCAGCTTTCACAAATGAATACGCATTACAATCAAACAATTCTCCTTTTACCTCAAACCTCTTTCGGAGCGTTCCTTCCTTCATAAAACCTGCTTTTTGCAAGGTTCTGTTAGAACCGATATTATCCACATGCGCATAAGCTTCGATTCTTTCTAACCCCATCATTTCTATACCAAACTTACACACTGCCTTTAATACCTTGGTATTGATTCCTCTATTCCAATAAGATTTCTTTATGAAATAACCAACCTCCGCACAGGTATTATGATTAAAGAAATTAAATAACTGTATCTGACCGATTACCTCTCCCTGATATGTCACTACCCACGAATATTCTCGTTTGCCTTTAAAGCCCTTTACACGGCTTGCTTCTACCCTAATTTCCCTCTCTTCATCCCAAGCGCAAGGTCTTCTATAGCCTCCGAAATATGTAAAATTATCTTCATCATAATATATTTCCCAGAATGGTCTGGCATCTTTTTCCGGTTCGTGCTGTCTCAGATAAATATCATCATCCACCTGTATCGGCATAAATTCTTTAAACAAATCACAAAACGCCATGATTTATCCCTCCAGTTTCTTTATCGGTATATAAATATCCATTTGTGCTGTCTGAAGCTGACAATCCCAACGCTCGTCATAATACTCAAAGTCGAACAACAACTCCTCATCTATACAATAATCCGAACTTGGCAACCAAACATTATAAATATAGTGAAATGCCTGCCCAATCTCTCCATTAGCGTTGTTACCATTTACCGTAAACACAGCATACTCAGACTTTGGTACTATCTTTCGATACACCCCTTCTGGGAGTTCTGTATTTTTGTCCACTTCCACGCCTGCCATATAGTAAAAAGCCAATGGCTCTGCAGTGAATTCTTCTGAATAATCTTCAAAGCCATACATCGTATGCTCATTCTTTCTTTTCATAGAATCCATATTACTCTTTAAATCAAACCATGACTCGCCGATTGCTTCAAAACCGTTTCGGGTATGCTTTCTATAACCAGCAATAACAAATTCGTCCCTTTCCTCAATACGTGGTTCTATAGAAAATACGCCTTCCACCTCAATGCGTTTTAAATATCCTGTAATGATTTCTTCCACGCTACGATATGTGATTTTCGCTTGTCGTTCCCTTGCCACAAGCGGTTGCATTCCGAATGTATCCTTAAATGC
>JAKSKV010000152.1 GCA_024401555.1 Paludibacteraceae bacterium
CTGATTTCATTAATCAGATGCGGTGCCAAGTCAAAATTATTCTACTTGCGGGTATACCTACCCCTTACCCCACAAAGCGACTTGAGGCAATACGCAAGAGCAAACACTAAGGTTAGGTGTTATCCGAAGTCCAGATTGGCATAAGGTCTATTGCTGGAGTAGATATTCAGCACATTCTGTCTTGAGGATTTGATCCATTTGGCAGCGACTGAGACGAATTTGAAGACAAAGGTCTTGATTCTGCTCGTATTCTTCAATCCGAAATCAGGCGCTGGAATCAAAGAAAGCAGATGCTTGTAGAAATTGTATATGAGTGCCGTCAATAAGAGGAACGCTGCATTCTGATTCATAAACGATTTAGGCAGATGACTCCATCCGAATCCGTTGTTCATTTCGTCAAAAATCCTCTCCTTGCCACCTCTCAAATTATAGAATTCTACAATCTCACGAGTTGAAGATGTATGGTCATTGGTAAGGATGCATCGGTAGGTGTATTCTCCTTCCCAGAGATCCTGTTCTCCATCTGCTCTTCGTTGGCGCTGGATGACAAGACGGTATACCTTGCCCTTCCATTTCTCGACAAGAATGGAGTTCAGTTCAAAAGTTTGTCCGTTAATCTCTTCCTGTTTCCATCCTCTTAAAGCAAAGATGTTATCATAGAGAGAAGAGCATCGGTTTGCACGGATATAGAAGTGCTTACTATGAGCCTCTACCATCTTGACGATTTCCTCAGAGCAAGAGCCACAATCCATTCTGGCACGATTGATTTTCAATCCTTTGGCTTCCAATCTAAGGAACATGCGCTCTAGGGTGTCTTTCTGAAAGAAACGGACATTGGCATTCCCATCCCTGTTTTCGATTGAGACTATCAAATTGCCGATTGCAGCGACTCCTGGCCCATATCCGAAGAAATGCTTGTAGGTCATTTTTGCATCGTACTTTTCTGTTTCAATGAACTGATGGTCGAAGTCAAAATCATATTCCATCCCTTTCTTCAACTGCCCAGTTGAAAGAAGTGCATTGAGAAGAAGTCCGTTTAGCTTCTCCGCTGCATTGAAGTCGTAAGACTTGCCTTCATCTGAAACATACGTTATATTGTCTTCTGTCAATTCCTCGATGGCTCGTAGTATGGTATCAGAGCTACAGGTCCTGAGGGTCGGATGAAG
>JAKSKV010000153.1 GCA_024401555.1 Paludibacteraceae bacterium
ATCATTCCTTCATATTGGCCTTCAGGAACCAATAAGTATCCTTAATTGTTCGATAACGGATCTTCGCCTTCTCGCGATCAGCCACCGGAGTTTCCGCCGGTAGAAGAGCGGGATCCCACTTCTTAATCATAAACTCATAAACACGTTTCATCTCGGAGAGTGGCGCATCCTCCGCCACATTCAACTCTCTGCGGGCCTCCTGTAAGCAGGCTTCGTAGCTTTGCAAGAAATTGCCCGTCTCCTTACCCAGTTCCTTCTTACCCAACTCATATTGATGCTCCAAACTGACGATGTGCCACTCCCGAAGCAACAAAAATCTGCCGATTCCTCGAAGAATCTCCAGTTCCTGACCATTGATACCATCGCTCTTGTAAGCGCAATCAAACAACCGATCCAGCAAATCGTATCGAGCGCCATAGTTCCATCTCTTTTGCTCCACAATATTGTTGCAATAGTATTGATAGTTTTGTTGGGTAGTCGCCAACAATCCGTTCAGACGTTCGGCAATCTTCCTCCGATGCACACGGCCCGACTGGAAAAAGTGTCTCGTCACATCATCCACCGCCATATTCCGCGTCTCCTCCGTACCATTCCCGTCTGATTTCAAGACCAACGCATAAAGGTTGAGCACACTAAACGATATGGACTTCTCATCCATCTTCACCTCATTCTCGTCCCAAATCAAATCCAAGAAAGTGCTGCGCATAAAAACGGGGAAATCGGTTTGCGGAAGAGTCAATTCGGGCGGCACGGGGATCTGTACGCCCTTCACAGAATAGACAAACCACTTATCGTTTCCACCCCAAGAGGAACGCACCTTGATACTTGAGATATCATGAAGCAGAATCTTCCTCTCCTTCCCTAACGGAGGCCGATAAACCAACGCATCTTTGGAGAAGAAGACACCCTTCGTCGCACGTTCTTTTTGAACCGCCTGATAGATCGTGAAGACTATACACAAAGTCGCAAACGCCAGATAAATCATCACACCAACGACTGCTCCTTCTGGCGCCTTTAAAGAGAGAGGGATGTATAAAAAGAAACCGACAATCGCTATCACAAAAAATGTCGCAAAAATAGTCGCAAACCAGTTTTTCCACAACGCCCCACTCGCTGGCAAACGCCAAGCCCCATACTGGTCAAGCGCATCCTCTCGAAT
>JAKSKV010000154.1 GCA_024401555.1 Paludibacteraceae bacterium
CAAAAGTGTTCTTTAATTTATTATGATATTTTTTCACTTGGCATTTGAATGTACGGTAACTGCTAATATCTGTGAAGATGTAAAGATTCTTATTCATAATTTGTATTTTTAACTTTCACGATGCAAAATCAAAGCAAGGTTGTGCAAATAACATGCACAACCTTGCTAAATATGAATAATCATATACAAAACTGCTAGATCTCAAGATAACATACACGACCTATTTTACTCATCCATTCGAATGATTCATCATATGATTTTTTGTCTTCAAGAACCCAAAGTATCTTGGCTTTTGTATAAAAGTTAACAGTCACGTTTGGTGCATAGCCATCCGTAAGTATTATTAAACCATCATAATTGTTATGGTATTCAAGGTAATCAATTACACATTGGAAGTCAGTACCGCCTCTGCCTACGATAGTATAACCATTATCCGAGAATTTCCGTCTTGATTCCTTGAGTTGATGCACACAATCCTTTATCTCCGTATCAAACTCCAACACATCGATAACAGATACGTTATACTTAAACAGACGTTCTATTATACCAAGGAATTTTCCCACCGTCTCAGATGACACAGAACCGCTTACATCAATCGCAGCAAGTATTTTTGTTGACAGACTTCTTGTGGAACCCATATATAGGAATCCTGTCCGTCTGTTGGGACGCATTCGTGTCAATCGACGATGAGAACCTAGAACACTTGCCCTGAACACGGATAATAGTCTCTTGTAGTCAATATGCGCTTCCGATGATGCTTTAATCTGCTCAATAACATCACCAGGCATTGTCCCCCATGACTTCGTGCGTTGGATTGTTCCGTTTATTTCATCTTTCATTTCCCCATCTTCTTCCCATAGTTCCGAATACATATCCATCATTTGCAGTTTTTTCTTGTAATCGTACTGTTCTGCCGAATGGGGATTTTTCCCACCAGCAGTACGTTTACCACCCGGAGAAGACAATTCCCTGATATACCATTCGTAATGATGTCCTGCTTCTAGGTTAACATCACCTGCTTGGGTAAGTTTTATGCTAAATGTAGGGTAATGCTGTGACACAACAATATCACTAGCC
>JAKSKV010000155.1 GCA_024401555.1 Paludibacteraceae bacterium
AATACGTTTACGTTCAAGTGGTGTGATCCCTGTGAGAAGTATCCGTCAAGAACGCTTACCAAGTTGTTGATCTGTTCACCTTTTTCGTGACCAAGAGCAGCTGGGTTGATTGTCTGAGTATTTGAAATACCATCCAAAGCGTAGTGGTATGGGAGTTTTGCAACTGAGTTCAAAGACTTGATCAAACCTTTTGTTTCTGCACCGTAAGATGGAGAAGCACCTGGAGAGAATGGAGCACCAGCTGGACGTCCGTTAGGAAGAGCACCTGTAGCCTTACCGTATACAACGTTAGAAGTAATTGTAAGGATAGATGTTGTTGGTTCAGCATTGCGGTATGTTGGGTGTTTCTTAATCATGTTCATGAATGTCTTGAGCAACCATACAGCGATTTCATCTGCACGATCATCATCCTGACCATAACGTGGGAAGTCACCTTCAACTTTGAAGTCTTTTACGAGAGTTACTGTATCAACTACTTCGCCAGCCTTGTTTTTAACCTGGAACTGTTCGCGTTCAACGTGAACTTTTGCATATTTCATAGCTGAGAGTGAGTCAACTACGTGAGAGAAACCTGCAATACCAGTAGCAAATGTACGATGTACATCTGTATCTTCCAAAGCCAATTCAGCAGCTTCGTAGTAGTATTTATCATGCATGTAGTGGATAGCGTTCAATACGTTTACGTATACATCAGCTAACCATTCGAGCATAGCAAGGTATTTCTTTTCAACTTCTTTGTAGTTAGAAGCATCGATTGTATCGAATGTAATTGGTTCGTAGTTTGGACCAATCTGAAGACCTTTTTTAAGGTGTTCATCTTTACCACCGTTGAAAGCGTAAAGAAGAGCTTTTGCCAAGTTAGCACGAGCTCCGAAGAACTGCATTTCTTTACCTGTCTGTGTAGCAGATACACAACAACAGATTGAGTAGTCATCACCCCAGATTGGACGCATTGTTTCATCGTTTTCATACTGGATTGAAGATGTATCAATAGAAATCTTAGCACAGTAGTTACGGAATACATCTGGGAGTCTCTTAGAATAAAGAACTGTCATGTT
>JAKSKV010000156.1 GCA_024401555.1 Paludibacteraceae bacterium
CGTACATTCAAATGCCAAGTGAAAAAATATCATAATAAATTAAAGAACACTTTTGAAGGGGAAGAAAAATCCAATTTTTCTCTGGGGCGACGATTCAGTTTATACTGAACGGACTTAATAAACTCATCAGAGAAATCGTCAAAGCCAACTCCTTTAGGGATATACTGCCTGATGAGTTTGTTGGCGTTTTCAATGGACCCTTTTTGCCAAGAGGAGTAAGGGTCCGCAAAGAAAACGGGCGCCTTGATCTTCTCAGTCACATATTTATGGGCTGCGAACTCGGCACCATTGTCTGTGGTGATAGTTTTCACATGATTCCTGTAAGGGAACAGGAGTCTGACAATCACCTTGGCCGCTTCCTGCGCATTTTTACCATGGTTAAGACGCTCCATGAGGATGAAGTTGGTCTTCCGTTCCGTAAGGGTAACAATCACCCCTTTATTGTCTTTCCCGACAATGGTATCAAGCTCCCAATCTCCGAAACGTGTGCCGTCGGCCTCTAGGGGACGCTCGCTGATACTTCTTCTCTCGGGAATGTTTCGGCAACTGGCTACTGCTCCAACTGGTCGCTTCCTATGTTTTAGTTTGTGCCTGCAATGGGTGTATAGGTCACCTCCCTGCTTTTTGTCCTTCTCGATATGCGCATAGATGCTTTGGTGGGAGATAGGCACACCCTCAATAGCCAACACGCCCTTTATTTGCATTGGAGACCAGTCTTCCTTGAGCATCTTATCCACACGGTCCCACAAATCCTTCTTTATGGACCTATTGCCTGGTAGCCGTTCCTTCCTCTCTTCCGCCATCATTTGGGCTATGTGATGCGAATACCCTCTCTTCCCCGAATTGCGTTGTGTTTCACGCGTTATCGTGGATGGACTTACTGATAGCATTTTCGCTATCTTATTTTTCTTCACTTTGTCTTTGAGCAACAGATCAATTGTGTATCTTTGCTCCCGAGTTAACTGTTTGTACATGAGCAATACAAATGTTGACTAGTCCTAAATAACCGTTACAGTTTTAGACTTAGTTTATCATAGGACAAA
>JAKSKV010000157.1 GCA_024401555.1 Paludibacteraceae bacterium
ATAAAGGTGACATACAGATGTCATGTTTTGCAATGTATTATATAAGTGGAAGTGAAAAGCATGAAGATAGAGAGAATGATAGGGATCTTATCCCTGCTACTTCAAAAAGAAAAGATTACAACGCCTGAACTGGCAGAACGTTTCGAAGTGTCCAAAAGGACGATCCTCAGAGATATTGATGACCTTTGCAAGGCCGGAATTCCAATATGTACGATGCCTGGAATCGGCGGTGGTATTCAGATTATGGACGGTTATCGTATGGACCGAACTGTCCTTACATCAAAGGATATGAAGATGATCCTGGCAGGGCTTAGAAGCCTTGATAGTGTCAGTGGAAGCAGTTATTACAGTCTGCTCATGGAAAAGATCAAAGCGGGTTCCTCTGATTTCATCAATGGCAGCGATACGATTCTGATCGATCTCTCCTCTCCACATAAGGCTCCTATATCAGAAAAGGTTACGCTTGTACAGACAGCAATCGATTTAAAGCAGGCGATTCGGTTTGATTATTATTCACCGAAAGCAGAATCCACTCGGATACTCGATCCGTATTATCTGCTCTTCAAGTGGAGCAGCTGGTATGTGTGGGGTTATTGCAGAACAAAACAGGATTTTCGGATGTTCAAGCTGAATCGTATGGATGGGCTGAAGCTAGCTGAAGAACAAATCCATGATCGAGAGATACCGTTTCCGGAATTCGAGATAAAGACCTTCTTTCCTTCAAATGTTCATCTGAAGGCAGTATTTGAACCCTCTATGAGATGGCAGCTGATTGAAAACTATGGGCCATCATCATTTTTAATTCAAGAGGATGGTTCCCTTTTGTTTGAAGTGGACGAAGATGAGGAAGGACTTGTTGCCTGGATTCTGTCATGTGGAAATAAAGTTACGGTGCTGGAACCACAGTCTATGCGTGAGCGTCTTTTTGCAGTTACTTCCGAACTATCGAAAAAATATCGGAACTAAGAAAGGATAAATTTATGCAGAACAAAGCACTCGTTGTCATTGATATCCAGAATGATATCACTAAGAATTA
>JAKSKV010000158.1 GCA_024401555.1 Paludibacteraceae bacterium
ATATCTCCTACATTGTTAAACCATTTAAAATTCGAAATCACCATTTTTGAAGTTTTAAAGTCCTTTAATTTCTTATATACCTCACAAATATAACATAAAACATCCATCTTTACGTACCCATGTGACCGTCTGCGAAGGAATGTTGGCTTCGACTCCGTTCTGCCAACTCGACTCCGCTCAGCCAACGCTTCGATCCCAGAGCGGAGCCAAATGGTCGAAGCGGGATACCCAACAAAAAAGGCCTTCCACGACGCATAGGGCTCTCGCACCTACGCTCCATTCATCGGTGGAGCATTTTCGTCAACCTAACTGAGCTATATCCTTTCCAAACGTTCTCAGACCTTCGAGAATCTTGTCTTCGTTCTTTTTATTAGGCCTATTTTTCCCGTTAACATAATGCGACAACTGCCCTTGTGCTATGCCTGTTATCTTTGCCAACCCCGATAGCGTGAACACGGTAGCATAATAAGTCAAAAAAGAGACAACATCAATCTCGAAATCAAACTCAACCTCCTCAAAGTCCTTTCCTTTTTCATCGTAAAAAGCCTTCATCTCCACATAGCCATTCAAGAAATCAGTTTTGGCTTCTTCAATTGTTTCCCCTGTACCAGTCAATAGATAAGAGATTTCTCTCACATCAACATCCATGTAAATGCTATAGTGACCATCTTTCGACCTCTCTATAATAGCTTTAACCTTTCTCATAATTTCTGTCATTAATTCTATAAAGTTTTATATAGTAGGCTCTTGCCTCCACCCACTTTTAATTAACTCCAGCCATCTTCAATATAGCCTTCAAAGTCCCTGTTGCGACCTCTTCGCTACCATGGTTGCTCATCTTGAACATCTTGTCCGTTATAGGAGAATACCACAAAGGATGACCGCTCATCTGCTTGCCTACAGGATAACACCCGGCGGCTTTCAACTTCTTTTCAAGTTCCTTATACTTCATGCCCTTGAATAGTTTGATACAAAGATAGTGTATTATTTTCAATACATAGGTTAGATATTATAATAA
>JAKSKV010000159.1 GCA_024401555.1 Paludibacteraceae bacterium
TCAAGTTACTATGTTTGCAGTCGCAAAACCAACCAAGTGTTATTAAGCGTGCTGAGATTTTAAACTTTTTATCGAAAACGAATTAAAAATTCATTTCCGCTAAAAAGTGAAAAAAAGTAAGGCGTTTTAATTGGAAATGTTTAATTTTGTAATCGCCAAAAAACATTATTAAACTATCAATTAAACACCTTACAGCATGCAAAGTAACAAAATTTCTTTCAAAGGACAAAAGATTTATGTAGGAATTGATGTTCATCTGAAGAATTGGTCGGTAACGGTCATTACGGAAAAGGGGTTAAAGCGTACTCACCCACAAAAAGCAGACGCCAAAGAGCTCTTTGAATTTTTGAACAGACACTATCCTGACGGCGAGTATCTGGCGGTCTACGAATCTGGATTCAGTGGATTTGCCACTTATTACGCTCTGAAGGAAGTGGGTATAGACTGTATTGTCATAAATGCGGCAGACGTTCCATCGTCACAGTATGAGAATGTGATGAAGACGGATGTGATAGACTCAGAGAAACTGGCACGTGCTCTCAAAGGTGGATTGCTGCGTCCTATCTACATACGTGAGAAGGAGAACCTTGACGATCGTGGTGTAGTGAGAATCCGCAAGACCATCCAGAAGAAGATGGCAGGTGACAAGACCCGTGTCAAGCACATGCTGCATCAGAACGGAGTCACAATACCAGAGAGGTTTACAAAGAGCGCATATTGGTCAGGAGCCTTTATCAAGTGGCTTCGGGAGGACGTTCATCTTCTCTCCTGTACCCGTATGTCATTGGATCTGCTCATAGAGCAAGTACAGACACAGAAGCGCATGGTGCTCAAATGCACGAGGACTCTTCGAGAACTGAGTTTGTCTCCTAAGTACAAGGATAGGTTTGACCTGCTGATGTCTATTCCCGGAATCGGTCCTATTGTGGCTATGTGTATCCTGACAGAGGTGTATGACATCACCCGTTTCAGCAATGAACGGCAGTTCGCCTCATATCTTGGTCTT
>JAKSKV010000016.1 GCA_024401555.1 Paludibacteraceae bacterium
TACTCTTGACAATGGAAATTCGGGAATACAATGTGTCCTCCTGGTTAACCCGAACGAATACAGGGAATTGGCTGTGGCCTTCGACGGCAATTGGAGTCGTCCTAGACATCATTGGCAAAGAAGTGTAATAAGAAAACACCAGTCAGTCGGACCCGATCCTGTTATGGGCGAATCGCTTTGATTTGCCCATTTTTTGTTTTGATTTAACATACAAGAATTTATATAACTTTAAAACGTAAATTCAAAAATTCAGGCAAACCACATCTTTAGGATAAAAAAATGCCAGGCGAGACAGAGGGCGTCTACAGCAACCTGGCACTGCGAATATACAACAAAATTCATCAATCGCAACAATACGACCAAGAAAAGACATTCGGTGTTTTTGCTTTTATATACCTAAGACGTTGGAGTAGGGATCTACTTCTTGGGATTGATAAAATTAGG
This sequence comes from Paludibacteraceae bacterium, assembly GCA_024401555.1. Classification (GTDB taxonomy): domain Bacteria; phylum Bacteroidota; class Bacteroidia; order Bacteroidales; family Paludibacteraceae; genus UBA1181. The sequence goes on from JAKSKV010000016.1 coordinate 445, forward strand.
CGAGCCCAGAGAGTATTTCTACTTTCCGGGCTCGCCAATTTCTATTGTTAATAAAGCGTAGTTAGATATCGATGCGGCCATACATTCCAGCAACAAATTGGATTCCCTTCTCTGCGCCGCTTGCAAGCCTAATGATAGATGTAAGACCACTTTGCTTTTCTCCACACACACTGGTCTTTGCACCACCATCCATACGGCGTGCTACTTCCGCACCGCATGCATATCCAGACATAAGGCCACTTTGTTTTGCTCCACACACACTGGTCTCTGCACCCGCATCCATACGGCGTGCTACTTCCGCTCCGCATTCAAATCCAGACGTAAGACCACTAAATCTTGTTCCAAACACAGAGGTCTCTACGCCTGCCCTGGCATCTACCTTTTCAACACTTGCAACCTCTACTCTTGGAGTGTTTCCACCTAACTTAAATGCTGCTGCGTTAGTTACTGTCGCGAATGCGATCATTGCTACTACTGGAAAAAAGAATCTTGTTTTCATATCTTTAAAATTTAATTGTTAATAATCTTTTTTGCTGTCACTGGAGTTGTTGTTTCTTCCCGTTGACGATGCAAAGGTAGGGCAAGCTTCAGGGGTGCGACGGACAGAAAAGGAAAAGCGTGCGGACAGTTTGTGAACTTCACATTTTGTACGTTTTCACGAATTGCACGATTTTGTAAGTTGTTGTGTATTAGGAATGTAGGGGCGAATTGAATTCGCTACTTGAATCCCAATAGGGCTAACAGATTAGATCTCTCTTTGCGAAAAAATACATCCGCAATAATTTTGCCTGTACAAGTTATACTCCTTGGAGAGTTGAATGGAGCGTTGATAACCTCCCCGCTTCTTGAAATCCGACGGCAAAAATTTCACACCATACTTTTCCGCCAACTCCTCACCGATCTCATTTAGCTTATCCGCATTCTTCAATGGACTTATCGTAAGCGTTGTGGTAAAGTAATCAAAGCCATTTTCCTTCGATAGAATCGCAGATTTTTCCAATCGCAACCGAAAGCACTCAAAGCACCGCAAACCGCCCTCAGGCTCCTTCTCAAGCCCCTTGGCGACTGCATAGAACTCCTTCGGATCATAATAGCCCTCAATAAATGAGATAGGATACTTGGCAGGCAGCTCTCCGATCAGACGTTGCTGCTCCTCCACACGCTTGGCAAACTCCTCCGCAGGATAGATATTGGGGTTATAATAAAAAACAGTGATGCGGAAATATTGCGAGAGATACTCCAACGTATAACTGCTACACGGCGCACAGCAGCTGTGCAACAAAAGTGTGGGAACCCTTCCTTCCCGTTCCAAATCGACTATAATCTGATCGAGCTGTTTCTGATAGGGAATACTACTTTTCATCAGGCAAACAGTTAATCACCGGATTCGCATAGATACGCAAGAATATTTGCTCCAATTCACTACGATCCATCTCCTTACCCAATTGGTCCAAGCCACCATTCATATATGCGATGAAATCGGCCTTTTCATGCTCCGTATAACGATCCGAATAGCGTTGTCCAAACAATAGGTCATAGGCGATGAAATGGGTTTTAAAGAGCTTAAAATGGCGGTAGATGCGCTGATCGATCAGAGCGGCCAACGCCACAATCTTATCGTTCTTCTCCAAACGATCACATTGTTCCAACTCCTCACGGGTAATAGGATCCGTAATGGCGAGGTGTACCCTACCCTTTGGCTGCTTAATACCCGTCAGGATACTATTCAAATCCTCATTTTCTCCCTTGATATACTTTTGGAACTTCGATATATAGAGCTCCGCAGTCTTCAAGAAATCGCAAGGCTCATATTCGTACGAAACAGAGACAGGGGTTATGCTCAATTCATCCAGGTTATCGACAAATGGTTTGTCGCTACTAAGCGAGAACATCTTCAGCACACCCACCTCAGTCTTATCGTTTCCATCCTTGGTACGTCCGTTTCTTTGGGCAATCCAGACCGAATCATTCAATTCAGTAATGGCGTAACGCATATAGGCGGATACCTCCACCGAATTCTTATAGAAATCTTTGATATTGCCTCCGCGGATGATGCGGAACATCTTGTTCAGCTTTCCGATATTGACTACCAAATTTCCCTTCATCAGATTGCTGCCGAAGGTAATCTGACAAGTATCTATCCCCTTTTCGTAAAGAATCACATCAAGAAAGGCAGAATCGAGCACGATATCACGGTGGTTGGCGATAAACATGTGACGCTTGCTATTATCCAACTTCTCGACACCCTCGGAAGTCACCCCATCCGTCGTTTTGCTCATCACAGAATGGATAGCGGGATGCATCACCTTCGCCTGGAACTCATTGACCGTCTTGATCTGCGAAAACATACGGATCACCTCTTCGACATTAGCCTCAGGCATACAATACTTCACCACCATCGGAAAGAAGATATCCTTCGTGATGGCCTCAATAGCAGCGGGAACCTCAGCGTCATTGTAGGGACGCACTGGCTCAAAGTCGAATGTTTGCTCCATATACACTATCTTTTATCGATAAACTTCGTAGGTTTTCTGTTCATCTCAGGGAACTGAATGGCATGAATCTCGTCAATAGGTTTGAACTTCACATCCGGTGCCACACGAAGCTTCGCCCTGAAATTATCCTTCAACTGCTTTATCATGTTTTCATCGGGGTTTTTCACTCCGACATAGACCGTCAAATGGTCCATTCCTATCTCATTTGAGGAGAGTTCCACCAAGTAATTCTCCACGTAATCCACATTGTCCAAAACATCAAAAATAGCTGCCGGATAAAGGGTGGTGCCTTTGAACTTAATCATCTGCTTCTTACGTCCGATAATTGGACTGATTCTCATGGAGGTACGACCGCATGAACAAGGTTCATAATGGAAACGTGCCACATCACCCGTACGGAATCTGAGCAAAGGCATACCCTCTACGCCAAGTGTTGTCACCACCAACTCACCCGCTTCTCCTTCCTGCACAGGATTACCCTCTTCATCGATCAATTCGCAAATAATCAATTCAGGATGGTGGTGTCCACCCTTGCCAGCAGGACACTCGCAAAATGAGGTCGCCATCTCGGTGGAGGCATAAGTCGAATACAAATCGATATCCCATTTCTCCTTGATTTTAGAGCCAAGCAGATTGAGAGAGAAATCATCGTTACGAAGATTTTCACCGATGCAAACGGCCTTTTTCACGCTGCTGTTCTTATAATCGATGCCATGTTCCTCGGCATAACGAATGATTCGCAAAATAAACGAAGGAACGCAAATGATCGTATCAGGCTTAATTCGTCGAATGGTGTCCCATTGCAACTGCGGAATACCATTTCCCACACGCACCAAACCGCCACCCAACATACGGATACCCATACAATAGGCGTAACCCGCCATAAAGCGTTTATCGATGGTGGTCATCAATTGAAAAATATCGCCTGACTTGGCACCCGTTCCCGTAAATGAGATCGCCTCATTATAGGCTAAACGGACCAAATCCTTTTCTGTCATCGCAAAGGTGGTAGGATCACTTAATGTTCCGGAAGTCGTGATGTAATCGCGGATTTCGGAAGGCTCCACACAGAAGAAATCCTTATTTCTGGTTTGGAGATCCTCCTTACTGGTAAAGGGGATACAACGCAAATCCTCAAGACTCTTTATCTTGGTAACATCGATATGGTTCGACTGGAACATATCCTGATAAAACTTCGATTTCGCCGATAAATAGGCCAAATCCTCACGCAACTTCTCCTCCTGGAAAGTCTTGATCACCGCACGTGGTTGAAACTCAATTTCTGGAACAAATTGATTCATTGACACATCCTCCCTTTTATCATTTTTTGAAAAAACCGATTTCACCGAGCCACTCTCTCAACATAGCGCACCAATTGTGCGTCTCCTCCGATCTCGTCCGAATGGCGCCAAAACCATGGCCACCCTTCTCAAACAACAAGTAACGAGTTGGAACACCCTTCATAATCAACGCCTCGGAGAGAACGACACTATTCCGATAGTCCACCACATCATCGTCCTTGCATGCCAGCAAGAACACTGGAGGCATATCGTTCGGAATCACCTTCTCCATAGAGAAAGCATCCGCCATCTTGCGGGTCCAATTCTTTCCTAACAAATTATCCCTTGATTTCAAATGCGCGATACTATCCTGCATAGAGACCACCGGATAAATCGGAGCCACAAAGGTAGGCTTTAAACTCACAGAGGTCTTCACACCACGATCAGCCAGATAATTGTGGGCAGAGAAAGCGCCGCCCATGGTTACCAAGTGACCACCTGCCGAGAAACCGATACAACCGATCTTATCGGGATCAATCTTATACTTGTCCGCATTCTCACGCAAGAGCTGCATCGCACGTTGAAAATCCTCGATCATAGCTGGATGGTGATTTCCGCGCATAGCGACACGATAACGCAATACCACAGCAGTGACACCCCACTTGGTAAAGGTCTCAGCCACCTCGGAACCCTCGTTGGTCAAACCAAGATGATGGTAACTTCCTCCCGGACAAATCAATATACAAGTACCGTTTCTGAGAGAGTCGGCAGGTTGGAAAATTCTCAACTCCGGACGCTTTTCCTTATGAGTCGGATGATTATCCCAAAGCTTCACCACCTCATACTGAGCCGCTTGTACACAAAAGGAGAAAGAAAGCAACCATAAAAGATATGCTATTCTTTTCATAGGCATTAGTTAAATTAACGCTTTGTATTCTTTATCAATAATTGTCTTGATACGGGCCATCGTGAAGTTCTCCACGATGCGGTTATGGGCATTTTCACCCAATTTCACACGGATATTATCCTCATTCAGCAACAATCGATCTATCGCCTCCGCAAAGGCGGTCGTATCACTATTCGCCACCTCAATTCCGGTCACGCCGTTCTGGTTCAGCCAATTCACACCCGATCCCTCAATGGTAAAGAGAACAGGAGGTGTAGCACAATACATCGCCTCAGCGAGCACAATGCCAAACGCTTCATTCTTGGTTATAGACGGGAACGCAAAAATAGAGGCCGCTCTCATATACAATCGAATCTCCTCATCACTGATTTTCCCGATAAAATGGATTCTATCAGAGGAGGAACTTGCTTTCAATTCGTTCGTTAGCACACCATCACCTGCAATCAGGATAACACAGTCAGACTTAATCTTCTTTTCGGCTTCGATCAAACGGTCAATACCCTTATAAGAGACATGCCTACCCATAAAAAAGATAATGTCCTTGCCTTGATACTTCTGACAGATCGCGTCAATCTTGGCTTGATCACCCTCCCTTTCACTGATCTTCTCTTCATTGATACCATTTGGCACGATTCTCACCTTCGAAGAGTAAGGCTTCAACGGCAACGAGTGTTCCGCATAATTGGGACTTGTGGCGAATATGGTATTCGCACGCTCCAACAAAGTACGCTCAAATGGTTGGTAAAGCTTATAAGTAAATTGTTGCTTGACAATGTCGGAATGCCAATGCACCACCAACTTCACATCGTCCTTGATGTAATGGCATACAAGGAAAGAGGCAAATGGATTGGGTGTATGTAGATGAATGATGTCAGGTCGGAATGATTCAAGTTCTTTTTTCAAAGCCTTATGGTAAGAAAAGGCGATAGGTTGGCTGTATCGTTGAAATTGGACGCCAACACGATGCACAGGCACACCATCATACTGCTCCTCGACGGTCTCCTTACCTGTGTTGAAACACAACACACGGTGCTCATATCCATCCATAGAGCTGACGATGCTATAACATACGTCCTCTATACCACCCTTGTAAGGTGGATAAAATTTCGATATATGTAATACTTTTCCTTTAGACATCAGCCTCTCATCCAACAATTACCGCTCGATCATCAATTTCGTTGTCACTTGACAAAATGACTTGCCTTTTCCATTTTGCACTTAAATACCTAAGAATAAACAAATTACATCTCAGATAAATATATCGGGAAACCAATTGAGTGATTTCGCAGACAAAGATAAAAAAATTTAGTCAGTATTTAGAATTTGAGCTTAGAATATTTGCGATATGAATGGATTAAAACAAAAAGGGGAGATGCGCACATCTCCCCTTTCCACTATAATCGAATCGATTAATACTCTTGCCAAGTCTTGATCTCGATATCCGTGTCCTTCATGCTGCAGAACGCCTTGATGAAGGCACTTGCCAAACGGGCGTTGGTGATCAACGGAATGTTGTGGTCGATCGCCGAACGACGGATCTTATAACCATTGGTCAACTCACGCTTGGTCTGATCCTTAGGGATGTTGACAACCAAATCCACTTGGTGATCTTGAAGCAATGAGATGATATTGGTGTTGTTGTTTTGCTCATCCGGCCAACTTACAGTAGTAGCCTCAACGCCGTTTTCACCGAGGAATTTTTGTGTTCCAGCGGTAGCGTAAATCTTGTAGCCACCAGCGGCGAGCAACTTGCATGCATCCAACAAATCCACCTTACCGCGGATGTCACCTGAAGAGACCAAAATACCCTTCTTAGGAACATTGTAACCTACGGAAAGAAGAGAAGTCATAATGGCACTATCGAAATCCTTACCGATACATCCGACCTCACCAGTAGATGACATATCCACGCCTAAGACTGGATCTGCGCGGTGCAAGCGGGCGAACGAGAACTGAGATGCCTTCACACCTACATAGTCAATGTCGAAAGTTGATGAGTCCGGCTTCTCAACTGGCACATCCAACATAATCTTGGTGGCAGTCTCGATGAAGTTTCTCTTCAACACCTTGGATACGAATGGGAAACTTCTGGAAGAACGCAAGTTACACTCAATTACCTTCACCGCATTGTCTTTTGCGAGGAATTGGATATTGAATGGGCCACTAATGTTCAACTCCTTTGCGATCTTCTTGCTGACCTTCTTGATTTGGCGTACAGTCGCCAAATAGATTTTCTGCGCAGGGAAGACGAGGGTAGCGTCACCTGAGTGAACACCCGCGAACTCAACGTGCTCGGAAATAGCGTACTCGATGATCTCACCGTTCTTTGCCACCGCATCGAACTCGATCTCCTTAGCGCCTTGCAAGAAGGATGACACAACAACTGGGAACTCCTTAGAAACCTTAGCGGCCATCTTCAAGAATGTCTCCATTTGCTCTCTGTTGTAGCAAACGTTCATAGCCGCACCAGACAACACGTAAGATGGACGGATCAACACAGGGAAGCCAACCTCCTTGATGAAATTGTCGATATCCTCTGAACTGGTCAACTCGCCCCAACGTGGTTGGTCGATACCCAATTGATCCAACATAGCGGAGAACTTGTGACGGTTCTCAGCGCGGTCGATAGAGACTGGCGAGGTACCCAAGATAGGCACATTTTGGCGATGCAACTTCATAGCCAAGTTGTTCGGAATCTGACCACCCACAGAGACAATCACACCCTTAGGAATCTCCAAGTCGATCACATCCAACACACGCTCGTAGCTCAACTCATCAAAGTAGAGTCGGTCGCACATATCGTAGTCGGTGGATACGGTCTCAGGATTGTAGTTGATCATGATAGACTTGTAACCCAATTGACGGGCAGTCTTCACAGCGTTCACTGAACACCAGTCGAACTCAACAGATGAACCGATACGGTAAGCACCAGAACCCAAAACCACGATGCTCTTATCGTTTCTGTATGTGTAATCGATGCTATGCTCTGTCGCGCCATAGGTCATATACAAGTAGTTGGTCAACTCTGGATGTTCAGAGGCAACGGTGTTGATACGACGAACAGCAGGCAAAATATTTTGTTTCTTACGAAGTGCACGTACACGAAGGATCTCCTTCTCCATATTGCCAAAAGGATTCTCGGTGAAACGGGCGATTTGGAAATCCGAGAAACCGAGTCTCTTAGCCTCCTTCATCACGTCGGCTGGAATATCCTCGATCTTCTTGTATTGTGCCAAAACCTTGGTGTAATCAACAATGTTCTTCAACTTGCCGATGAACCACTTATCGATCTTGGTCAAATCAACGATCTTCTCAATTGAGTAACCCTTCTCCAAAGCGGCTGCAATGGCGAAGATACGCAAGTCAGTAGGGTGAGACAACTCCTGGTCCAAATCACCGAACTCGATATCGTGGTTACCCACGAAACCGTGCATACCCTGACCAATCATACGAAGACCCTTTTGCATGATCTCCTCGAAAGACTTACCGATGGACATGATCTCACCGACAGACTTCATGGATGAGTTGATCTCACGGTCAACGCCTACGAACTTAGACAAGTCCCAACGAGGGATCTTCACGATGATGTAATCAACGGATGGTGCCACATAAGCGGAGTTTGGAGTTCCCATCTCACCGATTTGATCCAAAGAGTAACCCAAAGCCAACTTAGCTGCCACGAATGCCAATGGATAACCAGAAGCCTTAGAAGCCAAAGCGGATGAGCGGCTCAAACGAGCGTTGATCTCGATGATACGGTAATCGTTTGTCTCTGCGTTGAAAGCGTATTGGATGTTGCACTCGCCGACGATACCGATGTGGCGAACCACTTGCTTGGCGATCTCTTGCAACATATTGATTTGATCCTGATTCAAAGAGATAATTGGAGCGACCACGATACTCTCACCCGTGTGAATACCAAGTGGGTCGAAGTTTTCCATCGGAACTACTGTGAAGCAGTGGTCGTTCTTGTCACGGATTACCTCAAACTCGATCTCCTTCCAACCCTTCAAAGACTCCTCCACCAAGATTTGCTTGGAGTGAGCCAAAGCGCTATCGCAAAGCTCAATGAACTCTTGCTCGTTGGCGCAGATACCAGATCCTAGACCACCCAATGCATATGCGGAACGAACCATCACTGGATAACCGATGCGGCGAGCGACTGTCAATGCATCCTCCATATTCTCCACAGCCTGTGAAACTGGTGTCTTCGCCTCGATCTCGTTCAACTTCTTCACGAAGAGGTCACGGTCCTCCGTGATCATAATGGCATCTACGGAAGTACCAAGTACCTCAACACCATACTTCTTCAAAGTACCGGAAGTGTACAACTCAGTACCACAGTTCAATGCGGTTTGACCACCGAACGCCAACAAGATTCCATCTGGTTGCTCCTTCTTGATGATCTCCTCCACGAAGTAAGGCGTGATTGGCAAGAAGTAAACCTTATCCGCAACACCCTCAGATGTTTGGATGGTAGCGATATTAGGGTTGATCAACACTGTTGAAATACCCTCCTCACGCATCGCCTTCAAGGCTTGCGAACCGGAGTAATCGAACTCTCCCGCTTGTCCGATCTTCAAGGCGCCCGAACCAAGCAGGATCACCTTCTTGAATTTTTTCTCCATAATCTCCTCTTTTAAATATTTTATTGTTTACTAGATAGCAAAAAAAATGCGCTGAATAAAAATTCAACGCAATAACAAAAAACGAAGCGAATCGGCAGTTTTCACTGTCACTCCGAAATCGATGTTTATGTCTTTTCTAACGATATTCACCTCGCCCTTTATTAAAATTCAAATTTCGGCAAAGTTAGCGTTTTTTCGTGAAAGCGGAAAAAAAGCACCAACAATTTCTTTGCGGAATTGCAATACCCCCATGATTTGACCCTTCGTCCGTAGGACGATACCTCTGTAACCATGTACGTCGTAGCGACAGCGGAGACGTGCGTGGTGGGAAAGAGCACACCAGGCACACATAGATCGTGAGGTCAGTCTCCATCCGCCCCACTCACCCAGTCATCCATCTGACCGATTGTTCCACTTCGCACCTCCCCCGCACATCTCGCTTCGCTCTGATGTACGGGGTTATGATAAAGTAACGTCCTACGGACGTAGAGGGATGGTACATGGTAGGTTGGGAAACGACTAAAACCCAATTATAGGGGAAGAGCATACTCATTATTTGGAAAAAGAATTATCTTTGTTGTCAATTATGGCGTTATTTTTCGCAACACTTATCACGAGGGTCTAATACTATTGGAGATATGATTCCAAAAAAATTACATTATTGCTGGTTCGGTAGGGGGGAGATGCCCTCCTTGGAGAAGAAATGCCTTGAATCTTGGAAGAGCGTAATGCCAGACTACGAGATAAAAGTATGGAACGAAGAGAATTTCGACGTGAATTGCCTTCCATACGTGAAGGAGGCTTACGAGAATAAAAAATATGCCTTTGTCTCCGACTACGCCAGGCTATACGCGCTCTATACGGAAGGAGGCATCTATATGGACACCGACGTTGAGGTTTTGAAAAATTTTGATTCACTTCTTTCAAACATCGCCATTTTTGGTTTTGAGAGCAACGGCCCTGTCCAATCCTGTATGATCGCCAGTGAAAAAGGTGGAATTTGTGTAAAGGAGTTGTTGGAAGAGTACAGCGACCGCAGATTCATCAAAGAAGATAAAACCTTTGATTTGACGCCCAATACCACCTTCATCTCGAATTACATGACAAGAAAAGGAGCATTGTTGAACAATAGCTACCAGGAGATTGAAGGCATCGCAACCATATATCCCTCAGAATACTTTTGTCCGGTCAACCAAAATACCGGAGAGATTCGCACAACCGAAAACAGTTACTGCATCCACCATTTTGCTGGTTCCTGGATGCCGACCAATATGAAATTCGCCTCCCGACTGAAAAAGATATTATCCCGCCTCATCGGAGCGGATAGGATTAACTGCCTCATCGACAAACTGGGATTGCGCACATGGAAGGATAATCATATGAATAAATAACGATGGAAACGATAAAAAATCTGTTGAATAAAATCGGCTTACTACTGTATCAGCATAGAGCGACCACTATGTTACTCACCATGATCGGATGGTTGGGAAGCGTCGATATCTACCACAAACTTTTACAAGATGGCCACTCGATGCCCCTACAGACCATCAAATGGGCTTCCATCGCACTACTGTTCGCTCTACTCCTAACGCTCTTGATTGGGTGTAAAAACAAGGTCATTAAGGTAATAGGCATTCTTGTTTCAATCCTATATGCCTCACTCGCCATCATCAACGCTATTTCCTACCAATTCTGGGGATTCGGCATCAGTTGCAGAATGTTCACCATCATAATGGAGAGCAACGAGAGAGAGAGCGGCGAATTTATTAATCACACCATCGGAAACTTTGCCTCCATCGATTTCATCACCAATTTGGCGATCTTTTTAGCGATTGCGGCACTCCTTATCTGGAGCGTGAAGAAACTGTGTAAGGAGAAACCTTATCTCATTTTGGTGGGCATAATCGGTCTCATCGGCGTTGTCGCTTCAGGACTACAACTGCAAAACACCACAGAGAAAAAGAATGTCAACATCCTTCTCAGAAGCCTCATCGACTACAGACGGACCCATCAAAACTTGAATAGCACATCCGACAATAACTGGGGAGTGGATGAGAACAAATTATTGGAAAGTCTAAACGGGGATTACGTCATCGACAATGTGGTAATCGTCATTGGCGAATCGGCCTCAAGAAACCACCATTCCATCTATGGATATGACTTGAACACCACCCCAAAATTACAGGAAAAAAGCGATGAACTCGTGATTTTTAACGATGCGATATCCTCCTACTCCACCACCAGCGAATCCATGAAGATGTTCTTTTCGTACAAAAACTACTCCACTCATAAGGGGGAGTGGTACGAATACCCATCGGTCCCTTCCATCTTCTCCCATTTAGGCTTCAAAACCTATTGGATTTCCAACCAAGAGAAGATGGGCCATTTCGGTGGATGCGAGGATTACTTCTCCAGCAAATGCGATAGCAGCGCTTTTGTGGGAATGCTCTTCTCGGGAGATAATCTGCAAGAGAAATATGATGAGGCATTGCTGCCTGAATTGTCCAAAATCATGAAAAATCCGGGAAAGAAACTGGTTGTGCTTCACTTGATGGGATCACACGGTGAATATTACAGAAGATACCCGAAGGAATTCGCCCGGTTCACCGAGAAAGAGATAGCAGACAGGGGAAGAGACTACTTAACCCGTTCCAAGAAGAAAACGATTGCGGAGTATGAAAATTCCATCCTATACAGCGATTACATCGTCTCCAATATCATTGATACGATTAAACAGTACAATCAACAAAAGACCATGATGATCTACTTCTCCGACCATGGAGAGGAGTTGTACGAGAAGAGAGATTTCGCAGGCCATTCCAACGGGTACGTGGACATTCCTTTTATCATATGGACCAACGAGGCGACTCGCCTTCAATTAGGGGAGAAATACAAAGAAATCACCCAATCCATCGATGATCCCATCTCAATCGAGAACCTTCCGGACTTCCTCTTGGGTATCTCGGATATCAAGTATCAGATGTATGATCCGACATTGGACTTCACCTCCCCATCCTACCGACTGGAGAAAAGGTTCGCAGATGACGCTGTTTACATAAAGGGGCAATGCGACTAACCTAATCACTCACCACCAATACCCTCTTTTGATTCATTATGTAAAGGCCTGGTTTCAGATAGACAAACCGACGCGCCCTGCTTCTGTTGTATTGAATCAACTCTCCCTTCACGGTATAAACGGAAGCCTCTGGAGACAACCATACACCACCCGCCGACAGTTCAAATTGGCTTTCCGTAACGACATCCTCCACCTCCGTTGGCAGTATATGAACCTCTCCGAATGAAAGGACGGAATCCGCCAATACCCATGAATAGACAGGATAGAGATCGCTAGCATCAACCCACTTGTTCAACAAAGTGATGACACTGTCTAAAGCCTCCAAGTAGGTACTATCTTGCGGATTCAACTTCACTTCACGCAAATGGTCCGCTTGGCCCTCATTTTGGAAGATAAGCAAGGCAGATAACGTATCTATCGTAGATGTTGAATCTAAAGGCTCCACAGATGTCAGTTTTGCCAAATTGAAGACATTGTCAATCGTACCGTGTGCCGTATTTACCGCACATATCGCACCCGCAACACTATCCTCGGCACTGACGCTTCCCTCATTGAAAGAGTTATAGATATATCCATCGGCATTGACCAAACTGCCATTTACACCAGCGATTCCTCCGCCCAACGTGATGCTCTTCACTTCACCACCATTCTTACAATTGGAAATATATCCATCATTTCTTCCACAAATACCACCCGTGTAAGAGTCGCCCTCCACCAATCCGAGATTTACACATCTATCCACAAAAGCCTGTTCATGGCCATACTGCTCACAAGGGATATGATTATATCCGCCATTATACCCGACAATTCCACCGTTACCTTTCTCTCCATCCGAATTCGCGGTATTGGTGCAGTTCACCACCTCTCCATAATTGAAGCCCACAATTCCGCCTGTCGCGGCGCAACTGGATACCAAAGCGTTATTCGAGCAATCCTTCACAATTCCCATATTCACACCCGCTATACCACCCACGATGATATAACACCTCAATGCGCCATCCCCAATGTGACAATTCAACACTTGACCCTCATTCATTCCACAGATGGCACCTAGATAGTAATTGGTCCGTGCAGAAACTGTGGTTATGGATAAATTCTCGACTACCGCCTCTGGGCTTAGGCATCCAAAAAGTCCCGCAAAGTTTCCTCCATCCAATGCTAAATTGTTCAGACAATGATTCGCACCATCAAAATGGCCAGCAAACGGATGCATAAAATCACCTATCGGCGTCCATTTCTTGGAGGGCATCTTTAAATCTTGATCCAACACGAAATAAAGACCTTCGCAACTATTCCCTTTATTTACCCACTGAGCCACCTCGGATAAATGTGAACTAGAGGATATGAGATAAGGATTGTCCAAAGTTCCATCTCCCTTCATAGACGATGCTATCGCACTAAAAGGTAGTACAACAAGCGATAATATATATATCAACTTCTTCATGGTGCCTCTACTTTAAAAAATCGGTATATATCAGTACAAACTCCTTGCCTAAGTGTTCGGCGACAAAGTCCTCTTCGTTTACCGTATAAGCGGCAACATTGAGGGGGAAAAGGCATTGAAATCTTCCAATTTCCTCTGTATCGGCAGCATAGTAAATGGTAATAAAATCGATAGGAGCTTTACCCATTATCATTGATTCCACACTCTTGCCAATAAGTGTTTGCAACTCACTTTCTTTGGAGGACAACATAGCATTAAATCCATGCTCGATCAAACTATAAAAGGCATCCAGGGAAAACGCCTCAACAATGATCCTATCCTTGTACGAAGAGAAAATCTTATCTAAGATCGAAACATCATCCAATTTGTCTGTCACCAACACCCAATCAGGATATTTCTCCAAATATTCGACAATAGTTTTATAGGTGATAGGAGTATATTTGGAAAAAAGTCTTCTACTCTCAAACTCCGCCTGCGTTAATACAGAACTACCCAACTCCGGGAAGCCCGTATAATCATTGAACAACTGCCAATCATGCACAGCTACCAGGCAACTATCCGAAGTCAACGAAAGGTCAAGCTCCACATAGACATATCCCGACTGTAACGATGATTCCAATGCCTCAACACTATTGGTATATACCTCCCCATCATATCCGCCCGCACCATGGGCTATGAGAGCTGGTAGGTTCTCATAAGCCCTTTGCGATGATAGATTGAAGGAGATCATCAACATCAACAATATACCCCAAAATCCTTTCATTTTCACTTTCCCTTAATTCAGTTGTCGGCGCAACTTATGAATACTCATTTAATTTATGGCGGAAAGATAATAATTAATAATTAATTCTCTTCTATTAAGAGAAGAGTTTTGAACCCCAATAGTTCACACTTGCCGCTCAAAATTGATTAGTGAATATTTAATATCAAAAAATATTAACTTTGCAATCACATTAGACACTAGTAACCATTTAGAACCATATCTCCACCATGGAAAAAGAGACAATCATAAATCGAATAGGAAAATTACTGACCACTCCTATCCGTTCTCACTTTTTTATTCTTGCATTTCTCTTGAATATCATTTCCAATCTATCCTCCCTGAGATATCAAAACGGATTGGTCTATACCATAGAAATCATCTCCCTTTCCGCCTTAATAGCCTACGCTGAGAGCGTTATATACAGCCTGATTCCCACTAACGCGCTGAAAAAGATATACGGAGGATTTATCATACTGTTACACACGGCATTAGCAGTTATCGAATATTTCATTTTAATAAATTTCCGTAAGAATATAAACCAGGATGTCATCGACATTGTAGGAGAAACCAATCCCGAAGAATCTTCGGAGTTCCTGCAAACCTACTTCTCCTTCTCATCAATTTTAGCTTATATCATCATTACCATCCTAGTTTTAGCGCTCTTATACTTCGTTACAAAAAACATTTACAAGAGAGTTAAGTATACACCTATCGCACTATTGCTTGTCTTGGGTGGAGTGATGACATTGGGATACAGCGCATATAGTTTTATCCTATTTCGAGATGGTAAAAGCATACCTCAGCTCACCTCTCTGACGAGAAGCGCACATGCGCTCTTTACAATGCGTAACAACATGAAACAGATAGACCGCGTCTACGCCGCATGCAAAGAGCTCACTGTCACTCAAGATATACAAAAGAAACCAACCATCATCGTGATTGTGGGAGAGTCTCACTCCTTGCAACACTCGTCACTATACGGATACGCCAAATCCACCAATCCACTTCTAGGAGAACTACAAAAAGAGGGTTCCCTTCTCGCATACGACAATGCGACCTGTGTGGAAACATTCACAACCGCATCGTTGAAGGCAGACTACTCCTTGGATTCACTGGGCGTTAATTACGACGAAATAGTTCTTTTCCCCGCTTGTTTCAAAAAGGCGGGATACCACACAGAACTATTTGACAACCAATACTTCGTAGGACAAGGCGTAAACATCATATCCAATAAGGAATTATCGGAGGAGTTGTTTGACGTAAGAAACAAGGATTCATACAAATACGATGGAGATATGGTGAACGACATTAAAGTCGAGAATGGACCCTCCTTGTATATGATTCACCTATATGGTCAACACTATACCTATACGGACAGATATCCCGCCTCTTTCGAGAAATTCGAGGCTTCCCAATACAACAACAAATACACGGAAGCAGAGAGACAAACAATGGCGGAATATGACAACGCCTGCCTATACAACGACTATGTTATCCACTCCATCATAGAGAAATTCAAGGATCAGTATTGTTGCCTTTTCTATTTTTCAGATCACGGAGAAGAGGTATATGAATTGCGCAACTTTATGGGACATGGCGATGGCGAAACCTCTCCGGACATTCGATATCAAACGAATGTTCCGCTATTGGTATGGATGTCGGAGGAATTCAGCAAAGATTACAAAGAGAAATTTGAACGGGCCATTCACTATCCGATATCCATGGATGATATAGGACACACTATTATCGACGCGGCAGGTATTAGATGCAAGGATTTTGTCGAATCAAGAAGCTTTATCAGCGAACAGTACAACACGAATCGTAAAAGAATTGTCATGCACTCGATAGACTATGATGCGTATGTGAAAGAACACTCACACATTGTCTTCGATAGTGAATCGAATAAATAACTAAGAAAGGGGAAATCGTCAGGAACGACCCGTAAATGTCATTTTTGGATCAATATTTCCGGTTTAGTAAAGATCGCAAAGCCCTTCATATTCGAGAAATCCTTTGAGTCCTTTTTTCTGCAATATATCAGAAACATTATATTCCCATACAATCCCCTTTGGGAGATGGTCAACTTCTGCCATGTTCCCTTTTTATCGAAATCGTAATAAACTTCACGGGAATTCTGTTTTCTCTCCTCTATTCGGATCGAGAGTTCGTCCGCGTCAAAATCCTCAGAGGCATAAAAATAGAGGGAATAAGAGAGACTATCACTCTCCTCCATCTGTTTTTGATCAATACGATGATACATCATGGCCCAAGTCCGCCAGGTATCACTCATAGTTGTGCTATCAATTTTAAGTCCGTGACAACCGACTATCTCATCAGGTAATGTGCCGGGCAGATCATCCACTCGCTCAAAACCTCGTTGGAATCCACTGAACAACTCTCTCTTATCCTTGCCGTTATAGACAATGGAGGTGATCAAAATCACAATACCGACAATCACTAACAAGATTATCTTCCTAAATGGCAAAAAACAACGTTCCCGCGCCTTTTCATCGACAATTCCAGCCAAAATCCAAATGGTGGTGATGGGATAAGTGCCGATGGAACGCGACATCATGGATTCGAAAAATAGGTTCACGCACAATGTGGGAATCCAGATCAAATAGAAGAGTCGCAATGGACTCTTTATGAAAAGAGGTGACACCAACGCCGCCACAAAGAGCAACAGACCGATGACACCATTCTCCAACAATATCTCCAAAAACTGATTATGCATTCCCCAGCGGGATTCACTCGCATGCATATAATCTATTCGTTGATACTCAGCCGTCAGAAGATCGACAGAACCGCCCGCTCCTACGCCAATCCACGGATGAGAGGAGGCGTTATAGCAATTTAAACCGCAGTCCCAAATAACAAAACGGGGATCCAGATCCTTTAGTGAAACTGAATCTCGAAAAAGGGAAAGAAGAAGATTGTTGATTCTATCATTCTGATATATGGCAAAAACAAAGAGTGCGAAAACCAGACCGACGAGTAAAAGAAATATGTGTCGTTTCAGATGTCGTTTCATTTCTCTAGAAATGATAAAGAACATCACCATTAAAAGGGATATCAAAGATATTCGGGCATCTGACAAAAAGACGACGGACGATACAAGAAGGGTTATCATAAGAAAACAAAGGATCTTTCTCTTAGTCCACCCTTCGGAATAGATGTAATAGAATACGATGAGCGCCGTGATAAGATTGAAACAAAAGTAGGTGCGATGTGAAACCAACGACACTACGCCCATGAAACACAATTGTAGGTTAAGAAACGAATAGGAGATATTGTCGAAGGCGGTAAACAGCGAGATAATAAAGATGATAGAGATGACCGTTGCCGCAGCAAAGGCTCCCAAGGCGAATGCCCTCAATATACGTTTCGATTGAAGAGGAACAACATCACGGAAGATAAACGCGATTGCCAGCAACAACATAGGCAACCGGATTTCGAGTACCAATCGAACAAACGGTCGCATCTCCTGGACAACAAAAAGGGAGGAAATGATAGTATAGAGCATATAGGCTAAAATCAATAGAGATACAGGATTGAACTGCACTCCATTCAAAGCCTTGCTCTTATAGAAATGGGTAAGGATGGAAATAAGGGATATTAATACTATGACTCCCGAGGCGACAGGAGAAAACTTCAGAAACGGAATGAAGAAAAAGGCCAGAACCAATAATTCATCCGTAATGTCCCTAAGGGTAATATTTGTACCACAATTTACCATAACAGCCACTTATATGGAATCTCCCTGAAGTAAACCAGATAACGGAAATAACCGATCATCACATATATAGACAAGAACGCAAAGACCACCCATCGGTTCCTATTTCTCTCTATATGTCCAACCATATAGGATATCAGAATCATATAAGCAACCACAAAGAACTCCTTAAATCGAGCAAAAATCTCAAATGACGAGAATGCGATAAGTATTAAGGAAGATATGATAAAGAGATTCAGGAAAATATTAAAATATGGTTCCTTCTTCTCATAGTAGTTACGATAGAATAATGCGACAAACAGAATCACAAATATCTCAAAGAAGTTAAGTGGGTTAATGGTTCCCTTATCCGAGATATAACTAGCAAAACGACTGCCCATACCGAATGTCGAGGCAATTTGCACACATATATCTCGCAAGAGCGGGCCGGATAGACACAGTACAAAAGCGACAGAAAACATTATCAAAATCGTTTTTATACTCAACTTATAATTCAGTATAAAACATAATGGGATTAAGATAACGGCCGCATGATGTAGAGAGAAGGCTATCAGATTAAATAGAATATACTTCCAATACTCCTTTGACTTAACATACCGTATCGAAAATACAAAAAAGGCAATCGAAACCGCCTGTCGAATTAATGTAAAGTTATGCCAAAAGTATCCTTTGTACAGATAAAAAAGAATAGCGATAAAGACATACGGCGTATACTCCTTTAATGATGGTATAAATATGCCAAATGTTACTAACGCCATCATGAAAAAGAAGAAGTAAGGGCCATTCGTAAAGTCAATGGTGCGAATAAGCGAAGAGAGGAATACGAAACCCTCCTCAAAAGTTTTGGAACGATAATACGGCTCATATAAACCCCTAAAATAATCTACGATATTCACAATACGACCATAGTAGGCTGCGTACATATCATAGTCATAACCACCCATATGATCCCGGAAAGCCGACATTGAAAACAGCAGCAATATGAAAGGTAAAGTGACGACAATGCGATTTTTTACGGGCTTCACATCAGTAGAAGCACATAGCAATGCCAATAGGATCAAGAGAATATAGAGTGCCATGAATCTTAATTATTATTCATTCTGTTTGACAAAAATAACAATATTACTTCACCTTCCAACCATCAATCACATTCAGCATATAGCCTGGCACCAGTCCAAAGAACGTTGCGAAAAACGGCACTGTCTTCATGTTCTCGCATATCCCTTTTCCATTCAAAAAGGCATATCGCCAAAATGATATGGAATTTTTCAAATAATATGGTAAACGAGTTTTATGGTGAAAAATCTCAGCAAAATAGGTGGATGCGCCATTGGCGTTACGTCTCAAATTACTGCGCACATGTTTGGTCATACCATCTTCGATGTATTCGAAGAGATAAATCGCCTGGGGAATATAGACCGCATCATAATCTAAAGCCATTCTATTCCACATAACCCCTTCCGGACAAAACTTCTCATTACCGAATTTAGGCAATTTATACTTTCTAAAAACCTCTGTTTTTATCACCTCGGCCATATCTCCATATCCACCATAAACATTATGATAATCGAAGAAATTGGTCCTAAAATTCTCGGTGAAAGGGCAGAAAGGTGATTGACTGGCAACTAACGCCTCTCTTAAAAAGACGAGACCACACAACTTATCATCCGCCTCAACAATATGCCAGTTCTTATAAATGGTCTCTACCGCATCCTTGGTGGCGTAGTCATCACTGTCTATTCTAAAAATTATGTTGCCGTTGGCCAACTCCGCACCTTGGTTGATCGTTTGGGAGAGACCCCAATTTTCACGTTTCACATAATTGATTGAGACCTTTCCTTCCGCTATATATGAACGAACTATCTCTTCGGTATTGTCTGTGCTACCATCATCGATAAGCAGCCATTCGAAACGTTTATCGGTCTGATCTACCAACGATTGATAAAGACGGGGTAAGGTTTTGGATCGATTATATGTGGGTGTGAATACTGTAATCATAGCATATTAGAATACTTAAATGGTTTTACTTCTTTCTCAACTTAGAAATGAAATTAATAATCATTTTTCTCTCTTCGCCTCCAAAAAGCATCAACGATGACAAAATTACAAAAATTAAGACAAGAGAACATAAAACCAGATCTAAAGTGGCTGATATTTTATCAGCAGACATGAGTGACGTATCCGATAATGCGGTCTGAACCAGATAAACGACTCCATAAGCAAGGAAGGCAGTCATCAAAATCAATAAGAGATCTTTCAGTAATAATCCCTTTCGCACCAACTCAATCTTGAAAAGAAGAATGAAGGAGGAGATAGCCTGGCCTATGAGGTAAAACAGCGAAAGCATCTCCAGCGGAACACGACGGGAGAAGAGGAAACATAACACGATGGAAACGGCATTTCCGATGATAACGGCACCCACATACGAGGTAACTTTTCCCCTTGCGATCAGTGACTGACCACATATCATGGAAAAGACAAGACAAAATACCGCCAAGCCCAAATAGGCAAGAATATGGATAAAATCCGTATTCGCATCAGAGAAGAGCAGATAGGATATTTGCGTTCCGTTCAATAGGAAAAGAATGACGATGAAAAGGGTAAAATAAAGGAGAAGCCTGATAAAACGCCGCATTTCATCGGAAAATGAATTCTCATCTCCCGCCACGAAACACTTGGACAACAGCGGTGTCATCACAATGGGCACAATCGAGGAAAAGACAATGTGGGGCAAATTGGTGATCTGACGCGCATAATCATAGATGGAAACGGCGCCCTCTCCAAAATTGGTACATGTGGATTTCTCTACAAAAAGATATAACTGGACGCAAAAGGCACTAAGATACATGGGAAGAGAGAAGATGACAAACGATTTGGAACGTTCCAGTTTTTCCAATGAAATCAGCCTAAACGAGGGAACCCGCTTGCGCAACATATGGGACAAAACGGATACAAGAATAAAACCATTCAAGGTGGTGGCCACCACCAACGAATAGATACCAATATGCTCGGAGAGGAACAAAATCGAGAGGATATTGATCAGACTGGCTAGCAGAGAGACCAATTCGGGATAAAAATAGGAATCATAGGTATTTAAGAGCGCAACCAATATATTTCCCTGCTGCTGGAAAATAAAATAGGGAATCAATGAAAAGATCATAAGGGAGAGAAACTCCCTTTTGGCTGGATCAAATCCAGGAGCCAAAACCTGCGTGATGGGAGATACGGCGACAAATAGTATCAAAGCGATGGCGAGATAGGTAAGGTTGAAGAAGTTCATCAACGAATTCACCGATTTCATCGCATATTCTTCCCCCTTATCCTCTTTCAAGAAAATATACTTGGTTCTGAACGTCTCATTAATGGGATTGTAGAGAAAACAGACGATTACGCCATACAAGGCAATGGATAACACCCAGGAATCACGTTCGAATGATGTGCCGAAATACTTAACAGATAGATACAAAACAACCAAACCCAGAAACATCTTCACGAAGCGGGAAAAAGCCAGCACCAGTGAAATCATCCGTGGAGAGGAGAAAAGATTCATGCGAACTTAGATGTACTTCGAAATTCTCTCCTCGTATTTGGCAATGATGATCTTTTCATCAAATTTCTCTTTTATGATGTTGCGACCAGCCTTACCCATAGCCAACCGATCCTCCTCGCTCAACAGATACAAACGTTCCATCTTATCCCTCAGATTATCGGCCGATCTTGGTTCACACATATATCCGTTGACACCATCTTCGATCAACTCGACACATCCCACATTGTTGGTAGT
The DNA here is from genome assembly GCA_024401555.1 of Paludibacteraceae bacterium. Lineage (GTDB taxonomy): Bacteria > Bacteroidota > Bacteroidia > Bacteroidales > Paludibacteraceae > UBA1181. Next base: position 22,555 of record JAKSKV010000016.1, read on the forward strand.
GACAATCGGTTTCTCCATACTCATCGCCTCCATCAGACAACGAGGAACTCCCTCACGATAGTAAGAAGGAAGTACGACACAATCAGAATCAGCGATGAATTGGCGAACCTCTATGGAATAACCCATATGTTCTATGACTCCTTCGTTGACCCAACCTTCGATCTCCTCAGTGGTAATATCGCTACCGGTACCCTTATCGCATTTTCCCAATAGGGTGAAGAGCATATCTGGATATTTACGCTTCAATTCTCTTGCCGCACTTACAAATTCACGGACACCCTTCTCGCCAAATAGACGGGAGCACAAAAGGTATCGGAACTTACCATCTTTTTTAGACGATTCCATCGGACAATAATAGTCCGTATTTACACCTTCGCTCGGAATGATACAGGTCTTCTCCTTCGGAACAATCTTTCCATCCACGAAAAGGCTCCAATCATCGTGGTTCAAGAACCACACCTCACAGACACCGCGGAGAGCGGTTTTGTACATCAACTTCACAATTTTACTGCGTAGGTTATCGTTCATAAAAACAATACCCAACCCTGTTGTAAAGGCGATGCTTTTAATTTTCTTGATGGAACATATCAAAGATCCATAGATGAGGATCTTAATGGTGAAATGGAAAATAAGGTCGAACTTTTCTGCCTTATAAATCTGATAGAGTGTCTTGATCAAACGTAAATCGTTGAATACGTTTGTCCCTTTGCTATCAATAGTAATGGGAATATGGCCGATGCCCTCCTGTTTAAGGAGCTCGGAATACTCGTCCTCAGGAGCAATCACGACCACATCATGTTTCTCCGCCAACTTTCGCAGTACACCTAAGCGAAAATTATACATCGAAAACGATGTGTTTCCCACAAATGCTATCTTTTTCTTATCAGACATAATTCAACTGAATTATTTCGACATCAACGATTACTAATCCAAAGGACGCAAAAACGCCCGTTATACAATGTTTTTCATTGGCAAATTTAAAACTAATTAATCATATTTCCAAATAGAAGAAAAAACCAACTTTATAGAAAATAGTGTCAAAAACTAACGGATATCAAGATTTTTTCATCTTCGTCGAACTGTGAGCAGCAAAAGCCAATGGCTTTTATTTTGGAAAGTATTCATCCAAATACCACAAATGCCCCTCTGCCTCATATCCCATTTGTTTCAACAACTGGACATACAAGTTGATTTGTTTAATGTAGTTATCCGACGGTTTTCCAAATTTAAAATCGATGACCGTCATGTGGTTGCCCTCCTTGATGACCCTATCCGGACGCTTCGTTACAATTTTCCCTTCATTACGGAAGATAATGGAACACTCATTATAGAGCTGAAGTCCGGGAGCGAACCATTTTTTCCCTTTCTCGGAAGCCAATACACGCTGAATACCTGACATCAAGGCAGCTTTTTCAGCTGATTGAATCACGCCATCAAACTCCAACTGATTGATGATACGTTCCACATCCTTGCCAGAACCGATTTGAGAAAAGATGTAGTGTAACTTATTGCCACGCTTGATGAACTCACTCTCTTTATTGGCTCCTTCACCACTCATTTCTCCGATAAAATCGTTAGATTTATTAGATTGACGGAACCTTCCCTTTTGTGTATAGACTTTTACCTGAAATTCCTCTTTCTCAGGAATTTGACTGAATGGGTTTATCTCTTGTTTCTTTTCTATCTGCTCCTCATTTTGCTGTTTTTTCTCCTCGTCACTTTTCTCATTCTCATTTTCCAAACAGCCAAATTCATAAGAGATACGCTCCGAATCCTCCTCCAAGTGCTCCCACTCGGACATCTCTTCCCATAGAGATCTTTTTGTGTCTTCCGCAGAGAAAGTGTGATAATCAGTTTGGAACATCTCCTGCAATAAATGACTGACTGAATCCAAATTGGCGTTTTCATCCATTCTTTTTCCAAAAATGAACATATTCTTCTCCGCACGCGTCAGGGCGACATAAAGTACATTTAAGTTGTCCATATAGGTCTCCACCAACTCTTTCATATATGCTTGCCTAAAATGGGAATTCAGCATTGTATTCACACATTTTACCGCCGTGAAAGGGAGAGAATTGAACTCTGGCGGTAAATCCTCCATACTTTCCCACAAATGCTTAGGTTTGTTAGAATCAATACCTATTTCCCAATCACAGAATGGAATGAAGACGGTATGAAACTCCAAACCTTTCGACTTATGGATAGTCATCACCTTGATACCGTTGGACTCGCCACTTGGTATGGTCATATTGTGGAGCTTTTCATCCCAATAACGGAGAAAAAGACGAAGGTTAGATGATTTTTTGGTAAGAAAATCGTTCAATCGATCTAAAAAGAAACAGTAATAATTCTCTTGACCAGTGATTAACTCCAACGACATGATCCTGTAAATTTCCTCTACCATTTCATAGAGAGGTAAAAGGCGTAATTCTTCGATGGAATCTACGAGTTTTTGCTGATCCACATCCAAATGATCGGGATTAGGCGGAAGGATATTTTGTTCGTCTCTCCGCGTCACTTTTTGAAAGGCATGAAGCAACTGAACCTTTGCCATACGATTCACTTCGCCACGGTGTTTTCCATTTTGATCTAAATTGAGCACCGAAATATATCGAAGCGTACTGATAATAGCTTGAACCACCTCTGAGGACTCCAACATATAGGCCTCCTCGGAGATGATGTCAAAAGTGAGATTCAATCCTTGATTCTCCTCGCGCTCTTTATATTCGGAAAAGTAATTGGCAATATCAGTCACCATGCCATTGCTACGAATCAAAATAGCGATCTGTTCGGCCTGCACACCTTGGAGTTGTACCTCCTTCACCGCATTGGCCAACTCCTCCAGAGTTCTCTCTTTATATATATTCGAATCCTTTTCATCGAATAAATTAACCCTAACAAATCCCTCCCTTTTTGAGGCCTTATTACACTTTTGCGGTGCGTCCTCATAGGCCTCCACCATACTTTTCAACAGAGGGTAATCCGTATCCACCACACCGAACTGACTGTACTTTTGCGGTAAAAAGGAAAAAACTTTGTTATTGAATCGAACAATATTCAGTTCACTTCGCCAATTCGTATCCAACGAAACCTCCTTCGTTTCCCCCGCGGAAAATTCATTTTTCAGATTACCCAACAACTCCCACTTACCATTTCTGAAACGGTAAATGGACTGTTTAGGGTCTCCCACCACCAAACTTCCCATACTACGGGAGAGACATTCCGAGATAAGCGGTTTGAAATTACGCCATTGCGTTTCACTGGTATCTTGGAATTCGTCGATCATTATATGGTCCAAATAGGTGCCGATCTTCTCATAGATGAACGGGGTATCGCTATCTTGTATCATCGCATTCAGCAACGCCTGCGTGTCGGAAAGAATAAATTGGTTTTTCTCCGCATTGATCGTCTTCAGCTTTTTATCCAAATAGTGGAGCAAACCTACATTAAACAAATTTTTGTTTACGATATCCACCGTATTGATTTCGAATAGATACTTCTGTCGTTTTTTTTCGGTTTCATCGAGAATACTGAAAATATCATCTCGACAAGACCTTACCGATTTATCTTTGGATAATTTGTTATCATCGCCTTCATAGAAACCAGTGACATAAGAATTCATCGCCTTGGAGAAATCATCATTCATAATACTGGTGAAATATCCCCAGACGCCACTTTTCTTATGGTAATACTGTTCTACCGTAAATCCATTTTTGGCATTGAGGTCAAAAAAATGTTGTGCCGAACCTTTTAAATCTGCGATACACCGCTTTTTATAATCTTCCAATGATTGTTTATACTGGCTCAATGCATTATCTCTCTCCAAAAATTCGAACAACACATTTGCATGCTTTTTAAAATCCTCTGTGAAGATAATTTTTCCAAAATTGGCGATTTCACCTGCAATGTTCCAACTACTGTCGCTATCCAACTTATCTTTTAGATATTGTCGGATCCAAAACTCTAACCTTTTATCATTGGGGATATCGTCCATCAACGCCTCCGCCGATTCACTCAAGATCGAATTGCCGTCCAACTCAATGTTCAAATGAGTGCCCAAACCCAACTCCTTCTCCAAAGTTCTCAATACCGTTTGAAAAAACGAATCGATGGTTTCGATATGGAAATGGCTGTAATTGTGCAACATCAAGGATAGCGCCTTCCGTGCCTGTGAAACAATATAGGAGTGGGAAGAATAGATTGTGTCTAAGGGAGTTAACTCACGGATTAACGCCTCAATATCATTTTGTGATCCCTGAAAATCCTTTGCTACACCATACAAAGTAGTGATAATTCGAGTCTTCATCTCAGATGTGGCCTTGTTGGTAAAGGTAACAGCCAGAATTCTCTCAAAACTGGTAGGATCCTGGATCACATATTTTAGGAACTCCAACGACAATCTGTATGTCTTGCCTGATCCCGCCGACGCTTTATAAACGTGAAGTATACTCATATAAACACAAATGGTAATTCATCCGCAATTTCGGAAAAAAATAGGGAACTTTCACCTCTTCGCGTGATAAAAATCTATACAGAGAGAATATATCGAGCCCAAATACGCCTTTTTCATAAAATTGTTAGCCTAATAATAAGGCTCTTAACCAAAAAAATGCGTACTTTGCATTCCAAATAGATTGGAAAAATGGAATTTCACTACGAAGTAATTGTCATTGGTGCCGGTCACGCCGGTTGTGAAGCCGCGGCCGCAGCCGCTAATCTCGGTTCAAAAACGTTGCTTATCACGATGGATATGCATAAAATCGCTCAGATGAGTTGCAATCCTGCCGTGGGTGGTATCGCCAAAGGCCAAATCGTCAGAGAGATCGATGCCTTAGGCGGACAGATGGGTATCGTCACCGACCTTACCGCGATCCAATACAGATTACTCAACCAATCCAAGGGACCTGCCATGTGGAGCCCCCGCTCGCAAGCGGATCGACAGAAATTTAGCGAGAAATGGAGAAATATTCTCGAAAACTGCGAAAACCTACACATCTGGCAAGATTCCGCCATCCAATTCATCATTGAAAACAACGAAATCCAAGGAGTCGTCACCAGCATGGGCGCTACTTTCCGCGCGAAGAGTGTCGTCCTCACCGCCGGTACCTTCCTCACTGGATTGATCCACTGCGGTAGAACACAGATCGCCGCCGGTAGAATCTCCGAACCCGCTTCCTACGGACTGACCGAACAATTGAGATCGCTCGGCATCCGTACCGACAGAATGAAGACGGGAACGCCTGTCCGAATCGACGGACGAACCATCGATTTCTCAGTTATGAGCGTTCAGGGTGGAGAGGATGATTTTCACAAATTCTCCTTCTTGGATTTCAAACCAAGACCATTGAAGCAACGAGACTGCTTCATTACCCACACCAACGAACAGACACACGAGATTCTTCGCGCAGGATTACCTGATTCTCCCCTTTTCAACGGACAAATCAAGAGTATCGGTCCACGTTATTGTCCAAGTATCGAGACCAAAATCGTTACCTTCGCCGACAAGACGCAACACCAACTCTTCCTTGAACCAGAGGGCGAGACAACCCAAGAGTACTACCTCAACGGATTCTCATCATCGTTGCCACTTGACATTCAATTGAATGCCTTGAAAACAATTCGTGGTTTGGAAAATGCCGTCGTTTACCGTCCAGGTTACGCCATTGAATACGACTACTTCGATCCTACCCAACTCCACCATACTTTGGAATCCAAAGTGGTGAAGAATCTCTTCTTCGCCGGACAAGTGAACGGAACGACAGGATATGAGGAGGCAGCCGGACAAGGAATCATCGCCGGTATCAACGCACACATCAACTGTCACGGTGGCAAGCCATTCACACTCAGCAGAAATGAGGCATACATCGGCGTATTGATCGACGATTTGGTAACCAAGGGCGTAGATGAACCTTACCGTATGTTCACCTCCCGCGCTGAATACAGAATCTTGCTTCGTCAAGATGACGCCGACGCAAGATTGACTCCAAAAGCATACGAATTAGGTTTAGCAACCAAGGAGCGCTATGATCTCTACTTAGAGAAAAAGAAAGAGGTGGATAGAATTGTTGATTTCATCGATAATTTCTCTATTAAAGCCAACCTCATCAACGACTTCTTGGAACAACACGGCACGAGTGCATTGAAGAATGGCTGCAAGTTGGTTGACTTAGTGAATCGTCCTCAACTGACCATTAATATGTTGGCAGAAGGCATCGCACCTTTGAAAGCCGCATTGGATAAGATTCCAAATAGAAAAGAGGAGATCATTGAAGCTGCCGAAATCCAGATTAAATATAAAGGCTACATCGAAAGAGAGACCATGATTGCCGACAAACTGAAACGCTTGGAGAATATCAACATCAAGGGTAAGTTCGACTACTCCACCCTTCAATCACTCTCTACGGAGGCTCGTCAAAAATTGGAAAGAATCAATCCGGAAACCATCGGCCAAGCCAGCCGCATTCCTGGTATCTCTCCTAGCGACATCAATATTCTACTAATTCTGATGGGAAGATAAAATGGAGCAGGAGGTTTCACACGTAAAGCAGATCGTTTTGTCGTTGCCCGAAAGTCCGGGCATCTATCAATACTTAAACGATAAAAACGAGATTATTTACGTTGGAAAGGCCAAAAATCTAAAAAGAAGAGTCTCCTCCTACTTCAACAAAGAGCAGCAAAGCGTCAAGACAAAAGTCTTGGTCAAACAGATTGCGGACATCAAATACATCGTGGTAGGCAGCGAACAAGATGCGCTACTTTTAGAAAATAGCCTGATTAAAAAGCATCAACCACGCTACAACATTTTGTTGAAGGATGGCAAAACCTATCCGTGGATTGTCGTTAAAAACGAATATTTTCCACGCATTTACAAGACAAGAAATATGGTGAAGGATGGATCCACCTACTATGGTCCCTACACCTATCTTCCCGCAGTCTACACCATGCTCGACCTCATTTCGGAACTTTATCCTATCCGAAACTGTAAGCTGAACCTTACCCCCGACAGCATACGAGAAGGCAAGCACAAGGTATGTCTCCAATACCACATCAAGAAATGCAAAGGATGTTGCGAAGGGTTGCAAACACTGGAAGAATACAACAAAAATATCGGTGAAATCAAACTTTTATTGAAGGGCGATTTAGGCGAATTAGAAAAAATGTTGGAGGAGAAGATGATGCTTTTGGCGGAAGAACTCAAATTCGAAGAGGCACAGACCATCAAAGAAAAATTGGACGCCTTGGCACGCTACAAAGCAAAATCAACCATTGTCAATCCATCGCTCACCAACATCGACACATTCGCCATAGAAATCGATGAAAACGATGCTTTTGTGAATTTCTTAAAGGTAACAAACGGTACCATTTCGCAAGCCTACACGCTTGAATACAAAATTCGCACAGACGAGGAAAAAGAGGAGATTTTGGCAACCGCCATTACTGAAATGCGGGAACGTTTCAAGAGTTACTCCCGCGAAATCATTGTTCCTTTCGAAATCGGCTACGAATTTAAAAACGCCGTCGTCACCGTTCCGCAAAAGGGTGATAAGCGAAAACTACTCGATCTCTCCATCCAAAATGTGAAGCAATACCGGTTTGACCGTATGAAGCAGATGGAGAAATTCAATCCAGAACAGCGGGCGACCAAGTTGATGAAATCAATTCAAAACTTGCTGCAACTGGATAAATTACCCGTTCAAATCGAGTGTTTTGATAACTCCAACATCCAAGGAAGCGATGCGGTAGCAGCTTGCGTCGTATATAAAATGGCGAAACCATCGAAGAACGATTATCGCAAATACAACATCAAAACGGTGGTCGGCCCAGATGATTACGCCTCTATGAAAGAGGTGGTCAGAAGAAGATATACCCGATTGATGGAGGAGGAACAACCCCTACCCCAACTGATCATCGCCGATGGTGGCATCGGACAGATGGAGGTGATTCGTGAAGTGGTAGAAGATGAGCTCCACCTGGATATTCCGATAGCAGGTTTGGCCAAGAACGAAAAACACCGTACAAAAGAGTTACTTTTCGGCTTTCCACCGAGAATTGTTAACCTTGATCCGACCGATGAAACCTTCCGTTTCTTCGCTTCGATTCAGGATGAAGTACACCGTTTCGCCATCAAATTCCACCGAGAGAAAAGAAGCAAAAATATGACCAAAACCGAATTGGACATCAAAGGAATCGGAGAGAAGACGCAAGAGGCATTGATCAAAAAATTCAAGAGTGTCAAACGGATTAAAGAGGCTTCACTGGAAGATTTATCAGCCGAAATAGGTATAAAAAAGGCAATGATTATTGTAGATTATTTCAATAATAATTCAAAAGATAAATCATCTAATTAAAATTTTGATTTAAAAAGATATTAACAATATGAGAGTATTAATTCAAAGAGTCACTCACGCTTCGGTTACTATTGAAGGCAAAATCAAGTCTAAAATAGGAGAAGGATTACTGGTTTTGGTAGGCATTGAAGATCGTGACACAGATGAAGATATAGAATGGCTGAGCGGTAAGATCGCCAACATCAGAATATTCAATGATGAGAATGGCGTGATGAATAAATCTGTAAAAGATATCGATGGCGAGATATTGGTGGTCAGCCAATTCACGCTTCAAGCTTTGACGAAAAAGGGAAATAGACCTTCATATATTAGAGCAAGTAAAGCTGATTTTGCCGTTCCGATGTATGAAAAATTCTGCGCAAGCGTAGAAAAAGAGATAGGAAAACCGATCGGAACAGGTGAATTTGGTGCGGATATGAAAGTAGAACTACTGAACGACGGACCAACCACCATTTGGATTGACTCACAAAATAGAGAATAAAGGATAAGAAATATGGCACTAAAAAGAGAAGATTTTGAAATTATGGCACCTGTAGGTTCTTACGAAAGCCTACAAGCAGCCATTCAATCAGGCGCAAATTCAGTCTATTTTGGCATTGATAAACTTAATATGCGTTCAAGATCCGCTAGCAACTTTAGCACCGAAGATCTTCGCAACATCGTCAAAATATGCAAGGAAAATAAGATCAAAAGTTACTTGACCGTCAATACTGTCATCTACAACAACGATCTAGATTTGATGCGTGAAATCGTTGATACGGCGAAAGAGGTGGAAGTTTCTGCCATAATCGCAGCCGATGTTGCTGTTATGATGTACGCATATAGCAAAGGTGTGGAGGTACACCTCTCCACCCAATTGAATATCGCAAATGTAGAAGCGTTGAAATTTTATGCTAAATATGCGGACGTTGTGGTCTTGGCTCGTGAATGCAATATGGATCAAGTACGGACCATTTTCGAAGCGATTCAAAATGAAGAAATCAGAGGTCCTAAGGGTGATTTGATAAAAATAGAGATGTTCTGCCACGGTGCCCTTTGTATGGCTGTCTCCGGAAAATGTTACATGAGTCTTCACGAACTGAATGCATCGGCTAATCGAGGCGCATGTTACCAAGTTTGCAGACACGGATACAGATTGGTGGACGATGAAAGAGATATCGAAATCAAAGTGGAGAATCAGTATTTAATGTCTCCAAAAGATTTGAAGACCATTCACTTCTTGAATAAATTGATTGACTCAGGTGTTCGGGTAATGAAAATCGAAGGACGTGCAAGAGGCCCTGAATATGTAAAGACAGTGGTTTCTTGTTACAACGAGGCTATCAATTCATACTTGGATGGCAGTTACAGTGAGGAGAAAATCGCTGGCTGGGATGAGAGATTGAAGACTGTATTCAACAGAGGCTTTTGGAATGGTTACTACCTGGGGCAAAGATTGGGTGAATGGAGCTCCACTTATGGATCTGAAGCGACGAAGAAAAAAGTTTACATTGGAAAGGGTATGAAATATTACTCAAAATTGGGCGTTGCTGAATTCCTAGTAGAAACCAAATATGGCATCAAAAAAGGAGATGAAGTAATCATTACAGGTCCAACCACTGGCGTGATAGAATTAAAAATTGATGAACTACACGTAGATTGTGCTACAGCAGAGAAGTGTGAAAGAGGTGAATTGTTTTCAATTGCCGTTCCTTCTAAAGTAAGACCTTCAGATAAACTTTACAAAATGGTAGATGCCTCGGAGGTTCCAGACACACAAAACTAATCAAAAACAAAAATGTTCCACGTGGAACATTCGATAAAGACGATGAAATGATATGAAAATAGGTAATATAGAATTCGGAGAATACCCACTATTTTTGGCGCCAATGGAGGACGTAACAGATCCTACATTCAGAATGATGTGTAAAAGATTTGGTGCGGATATGGTCTATTCGGAATTCATTTCAGCGGATGCACTAATTCGTAGTATAGAAAGCACCGAGAGAAAACTGGATATTAACGATGAAGAGAGACCAGTTGTCATTCAACTTTACGGAAGGGATCCAGAACCTATTGCAGAGGCTGCAAAAATTGCCGAAGAAGCAAAGCCCGATATCATTGACTTAAATTTCGGTTGTCCAGTAAAAAAAGTAGCTGGTAAAGGTGGTGGTGCAGGATTACTGAAGGACATTCCTAAAATGCTTGAAATCATCAAAGCGGTAGTGAAAGCTGTAAATACACCAGTAACAGTAAAGACTAGATTAGGTTGGGATAACGATAACAAAATCATCACAACGCTTGCGGAACAGATTCAAGATTGCGGTGCACAAGCATTGGCCATCCACGGCAGAACAAGAGCCCAAATGTACACTGGTAACGCAGACTGGACACTTATAGGAGAGGTAAAAAACAATCCAAGAATTAAAATACCTATCATTGGCAATGGTGATGTCACCTCTCCTCAAATTGCAAAGGAGAATTTTGATAAGTATGGTGTAGATGCCATTATGATCGGTAGAGCAACATTTGGTAAGCCATGGTTATTTGAAGAAATCAAATACTACTTAAAAAATGGCGAAGAAATGGAGAAAAAGCCTTTTGAATATTATCTAAATATTTTAAAAGAATATATTGATAAAAACATTGAATGGCTGGATGAAATGAGAGGAATCACGCACTCAAGAAGACATCTAGCCTCTTCCCCACTCTTCAAAGGAATTGACAATTTCAAGCAAACAAGAATTGCAATGTTGCGCGCAAACACCAGAGAAGAGTTGTTTTCTATTTTGGATGAAATACCTAAAAAGTTTAATTTATAATAGATGTTCCACGTGGAACATTTTTAAGAATTTTCGACTCACTTCGTGAGTTGTTCCACGTGGAACATTTTTTTAATGTGCTTCCAACCAATTATCACCTATACCAAATTCTGCAATTAAAGGAACCTGTAATTTTATTGCATTTTGCATTTCTTCTAACACAATTTGTTTTACCTGTTCCAACTCATCTTTATAAACATTAAAGTTCAACTCGTCATGTACCTGAAGAATCATTTTTGATTTTAATTGTGCTTCGTTGAACCTACGAAATATATTGATCATCGCTATTTTTATGATATCGGCTGCCGTACCTTGAATTGGTGCATTAACAGCATTTCGTTCAGCATATCCACGAACAACACTATTATGAGAATTAATATCAGACAAATACCTACGTCTACCTAAAAGCGTTTCCACGTAACCATTTTCTCTTGCACTCTGAATCACATTTTCAGTATAAGATTTAATAGCCGGATAAGATTCAAAGTAGTCATCAATCAACTGTTTTGCTTCGCCTCTTGAAATATCCAATCGTTCAGCTAAGCCAAAGGCTGAGATACCATAAATGATACCAAAGTTGGCAGTCTTTGCTTTTCGTCTCATATCCTTATCAACCTCGTCAATATTCTTTTTAAATACCTTTGCCGCAGTTGCAGTATGAATATCATAACCATTATTGAATGCTTCAATCAAATTCTCATCACCACTCAAATGAGCCATTAATCGTAATTCGATTTGAGAATAATCGGCTGAAAAGAAAACACAATTCTGATCTGGAACAAAAGCTTTACGAATCTCTTTTCCATCTTCATCGCGAATAGGAATATTCTGTAAGTTTGGATTACTTGAACTTAAACGACCAGTTGCCGCAACCGTTTGATTATAGGAAGAGTGAATCTTTCCTGTCTTCTTGTTTATGAGTTCTGGTAAAGTATCGACATAAGTTGACAATAATTTCTTTAAACCACGATGTTCCAATATTAGATTGATTACATCATGCTTACCCTTCAAAGATACAAGAACTTCTTCAGATGTGGAATACAAACCTGTCTTTGTCTTTCGTGGTTTTTCTACGATTTTTAAACGATCATAAATCAATTCGCCCACCTGACGTGGTGATGATATATTAAATTCATAACCTGCAAGGGTGTAAATTTGTTTCTCCTTTTCAGCAATACGTTCATTCAAAGTCTTAGAAAAAGCCTTCAAATCATCAACATTGATGGAGACTCCAGTATACTCCATATCAGCTAAGACTGGCATCAAAGGCATTTCTATATCATAAAACAAATTTTCTAACTTATTGTCTTTCAATTCTTTCTCAAAGATATTCTTCAAACGAAGGGTGACATCAGCGTCTTCAGCGGCATAATCACATAACCTATTGATATTCAGCGTTCTAATATCGGTAGTCTTCGTATTTTTTCCCTCACATAACTCTTCGTAGGTAATGGTTTTGTAGTTCAAATAAACTTCAGCCAAATAATCCATGCCATGTCGAAGATCCGGTTGCAAAAGATAATGAGCAATCATCGTATCAAACATCTTACCTTTCAACTGAACACCATATTGGCGCAACATCAAAAGATCAAACTTGATATTCTGTCCAATCTTCATGACAGACTCATTTTCGAAAATAGCCTTGAAACGATGAACAAATTTTTCAGCCTCTCCCCTATCCTTCGGCACAGGTACATAAAATGCCTCAAATTCTTTCCATGAAAAGGAGAAACCAACCAAATCATCAGAAATAACGTTGGTTCCAGTTGTTTCCGTGTCAAAACAGAAAAAATCCTGTTCAGACAATTTAGCCAAAAATTCTACAATAAGTTCTTCATTATCAATAAGTTGATAGGTATGAGGAGTTGAAGTTAAGTCGCTGAGATTTGAATATTTAATTTTGCCTGTACTCTCATCAACATATTCTTCAAAGAGAGAGAGTTGAACAGCAGCTTGTTTTGAAGATTTTTTTGTTTCAACTGGATCTAACTTCGTAAGTAAGTTTTTAAACTCAAGATCAGTATAGAGAACTTTTAATTTTTCAACATCGGGTTCTTGATAAACTAAATTAGTTTCATTTAAAACAATTGGTACGTCCAAACGAATAGTAGCCAAAAATTGAGAGAACTTAATTTGATCAACATTCTCTTCCACCTTCTTTTTAAGCGCACCTTTCAATTGATCGGTTTTTTGTAATAAATTTTCGATGGATCCAAATTCCTGCAAAATTTTTACAGCAGTCTTCTCACCTACTCCCGGACAACCAGGAATATTATCAGAACTATCACCCATCAAACCAAGATAATCAATGATCTGATTGGTAGAAGTAAGTTGCCACTTTTCACAAGCCTCCTTCTCTCCAAGTGTCTCATATCCACCACCGTGACGAGGGCGGTACAAAAAGATATGATCTGAAACTAACTGAGCATAATCTTTATCAGGTGTTAACATAAAAACAGTAAAACCTTCTTTTTCAGCCAGTTTAGATACTGTTCCAATTACATCATCCGCTTCAAAACCAGGCACCTCCAAAATAGGAATATTAAAAGCTGAAATAATTTCCTTAATGACTGGTACTGAAAGTTTTATATCCTCAGGAGTAGCTTCACGTTGCGCTTTATATTCAGGATAAGCCTCATGTCGAAAAGTAGGTCCAGCAGGGTCAAATGCTACCGCAATATGCGTAGGATGCTCAGTTTTGATCACATCATTCAACACATTGATGAAACCTAAAATCGCAGAGGTATTGAAACCTTTTGAATTGATACGTGGATTCTTAATAAAAGCATAATAAGAACGATATATCAACGCATAAGCATCAATAAGAAAAAGTTTTTTCTCCATAAATTAGAATATAATGAACAAACAAAGTTACAAAATGGACTTAAAATAAACTAATGTCTATCGAAATCGAAAAGAATTAACGATGTTTTTACTAAATTCGCGTGTAATTAAAATTAATATGATAACGTTAGAGCAAATAAAACAACCCATCCAGGAAGAATTTGCAAAATTCGTCGAAGAATATGAAAAAAGATTCGAGACAGATAATATCATATTAAAACAAGTCCACCAACACATATTACAGAAAAAAGGAAAGCAGATCAGACCCATTCTGACACTGTTGTCCGCAAAAGCTTGCGGTGAAATCAACCTCAATACTATCCGTGCCGCAATAGCCATGGAGATGCTGCATACAGCCAGTTTGGTACACGACGATGTGGTGGATGAAGCTATGGAGAGAAGAGGTCAAAAATCTGTTAATGCACTGTGGAACAACAAGATATCAGTATTAGCAGGCGATTATATTCTCTCAGAATCTTTGCATACCGCAAACGAAACAAAAGACATCGATATCATAGGGGAGATCACGCAATTGGGAAAAATTATCTCAAAAGGTGAAATTCTCCAACTAAGCAATATGCAGAGCAGTTCATACGATGAAAACAAATATTTGCAAGTAATCAAAATGAAAACGGCTGCCCTACTCTCTGCTTGTACAGTGACTGGCGCAATATCAGTGAAGGCGGAAAATGATTTGAAAGAGAAAATGAGACAATACGGTGAAATATACGGCATCTGCTTTCAAATCAAAGATGATATTTTCGACTACGTCAGCTCTCACGACGAAATAGGAAAACCTGTCGGAAACGATATAAAGGAAGGTAAAATCACACTGCCGCTCATTTATGCTCTAAATAATTGTGATCCAGCGGAAAAAAACACAATTTTAGAGATAATCAGAACCAAGAATACGACTGACGAGAACATCAAAAGAATTGCAGAATTCGCTATCGAGAAAGGTGGAATTTCGTATGCCGAAAGAAAAATGGAAGCATACAAAAACGAGGCCACAAAAGTGATAGAAAATATCAAAAATAAAGAGGTAGCGGATTCACTTTACAATTTGTTGGAACATACCATTCAAAGAAAAAAATAGTCTGATCTTCAAATATTTAGATCAGACTATTTTACTATAATTTCTATTAGAAATATTTCACCTCACTACCAGAAAGAGAAGAGATCAACGCATTGACCAAACGGCTTGCACCAAATCTAAACAAATTTGGATTCAACCACTCATCTCCCAAAATTGAAGCGACGATAGCATAGTATGAAACGGCTTGCTCAGTAGTCGATACACCACCAGCTACTTTAATTCCCACCTTTGCATTATTCAAAACGTTATATTCAGCAGCGGCTTTCGCCATCACATATACAGCTTCGTAAGTAGCACCGATGGAAACCTTGCCCGTAGAGGTCTTAATGAAATCTGCACCTGCATTCATCGCTACCAAAGCTGCTTTCTTTATCAACACTGGATCCATTAAAACACCAGTTTCCAGGATAACCTTTAATTTAGCATCACGACAAGCTGCCTTAATCTCCTGCAAATCCTCATAAATCTCCTCGTATTCGCCTGAAATAACCATTCCGGAAGGAATCACCACATCAATTTCAGTTGCGCCTTCCATCACAGCCATAGCCACTTCGGCAACTTTGACCTCGATAAAAGTATTGGCATCAGGAAATCCACCTGCAACTGAGGCAATTTCCATATCCTCCATCAAATTGTCCTTTACAGTTTGAACAAACTTAGGATAAATGCAAATAGCGGCTGGATGTGGCAGGATCTCGAATTTTGTATCAAATTTATTAATCTTTTCGACAAAATCGGTGATACTCTTCACTGAATCGGTAGGATTCAAAGAGGTAATATCAACCATACTGAGGATCTGGCTATAAATTGCCTTTTGATTGTACTTGTCATATTGATCCAACAAAATTTTCTTCACATCCTCCTGAATCTGGCACGCATCCAAATTCATATCATACTTTTCAAACAAAGCGTCAAAACGATCCATACTATTATTTAAGTTTTAAATTATTCTTATGTCTTTCAGCATCTCTTTTCGTCTTTTTCTCGAAACTTTTCTGAATGGCCTCTGTTAAATTCACGCCAGTTTGGTTGGCCATACAAACCAATACCCAAAGGACATCGGCCATCTCCTCCTCCAAAGAGGCATCCAAATCAGAAATTTTGGATGATTGTTCTCCAAACTTACGCGCGACGACTCTTGCCAACTCCCCTACCTCTTCGGTAAGCAACGTCATATTCGTCAACTCATTGAAATATCTCACGCCAAATGTCTTGATCCATTCATCGACCGAATTTTGCAATTCTTGAAGAGTCATTTCATCTTTCATAAAAATTTTCTATTTTTGAAAAAACGAACTTTCAAAATTTACTTTTTGCCATTAGATTCTATCATCATTATATTTTTCCTTTAAATAAATTTTAAAGTAATGATTATGATAGCTTGTTAATATGGTTAAAACTTTTTTGAAATAGTTCTTGTAAAATACGATATTAAAAAAGCATCACCTATTTGATTCTATTATTGTTCAAATTAAAACCCTGATAATAAATCAAATCGCAACTTTATTAACCATCTTAACATTTGCACAAATCTACAAATTTTTAGTGGCAGAAATATCAACTTTCTAAACAAAATTGGTGTCAGTAAGTAGATCAATATTTTGGGTTAACTAATTTGGAGCGGAAATAGAAGCCATTGTATAGACAGATTTTTGAAATATGAAAATTTATTTTTCAATTTTTATGGCAAAATATAATGATGTTTTCAACAGTTATTAACAATGCTTATTAACATATTTTGGGCTGGGCAAATTTGAGATAAAAGATATTCTGTTTGCATAAATATAAAAAATTGGCTAGAATTTTAAATGGAGTTATTGTTTATTCTAGGTTTTTCCCTTACTTTTGCGTGAATTATCGTAAAATTTCATTAACAAAAATAACTAATTAAAATTTCAAACTTATGTGGCTAATTGATTCGTCAATCGGAAGAAAACTGGTTATGAGTATCACCGGTCTTTTTCTAATTTTGTTTCTCATTTTTCACATGTCAATGAACCTTGTGGCTATTATTAGCTCAGAGGCTTATGATGCGATTTGTGAATTTTTAGGTGCTAACTGGTATGCTTTGGTCGGTACTGCTGTATTGGCTGGTGGTTTTATCTTGCACATCGTTTTCGCAATGATTCTTACATTGCGTAACCAAAAAGCTCGCCCTATCGCTTACTCTAAGCAAGTTAACCAACCTAAGGTTGAGAAATCTTCTCTTAACATGATGGTTTTGGGTATTGTTGTTTTGGGATTGTTGATCATGCACTTGACTCATTTCTGGGCAAAGATGCAGTTGCCTGAGGTGATGGGTAGTGAACCTGCCAGCGGATCAGAATTGATTAGAGTTACTTTCTCTTCATTGCCTATTTGTTTGGCTTATATCGCTTGGTTCTGCGCTTTGTGGTTCCACTTGACTCACGGTTTCTGGAGCGCATTCCAAACCATGGGATTGAATGGCAAGACTTGGTTCCCACGTTTGAAGTGTATCGCTAACATCTTCGCTACTGTTATTTTCCTTGGATTCACTGCGGTAGTAGTTGCTGGATACATTCAAAGTCTTTAATCAGTAAATAAATAAAAAGAAATACTAAATATTATGGCTGAAATTAATTCAAAAATTCCTGAGGGCCCAGTGTCCGAAAAGTGGACCAATTATAAGGCTCATCAAAAACTCGTGAACCCTGCTAACAAGCGTAAGTTGGATATCATCGTAGTTGGAACAGGTTTGGCAGGTGCATCTGCAGCATCTACTTTGGCTGAGATGGGATTCAATGTTCTTAACTTCTGTATCCAAGACTCTCCACGTCGTGCGCACTCTATCGCCGCTCAAGGTGGTATCAACGCTGCTAAGAACTATCAAAACGACGGTGACTCTGTTTACCGTTTGTTCTACGATACTGTAAAGGGAGGTGACTATCGTGCTCGTGAGGCTAACGTTTATCGTTTGGCTGAGGTTTCCGCTAATATCATCGACCAATGTGTCGCTCAAGGTGTTCCTTTCGCTCGTGAATACGGAGGTACTTTGGCAAACCGTTCATTCGGTGGTGCGCAAGTTTCCCGTACATTCTACGCTAAGGGTCAAACCGGACAACAATTGTTGTTGGGCGCATACTCTTCATTGAACCGTCAAATCAAGGCTGGTAAAGTAAAGAGCTACAACCGTTATGAGATGCATGATATCGTTATGGTCGATGGCCGCGCTCGTGGTATCATCGCAAAGAACTTGGTAACTGGTAAGTTCGAGCGTTTCGCTGCTCACGCAGTTGTTTTGGCAACTGGTGGTTACGGAAACACTTACTTCCTTTCTACTAACGCAATGGGTTGTAACTGTTCAGCTGCAATCGCCGCATATCGTAAGGGTGCTTACTTCGCTAACCCTTCATACGTTCAAATCCACCCTACTTGTATTCCAGTTCACGGTGACAAGCAATCAAAGTTGACTTTGATGTCTGAGTCATTGCGTAATGATGGTCGTATCTGGGTTCCTAAGAAGATTGAGGATGCAAAGGCTCTTCAAGCTGGAACTAAGAAGGGATCTGATATTCCTGAGGAGGATCGTGATTACTACTTGGAGCGTCGTTACCCTGCATTCGGTAACTTGGTACCACGTGACGTTGCGTCTCGTGCCGCTAAGGAGCGTTGCGATAATGGATATGGTGTAAACAACACTGGTTTGGCTGTATTCTTGGATTTCTCTGAGGCTATCAATCGTTTGGGTATTGATGTGGTTCGTCAACGTTATGGTAACTTGTTCGATATGTACGAGGAGATCACTGACGTGAACCCAGGTGAGTTCGCTAAGGAGATCGACGGTGTTAAATACTACAACCCAATGATGATCTTCCCTGCTATCCACTACACAATGGGTGGTCTTTGGGTAGATTACGAGTTGCAAACTTCCGTTCCAGGTTTGTTCGCTATCGGTGAGTGTAACTTCTCTGACCATGGTGCTAACCGTTTGGGTGCATCCGCATTGATGCAAGGTTTGGCAGACGGATACTTCGTATTGCCTTACACCATCCAAAACTATTTGTCAGACCAAATCACTGTCGCTCGTTTCAATCCAGACAGCAAGGAGTTCATGGATGCACAAGCTAAGTGCGAGAAGGAGCAAGAGGCTCTCTTGAAGATTGGTGGTAAGGCTACTGTTGATTCTATCCATAAGAAGTTAGGCCACATTATGTGGGAGTACGTCGGAATGGGACGTAACAAAGCAAACCTTGAGAAGGCGCTTGTTGAGTTGAAAGCTATCCGTAAGGAGTTTGAGACCAACTTGTTCGTACCAGGATCTGCGGATGAGTGCATGAACGTTGAGCTTGATAAGGCATTCCGTTTGAGAGATTTCATCACCATGGGTGAGTTGATTGCTCGTGATGCTTTACACCGTAACGAGTCTTGTGGTGGTCACTTCCGTGAGGAGTACGCTACAGAAGAGGGTGAGGCTAAGCGTGACGACGAGAACTTCTTCTATGTAGGTTGCTGGAACTACGCTGGCGACGACAACAAGGAGCCTGAGTTGATCAAGGAACCTCTTCAATATGAGGCTATCAAGGTTCAAACTCGTAACTATAAATCATAATCAACTAAAAAAGTTAAAGCAATGGCATTAGATAATATGAAAGTCAACTTGAAGGTATGGCGTCAAGCTGGCCCTAATGAGAAGGGTGATTTTGTTACTTACGAGAACGTTGAGACAACACCTGATACCTCATTTTTGGAAACTTTGGATATCTTGAACGAGACATTGGTTGAGAAGGGTGAGGAGCCTATCGTATTCGATCATGACTGTCGTGAGGGTATCTGCGGTATGTGTTCTTTGTTCATTAATGGTCACCCACACGGACCTGCTACTGGCGCTACTACTTGCCAGTTGTATATGCGTCGTTTCAAGGATGGCGAGACTATCACCGTTGAGCCTTGGCGTTCAGCTGCGTTCCCTGTAATCAAGGACTTGATGGTTGATCGTAACGCATTCGACAAGATCCAACAAGCTGGTGGTTATGTATCATTCAACTGTGGTGGAGCACAAGACGCAAATGCGCTTCCTATCTCGAAGGTTGACGCTGACGAGGCTATGGACTCTGCAACTTGTATCGGTTGTGGTGCTTGTGTAGCAGCTTGTAAGAATGGTTCAGCTATGTTGTTCGTTTCTGCGAAGGTTTCTCAATTCGCGCTTCTTCCACAAGGACGCGTAGAGGCTACCGCTCGTGTGAAGGCTATGGTTGCAAAGATGGATGAGCTCGGTTTCGGTAACTGTACCAACACCCGCGCTTGCGAGGCAGAGTGTCCTAAGTGCATCTCTATCAGCAACATCGCTCGTATGAACCGTGAGTTCATCTGCGCAAAATTGAAAGACTAATATTAGTTCTTCATAGTAAGAAAGCCCGATCTTTATGGTCGGGCTTTTTTTGTTTCTATCTGTTTGAAAATCATTCACATAATAAAATAATCTATTATAATAATGTAAAAAATACACAAAATATTTTTATATTTCGCAAATAGTTTATATATTTGCATATATCAATAATATTAATTTAAAATTTAATTAGAATATGATAGATTTAAAGACAGGTCGATTTGTCATCGATGCGGAGAAGGGTTGGGAAGTACATCCCTTCATGACAAGGGAAGAGTTTATGCAGTCAGATATGTTTAAGACGGTACTAAACAAGAAGGAATTCACAGAGGAGGATGAGGTTTTCAGTTTTCTAGTCAACATTGATGGTTATGAGATGTATATGCGCATTATCACTGGCGGAAGACACAATTGCGTGGAGAATATTAGTTTAATATCCAAACGTTTCGATGAAATCAATAATTACAAGTGTATGCCTGATAATTGGGAAGAGATCGCCTATGAGATTAAGCATATTCACGATGATTTTCTGTTGAAGGAGACTACGTTGAATCAAACATGCCTTGAAAGAGAGAAGGAGAATTGGTTCGATGTCTCTTGGGGTTCAATCCGTTCTAGTTTTGATTTAAGGTATGATGATCCGTATGCGGAGATTGTGATAGATTATAGAAATCGAACTCAAGAAGAGGATGAGGAATTGGGTAGGGAGATTGAGGAGTTAGGAGATGCTTTTTTTGATGTAATTTAGTTTGCGACTTATGAAAAAAGATGCCGAAAAGATAAAGAGCGCTGCCGAGTGGCAGGGCACAGATAGATATGCGGGAATAGATTCTTATGAGAAGATTGAATTAAAGGCAGGTACACAAGTATGTGCGCTTATTTCATACGATAAGGAAGGGAAAATGAAACCATGCGAATACCTATTCCCTAAAGAACAGTTGGATCAGGTTGGTAACGATGCTACTCAACTGAGTGAGAAGTTGCAAGTTAGGCCTTTCATTGATTCAATGCTGAAAAGTGGTTCTTATCGTAGTGAGGTAGCCATGTTTGAGTTAAAGAGAGATTTGGTGGTAGAGGGAGGTAAAATAGCTGAAAATACTTCCTATGGTGAAGGTGGTCTCACGCAGTATTATATCCCTGCTACAAAATTTTCCAACTATTTGGAGAATGGTACTTTAAAACATGCTAAGTTTGGTAAATCTTCCGAAGTATTACTGTTGGATCATCTATCTCTTTCCGAAAAACAATGTAAGGAGATTGTCTCTAAACAGAATCAACTCCTGATGCGTCGTAACCTCTTTTGCCATCAAAAGGCCAAGTTAGATGCCATAGATATTATCCAAAATTCCCCGAATTCGACTGATGTGGTGAAAGCAGTAGAGAACCTGGAGAAATTGAATGGTCATATTTTTCAAATCAAAAAAGATTTGAGTGATTCTGTAAAGGCCATCGGTCCTGTTCGATCTCCGCTCTATGATTCCCTTAATAAGCAGTTGGCTGTTGAGATTAAGTACCGTGAAATGCATCCTGATACGTTGGTGTTAAGCAATGTGAAGTTGAAGGGTGAGGAGTCTCGTACTACCCAGGAGATTTTTGATAAAAGCAATCTCAATGTGGTGGTAATTGACCATGGACAGAGCAAAGTGGAAGAGATTTCCGAGAATCTTTTCAATAAGATGGATGGTTACAAACCTGAGAAAGAGTGGAATGACATTGATGTAAAAGCACAGGGATTGGGGGAGGTGATGAACATCAACCAAATTAACCAACAAAGTAAGACATTGATGCAAGCCACGGAGCTGAGAATCCGTGATTTCTCCCAGGTGGAAACCATCGCGCTCCAAGGTTCGGATGGTAAAATGATGGAGTGTGCGCTCGCCTCCCATTTCACGGAAGCCTCTGTCCAGAAAATTCAACAAGGCACGAATGGCGAGTTGACGGAGGCATTGGAGATGAAGGATGGTAGAGTGGCCAAACTCTATATGGAGGGCAACAGGGCACAGCTCTTTTTGTCCAAGGATAGGGTAGAGATGGAGCAACAGGTGAACCATCTTCCGATTGAGCAATCCGATAAAAAGTTGCTCCTCGCCGGTGGGGCCGTTATGTGTAATAATATGCTGATGAAGATCGATGGTGAACTGAATGCGATTGTTCCGGCACCACGTGGTCCTATGGCGGGATGCGCGGCCAATATGTGTGTGGCGCCTACTGTCGTGAAGCATCATACGAAACCTAAAAAACGCAAAGGAATGTCGGTGTAGATAATGGTTAGTGAGTAAGGATGATTCATCATCGAAGGAGGAGAGGGTATCGATATGACAATTGATGCCCTCCCTTTTATTGTATATCCCCTTCATCTTTTGTAATTTCGCGTTGATAGAACAGAAGTATATGATGAGAAAGCAATATTTACTATTTATCCTCTTATTGGTATTCACAGGATGTAAGACCACCCAAAAGACGTCCCAGAAGGTGGTGGAGCGGACCTATGAGAATCCAGCGCTGTTGGATAAGATGTGGGCGGTGACACAAATCAATGGCTCGGAATTGCAATATTCCAACCAAGCGGATGTCGCTTATCTTCTTTTTGACAAGAATTTGACAGTGAAGGGCTGCGGTGGGTGCAACAATTACAGCGGCAGGTACGATGTGAAGGGAGATAGTATTGTGATGGAAAGGGTAGGAGCGACCATGCGTCTTTGTCCTGACCAGGAGATTGAGGATGCTTTTTTCAAGGCAATGAATGAGGTTGTCACCTTCAAAGTGACCAAAGATAATCTGAAATTGTACGACAAGCGTAAAAAAGAGGTCATCAATGCGATGATCATCAAGGAGTGATGAGGGTGAGATTTTTTTGTATATTTGTGAAACTTAAATATTTATAAAAATGAAGAAGTTATTTTACTCTATGATGGTTTTGGGAGCTATGATGAGTTGTACTGCTCCTAAGAGTGACGCACCTGCATGCAATGCTGAGGCTGAGGCTGCCGATAGCGCTCAAGTGAATGTTTCATTGGTAGGTGGTGAATGGACAGTTGTTTCTGTTTTAGGAAACGAGGTGAAGGTGAATACGGACGCTATGCCGCTCTTCATGTTCAACGCTAACGACACTGTAAACGGTGGAACTGGATGCAACAGATTCTTTGGTGCTTACAAGTTGGCAGGTGATAGCTTGTCATTCGGTGATGTAGCGTCAACCAAGATGATGTGCCCTGATATGGCTGTTGAGGATTCTTTGTTGAAGGCAATCCAACAAGTTGTTACCTATTCGATTGCTGACAGCACGCTTAGCATGAAGAATGCCGACAACCAAGAGGTGATTGTTTGTACCCAAAAGGCCATCAAGTAATTACTAAATCAAAATAAGCCCCTATTTCGATTTTCCAACGGTTAGACGGTAGAGAATATCAACGAAAGGAGAAAGTCCGAAATTTCGCCTCTAAATAGGCTCATCGGGCGCTTTAATGTAATACTGACAAGAAAGCGAGATTACCCATTGGATAATCTCGCTTTTTATGTGTTATAACTATCTCTCAAACTGGTGTCAAAAAGCGTGGTTAGATAGCAGCACGGCCATCCATTCCCGCAGTCACATGGATGCTTGTCTCCGCGCCGCATGCTAATCCAGATGTAAGACCTTTCAGTCCTGCGCCACACACACTGGTCTTTGCACCCGCATCCATGCGCATAGCCACTTCCGCACCGCATTCAAATCCAGACGTAAGACCACTTAGTCCTGCTCCACACACACTGGTCTCTACGCCTGCCCTGGCATCTACCTTTTCAACACTTGCAACCTCTACTCTTGGAGTGTTTCCACCTAACTTAAATGCTGCTGCGTTAGTTACTGTCGCGAATGCGATCATTGCTACTACTGGAAAAAAGAATCTTGTTTTCATATCTTTAAAATTTAATTGTTAATAATCTTTTTTGCTGTCGTCGGGGTTGTTGTTCGTTCCCGTTGACAATGCAAAGGTAGGGCAAGCTCCGGGGGGAATACGGACAGAAAAGGAAAAGCGTGCGGACAGTTTGTGAACTTCACATTTTGTACGTTTTCATGAATTGTACATTGGGTTAAATCTTTGGGTATAAGGTAGATATGAAAAATATTGCAGATCGGTTCTTTGTCTATGGTTGCGGTTGTTTTGCATAGTTTGTAATTTTAACAATAAATAGCAAAGTTTTGTGAATGAGGCTCTATTGCCTATATTTGCCGTATAACAAAAAATACAGAAAGGTATGGGATGGGATGTCGTACAAATCGGGTTAAGGCATAATCTGCCAGTCAAGGATCCGTTCGCCACTGCGGAGGAGTGCTCCAAGCGGCTGAAGCGTAATATTATGCTAGTGGCGGATGACCTCTATCGGTATGACGAGAGGGACAATACGGTGAGCAGGACACATTCTAACGGGGAAGTGGTATTGTCAAGGGTTAAATATGATGAGACGGACAATTACCTGAAACTGATAGCCGAGGATTACCAACAACGCCAGATTATCGAAAGGGTAGGCCTTGAGCAACTCAAGTTGGCTAACTTCCCGGATGGTTCGTACGAACAGTTCCTTGACCGCGATCACTACGCTCTTTACGAGTTTCTGGATGATGAATTTGATGTGATGATCTTTGAGGAAAACATAGACATCTCCGTTATCAGGGGAAGATGGTACCATTTTTACAGCTCGTTCGCCGAGGAAAATAAGGAAAGGCATCCGGAATTGTTGAAGAAGAGGGAGGCCGTCCTGGAAAGGGCAAGGTTGTTCGGATGCGACCAAGTGATATATTGCGCTGACCAGGGGCCGACGGAGATGATCCTTGATGCTATGGATAAGAAGGCCGATGAACTATTGGCCTATGTGAAGGAACGGAGGTACATTGACGATTGCAGTGAATCGGAAGAGGAGAAAGAGGTGTCCAGAGAGGGCCTTCACATCGATTTCTCGGAATTCGTCGACGGAGGATGGCGTTTAGGGGACGAAGAGTATATCAACGTGGTATTCGATAAGGTGTAATAAAGGAAAGACCGTATCCCCAACGGGTAAATCATTTAACTCCCAAACAAACGAAGCGGACCTCGAAAGGATTTATCTTTCGGGGTCCGCTATTTCTAAGTTGGTGTTATAAAGCGTAGTTAGATATCGATGCGGCTATCCACTCCAGCAACCACTTGGATTCCCTTCTCTGCGCCGCATTCAAATCCAGCCATAATACCCTTTTGTCCTGCTCCACACACACTGGTCTCTGCACCCGCATCCATACGGCGTGCCACTTCCGCACCGCATGCTAATCCAGACGTAAGACCACTTAGACTTGTTCCCAACACAGAGGTCTCTACGCCTGCCCTGGCATCTACCTTTTCAACACTTGCAACCTCTACTCTTGGAGTGTTTCCACCTAACTTAAATGCTGCTGCGTTAGTTACTGTCGCGAATGCGATCATTGCTACTACTGGAAAAAAGAATCTTGTTTTCATATCTTTAAAATTTAATTGTTAATAATCTTTTTTGCTGTCGCTGGGGTTGTTGTTCGTTCCCGTTGACAATGCAAAGGTAGGGTAAGCTTCGGGGGGAATACGGACAGAAAAGGAAAAGCGTGCGGACAGTTTGTGAACTTCACATTTTGTACGTTTTCACAGATTGTACATTATGTTAAATTACTGGTTATGAGGTAGATATAAAAATATCAATGATACAGAACTTGTCCCATCGCCTTTATCAGGCAGAGTCAAACCCTACATGATTCTATAAATAAAATCATCTTGAGATGTCAGATTTGATATTTTATTCTTATTTTTGTGCGGTAGAATGTCAATTTTGATATTATGGAGAACATCTATATGCTTTCAGATACGGAAATAACTAATAGGATTTCCGCAAAACTTAAAGAACTCAGGCTAAAGCAAAACATAACCCGTCAAGATATGGCTGTGAGTTCGGGACTTTCACTCTCTTCCATAGTACGAATGGAGGATGGCGATATAAAGTCATTCGACTCGTTCATCAGGATTTTAAGGACATTGGGCAAAATTGACGTGCTGTTGCCGCTGATAGAGGAAGAGCAGATAAGCCCGAATGAGTATTTCAAAATGGTGCAAGGCAATACGAAAAAGAAACGTAAGCGAGCATCAAAGAGTAACCATATCAACATTAACGAGCAGGAGGATTCTGAATGGTAGATGTAGCACGGGTAAAGATGTTTGGCAAGACCGTTGGGTATGTCAATTGGGACCCACAATATGGTGTGGCCAGATTTGAATATGATTCGGAGTTCGTAAGGAGTGGCATTCAGCCGTCGCCAATCCTTATGCCTGCGAGAGATGGTAGAATTTACAGTTTTAGAGATCTCAACCAAGACACTTTTAAGGGTCTTCCAGGTATGCTTGCAGACTCTTTGCCAGACACATATGGACGGGCTTTGTTCGACAAGTGGCTTTCATTGACAGGCAGGACGAGCGGAAACACCATAGAATCGCTTTGCTATATGGGCAAACGCTGTATGGGTGCTCTCGAATTCGAGCCAGCCATAGAAGGAGCTAACCAACCCGAACAGAAAATAGAGCTGGACAGCCTTGTTTCTGTAGCAAGAGAGGCACTTTCCGAGAAAGAGAGTTTTCAGACAAATATAAGTGACGACCAGAAATCCGCTATCGCAGAAATCCTCCGTTTAGGAACCTCTGCCGGAGGTCAGAGAGCCAAAGCAATTATAGCCTACAATCAGGAGACGGGAGATGTCAGGTCTGGTCAGGTAGATGCCCCCAAAGGTTACGATTACTACCTGATCAAACTTGATGGAGTTTCTGCCACCGCTGGACTTAAGGAAACAGATAATTACGGAAGGCTTGAGTACTCTTTCGCCAAGTTGGTGCGAGCATGCGGAATAGATATGACCGAATGCTCGCTTATTGAGGAAAATGGGAGGGCACACTTTCTTACCAAGCGCTTTGACCGAGTGGCGGGAGAGAAGGTTCATATGCAAACCCTTTGTGGTATTGCCCACTACGATTATCGGGTGTTGAGGGGCTATTCCTACGAACAGGCGTTCAATGTTATGCGCGGATTGAGATTGTCATACCAAGAAGCGCAGGAGATGTTTCGAAGAGTTGTATTCAATGTAATTGTCAGAAACCAAGATGACCACACAAAAAACATATCGTTTCTGATGGACAAGCAAGGGAGGTGGAGACTATCTCCTGCCTATGACATGGGGTATGCATACAATCCTGCTGGAGCATGGACTTCTGCGCACCAAATGTCTGTGAATGGCAAATATGACGACATTACTCGAACTGATTTAATGGAACTTGCTGCTCGCAATAACATCCGCAATGCCGGTCAAATCATCAATGAAATAGGTGACACATGCGCAGGATGGGCTCAAATTGCCAAGGAATGCGATGTTCCTCAAAAAATGATCGACAAAATCTTACCCAATATGCTTCTGTCGATATAAGAGCGATATAAAAACGGTAATTAATATTTATTGCCGTTTTTATATACCTAAGACGTTGGAGTAGGGATCCACTTTTTGGGATTGATAAAATTAGGCGAGCCCCGAAAGTAGAAATACTTTCGGGGCTCTTTTATTAGATTAAAAACCTCTCTTAATGCGCTTTGTTATTACTTAACAGGACAAACGGCACGAACACAGTTACCATAGGTTCTTGGATAAGGGTCGGTGATATTACATTTATTTTCGTTTTCAGCGATGTCTAAAGCATAAGCACCATTGCCTGATTCATTGCACGTACTTGCCCAGTAGATACCATTCACGCCATTGCTCAAGCTTTTTTCGTCCCATCCTGCGGGCAAGAAGATAGACTTTCCGTTCTTTGCTGTGATCTTACAGCCTCCTACGCCTTCGTAGGTAACCCACTCACTTGTGCAATTGGCGATCAACTCTTCATAATCACATCTTGTTGGAATTCTCCATGAACCGCCCAATTGAACGTGTGCCACATCATCCACCAAATCCAACACGTACTTACCGTCCGAGAAACCTTCGAATCCTACGTTATTATTTTCATCGCTTGGCACATACTTGGTATATCCATCTGCTGATTCAGTTTCCTTGTAGTATGAGTAATCGCAACCAATAAAATTCTCTCTGGGCGAAGTCTCACCCCACGCATAAAGGTTACCGCGTGCCTCAATCTTATCGGCACCGACATTCATCGTTGCCCATAGGTTTCCACTTGGCAAACCAAGATCTACATACTCGACACCATTGGTTTCTCCAAATGTCGTGCACATTTCCATGCAAGTTTTATCTGTTTGCACTTGATCATCCTTGTTATCATCCTCCTTTTCACATGACACAAATGATAACGATGCCACTAATGGCAACATAAAAAGTAAGAATCTCTTTTTCATTTTTGTTTGTTATTAAAAGTTAATAATATACACCTATAATTGACAATCTCCCAATGATATTCGTTAACTGAGCGAAAAACGCTGCAAAGGTACTAAAATAAGAGACATAGTAACAAGATAACCACCATATAAAAGGCTCCTATGGCCAACATACATTTACGCATCTTAGGATCTGCGAAATCTTTTTGAGGGACATCCGTTGAATAGAATAATGTGTTATAAACTTGATTCGTCTTCATAACCTTAAAAATTTTAATTGTTAATATTCATATTTCATTATCGCCGGGGTTGTTGTTTCTTCCCGTTGACGATGCAAAGGTAGGGTAAGCTCCGGGGGTGCGACGGACAGATGAGGAAAAGCGTGCGGACAGTTTGTGAACTTCACATTTTGTACGTTTTCACGGATTGTACATGCCTTTTCGGTAGACAAGAAGAGACTCGATAACAGCCTAATGCGCAATAACTTACACTAAATTTTATTGATGTGCATCCGAATTAATAAGATTGTAATTAAATTTGCGCCCAAATCTATGACACGAAAATTTCAGTTATACTCATGTAATTTTAATTCAGATATGAAACGAACGATCTCTTTACTTGCAATTTTATGCTTTACCATCTGTTCATTTTTAGTTTCCTGTTCAGATGACGACACCAATGACACTCCGGTCATTGAAGCGTGTGAATACACCACTATTGAATTTGATGAGGCTTCTATCGCCATGCTGAAAGAGTATGCCCAAGCGCATAACCCTTGGAATGCGTCGGATAGCATCACTTACAGTTGCGACCACATGACTGTATATCACTGGAAAGAGGTAGACAATGTGGGCAGTTGGGATTGGAGTGTAAAACACAATGGTAAGACTTTCGAAATGACAGCAACCACAGTTGGATTTAGCGACCATTGTTTTGCCATGGAAATTGCAACGGACATTCCTGTTATCACTGGCGTTCCTCATACAACCCTAATCGTAAACAATACCAATGGAGGACAAGCATGGGAAAGCAGACTTATTGAAAACTGGAAGCCGCTTGAGAAAGAGATAAAACTTAGGGGTGTAGTTACATTCCACATGAAAAAGTAATATAGGCAAAGGCTTACTGAAGAGGGTGTGTCAAAATTGACATGCCCTTTTTCGTGTTTTTAAGTGATGAAGGGCAAGACAAACGAGGCGTCACTCAAAGATGAGAAAATCGGTCTAAAGCGGAGGATATAAACCCGTTTTAGACCGATTCTTACTTTTATGAAATTTTCAACTCGTGAGAATCGAATATTTACGACAGTCCTGAATTTTTCACTTGAAAAAATTTCATTCAAGGCTCATGGTATTAAAAAGAGAGTGTATCGCAAACTTCATTCGTTTTGATACACCCTCCTTCTAAGAGGCTCGACCTCTGATTTTTTTATTTGACTATTATGACTTTCTTGCCATTTACGACGTAAACGCCAGGCTTCAAGCCATTAGTGCAGTCATCTACCTCCACATTCAAGCGAAGTGTACGACCTATCACATCATAGACGTTAACTTTGCCTGTCATTGTCTGCTCTACGTCGATGGTGCTCGTAACACCCTCATCGCCCAAGACGATGTCAAGCGTGGACGGGTTAACTGACTCGCTCTTACTTAATTTTACAGCAGAAGAGAACGACGCCACTTTGACATTATCATCCATCTTCACCAACTGGCCGCCATTGAAGATGTAGTAATCGTATTCGCTGCCTGCCAAGAGAGTCGTCTCGTAAACACCTTGGTGTACAGCCTTGCCGTTTTTGTCAACGACCTCTATTGGGTTGGAAGCCTTGATGGTGACATTTTCCAATCCAGTCGTGATGATTGGCTCGCCCATTTGCAGGCCAGACACTACGCAAGGTATGTTTGCCTTGATGCTATCAACTGTTTCGAAGTAGAGATTCTTGCCATCGAACGAAGCAAGCTTGTAAACTGTACCGTTCAAGTCCTCTTCTGTCACATCGAATGGCAAGATGATGGTCATTGTATCATTCGCTGCGATGCGGCTGTCGTTGACTTTTTTTGCAGTGAAGTCAACTGGAGAGTAGAACATTTCAGCGTCTGTCAAATCCAATTCTTCGACATAGTATCCTGAATCACTGGCTTTCAACTCCAAGTCGTGGCTTCCATCATAGTTCTTGATCACTTTGTCGTCTGACAAGTGGTCGTGGTCGAACTTGCAGACATACGAGTGAAGACCGTCGATGGCATTTTCAGAAAGAACCTTCTCAGAGAAGTCGTGAACACCAGTCACGCCATCCATTTCAGAGTCGTTCGTGTAAATATCATCATCGACACAGTTGCTGTATTGATAAAGGGTTTTTCCTCTGAACACTGGCACCGTATCTTTACCTAATTCTTGTCCCCACAAAACCAAAGTGGTGTCGCCACTTGCTTTTATAGAGTCGTTCAGCATTTGGCAGACATATCCATTAGCGAACAATGAGGCTGGGACAATGGTAGGTTTTGGATCATGGGTATCCTTTTCAAAAGGAGAGTAAATATTTGAGACAGAGGGATAAGTAGGATAACATGGTCCCAATACCCAGTTATTTTTCGTTTCCCCCATATAGAAGCCATATTTTATAGTGCCTCCAACAACCTCGCCAAATAATCCACCACAATATGGTCCACCTGTGACAAATGTGCTCGCCGTGCTGAATACATTTTCAATTACAGCATTCTTTAGTTCTCCAGCTATAGAGCCGACATAGTCATCTCCAGAGAATGAGGAATTGATGATGCCTACGTTTCGTATTGTACCAATTTCAACATATCCAAACAAACCTACTCTGGAAATTTTAGGTTCGATACTGCCATCACACTCTATTCCTGATATGACGTGACCTTGACCATCGAAGAAACCCAAAAATGGATTATTAATGCTATCACCAACACCATTGCTACCGATAGGCACCCATGGCTTTTCATTGAAATCGATACCTGCAAAATCGATGTCGTTTGCCAAAACAGCTCTATGATATTCATCTTCCTCATTCGCCTCCTTCGCGAACCAGTATAGCTGACCAGGATTTGAAATTATTAATACAGAGTCTTTGCTGATGGCTGGTATCTCATCGCAATCGGTATGGCAGGTTGAGCATACGCCAAATCCTTGTGCTGAATATGACTCCGCTTTGCACGCCTCACGTACCCAATGGTTGCAATTAGGGTCAGCGCATTTATAGTAATGGTAATTGTTAGCGGCACTGTCAGTGAGTTCCATTGTATGTTTCTCTATATTATACTGTGCAAAACAAACTTGGCAGACTGACCAGTGATTCTCACTATCAGAATGTTTCCCATTTTCGGAGTCCTTATGTTGATGCCTCTTTACATACATTCGAAGCGGTTTCGCTTTCTCTGCTCCGCTATTAAGATTTGCATCTTCTCCGTTACTCCATTGGTAATTATCGTTGGTCTTAGTGAGTGTGTACATCTGTACCAATTCCCCTTCTGGTTTTTCGTCATTATCAAAAACCAAACTAATGCTATCGATGCCTACTTGTCCGAGAGCTTTTGTTGCATAGAGATAAAGCCAATCACCGCCAGTGTCGACATTCAAATCACCCTTCCATTCGTCGGTTATATTCTCAAAGTATGATATTAATTGATAATTTTTTCCGTCAGGACCTACAACGGTAGCTTCAGGAGCTGCATTAGTAGCAGATTTTAAAACGAAAAGACCTGTGATTGCCTCATTAATCTCGTTCGTGGTTTTACGTCCAAGATACAAAGCGCTATGGGGACTATGACATTCAGCACATGTTCCATCATTAGTTTGACGATCATAATAAACATAGCCTTGTTTAGCCAACAATTCTTTAGAGTCCTCAGCATCTCTGGCTCTTGAAATAGCCAAATCCTGAATGTAAGTTTTATCTTTCAAATGTCTCATGTTATTCATAAGAACCAAGTCAAGCAACTTGTCGCCATAAATAGGATCCCAATCGTGTTCCTCTTCTCCGATAAAGTCGAATCTGACAAAACCGTATGGAAGAGTGTACTTCTTTAATAGGTCGTATGTGTGATGATTACAACCTATATAATAATTACCGTTCCAATGTGTATCATCACCTGCAATTTCTGATCCATTATGGATGACGGTGGAATTAATCAAAGAAATAGGGATGCCCGTAGGGTTGCCTA
This sequence comes from Paludibacteraceae bacterium, assembly GCA_024401555.1. Taxonomy (GTDB): domain Bacteria; phylum Bacteroidota; class Bacteroidia; order Bacteroidales; family Paludibacteraceae; genus UBA1181. The sequence continues at coordinate 55,521 of JAKSKV010000016.1, forward strand.
TGCCAATAATACTCCCGATGAGAAACGAACTCCAAGAGAAATCTATATAATAAGAATTTATTTGCGCTTTATGGAATACGCAATCTTTATTGCCCACATTTGATTTCAAGTAAGGGAACCATCCCTCAATATGTTCATTTCCCTCAAAATCGTAGGTTATCGATTTCTTTTTGATATCACCATCCACATCATAATTGTTTTGCTCGAACAATCTTGCACCATTTTCATCGCCATCTTTCGATTTGATTTTTTCATTGTAACGGCCATAACCGAGGATTTTGGAATCTCTACGAAAACCCTCATAATCCTTTCCCAAATGATCTAATTTGAGTTTGACATCAGTTTGTATAGCAATAGGAACGTAGTTTTTGGAGTCCCAAATATTGTCTGGAGTATAGATTGCGTCACCAGCAACCAAAATGATTCTTCCTTGAACATTTGCTATCGTCAAATCCTTTCTGAAGCCGACAAAATTGTCTTGTCCATATTTTTCCACCAATAATTCAATGAATCTATTGAACGCCGATAGCTTTTGCTCATTTGGTGCTTTACTATCGCCTTCCCACTGAAAGAATAGGAACATGAATTCACCCTCAAGATCTTTAGGATCCGGAAAATGGTTTTCTATCTCATCCTCCATGGTTTTCAAGTCATTCATGCCGCCAAGATTATACGCAAAATCACCTCCATGACTGAAACATGGCACCTGATCGTTCCCTTCCTTCACATACAATCGCATATCAAAGGAACGAACGCCTTGTGAAAACAATGTCTTCTCATCATACTCCTGGTCTTGCTGATAATCAGTTATGACAGACCAAGTAGCCGCATCATGCGCTTCAGGTATTGACAAATCACATAATCGAGTTGTGGTATCCAATTTAGATACCCAATGAGCCGTGAAATCAGGACTCAACTTTGACTTAGCCCAAGCATTTCCCGAGCAGAAAAGGACTGTCAGCAATAGCAGCAGTCGAAATTTTTGGAATGTAAGATTCATTTGTATAATACTAATAGTTGCTCTTTTATACTGAATTTGTTTGTCTTGCTTGTAAGCACACCCCCGCACAAACTATTTGTTGATCATATTAGTTCGTTTTCAATCAGTTTCCCCCAGTGCTTGTCTTACATCAATACATACACAATACATAGTCGAAATCCAATTCGCTATAATTCGGCCGCGAAATTAGTGATAATTTTTCTTTTATGAAAACTGGAGGAATTTATTTTGACGTTACTGCAAGAAAAACTTATATCCCTTTCCGTTGATATCCAGGACATATACGCCTCTTTTTAAGTTTGAAATCTCAATAGGAGCGGTTGTCGCATGAGCCACGACCTTTCCAGCGAGGTCATAGACTTCGAAAATAGCGTCCTCCACGCAATTTCCGACATAAAGCATATCGCCATCGTTGTAGATGTACGGATGACCATTTTTTTCAAGCATACTATTACCTACACGTAAGGCTGACGTCTCGATTGGCTCTTCTGCCTCCTCGGTGAAGTTCTCTTCATCGGTTTCTTCCTCCTCGATCTCTTCGATGTCGCCCTCTTCCATATCTACGCTGTATTCTTCTTCAGCAATTAACTCCATGTCAGCTGGTTGATCGTAAGTTTGTGCCAAAACTTTGGTTGGACAAAGAAGTGTTGCCATCAAAATAAAGCTTCCTAAAACGTTGGTAATAGTCTTCATATCATTTAATTTTTATTGTTAATATTCATTTCTTCTCGTTTTCAGCGAAAAAGCCGCAAGGTTACTAAAATAAAAGACATAGTAACAAGATAACCACCATATAAAAAGCTCCTATGGTCAACATACATTTACGCATCTTAGGATCTTCGATTTCTTGTTGAGGGACATCCGCTGAATAGAATGTGTAATAAACTTGATTCGTCTGCATAACCTTTAAATTTTTATTGTTAATATTCATATTTCATTATCGTCGGGGTTGTTGTTCGTTCCCGTTGACAATGCAAAGGTAGGGTGCGAATCAGGGGGATTACGGACAGGTTATGAAAAGCGTGCGGACAGTCTGTGAACTTCACATTTTGTACGTTTTCACGAATTGTACATTGGGTTAAATCGTTGGGTATAAGGTAGATAGTGTGTCTATGACTGTATAAAATTTGACTGGAGTATCAAATTGATATTTGCCAAAACTAGGAAAAGCAGTAATTTTGCAACTTCAAATGGAAATACAATTCAAAAACGAGCAGCATATTATGAAAAAAAGCATTCTTCTCATTATTACGATGATGGCATCAATGGCCACCTTTGCACAGTTATTACCTTACCGACCTATACACATCGGGAAAGTGAACACATCGGGCACTGAACTTCGAGCAGCATCTATAGAGACCGCCCCTATTCCGAACGTAGGTTCACCCAAGGTGCCTGTGATATTGGTGCAGTTTCCCGACAGCAAATTTAGTTGCGACACATTGATAGACAAGACCATCGAACATTCAGATGAGAATGTGCACAGATATTTTGACAAGCTTTACAATGGCACAGGCAATCCCAATGAAGATTATATGGCCACGATAGGCAATGCAGGTTCGGTAAGAGATTATTTTGAAAAGCAATCGAGCGGAAAGTTCTCGCCCGAATTTGTCGTCATAGGTCCCGTCTCTTTACCGGAGAGTTATAGATACTATGGAGAGGATGAAAATTACGCCAATCAAGACATTCGTATAGATGAATTTTTTGAGACCTCACTTCGCCTTTCCATTGAGACAGGCATAGACATGAATCAATTTGACAACAATAATGACGGAATAATAGATTTCGCATTTTTCATTTATGCAGGAGAAGGACAGCATGAATATGGTCCTAAACCTGAGGACGAAGAACATAGTTATTTGATTTGGCCGAAGGAGATCCCCACAAAAATGACCATCACAGTCAATGACGATAAAGGCAATTCTGAAAATTATATAATTGCGGCATTAGGATGCTCAAACGAGAGAAATCATGGGAAACTCCCAACTATGGGCACGATGTGTCACGAACTTTCTCATGGTCTTGGACTGCCAGATTTTTATAGCACTGATTTTTCTCTATTTGGGACCGGGTTCGGACTTGACTATTGGGGACTAATGGATTCTGGGGATAAGTGTTTTGATGGGAAATGTCCAGTGGGATACAGCACTTACGAACTTGATTTCATGAAGTGGCGCGAGTTGAAGACCCTTCCACTTACAGGGAAACAAACCATCACCCTGGAACCCGTATCAAAAGGCGGTGTGGGTTACAAACTCGTGAATCCTGACAACGAAAATGAATATTATATCCTTGAAAATAGGCAATGTGATGGCTATGACCAGTATTTAGGTTGGGCTAGAGACTCTTTGAGGACAAAATATGGGGCAAACACCGGATTGCTAATTACGCATGTTGACTATGATAAAACTGCATGGGAAAGTAATACAGTAGACACGGAGATTAAGCACCAAAGGTTCACCATCCTACCTGCCGACGAGGATTTGTCTTCTATTTTTGATTATGGTATCTCAGATAAATATTGCACATCAATGCGTGGCGATTTGTATCCTGGCATAAACAATGTCACCAGTGTTCCATCCAAAAGATTCGAACTCTATACTAGAGGATATCTCCCGATAGAAATCACGAATATTGTGGAAAATGAAGACCACACCATAACCGTAGAACTTCAGGAGGTAGAGCCAGAGGAATACCCGAAAGACTACGATTACGTTATTCAAAATTTCCAAAATGGTCAAGATATCCTTCTAACCTACAATGGTACGAAATATCAATACGAGCATTTATTAACGATACGAGATGGTGAAGATTTAAATATCACCAAGGAATTTACAAGCACAATGGTATTATATCAAACGCAGATTGCTCAAACAGAGATATTTTCCGCCATATTGCCTTACGATGTACCTTTCCGCCAAGTGAATGCCGACATCTATAGTTTCTCTGGATTTGATGGCAAAGGCCTTCATTTCAGCAAGCAAAACACTGACGACAACAGCGAGGGCGTCATGAAAGCAAACACGCCATATTTGCTAAAGAGTCGTGGAGAAGGAAACCCATTCAACTGGATGTTATACATAGATATGAAGACCACCACATCTCCGGAAGATTACGTCGTGAACGTGGGCGATGCCACTCTTTTCGGCACCTATAAGACATTGCACTATTACAGTGGAGAAGAAGCAGAGGATGGTGAGTCTTATTACGATTATTATGAATACACTGACGGCAAGTTCAGCCGCATGACAGACCTTACCGTGTCAGCAATGCATGCGGGCATCCGTGTTAAGAGGAGCAAAGAAGAATCCGCCACTGATGAAAGTTACGGATTGGTACTTCACGATGGCGATTACACCAACCTGATTTATTCGGAAAGTGAAAAAGCTTCCAATGGCAAAGTGAATGTGTATGATGTAACAGGTCGTGCCATCCGTCTTAATGTCGAAGAAGGGAAGAGCCTTGAAGGATTGAAAGAAGGCATTTATTTTGTGAACGACGAGAAAGTGATTGTAAGATAAGCATACGGGAAACGATAAATACGCCCTGTCTTGATTCGTACAATAATTTGTATCGCTAAGCATGAATAAAGCGAGCCCCGAAAGTATTTCTACTCTCGGGGCTCGCCAATTTCTATTGTTTGTAAAGCGTTGTTAGATTTCGATGCGGCCATCCATTCCCGCAGTCACTTGGATGCTTGTCTCCGCACCGCATTCAAATCCAGACGTAAGACCCTTTTGTCCTGCTCCACACACACTGGCCTTTGTGCCTGCCTTGGCATCCACATCCATACGACGAGCTAATTCTGCGCCTGCTTTGGCATCCACGTCCATACGGAAATCTACTCTTTTATCTACTTTGATATCCATCTCCGCACCGCTTGTAAACACAGATGCAAGGCCACTTAGTCTTGCCCCCAACACAGAGGTCTCTACGCCTGCTCTGGCATCTACTTTTTCAACACTTGCAACCTCTACTCCTGATTCGTTTACACCTAACTTAAATGCTGCTGCGTTAGTTACTGTCGCGAATGCGATCATTGCTACTACTGGAAAAAAGAATCTTGTTTTCATATCTTTAAAATTTAATTGTTAATAATCTTTTTTGTTATCGTCGGGGTTGTTGTTTGTTCCCGTTGACAATGCAAAGGTAGGGCAAGCTTCAGGGGTGCGACGGACAGAAAAGGAAAAGCGTGCGGACAGTTTGTGAACTTCACATTTTGTACGTTTTCATGAATTGTACATTGGGTTAAATCTTTGGGTATAAGGTAGATATGAAAATATAACAATGATACAGAACTTGTCCCATCGCCTTTATCAGGCAGAGTCAAAACCTACATGATTCTATAAATAAAACCATCTTGAGATGTCAGATTTGATATTTTATTCTTATTTTTGTGCGGTAGAATGTCAATTTTGATATTATGGAGAACATCTATATGCTTTCAGATACGGAAATAACTAATAGGATTTCCGCAAAACTTAAAGAACTCAGGCTAAAGCAAAACATAACCCGTCAAGATATGGCTGTGAGTTCGGGACTTTCACTCTCTTCCATAGTACGAATGGAGGATGGCGATATAAAGTCATTCGACTCGTTCATCAGGATTTTAAGGACATTGGGCAAAATTGACGTGCTGTTGCCGCTGATAGAGGAAGAGCAGATAAGCCCGAATGAGTATTTCAAAATGGTGCAAGGCAATACGAAAAAGAAACGTAAGCGAGCATCAAAGAGTAACCATATCAACATTAACGAGCAGGAGGATTCTGAATGGTAGATGTAGCACAGGTAAAGAGGTGACACATGCGCAGGATGGTCTCAAATTGCCAAAGAATGCGATGTTCCTCTAAAAATGATTGACAAAATCTTACCCAATATGCTTCTGTCGATATAAACGCCAACAATTTCATCGAATGCGAGAATCGTGCTGGAGCAATGGAATCGTAAGAATCTAGTTATGCCTCTCTAATAGAGCATACTCAATAAACAAAAAGGAAATGAATAATATAAAGGATCTTTTGTCAAGTAAGAAAACAACAGATGTAAGAAAGGCTGCCCGTCTCTTACAAAAAGATTTGATGCCAGAATTGGAAGACTTGGTTTTGGAATCATTTAAAAATCAATTGAATAAAGGTCAAAAATCCTGGGAAACTATATGCGTATTGATTAAATGTATCGGTCTTAATCAATATAAGGCGGCTCTTCCTTTGATAGAGGGTATAGCAGACGCAAATGAAGAACATGATGCAATTACCTTTGAGGCTGGGCTTGCTTTAATTAGGCTAAAAAGGAAAGATCTTTCCGACGTATCTGAGATTCTTACAAGACTAAACTCTGCCAGATTTTCATTGGTATATGGTATGTTTAATGCTTTAGGCTATGATAAGATGCAGCCTTGTGCTTCGGATATTAAAACCATAATTGATTTTGCCTGGAATTTTGGCATTAATGAAGAAAAAGGATATGGTGATCCACGGTATGGCTTGATTGCTGCTTGTGCAGGTTGGGATAAAAGTCTTGTCAGTGAATTTCTAAATCATATTTTAGCGACAACCGAGTTTAGCAATATAAAATATATTGCCGAGAATTCATTAATTGGAAAATATGTAAGATTAGCATAGGATTTAACATATAGGAAAGATAGGACTTTAAAACACCTCTACCCATCTGACTTCTTCGTTTTTGCCCCTTCAGGGCGAAATGATGGAATGACACAGAGCATATCAATAAGGATGAAAAGCTACGCACTGAAAGGGCAAAATCACATAGCCAATGGCAAGCGCAGCGTCGCCTTGGGAAAATGATAGCGAACAAAACAAACGATAGGTTCGCAAAACCAATAGGCTGATGATGTTTTGTATTATATTTGTTGGTAACAAGCAGAACGGGTATTCGTACCACCATCTGTTTTGCAAAACACATGTAAAGATTTAATGCAAACCGATTAAAAAGAAATAAAACGCTGAAATCATGGCAAGTAAAAAATACATAGAAGCACGTGATAACCTGTTAAAAGCTATTGATATAGCTATTGAGGCAATATCAAGGTATCCCAATGGTAGGGATAAATGGGAAATGCCTAGTGAGATTGAAGGTCACAGATTTAATGGAAGTGAAATAGAAAAATTTACAATGAAGATAGATAATAAGGATAGTGACGGAAATACTTATACAGGGCTTACATGGGATTTAAAATGTTATAACGAAAGAAAGGAAAGGCGCATAGCCTGTGAGAAGAAATTCGAAACGTTGCAAAGCTTAAAATATGATATTGAAGATGTATTCTCTTATTTTCAGGAAGGAGCAGGCCTCGACGTAGATGAATTTTGGCGACTCATCAAGGAAGCCAACCTACCATACGAGCGAGAAA
>JAKSKV010000017.1 GCA_024401555.1 Paludibacteraceae bacterium
ATTTTCTTCATCAACTATTGTAAGTTAGTTTATCAATAAACACACATAAACAAAAATAATAAAAAAGCACTCACTTAAATAGCATGCTCATCCATTTTACCACTCTAATAATATCTATAGCCTGTAAACTGCTGGTGTTTTTCGCCTTCTATATTGTTATAAACATCAGAATACTCTCCAGTTTTTAAATCTCTTGCATAAATGTTAATTTGAGTCTTTTCAAAAGGAATTGATATATCTCCAACCTTCAAATAGACATCAATTGAGTCACTGTTTTTGTTGACCTTATATGTGAGAATACCCTCTTGGGTGGAATTGTTTCCAAAGGCTCTATCAAATATGTCAAACACCTCATTTTCATCGAAGTAAAGCTTTGCTGTATAACTAATGTTTCCATCTATCCAATCCCAAATAGATTCTCGTATGTAGGATGGGTTTTCTATGATATTCGATGGATTATTTTCAAAACCCAACATCACCCTTTCCACATTCGTATAAGCGTTCACATTACAGGTGCATACGACATTATCTTTTTCATGTGAAAATGCCATTTTGTAATTAAACCTAACAAAATACTTCTCCCAAATTTCCATTGGGAAATTCTTCTCCCTTTGATATTTGAGCCTTGCATAGGTTTTTTCTCCATATTTACTTTTTATTGTATCAAGGTCTTCGAAACAATCCCCATCAAATGTCATGAAGTCAAAAAATTCATCTACACTATTCCACCATTTCGAACCATATGCCGGACTTGATTTCATTCCATATAGAATATCATCATCGATTTTGTGGGTCTCTTCCGCAGTATACTCAAAATCCAAAGTTTCCTTTCTTTTTTGCCTCTCTCCAACCAAAATGAACCTCAATCGTCCTCCTGGTAATATACAAATACAAAAACTACTGAAGTAGTCTCTACCTTCATAGCATTGGTATCCATTCTCAAATTTACTACGTAAAATATTCAATTCTTCCTGACTGAAATTCACATCCGCCTCATAAATTTTTCGTTCTTGGATGGCTGCATATATGATATGGAATCCTGTTGGTATTTCATTTTTCACGACACCAGATTCTTGGGGATCGCATTGGTCTATGCCACCTGAAAACAAATCCCTTCCGATACCTACTGCTTTATCGTCACCATATTTAACATAAAAATAGTGCGTATAAACCTCAAACTCTTTAGGAGCGGAACACCATGGCTGCCACTCATAGAAATGACGATTACAAATGCTCTTTACAGCTTTATATACGCCCAAAGAACCCAATAACGTCGCAACTACTGCCAATATAATCCACATTTTCTTCATCAACTATTGTAAGTTAGTTTATCAATAAACACACATAAACAAAATTTCCCCACTTGCCTTCCTCCATTTAAAACCAACGGTTTTCTATTTCTTCCGCATTTCCAATCTACAAGTTTCTGAAAAACAAGTCTTTCCATAATTATAACACATTTATTTACACTTAATTTCTTGCAAAAATACATTTTTTCAACACTTATTTCATCGCAACATAACATTTCTTCGCACAAAAAAAGCAATCACTATAAAACTCATGGGCGGCCTCTCCTCGTTATAGAATGTGATGATTCTGGTAAGTTCCTTCTTGCATGCCCTGCGTGTAGGTATACTCATTCGGTAAAGCCATTCTGTCTTCAGTATGCCGTTTGCACGTTCTGCGACAGCTCCCCCTCGTCCGTAGGACGATACCTCCATAACCATGTACGTCGTAGTGACCACGGAGACGTGCGTGGTGGAGGAAATCACACCAATGTTGTGCAACGCGTTGTAGGGGCGTTTTGAAAACGCCCTCATGAGGCCCCATTCGACTCCGCTTAGGGATCTTCTTCCTCCCGACCCTTCGACTCCGCTCAGGGATCGGGACGCTAGCTGAGCGGAGCCGAAGCCAGCGATGATATGTACCATGCTGGCTGAGCGGAATCGAAGCCAGTACCTTACGAGAAACCCCGCACATCTCGCTTCGCTCTGATGCACGGGGTTATGATAAAGTAACGTCCTACGGACGTGGATGGATGGTGTATGACCAGTTTGAAAATACCCTTTTATAGATCCTTTGCTCTTTCCTGCCAGTAGTCGCTACGTTCACTGCGGAAATCACCGCCATTGAGTAGGTATTCACTTAAAGAATCTGCCGCAAACATCAGTTCATGTCCAGGCAAGAATTGATAGATCTTACCGTCTGCCTTTTGCACCATAACAGCATTGTCTATGCCCACTGATTCAATCACATAACAATCCATCGGGAAGTCAGGGAAATCTTCCCGCATACACTGAGTACGATCCACAGTGGAGCAATCTTCATCTTCATCAATTCCACATAATTCAATGCTACCCACTGAGATTGAACCATACTTTTGAACATATTCCACAAAATCCTTTGCGAACTCAACCTCCAATGTCTCAGCGGCTTGTTCAATTTCGTCAAGATCAACTTCACCTACTGAATAAAGTTTATCAACTTCACCCAATGATTTAATCACCTCAATGATATTCTGTCCCATATCTACTGTTTTAAATTAGTTTATCAATAAACACACATAAACAAAAATAATAAGAATCACTCACTTAATCAAAAAAGCGCCGGTAGATCACTACCGACGCTCTACGTTCATCCCTCTCGGAGATTAGTTTTGTCCATTGTTGTTTGTGGTTGCTGGACCACCGATGGAGCTTCTCATGTTGGTATCCGCCTCGATGTTCTTCATACGGTAGTAATCCATGATACCCAAGTTTCCATTCTTGAAAGCCTCCGCCATAGCCTTTGGCACCTCCGCTTCGGCTTGGATAACGAGCGCGCGAGCCTCTTGCGCCTTCGCCTTCATCTCTTGCTCCTGAGCGATAGCCATCGCACGACGCTCCTCGGCCTTTGCCTGAGCGATGTTCTTGTCGGCTTGCGCTTGGTCCATTTGCAATTGAGCACCGATGTTCTTACCTACATCAATATCAGCGATATCGATAGAGAGAATCTCGAATGCAGTACCTGCGTCCAATCCCTTGCTTAACACCACCTTGGAGATAGAGTCTGGATTCTCCAACACCAACTTGTGCGTCTCGCTGGAACCAATGGAAGATACGATACCCTCACCTACACGGGCAAGTACGGTCTCCTCTCCCGCACCACCGACCAAACGCTCGATATTAGCGCGGACAGTCACACGGGCCTTGGCGATCAACTGGATACCATCCTTCGCCACAGCGGTTACAGGAGGAGTGTCGATTACCTTAGGGTTTACGGACATTTGAACGGCCTCGAACACATCACGTCCCGCCAAGTCGATAGCTGTCGCCTGCTTGAAATCGATAGCGATGTTCGCCTTAGAGGCGGAAACCAATGCGTGAACCACACGAACGATGTTACCACCAGCGAGGTAGTGCGCCTCCAAATCATCTCTGGTGATCGTTTTCAAACCAGCCTTGTGGGCCTCAATCAAACATTGCACAATTACCTGTGGCGGTACATTTCTGAGGCGCATCAAGAACAATTGCACCAAAGAGATCGACACACCTGACACCCTGGCATTCAACCAAAGCAACACAGGAACAAAATGCAAAAAGATACATAGTAGCACAAATGCCACCACGATCAATACTAACAATACAACTCCTTGCATATAATTAAAAATTAAAGATTAAAAATTCCTAAACAATCAAGCTCCGTAAGAAAGGTAAAAGAGTACGCTATACCCCATACTCAAAAGAAGGATCACCTTGGATATCAAAGATATGTAATGATAATCCTCCCTTACGGAGGCTCTCGCCAATAAATAGCACAATCCAATGGATGGTATCACCACTGCGCAACACGCATAACGCAATGATGAAAACATCGGGAATGGCAACATACGACACACGATGTGCAGCGTGGCCGCATTCGTGAAGAGAATAGCGGCGAATAATATCGCCTTGGAGATCGTATGTCCCCAAACTATCGGGAAGGAGTGGCACTCCAACTCGCGGTCACCCTTCTCCTCTTCGAAATCGTCCGCCACTTCGGAGATGAAGGTCCACATGAACACACAGAAAGAAAAGAGTCCAACGATCACCAACAAGTAGTGACTAAACTCGACATTTCCTGGCGATGATCCATATTTCATCAGCAAAAAGAAGGTGAAATAGACGCCTACCAACATAGGCACCATGGCATTCAAACCAGCGGCAATCACATTTCCGACCACCAACATTCTTTTATAGGCGGAAGAATAGAACCAAAGGATACCCACCAATACCATAAAGAGAATCATGTAGGTGAAGGCCAACATAATAGGCACATTCAGAGAGAGATAGGTGTATAGGCCAATCGCCCCTCCCGACAATATTCCGACGACCGCCAAAACGATGAATAGCGTCATTGCGGCATGTTTCGAAACACCCTTTCCCACGACATGATAAATTGGATGGTTGATCTCGTCTATCTTCACATCGAAATAATCATTGATGACATAACCGGCCGCCGCAGTAAAGAGAGAAGCGATGACCAGCAAAGCCAACATCGACTCTGGGAAGACCTTCGTAGCAGGGACACCTGCCACATTGGACACCGGAGAGATCACCAAATAATAGATCGCCAACTGCACCAAAGCGATGCAGATTAAATTGGGCCATCTTATGAGTTTCAAATAATCTTTCATACAATTTAAAATTTGGGAATCACCATCCAAACGCCACATTATCGGACATCCAATCCCCATTCGCTTTCATCACCTGTTCGATGACATCCCTGGCACATCCCTTTCCTCCTTCAAAAGGAGAGATGTAACAACATATATTCTTGATTTCCGAGGCCGCATCCGCAGGACAGCAGGGAAACCCGCAAGCCTTCAAGACGGGATAGTCAGGGATATCATCCCCCATATAGAGTACCTCATCGGACGAGAGGTTATGTCGTTTCATAAAATCCTCAAAATCACGCATCTTCACCGCAGAGGCCATATATACATCCTGGATACCCAAACCCTCAAAACGCTTTCTGACCGCCTCGGTCTTACCACCTGTGATGATGGCAATATGGTATCCCTTCTTCACCGCCAACTGCAAAGCGTACCCATCCTTGATGTTCACCACACGCATGGGTTCACCGCTTGGATGCAAAGGCACACAATCCGAAGATAGCACGCCATCCACATCAAAAGCCAAAGCCTTCACCTTCTTTAAATCACTTTTAAAATCCATTCTCATCTCCTATTGATGTGATTCTTCGTTTTGGAGAGCCTTTTCGTGAATGGATTGACTCACCAATTCATATATCATTTTTTGAAGCGGATTATCAATCCTCTCCTTCTGCTCGTTGATGACATTCAAATCATAACGGACTGCTGGGCCCGTCTGCGCCTCAACCGGAGGCAATGTGTGGATCTTGGAGCAGGTCTCGTCAATCAAAGGCAACAACACTTCAAAAGGCAATCCTAATTTAGCCAATTGCTCCTGGGCGATCGCATACATGTGATTGCTGAAATTCGATGCGAAAACAGCCGCCAGGTGGAGTTGCTTACGCTCCTCGGAGGTCAATGTATTGACACTCGACGATACTCGTCCCGCCATCTCCATGAGGATTCGTTTCATCTCCTCATTGGTCGCCTCCACAAATATGGGGATGACCGAAAAATCGACGGGCTTTGCCTTGGAAAAGGACTGCATGGGATAAAATACGCCTCCATCCGTTGTGAATTCCGACAGAAGCGACATCGGCATGCTACCCGCCGTGTGGACGATCCTCTTTCCTTTTAAAGGAGTCTTTGTCAGCACCTCGTGAAGCACAGAATCCTTCAAGGCGCATATATAAAGATCCGCAGAGAGCGTCAATTGTGACAAATCGGTTGTGAATGGCGCATTGCCTACCAAATTGGACAAGGCAGTGGCCGACTCCACAGTTCGACTGTAAAGTTGAAGGATAGGATACCCCGCATGATACAACGCCTGCACCAAATGGGTTCCCAAATTGCCACATCCCAAAATACAGAGGGAGGGCAAATCCCCACGCTTTTTACAACTTGAACGGCTCATCTTCCTCTTTGGTCTCCTCCTCGGCCTCTTTCTCTTCCTTCTTTTCTTTCAATGCTTTTAAATTCAACTTGCCAGAGATCAACAAGGCACCCACCACCACAAGCGCTAATGGCCAGATGTACTTGAAGCTTGAGTTGAACAAATAGTAAAGATCATCGAACCATACCAAGGCTGACAAACACAAACATCCGATCGCCCACTTATTTTGCCTTCCCGCAAAACATGCGGCTGCCGCATATAGCGGATACATCTTCGGACTCAACAAGATGTTATCCTCATCGATCACGCCCATCGCGCGAAGGAAAAAGAGGAGTCCAAACAATACTAAAACGCCTCCAAAGATGGTCTGTCTGTTAGGTGTCTCCATACGCTTAGATATTTTCCGATTAGAACTTATTCTTCACAAATCTCTCCAATTTCAAACGTGACTCGTCAAAAGGAGACTTCTCCTCTCCCTTGTATCCCACGCCAAGGATACACTCGACGCTTAGGTTTTCTGGGGCATTGATCAACTTTTTGACAACAGACTCCGTTGTTTGGGACTCATCCTTCATTCTATTACGAACCTGCACCCAACAAGTTCCCAGACCCAAATCCTCGGCCTGAAGTTGCATATAAGCAGCTGCGATGGAGGCATCCTCCGTCCAGACATCGCTCACCGTATTGTCCGCCAAAACGACAATCGCCGCAGGAGCGCCCTCCAAAAATTTGGAACCCGCCTCACGGCAAACCGAGAATTGCGCGATGGTCTCCGCATCATCCACTACCACGAAATACCAAGGTTGGCAACGCTTGGAAGAGGGCGCCATCAAGGCAGCCTTCACAATAGCTTGTAATTTCTCCTCTTCAACGGGTTTCGCCTCGTACTTACGGATGCTTCTTCTCTGCTTTACTAAATCAATAAATGCCATAATTCAAATATTATTTTTGTAAAGCAAACATAATAAAAAAAAGGATATGACGCAATGAGATTTCACGCTGAAATCTTAAAATTCAATAACACACATCGCATAGGCCGCCCCGCCCCTAAAACAAATACCTCTACCCCACAAACACACCAGCAACCATGCGCCCTGACGCGAAACCATCCCGTCTGGCAGAAAAATAGCGAGAGGATCCATAGGTGCAATCGGGATGGCTCCATATATGGTCAGAGGAGAGATGTGCCTGAGCCAGTTGCAATCGCACCGCTTCCCGCAGGTTCAGGTGAGGTTTCGGATAACCATAATCGACTATTCCTCGCATCTCGCTACCACTGAAACATTCAGCAAATCGGACCACCACCTCCTCGCCCACCTCAAAATGCGCACAGGATATCGACGGCCAAATCTCCGCATGGATATTTTCCGACAAGCAACCCATCCGTCGCATGGCAGTCACCGTTTCGGGTAACACACCCGATACAATCCCCTTCCATCCCGCATGGGCCGCAGCCACCACGCCTGTCGGTTCATCAAAGAAGAGCACAGGAACACAATCTGCCACCGTCACCCCCAAGCAGACTTGCGTCATACGAGTCACCAACGCATCGCACTTAAAATACTCATCTCGTTGTTCCGAGGAAATCAGCAAACCAGGTTCCTCTACCACCATCACCTTGGATCCATGTACCTCATTAGGAACAACCAAATGGGTCGGCTTTATGTTTAACACACCACACAACAAGGAACGGTTATGCATGACCTTCGTCCTGTCGTCACCAGAAAAGAGGCCCAAATTAAAGGAGGCGTATGCTCCTTTGCTTACGCCTCCTATCCTATCTGTGAAGAATGTGGTTATCGCACCATGCGATCTACTATCCGCAATCATAGGCTACTACTCATCCCAATCCATCTCGATATCATCCTCATCGATCTCAAACTCTTCCTCATCGTCGTCGTAGCCGCCGACCTCCATAGGACGATGTGTCATGGTCATGTGGCGATCCACATCCTTGCTCAACTCCTCCCATATCACATCTTTCAACTCAGTCAAATGAAAACCGGTAATGGACGAGAAGAAAACGCAAGGAACATCCGTTGGCAACTCCTTGCGAATACCATCCATCAACTCCTCGTCGAGCATATCACACTTGGAGATACCTAAGATACGCTGTTTTTGAAGCAATTCAGGATTGTATTGCTCCAACTCATTCAATAATATCTCATACTCCTTCATCACATCATCGGTATCGCCAGGAATCAAGAAAAGGAGGATGGCATTGCGTTCAATATGGCGCAAAAAGCGGAGTCCGATACCCTTTCCTTCAGAGGCGCCCTCAATAATACCCGGAATATCGGCCATGGCGAATGATTTACCGTCACGGTACGCGACAATACCCAAGTTAGGCTCCAACGTCGTGAATGGATAGTTGGCGATTTTAGGCTTGGCCGCCGATATGGAAGAAAGCAAGGTGGATTTTCCCGCATTGGGGAATCCAACCAAACCCACATCCGCCAAAACCTTCAACTCCAAGATTATATTCTTCTCGATAGCAGGCTCACCCGGTTGAGCGAAACGAGGCGTCTGGTTGGTAGCCGACTTAAAGTGCCAGTTACCCAATCCGCCACGGCCACCCTTTAGGAGAATCACCTCTTGTCCATCCTCGGTGACATCACAAAGGAACTCACCATTGTCCGCATCATAGACCACAGTTCCACAAGGCACATCGATGATCTTATCTTCTCCATCTGCACCAAAACTACGGCTCGAACTGCCACTGCCGCCATGACCCGCCATAATATGACGTTCAAACTTCAAGTGGATCAAGGTCCAATAGTTCTTATTTCCCCTCAGGATAATGTGGCCACCACGACCGCCATCTCCGCCATCAGGGCCTCCCTTAGGCGTATATTTCTCACGACGCAAATGGGCAGATCCAGCTCCACCCTTACCAGAGCGGCAATAGATCTTAACGTAATCGACAAAGTTCGTTTCTGCCATAACGGTATATTATGATGCTATTACAACCAATTTTTCTTCTTAAACCACACAACGACACCCACCGCCACAAGTAACATCATAAACAACGCGAAAGGATAACCCAATCGCCAATGAAGTTCAGGCATGTAGTCAAAGTTCATTCCATACATACTTGCGATCAATGTCGGCGGCATAAATACGATGGAGATGATGGTAAATATCTTGATGATCTTATTCTGCTCGATGTTAACCAAACCGAGGAAGGTATCCTGCAAGTAATCCAAACGGTCGAAACCGAATTTGATGTGTTCCACCAAAGAGTTGACGTCCTTGATCACCATGCTCAGACGAGGCTTCAAATCCTCAGGTACCAAATCACTTCGCAAAATGCTGGAGAGGACGCGGTGTTTATCGACAATGTTCTCCCTAAGGTGCATGACACGCTCCTGCATGTTCTTGATGTCCAAAAGGACATTCTCGTCCACCTTCTTCGCCGTAGTCAAGTTCTGGCTCAAGCCGGTAATCGCCTTCGTGGCGTCCTCGATCATATCCGCGTCATACTCCACACGTGTCTCCAACAGGGCCACGAAAATATGGTAACCCGTAGGATAGTTCCGGGGGTTGGCGAAGAGTTTCTTCACCGTATCATTGAATGATTTCAGATAATCGTTCTCACGGACGGAGACCATGATGCCATTCTTCAAGATGAATGACACCGTCTCCTTCTCATAGGTATCCAACAGAAAATTGGCATTGGCCACCAAGGTGTCGTCCGTCTCAATGAAACGTGAGGACATCTCGATCTCCTCCATCTCCTCCTCCTCTTGGATGTAGATCTTCAAAAATTGCTCCAACTGGCTCTCCGTCTCCGGTGCCACATGATTCAAGTCGATCCACACGAAATTGTTCAAGGGCACCTCCTTCAGGATGGCGATATCCCTCGCTATTTTTAATCGGCCATTCTCAAAATAGAATAGTCTAACCTGCTGCTGTGGTTGTTGTACTTCTTTATTCTCCTCCATCGTTCTCGACCTCCATCGTTATTCACTTTTCACATCAGATTCCTTGGGCATCGTTTTTTCGACCAAATTGGTCAAACCGATAAAATCAGGGACACTCAACTGTTCCGGTCGTTTCATAAAGATAGCGTCGGAGAAAATCGGGTTGTCCTTGCCCAAAAGCGTCTGTAACGAGTTGCGCAACATTTTTCGGCGTTGGTTGAAGGCAGTCTTGACCACACGAACGAACAATTGTTCGTCACAACCCAAACTGCTCACGCCGTTCCTGCACATACGGATCACCGCAGACTTCACCTTCGGAGGGGGATCGAACACATGCTCATGCACGGTAAATAGGTACTCAATATCATAAAAGGCCTGCATCAAGACACTCAAGATGCCATAAGCCTTGCAACCAGGTTTGGAAGCCATACGCTCCGCCACCTCCTTTTGGATCATACCAGAACAGACGGGAATGCGGTCACGATTGTCCAAAACCTTGAAAAAGATCTGGCTGGAAATATTGTACGGATAGTTGCCGATGACGCAATAATCGCCTTCGGGATAAATCTTATTCAAATCCAATTTCAGGAAATCCTCCGCCAAAATGCGGCCATGCAACGCAGGAAAATTTTCATTCAAATATGCGACTGATTCCTTATCCAGTTCCACTACTTTGAGGTCAACCAACTCGTTTTCTAACAGATATTGGGTCAACACACCCATACCAGGACCAATCTCCAACACCTTGGTGGGAGTGGTCAACTGTAAACTATCTGCGATTGCCCGAGCAATATTCTGATCCTTCAAAAAGTGTTGCCCGAGAGATTTCTTGGGCGTAACTGTCATAATCCATCTCTTTTATTTTATGATTTTTTAAGCAGCACAAAAGTATAATTTTTCATCGTTAATCACAATAGCAAATATAATTTTAATAATTTTGCAAAAGAAACAATGGAAAAATGAAAAAAGAGACAATCAACACCATCCTGAAAATCTCCTTCTCCTTAGGGTTAGGAATTCTAATATTCTGGTATGTTTACCGCGACGAGAACATGGTTGACCTGATGAATAACATCAAACAAGCCAACATGTTTTGGATCATTCTTCCTCTCTTTGTCGCCCTACTGAGCCATTTCCTCAGAGCTGTCCGTTGGAAGATGTTGATCGACCCATTGGGGAAAAAAGTGAATATCTGGAACATCTACGGGGCGGTCATGGCAGGCTACTGCATCAACTACCTTGTTCCCCGCGCCGGAGAGATCGCACGTTGCGGTTTGGTGAAGAAATACGAAGGTGTACCGTTTACGGAGCTGATCGGCACACTGATTGTGGACAGAAGCGTGGACATCATCGTGGAACTCATTTTCATCGCAATGACCGTTTTGCTGCAGTACAATGAAATCATGGCTTTCGCCAATAACTATCATTTGACAGAGACACTTTATAACCTATTGTTCAACCCTATTTTGTGGTTGATCCTCGCTGCGCTCGTGGCCATACCGTTTATCTTCAGGAAGAAGATCATGGCCTCATCGTTCTTCGCAAAGGTCAAGGAGTTAGGCTTAAATGTCCTCAACGGACTCAAATCCGTGCTTAAATTGGAGCACAAAGGATTATTCATCCTCTACTCCTTCCTAATATTCGTTTGCTACTACGTCATGTTCTATCTCTGCTTCTTCGCATTCGATTTCACAGAGAATTTGAGCATGCTTTGCGGTCTCTCCGCATTCATCATGGGTAGTCTCGGCATCATCGCCCCTGTACAAGGCGGTTTGGGCGCATGGCACTTTATGGTGATCAACACGCTGATTCTTTATGGTGTCGCCGAATCCGACGCCCAATCATTCGCCCTTTTGGTACATGGATCACAAACCATCATGCTCATCAGCGTTGGTGCATTGGCAATGGTGGCGATGTCCATCTTGAACAAAAACAAAAAAGCGGAGTGATATGATGACCAACAAAGAGATAGAGACCATCTACAGGGAGTTGGAGGCACACGTGGTAGGCAAAAGGCTCATGCCAGCCTTTCAGTCGCTCCACACGTTGTTGGAGATCCACCCCACCCTTCCCCTCGGCGGGCATGGTGATTTGGCCGACAGATGCCGCACGCTGGAGACCACATATCAATATATGTTACAATATGCGTTGTCCGGCACCAAAGACAAAGAACAGAACAGAATCTACAACCAATTGCGCATCGACATACTGGAACTAGCCGATTGGGTACGGGAGGGGATTTTCACCAACTATTCGCAGACATTCCTCTACTCTTATAAGAGGGGTAAATTGAACACGACATTTCCCGCAATAGAAGATATCAAGACGAGACTTTCCGCAGAGAGCATCTCCATTCTCAGAAATAATCTGAACGAAAACCGCGAAGCGCTCCGCCAACGGGAGGAATTCAGCAACCAAATCTTCGATCTCTTATGGTTGAACGACAAGCTGACGGATCAACAGTGCCACGAGATCACCGACCTCTGCGCCGACGAGGAGCTCTATTGGGCAGACCAATGTTTGATGGTATCCGCCTTGACGCTCAGTTTGATGCGTATCTTCGACGAGCGGAAATTCATGGTGCTCATCGACACATACGAACTCTCGGCATCCGAGCAGGTGAAACAGCGTGCTATCACAGGTTTCGTCATCTGCGCCTACATCCACAACCTAAGGCTACCGCTCTACAACAATCTCAAAGAGCGGAGCATCGCTTGGACGGAACGGAGTGAGGTGAGCAGCAACATACAGAACATCTTTCTCCAAGTCATCAGAAGCAAAGAGACAGAGAAGCTGACGAAACAGATCAACGAGGTGATACTCCCTGAAATGGCTAAGTTGACACCGCTCATCAAGGAGAAACTCAAAATAGACGATTGGATCAAATCGGGCAAACCGACCTTGGACGCCAATCCGGAATGGCAAAATATCATCGACAAGAACGGTGGCATTACGGACAAAATCCAGCAATTCTCGGAGATGCAAATGGAGGGATCAGACGTATTCCTCGGCACCTTCAAAGAGATGAAGAGCTTCTCTTTCTTCAACGACACGGCCAACTGGTTCCGCCCATTCGACATCCACTCGCAAACACCATCATTCTTCACCAACGAATTGTCCAATTCGCTCTTTCACAACGTATTGAGCAGTCCTATCTTCTGCAATTCGGACAAATACTCGATGATGATCAGTTTGGCACACATTCCAGACAACCAAAAGGAGATGCTAACCCAATCCTTCACGGAGGAGGCGGAACAAATCAAGGCAATGGGCGCCGATATGAACCGAATAGGCGGCGAGATAAAGAGAGAGAACATCAGCAACCAGTACATCCAGGATCTCTACCGATTCTTGAAATTGGGCAGGCACACCGTGGATTTCATTGATATATTCAATTGGAAACTATATTTCCACAAGACCTACTATGTGGAGTCGTTGCCCGATAAAGCGCAGACGTTACGCACCGTCGGAGAACTCTACTTTAAAAAAGAGTTCACAGAAGAGGCGAGAATGGTATTCGAGACACTTTTGGAAAAAGATCCCAACAATACGGAACTATTACAAAAGTGTGGATTCTGCTGCCAGAAGTTAGGTGACTACGAGACGGCGCTCTCCTATTTCGAGAAGTCCGACACCATCAAGACGGGCAATATTTGGACCATAAAAAAGATTGCCGCCTGCCACAAGTTATTAGGCCACACAGAGGAGGCGCTTCACTACTTTCGAGAGGCGGAACGCCTTGATCCGGACGATTTGAACACCCAACTCAACATTGGCCACGCATTATTAGGAATGGAACGTTACGAAGAGGCGCTCAGCACCTTTTTCAAGATTGAATATCTATCCGAGAGCGACCAAAAGGTTTGGAGACCCATCGCATGGTGCGCACTCTCCATCGGCAAATTGCCTCAGGCGGAGAAATACGCGTCCAAAATCGCGGAAGGCGAAAGAGACCAACACGACTGGTTAAACCTTGGACACATCGAATTCGCTTTAGGCAAAATCCAGGAGGCGGTTCAATGCTATGCGCAATGCATCAAGAAATTGGCAGGTGACACCAAACGTTTTACGGAGATGATGGAGGAGGATAAACATTTACTACAAAACATGAAAGTAGATGAGGGCCTACTGCCATTGATGATCGACCAAGCCTATATTTCAGCCAAAGATTAAGCGGCGATAACAAACCCGCACGCACGGCATCTCCCCAAATAAAAACCCCGCACATCAGATGTACGGGGTTTTCTTATATCGTCCTATGTGACGAGAAATCTATCGGAATCACTCCTTTATCATTTTGGTTATCTTTGCGCCATTCGACACAGCATAGACACCTGACGCAAGATCAGAGACGATGACCTCCACAGATTCCGCATCAGCCACAAATTGCTTCACCACAGCACCGTTCATAGAGACAATCGAGACAAGATCGCCTTCCGACAAACCGCTAACGACAACCATCTCCCTCGCAGGATTAGGCTCCACCGTCAGCGTGGACGAAGAGATATCGATCGACTCCACATCAGTAGGATCCGCATAGAACATGCTCCATGAATCAAAGCTCAAGTCACCACTGAATGTAAAGAACAAATCAGTGGAAGTTGGAAGATCGGAGGCCAACTTACACTCGAACTCCTCGTAAGAGGTGTTAGCCTCAACATTCAAGTAACCTAGCACCGCACCATTCGCGGAACCCTTGGTGATTCTGATGGCACCTCCACATGGTGCGGAGACGCGAGCCTTGAATCGATTCACACCTTGCGCCTTAACACCGCAGACTCCGATCCATGCGCCATCTTTACCCTTGACAGCCATACCAGTAGTTCTACCCACATAATTCACTTCGATACCACTCTGCCAAGCGAAGCACTCCGCCTGAATGGTCTTGGTCGCATCCACCGGTGTTACTTGGGCCACACCCTTTGTGGTACCGGCTGACACACCATTGATTCTACCCGCAGACTCATCCACGTCCGCATAATCGACGTGTGAGCAACGATATCCACCCTTCACGCCGATTTGGTTCTGAATCCATTGGCTATGGTAACAGATATACCACTTATCCTTGAACTTGAAGAATCCATGGTGGTTGTTACCATTATCACCCAACCACTTGGAAGGATTATCGAACACCTTGCGGTCGTACTTGAATCCTGACATTGGACTAGTGGAGACCATCGTGGAGATCACCGCATTGCTGATGCCAATGTTGTTGCCTCCCGTGTTCCAGTTGGTACAGTATGAGTAAACATAGTTCTTACCAATCTTGTTGATACCAGCATCCTCGAAGAGGTATGGAGGGTTCAATGTTGTAGGAGTTCCATCGATGCTGATAAAGTCCTTGCCCAACTTGGCGATACGGGCAGTACCTGGATCAGCCTGCTTGCCATCAGGCACACCACCACCGAAGTAGAGGTAACCTGTGCCGTCGTCGTCCACCAAGACAGCTGGGTCGAACAACCAAGTCACATTACCGCAGTTTGGCGTGGAACGAGTGATCAAACCTTGACCATTCTTCACATCCTCCCATGGTCCGTAAGGAGTGTCCGCTGCCACCACATAGATACCGTTACCATTGTTCGCGAAATAGAGGAAGAAACGATCCTTACCATTGATCTTAGCATGGCAAGCGGTTGGCGCCCAAGAGTTGACAGCCTTGGAGATACCGCCATTACCAGCCACCTTCATCGGTCCGTGGTCGGTCCAGTTCACAAGGTCTGCGGAAGCGAGACAGACAATCTCGGTAATCTTTCCATATCCATTGCTCTTAATGGTTCGACCATCGTTTTCGTACTCGTAAATATCATGAGTCATGTAAATATAGACAGAGTCTCCATAAACCATCGCGCATGGATCCGCGCCATAACGTTGCGTCATGATTGGGTTGTGGTTGGTGGTAGGCTTCACCTTAGGATTCTCATTACTCAAACGGATGGAGGAGAAGAGAGCAGCCAATTCGGTCTCGTCACGCTTACCCACTACACAACCATTATCGTCGTATGGCTCGTTGCCGTTAGACTCATACTTCTCGAAGGTCATGTTATCAATATCGAACCAATCGCCCACCACCTTCAACTGAAGCGTGTGTTGCCCAGCGGAGATCTCGCTGGTACGAGCGACCACTGTGGAGAAACTGGTAAAGCTTCCCGTATTAGGAGCGGAGACAGTACCCGTCACCGCCTTGCCATCGATCAACAATTGGAAAGAGGCATTCGCATTATCTGTAGCGGCGGAAACTGAAACCTTGTACTTGGAGGTCTCCTGCACATCCACGGTATAGTTCAACCACTCATCGGCCTGGTTGTATCCTACAACAAATCCAGAGGCGCCTTTGTAGATATCCACACCATCCTTACGGAACGCCTCACCTCGGTTCTCGGTATCCTTATCGTTGTAAGAGACGCCTTGTCCGCCGAAATCATACTCCTCAGCCTCAACCTTTCCAGGAATGACGGCAGGAGATCCATTGTATGGCGCAACCTCTTCAGGCTCAACTGGAGTGGAACCTCCACCAACGCCTACCTCTCCACATTTTAAAGAGAAACGGCTGATGAACTTCCAAATCTCACGAACGGAGTGATACTTATCGTTGGATGGCCAGTGTCCTTTACCATATACCTTGTTCAGACAAACCTCCACACCACATTTACCGTTTTTCCATAAGTAACGGGTAGCGGCTCCATCCACAACAGACTCTACAGGAGTTGCGTCACAACCATTAGCCTTGGCCCAAGACTCCGCCTGCGCATAAGCGCCTTGTTGGTTTTGGTACATGCCATTGAATGTACCGCTCCATGGTTCATAATGCACCACATCATCCTTATCACCGTTGGTATGGATAATAGGAATTGGCCTTGATGGTTTCGCGGTCTTGTCACCGATTGGATAACCAGACACTGGGGCGCATGCGGCGATTTGGTCCGCCATATTGTTGGCCACAGCATAGGTAAGCATACCTCCCATGGAGAAGCCTGACATATAGACACGGTCCAAGTCAATCTTATACTTATTGCTCATCTCCTTGATGATGGCCTTGATAAAGGCGATATCGGCGCCATTGCCGTCCAAGTTCCAAGTGGATCCATCCGACTGAGGATAAACGACAAGGAATTTTGCGGTGTCAGCCACCTGGTCCCAACGGGACTGTTGTTTCTGGTAAGCGATATCCTGGCCCATACCGTGGGCGGAAATCACCATCGGTCTGTTCTCCCCCATTCCATTAGGCGCATAGACATCAATGGTACGTTTCTTTCCATTCACATAGATTTCGCTTTTCACACCAGGAAGAGTCTGAGCGACAGCCGATACGGAAAGCATCGCGCCAATGGCGGATACAACGATCGATTTGTAAATTGTTCTCATGATATTAATAAGTATTAGTTTATTATTAATCGTTGACATCCTATTTTCATAGGATAGCCAACACTCCCAATTCATTTTTACGCGACGAAAAAAGTTCTATATTTTCCCCACTTTTCAAGTTACAATTTTAGCGCATATTCTGGAAATAGATGAGGAAAAAAATTCCAAACATTAGTGATTTTGTGTCATCATCCGACACAGTAGTCTCTTAACAGGCTATTTCTAACAAGAAATGCGCGATAATCTGACATTCGGTCAAATCATCACGCACTCAATCTAATATTTAATATCAAGAGGGAAATATCCTCCTATTGTTTCTTCGCCTTATAAATCAATGTGGAACAATTTTCCGGAACAAACACCTCTCTGGCGTAACGTTGCAGATCCTGAGGCGTCACCTTGCGGTAATTCTCCACCTCTTCGTACATCAGATTAGCATCCCCCAACAGTTCATAATACGCCAAATTATTCGCCCGTTTCAAAAGCGTCATATTCTCCAACACTTGCGTCGCTTCATATTTATTTTTCCACTTATCCAGTTCTGACACGGGCACCAACTCATCGCAAAGCAATTTCAGCTCCGCCTCCAAGGCAGCCTCCGCCTCTTCAAAAGAGGTGCCTTCCGCCAAAAGTCCCACCACATAGAACATTCCCGTCTCAATATCGCCGGAAATATAGGCATTGACCTCCGTGAACAGCGGACGCTCCTTCACCAACTTTTGGTAAAGTCGGGATGATTTTCCATTAGACAACACATCTGAAATAATATCAGAGACAAAGTAATCCTTCTCCAATCGGCCACAAACATGGTACACCTTGTAAATCATACTGGCCGGCACGTTGCGCTCCACCTCCATCCGTCTCGATTCGGTCTGTTTCGGTTCCTCCGGCAACTGACGGAGACGGACATCCCGGCGAGGAATATCCCCATACCACTTCTCCACCAACCGTTTGGTCTCCTCGAAGGAGATATTGCCCACCACGGATAGGATCGCATTGTTAGGTGCATAGTGTGAGAAGAAAAATTGCTTCACCTCATCCAAAGTGGCATTTTCAATATGCGAAAGTTCTTTACCAATGGTCGGCCACGCATAGGGATGTCTCTTAAAGACCATGCTTCTCACCAAATGCGAAACATCGCCATAGGGTTGGTTCAAATTACGTTGTTTAAACTCTTCGCATACCACGTTGCGCTGCACATCCAAACTCTTTTGACTAAAATTGAGGCTCAACATACGGTCCGACTCCAACCAAAGGGCAACCTCCACATTGGAGGCGGGAATCATCACATAATAATTGGTGAAATCCTCGCAAGTCCATGCGTTGTCCTCGCCTCCCGCATTTTGGATAGGCTCGTCGTATGAGGGAATGTTAATGGAACCACCAAACATCAAATGTTCGAACAGATGGGCGAAACCCGTATGGTCGGGATCCTCATCCTTAGCCCCCACATCATACAGGGTATTAATCACCACCATCGGAGAAGCGCTCTCCTCTTGATGGACGACACGCAACCCATTCTTCAACACAAATTTATTGATAGCCATCTCTCTCTATTTCAATCTTACATACATTTGTCCCATCTCATATTTTCGGACAATCACCTCTTCTCCCTTGTTGATGAATCCGTTTTCGGCGACAGCATCGTAAATTTCACCTTCCACCATCACCTTACCTGCTGGGCGAAGATCCGTCTCCGTCACACCCACCTTACCGGCCAATGCGTTCAGCGAGACATTATTACTTACATACCCCTCTTCGTTATCTTGGGATTTTGTCAATGCCAAATTCTTGAAGATTCCGTCCGTTCCGATCTTGGAAGCCAAGAAAGCCACCAAGCCGAAAGAGCCGACCATAGCGAGCAACACCGTGATCAGAGCGGTATAGGTAGCACTCCACGAGACACCTCCGAAATCGAATAGATCATTCGGCAAAAGGCTCAACGTCAGTCCCGCCACAATGAAGATAATACCCAAGATGCCCGCCACACCGAATCCCGGTATCACAAAGATTTCCAGCAGTAGCAGGACAACTCCAATCAAGAACAGAACAGCCTCCCATAAATCGGTCAGTCCGTCCAAATAGAGCGGAGCGAAATAGAGCATCGCGGCAACAACCGAAGCCAACAAGGCGAAGCCAATACCAGGTGTCTGCATCTCAAAATAGATGCCTCCGATGATTATCATAATCAAGAAACCCTGCAAAACAGGACTGGTCAAGAAGCCCAAAATGCTATCGAATAGAGTTGCCTTATAGGAGGTCAACTCATAATCATCCTCATGGAACCCCTGCAAAATGATTTCGGGGATAGAGTTGTATTTTCCCTCGCAATAACCATTCGCCATCGCCTCATTGGCGGTAAAGGTCAAAATCTTGGTGGAATCCACGATACCAGGCACGACAACCCGTTCGTCCACCATTGCCTCCGCAATGAGCGGATCACGACGCCACTTCTCCACCGTGTCACCATTTACCACAACCTTCACCTTTCCGTGGCTCTCCGCCGTCGAACGAATGGTGGAGCGCATATACGACTGGTACTTATCCGGCATCTTCTCGCCATTATCGTTTACCACCGTAGCGGCGCCTATGTTTCCTCCCTCCCGCATATAGATGCTGTCACACGCTATGGAGATCAAGGCTCCGGCAGAGGCCGCATTGTTGTCGATAAACACATAGACCGGAATTTCACAATTGATAATCAATGTGCGCATGGAATCGGCATAGTTCACCAAACCGCCATAAGTGTTCATGTGAATGAATATGCCATCCACCTTCTTGGCGCGAGCCTCCTCTACCCCCTTCTTCAAATGGATCCACGAGGTGCTTCCAATCTCCTCGAATATTTTAACTTCATGATAATGTTTCACCGCAAAAACATCCACGAAGAACATCATCCATATAGACAGCAAAAAAAATAATCTCTTTTTCATCAACTTGTTTTTTAAGTTACGCAACTCACTCCTCCGCATCTTTTAGCCTCAACACGCAAGCGGAACGGGCTGGCAAATAGAGCAGCAACCACTCCTTGCCATCAGGGCGAGGTTTCTCCTCCGATTGCGTGAAATGAGCTTGGCTATCGTCCACCAATCCAAATCCACCGAACTCCTTGTCATCCGTGTTGAGCACCATCTCATACTCTCCCTTCTCGGTCAAGATGCCATAATCGGTGAATGATTTGTATGGGTGGAAATTAAAGACAAAGACCAAGTCCTTACGACGGAAGGCCAATACCTGGTCATCCGACTTGTCCCACAACTCAACAATGGAAGACTCATTGAACCTGCGAGACTCACGAATCAAATTGATCATCGCTTTGTCAAAATCGCCCAAATATTTGTATTTCAAATCAGTATCATCCACCAAGTGCCACTGGCGTCTCGCATATTTGTACGACCAGCCATTTCCTTCACGAGGAAAATCCACCCATTCAGGATGGCCGAACTCATTACCCATAAAGTTCAGATATCCACCATTGGTGGTGGTGAGGGTGATGAGGCGGATCATCTTGTGCAACGCAATGGCCCGGTCCACCATATAGGAAGAGTCGAACAATCTGGACATGTGCCAATACATATCGGCATCAGCCAATCTGAATATCAATGTCTTATCGCCCACCAAGGCTTGGTCGTGGCTCTCCGCATAGGAGATTACCTTCTCATCCTTTCGACGGTTGGTCAGGGTCCATAGGATATGGCCCGGTTTCCACTCCTCGTCACGACACTCCTTAATGGTCTTGATCCAGAAATCAGGGACGCCCATCGCCAAACGATAGTCGAAGCCCATACCGCCATCACTGATCTTCGCGGCGAGACCTGGCATACCACTCACATCCTCCGCGATGGTGATCGCACGAGGATTCACCTCGTGAATCAACTGGTTAGCCAAGGTAAGGTAACAAATAGCATCACCATCTTGGTTAGGGCTATAATAGTCCGAATAGTTCGAGAAGGAACTACCCATTCCATGATCCAAATAGATCATGGAGGTGACACCATCAAAACGGAAACCGTCGAAATTAAACTCCTCCATCCAATATTTACAGTTCGAAAGCAAGAAATGGATCACCTCGTTCTTGCCATAATTGAAACAGAAAGAGTCCCATTGTTGATGTTCGCCTTTTGGACCGTCATGGAAATATTGATAGCGGGTACCATCCAGGCAACCCAAACCTTCATTCACGTTCTTCACCGCATGGGAATGCACCAAATCCATGATCACCGCCAAACCCATCTCATGGGCTGCATCGATCAACTCCTTCAACTCCTCCGGCGTACCAAAGCGGGATGAGGGTGCGAAGAAACTGGAGACATGATAGCCAAAGGAACCATAGTATGGATGCTCCTGAATCGCCATGATCTGCACGCAGTTGTATCCATCCGCAACGATGCGAGGCAGGACATTTTCCCTGAACTCACGATAAGTGGAGACACGCTCCGCCTCTCCCGACATACCCACATGCGACTCATAAATCAACAAGGGGGAAACAGAAGGTTTAAAACGCTTGACCTTAAATTTATAGGGCTTTTCCGGCGCCCAAACCTGTGCGCTGAAAAGTTTCGTCTCCTCATCTTGTACCACACGGTTGGCCCATGCGGGGATGCGTTCGCCACATCCGCCTTCCCAATAGACCTTCATTTTGTAAAGCTCACCATGTCTCATGGCATCCTCCGGCAATTCGGCTTGCCAGACACCATTCTTCATCTTTTTCAACTCATAGGCAGGCTCTTCACGCCATCCGTTAAAGTCTCCGATCAAGAAGATGCGCTCCGCATTGGGCGCCCATTCACGGAATACCCATCGCTTAGCCTCTCTATGAAGTCCGAAATAGAGGTAACCCGACGAAAAATCGGACAAGGATTGTGTTCCGCACAATTCGGCGGCACGCTTCATATAATATTTATACCGTCCTAAAATGGCATTCTGATAGGGTTTCAGCCATTGGTCATTCTTAATCAGTCTTAACATATCCATAACTCAAAAAATTTTGATGAGTTTATAAAATGATTCAACTTTTAAAGTTAGCAAAAAATTTCGGTATTTGACAGATTGAGGTCAAATATTTATCAACAAAACCACCAATAGAATCATCGTTTTTTTCTAACGAATGCTCGATGTAATCATTGTTATTATAAAAGATTAAAGCATTATATTTGTGGGGGACAAGCAAAATGAGCATTCGCTGTATCATATGTCTTGCGAAAAAAAATTGAGGGAAAATTGTTTCGCCTTTGGAGAATGTTGAATTTTTTTTCAGAAGAAAACAGCTATAAGACATTATGTTTCAACGAAATACGACTTAAAAGTTTTAACACGCAAGGAATTATATAATATTAAAACTTTAAAACTAAAAATTAGATAGAATGAAGAAGTTTGTAACAATAATTTTCATAATATTTTATGGCACATATTCTCGGTGTCAAGATTTCAATCAGTTTGTAAATCTATACCCTCATTTTTTGTTGCCATTTTATATGACAGATTATGAAGGATGTCCTTATGAAAGTACTGATTTGAAAAAACCATGGGAAAGAATTATTGATGAAAAATATTCAAAGAATTTTATTAATGGTTTTGTTCCAATTAATGAGAATGAGAAATGCTTTTCAGGATATATAGCTTTGTCAAGACTTCATTTTTCAGAAGTGCCATTTGTTATATTGTTAATTGCAAGGGATGAATTGTTGACAGGGTGTGGAGAGTGTGTTTACATGGCTATATACGATGAATTAGGCGCTCCTATAGATTGTTTATTAGTTTATGGGCGCAATGATCCCTTATCTAATCAATCGCCTAATGGTGAAATAGGATGGAGGCAGTATTGTACGATAGAAGATAATCTAATTAAAATATTGAGAAAAGAGTATTACTATATTAATAATTCAAAAAAGGAGAGGAAATTTAGCCATCAAATTAATTATAACAGAGAATACATAATTAGTAGGGATGGTCATTTCCTTTTAGTGAAGGAGGAAAAGCTAAATCAGTGATAAGTAATTCGATTTAACATACAAGGAATTATATAACCTTAAAAACGTATTACGATTTGTAGAAATACTACCATTGGCAAAGCGGTAGGTAGGCGATCTCTCAAATCGTCCTATTCCGAAACTATGATTTAACACGCAAGGAATTATATAATATTAAAACAGGTCTAGTCCATGAAAAAGATAATGCTTTGTATATTTCTGACGCTATTATTTGCGTTGGTTAGCTATTCATACACGACACGACAGTGGCGAGTATATGCGGGGAGAGAGCGTAGATAGCGTATGTACCTTAAAAATTAAAATGGGCGCCCACTCTGATGCCGCCTTTAGAGACCTCCTCGTGATCCCGGTAGGTCAAACGCCAGACATAATCGACGCGCAGCACCTTCAAGATATTCTCAATACCAACACCAACCTCCATATAGGGCTTTCCCTCCATCACATAGGTCTTCCCAGGAAAGGCGAAAAGGCCGGTACGATCACCACTACCATTTGGATTATTCTCATCACGAAGGCTTCCCCAAATACCTTTGAAGGTAAAGACCTCCCGCAACTGTAATTTTCGGATGACGGGGATTCGATTAAACAACAAACCGTTCATATAGTAGGTAATGTTCCAGAACAAGGATTGATCATTGATGAACTCCACTGGATCCATCAAATTAAAGGCATCATTGTCAACGAAATAGGAAGGCGACACACTTGGAACGTCCAACAAAGTGTATGGAACGCCCTTGTTCCACACCTTCACACCTCGGAAGAGCAAATCGGCATACCCGAAGAAGGAGAACCAAACACGCTTCTCGAAGCTCAACTCCGTCTTGTTGCAACTATAATCAGAGCCCAGCAAACCCCTCTTCGCAAACGAATGGGAAAGCATGATCACAGGGACCTCCTTGTCCAGATTATACCGGTACTGACGGCTTTGGTAAAACTTCTCCTTGGGAGCGAAACGGGCATTCACCTTAAAGAAGCTCATGGAATAGGAATCAAGATCCCGCACCTCTCCCCCTTTATCAAAGCGTTGGAAATTGGTCAGAAAGGTTGAATAGGATGTCTTGTATTGATAATTGGCAGAAAAGGAGAGGCCTGAATACAATTCCCGCAAATAAGAGAGACCAGCTTCCCGCGCATAGATAGCGTTTCGGTCGTCCACCCTACTCAACAAAGAGGTGAAAAGATTACCACCAGAGGTGCCATAATACTCGTCACCCACCTTATCCACATCGTATTTGCAATAGACCTTCAGGGAGTGTACAGGGAACTCCACATGATACTTTTTCTTATCGACGAACGAATACTCTATCGAACCCATTCCCTTCGGGCGATGATCTTTGAAACCGTATGCGATATAGGAAGAGAGGAAAAAGTGCTTGTCAAAAGCCGTGGTGGTCTCGCCTCCGAAACGAAGACGGAACCCCTCCAAATCATTGCTCGACAACATCGAGAAAACCGGTCCGATGTCGAACTGGCTATTCACTTTGTCGGTAGGGATAAAGTTATTGGTACATATCTTCACCGTACCCTCCAAAAAGCGATAGAAGGGCACTTGCCTCAACTGCTTCATCATCAGTTGGGTACGCGACTCCTGCTCGGAGAGCGATTGGTGACGAAGATTTTCCCACCCCGCATCGTTGACCGTATTGGCTTCCGACATATCCAAGACAGGATTGGGTAAATCGAAAAGAAAACGCTCTTTCGGTTCTTCGAAACGATAATCACGATAGGAGTTCAGACGCTCGCCATAGACACGAGGCGCAGCCGGCACAAAAAATTCCACACTGACAAAATCCCTCGTCAGCAAGCGGGTGCCATCCTCCGCATAGTCGAAGTCCTGCTCGAAATACATACTTTGGACAAAGTTGAGGTTGATATCCTTCGGTAAATTAAAACGGGCTCGCTTCAAGGCGTAGGTCGAGTCGAGCGCGATGTAGAGGCTGCCTAAGAAACCATAAGCCTCCGTCGTATAGGGTGTGAAGGCCAAATTGACGCAACGGACACCATCTATCTCCAATGTATCCAGCGCATAATACTTGTAAAAGGTCGGAGCCACATTGGACAATGGGCTGACAAAGTGGTTGGACAACAAGACAATGTCATTTTGGAAGATATCCACATCTTGGAAAAGCTCCGTGAGCGTGTTCTGCACACTCTCTTGCGGCAACAACTCATCGATTCCGCTGAACTTCTTGGCATGGACCATCGTGCGGCTCTTACCCGTCTCTCCTTGCCAATAAAGGGAGGAGGAGACCTCCCTCAAACCAAGCGGGAGGATCGAGTTTCCTCGTTCCGTCGTGTCAATATGATCGTACAAAAAACCGAACCGCTTCTTCAACAGACCAAATTTTCCCGCCTCAAAGCCATTCCACGCATAGGTGATCTTTTGGTATTTATCGCAGCTGAAATAGGGTTTACGATAGACGGAGCTACTATCCTTTAGTTCGATTACCTTGCGGGCTAATTCAAGCGCAGGGTTGTTCTTCTTGGAATAGTGCTGACGTCGGCGTCTGGTCACCTCCACCGCACCCAATTCGTACTCTTCCATCGGCAAATCCACCTTCAAGAAACGCTTTGCGCCATCAGCCTTGATGAGGACGCGCTTCTCCTTGTAGCCCATCATAGAGAATACCAACTCACCCGACTCCTCGGTGGTCAGGATAAAGTTTCCATTGGCATCGGCGGCGGTACCATTCCCACTCTCCTCAAAATAGACGGCCGTATACGGAAGCGTGACCTTGGAGGCCGAATCCCGCACCACACCTGTGATGACCGTCTTGGCAGCAAATGCGGAGAGGCTACTTCCCGCCATAACGAGAAGAAGCGTCATGCAACATTTCACAAACCGTTTGAAAAGAGCCATACTGCCGTAATCTAAAATATTCACACCAATTTTCAAAAAATAAAGGTCTTGCCATCCGCCGCATAATCCGTGGCTTCGAAAACGCTCTTCGCTTCCGCCAACAATTCAGTCGGATCGTCGTAACGGGCCGAATAGTGACCGATGATCAATTGCTTCACCTGCGCCATCTTGGCGATGGTAGCCGCTTGCTGAGCCGTGGAGTGGAGCGTTTTTTTCGCCGCCGCGATATCCTTCTGGAGGAAAGTAGCCTCATGAAAAAGGCAATCCACACCGTCGATATGCGCCAAAAATTTCTCCGTATAGGCGGTGTCCGAACAGTAGGCGAAACTCTTGGAGGGCGTGGGCGGCGTGGTCAGTTGCCAATTAGGGATCACCTCCCCATCCGCCGTGGTGAAGTCCGCCCCTTGCTTGATAAGCGGAATCTGTGAGACAGGCACCTGAAAGTATTTGATCAGTTCGGAATTCATGTGCCGCTCCTTCTCCTTTTCCTTAAAAAGGAACCCAGACGACCGCACGGAGTGCTTCATCGGGAAAGCCGTCACCGTCAACGATTTATCATCATAAATCAGTTCGGTATCGGTAGGAGAAAAAGGCACGAAAAAGATATTGAACGACAACCCTTTGCAGAAGAAAGCGATCATAGGACGCAACAATTCCTCTAGTTCGGGATGGGAGTGGATATAGACATCGCCCGTTCTTCCTTGCGTATCCAATGTGGAGAGCAGACCGACCAAACCGAAGCAATGGTCGCCGTGCAGGTGGGAAATAAAGATATGGTTGAGTCGGGAGACGCGTACACCGAAACGCCTCACCTGGTGTTGCGTTCCCTCACCGCAGTCGATCATAAAGACCTTCTCCCGCAAGGAGAGCACCTGTGACGGGTGAGAAAACTTCTTTGTAGGAACGGCCGATCCGGCTCCTAATATTTGTAATTGCACATTCTCCAAAACAACATCAATTATAGGTTTCAACCATATTTAGCATCAACTGACATACAAAAGTAGACATAAAAGCGTAGAGAAAAAATCATTTCACAAATTTTAGTATTTATGCAACCCATGTTTTGATTTCCAATTAGAAAGCACTACTTTCGCGAAGTTTCCTGATAATACTAAAGAATATCTTTTATGGTTAAAAGAGTGTTTTTAACAATAAGCGCCGCCATTTTATGTGGCCTATCCGCCTCCGCGGATGTGAAAATCAACGAAATTTCCACAAGCAACTTATCCGCTGTCATGAACAGGGGGAACTACAACTTCTCCAACTACATCGAGTTCGACACGCAAGGCGACTCCGTCAATCTGAACGACCACCTCATCATCCATTATGGCAAAAGAGCGATCAAAGGGAAGATCGAAGAGAAGTGGCGCTGGCGAATCAACTCCGACATAAAGGTCGGTCCTAACGACGTCATCTGGATGGACGAATCCACTCTCGCGGGCCACGCACCCTACAAATTGGACGCTGACGGCGGATCCATCGTCATCTACCACGGAAGCGAAAAGATAGACTCCTTCGCATACGACGCAATGGATGTGAACCTATCCTATGGTTACAAGGAGGGCGCTTTAGGATACATGGCTTCCACACCGGGAGAAGAGAACAGCGCCGCCTACACGGATGTCGCCACCGCCCGCAGCGTCGCACCACTTTTCAGCCACAAAGGAGGCGTACTCGACGAGCCGATCGAACTGACCTTGGAACAAATCGCGGAGGGAGCCACCGTTTACTACACGACAGACGGAAGCGAACCATCCTCTTCCAACGGAAAGATATACAGTGGTCCTATCTACATCGGCAGCAACGCCAATGTGAGATGCATCGCCTACGAAGCGGACAAGCTTCCCAGCAAAGTCAACACCGTCTCGTTCCTTTTCGTGGACGAAGTCCACAGCCAATATGGCGGATTCACGCTACCCATTGTTTCCATCACAGTCGATTCCGCCTATTTTTATAGCGATACCGTGGGCATTTGCGTGATCGGCACCAACGGTGTGCGCGGAGAGAAGAGCTGTACCAGTACCAAGGCGAACTACAACAGGGACTGGAAACGTCCGATCCATTTTGAATACTTCGTCAATGGAGAAGCTGTTGTCTCCCAGTTGGCCGAGGCCCACGTGGAGGGCGGCTGTTCCCGCACAGAGAAGATCAAATCACTCGCTGTGAAGACGAGCAAAAAGACAGGTGTGGACACCTTCGGCTACCACTTTTTCGCATCCAAGCCTAACGTGACACATCGGGCGATCCACATCCGCAACGGAGGCACAGCCTACAACAAGGTACGCTTCCGCGACGGTCTGATGCAAAGCCTGGCCACCGACATGAACATCGATTACCAAGCCTACCAACCCATCGCCTACTACATCAACGGAGTCTATCAAGGGTTGATGAATTTGAACGAGCGAACCAACGCCGACTACATCGAGGCCAATCACGACATCGAGGAGGATAAGATAGACTTGATCACCCTCTCCGACCAATTAGGCATACGCGCCAGCGTCGGCACCAAAGATGCCTATACCAACTTGACCAAACACATCAACCAGTTCTGGAAAATGGATCCGACCGAATATTACGAGGGAGCCTGCGCCAGAATGGATATGGACGAGTATGTGGACTACAATATCTTCCAACAATTCATCGTCAACACAGACTGGCCCGGCAACAACACGAAGATCTGGCGGGAAAAAGATGGCGGAAAGTTCAGATGGATGCTCTTCGACACCGATTTCGGATTGGGGCTTCCCGGATATGAATATTTAGGTTCTTTCACCAAGAATATGATCAAATGGTGTTCCGGCGACGGCAACACACAATGGGCCAACAACCGCTCGTGGATGACCGAGATATTCGACGGATTGAAGCGAAACAAGATGTTCGAGAGAAAGTTCACTACCAAATATTTGATCCACCTATCCACCACCTTTACCCAAGAGCGGATCACAGCCGTCTTCGATAGCATCACTACCGTATTGAATCCGGAGTACCAAGTCTGCTTCGGAAAGAAGGCATCGGATGCCGCGGGGTCGATGAAAAAGTTCGCACTGAACAGACCGGTCAACATCTACAAGCACCTTATGTCCTATGTAGGAGGAACCGACACTACAAGCCTCACCATCCAATCGGAGATGGAGAAAGCCACCCTGTTTATGAATGGAGAGAAGATTCAAAAATTCAAGGGCAAATATTTCAAAGGATATGAGTTGGAGGTGATTGCCCAAGCGCCGGAGGGATATGAGTTTGCGGCGTGGAAATTCTCGTCAGACACCGTTTTCGTCGCGTCAGAAGACACGACGGACAGCAGAATCGGCATCCCCAACATTTGGGTAGGCACAATGGTGGGGCCAGGCACCATCACCGCCACCTTCCGTCCCGCCACGGCAACCGAGGAGGATTCTTTGCCTACGATCATGATCAACGAAATCAGCACCAATCTCAACGGACTCTCGCAATACCCTGACGCCCGCGGAGAATATACCCCTTGGATCGAAATATACAACTACGGAGAGAAGAACATCGACCTCACAGGCTACACATTCCTTCTGAAGCGAGGCGACTCCATCGCAAAGGAGAGCACGATCCCCGCTGGTTATGGCAGAATGACCATAGGGCCGAAAGAGCACAAAGTGTTCCGAGCCGTCGGCAAGAACCTCATCGGACCCGACTACCTTCAATTCAAAATTGGGAAGGATACACTATCCACCCTTTGCATAGCCCGTCCTGATAGCGTACTCGTGGATTGCATCGACCTAATCACCACAGGCATGAACGAATCCTACGGCAGAGAGAGCGACGGTGCGGATGAGTGGGTGGTATTCACGACCGATCCGTTGGAGCACAATCCGTCACCAGGCAAAAAGAACGGTGTGAAGGACACGACGGGCATCATCAATATCCAAACAGAGTCACTCTGCTTGCAGCTCTACCCTAACCCAACGGTTGACCAAGTCACCATCAAATCCTCGGAAACGATGGAACATCTCAACATCTACGATATGACGGGAAGACTCCTTTTCAAAGAGGAACCGATGGCCAAAGAGACGCAAATTGACACCAATGTTTGGGAGCGAGGTATGTACATCGTGGAGATCAGAACCCGTAAGTCGTTGCAAACCACAAGGTTGATCAAATGCGGCAATTAGAAGAGGAGGTCAAAAATTCTTTTCGCAAAGCATTTGTTTGGTTCAAAAAAATGATGTAATTTTGCACAAATTTTTGGGCAGAGGTGAAATCCACGCCTAAACATTTGGAAATAAACGGCATATATTTATAAACAAAATAATTAATAGACGTAAAATGGATCAAGTATCAGCTCGTTTAGCAGCCTTATCACCGTCAGAGACGCTTGCCATGTCCCAAAAGAGCCAAGAGCTCAAGGCACAAGGCATCGATGTAATCAACCTTAGTGTAGGAGAACCAGACTTCACCACACCTAAGCACATCAAAGCCGCTGCACAAAAGGCTATCGACGATAATTTCTCTTTCTACTCACCAGTGCCAGGCTACATGCCATTGAGAAAAGCAATCGCTGAGAAGTTGAAAAAAGAGAATGGTTTGGAGTTCGACCCAAGCCAAATCGTTTGCTCAAACGGAGCAAAACAAGCTGTATGCAATGCGATCATGTGCCTTGTAGGTCCTGGCGACGAAGTCATCGTTCCTGCTCCTTACTGGGTAAGTTACGTTGAGATGGTGAAATTGGCAGAGGGTACCAATGTGATTGTAGAGGCTGGCTTGGAGCAAAACTTCAAGATCACCCCTTCCCAATTGGAGGCAGCCATCACCCCTAAAACTAAAATGATCATCCTTTGCTCTCCTTCCAACCCAACAGGTAGCGTATATTCAAAGGAGGAGTTGAAGGGATTGGCCGCTGTTTTGGCAAAGCACCCACAAGTTTACATCCTTGCGGATGAGATTTACGAGCATATCAACTATGTCGGCAAGCACGAGAGCATTGCTCAATTCCCAGAGGTAAAGGATCGCGTGATCATCATCAACGGTGTATCTAAGGGATATGCGATGACTGGTTGGAGATTGGGTTGGTTGGCCGCTCCAAAATGGATCGCAGCCGCTTGCAATAAGTTGCAAGGACAATACACTTCCGGACCATGCTCCATTGCTCAAAAGGCAGCAGAGGCAGCATACACCGGCGACCAAGCTTGCGTCGAGACCATGCGTCAAGCATTCGAGCGCAGACGTGACCTCGTGGTGAAGATGGCTAGCGAGATCGAGGGCTTCAAGGTAAACAAACCAGATGGTGCCTTCTACGTATTCCCAGAGTGTAGCTCATACTTCGGAAAGAAGACTCCTAAGGGTGACGTAATCAACAACTCCGCAGACTTGGCCATGTACCTTTTGATCGAAGGTCACGTAGCTTGCGTAGGTGGTAACGCATTCGGTTCACCAAAGTGCATCCGTATGTCATACGCCACTTCAGAGGAGAACCTCATCGAGGCATTCAAGCGTATCAAGAGCGCTTTGGACATTTTGAAATAATAGACGATTTCATATAAAATGAAAAAGGATGTGATTCAGTTCACATCCTTTTTTTTGCCTAAATCCCAACGAATAAAGCCTCATCCAGTCGCAGGAGAATTCTTAATTCTTAAATATAAAGAAGAGCGTCCGTCATCAATGTTCGGTAATAAGAATAAACGATAACAATACGGTTATACATGATCAGGACATGACGATAAAGCATCAAAAACAACGATGCGAAATGAGCTATCCCCGCTCCGTACCATAAGTAGAAAACTATGCCTCGCTTTCCAAGAGGTTAACACTCGCCTGACCAGACGCTCCCTATACAACTAACATCAACCTATTTTTCGAGCAAATCGGTGCTCCAATTGCTCTGCTGGATTCTATTGTCCACCAATCTGAGCGTTTTACACATCGCATCCAGTTGTTGTTGCAACTCACGCACGTTCACCGCGCTCATGACCTTGATCTCGGTATGGGCGGCACGTCCCGCCAAGTTGCTGGCGTTATTTATGAGAGATCTATACTTCTCAATCTTAATGGAAAGGCAATCCCTCTCCGCAATCCACTCCGTCAAGGACTTTCCCTCCACAACGGTCTGGCAATTGGTCAAATTGATCTTGGTCATCAACCATTGCAAACGATCCACGCTGCCATTCAACTCTCCGATCAAAGCCTTCGGATCCTCCGCGGGCTCCTCACCCTCCTGCACCGTCGCATTGTTCATCAAGCGACTCTGCAACTGTTGTATCTTGCGGTTCAAGTCCGCACGTTCTTGTAATGCCTCCGCTAATTTCATACGCTAAATTGTATTTGTGGATAACAAAATTAGAGAAAATTGGGTAATTTCGCAAAATAAAATAATTGGGTCATGAAGCTGAAGATTTTAACCGAAAACACCGTATTCCAATCACAGATGAAGGCAGAGTTGGGCTTCTCCCTACTCATCGAAAGCGACGACAAAAGGAAGTTCCTTTTCGACACGGGGCAAACAGACCTCTACGCTTTCAACGCAGCCATCGGTGGCGTGGATATCTCTGAAATTGAGGCGGTGATCATCAGCCACGGCCACTACGACCACACCGGTGGGTTAGCCCACTTCCTTGCCCACAACGACCATGCGCCTATCTACGCCAAACTTGGATTTGAGAAGGAGCGCTTCGGCCGAGGCGACCGCAGCATTGGCCTACCCATAGGGACCAACATTGATCCGAGAAGAGTCCATACGGTACAGGAGATCACAGAGATCGCGGAAGGTATATTCATCGTTCCAGAGGTAAAAATCTACGACAGGCAGGAAACGCACTTCTCCAATATGGTGATTCGCAGGGGCGGCGAATCCTTCGAGGATCAGTTCGACGACGAGCAGTTCATCTGTGTGCGCCACGAAGGAAAGATCTCCATCATCAGCGGTTGCGCGCACCGCGGCATCGTCAACACGATCCGAAGCGCTAAGGAACATTTCTCGGAACCAATCCGTTTGGTGATCGGTGGATTCCACACCCTGCACGAATCTCCTGAAAAGATTGCTCAGTTAGCCACACTTTTGAATCAACACGAAATTGAGGAGGTAGTTGCGTGCCACTGCACAGGCATCGAACAATATGCATTGCTAAAACAAGACTACAAAGGGAAAATCGCCTACGGGCACGTCGGCATGAACTGCTTTATCTAAGGTCAAAATCACCAATAGGGCGAATTCAATTCGCCCCTACAAATTCAATCGCCAGCCTTTTTTCCCTTACCCTTTTTATCTTTATCCTTTTCTTTTTTGTCCTTTTCCTCGTCATCCTTTCTGAAGACACCCTTAATGGCTTTCCAATAGGATTTCATCAATCCTGAGAAGGTGTCGAAGTCCTCGTGGTAAACCACACCGATACCCTGTGTATTGGCCGCCTGTTTGAAGTAGCTATTATTGGATCGATTGAAGGCTTTGGTACGGAAACGGCCCGACTTCGACAATTTATACTCCAAATCGAAATCGATGATACTGTTGGAGATGTTGGCCGCATCTTCCACATCATCACGATAACCGAAATTACCATTCAACAACAATCTATCGTTGAACAACTGGGTGGAGAGCGCTACATCAAACTCACTAGAAGCACTGGTTCCGTCCGTCGAAGTGGTGGTCGGTTTGTAGTTCAAACCAATGTTGATGTCACGGCTCATCTTCGAAATCCAGTTAGACAATTGGGAGGAGAGTGTGGAGAATCCCACCGAAGACAACTCGGTAGTCGTCACGCTGGAAAGCGTGGATTTATCCATCGTGTAGAAGTGACCCAAGGCCAAAAGCGACGCCACGTTTCGGTTCACCGCCTCCTCCGTATTGATCACACTCTTCAACTTACTTCGCACATCATCGTCCGAGTTAGGCAAGTCGATATCAAACTTAATGAATGGTTGGGAAATCGTTCCCGTCACATCCAATAAGCATCGCACCGGCGTCGGTGTGGAGCGCAGATTTGGATCCTCGATGATATCGGTCAGAGATGCGTTCAAGCCATATTGGGCCTCTATGTTGATGAAGGCATTGGAAGGATCTCCCGTCCAGCTCACCGTACTACCCGAATTGATATCAAACTTTCGGGAAATCACACTCTGGATGGTAAACAAATAATCACCCTTTTCGATCTCGTAACTACCATGCATCTTGAAGTCATTTTCCCTTGAATTGTAGGTCAAATGGAGGTTACCCGCACCATAAGCACGGATCAAATCACCCTGTTGAGCATCCATAATCAGCTGAACTTGCGCATCCGGCGTCGCCACCAATTTGGCATCAACGAACAATTCGGTCGGAGACTTATCCGACTGCTCCCTGATCTTCTTCAAGCGATCCCACCTGGATCGACGCTTCTCGGCCATCGTCTTGTTATCCTCCGCCTCAACAAAAGAGATGAAATTGCACTCCTTCGTGGATGAGGTTCCCTCCACAGGAATGGTCAACATCGTATTCTCCCGGGTAGTCAAATCCAAATTGATATTTATTCGATCAGAGGTACCTGAAATATTGGCGGAACCCTTCATATAAGCCTTTCCGAAGAAATTTTCATTATCCTCCTCTTGGGTATTCAAGCCCAACAACTTGTCGAAGTTCATATCAAAGGCGAACTTGAAATTACGGAAACCATCGTGCAGCAAGAGGCCAGAGAGGATGGCATGGTTATTCTCCACGTCATAGACAGGCGTCTGGTTCAGACGGATGGTGGTAGGCGTCAAATAGACCGTGTCCGAAAGG
This sequence comes from Paludibacteraceae bacterium, assembly GCA_024401555.1. GTDB lineage: Bacteria > Bacteroidota > Bacteroidia > Bacteroidales > Paludibacteraceae > UBA1181. The sequence goes on from JAKSKV010000017.1 coordinate 34,860, forward strand.
ACAAACGAGGTGTTCAAGTAATCCACATCGAAGGCGAAATTACGCACATAAGGAGAGCCCGACAAGCCGATATGGCCAAACTTTCCATAGGCCTTGACGTTACCACTGACTGTTCCCGTATTGTTTGGAATCACACTTTTCAAATAGTGGCGGAGGAACTTCAAATCGACATTCTTCAAATCACCCTCGATATAGAGCGAATCATCGCCCAAGAAGACGCCACCTTTGATATCGGAACGATAGAGTTGGTCATCGTACGGAGAGAGCAGTTTCGCGTCGAAGTCCACACACTTCCGCTTCTCCAACCAGCGGGAATGGACGGAAAGGTCGCCTATCGTCTCGTTGTTGATCGCCGCATCATAAACATAGAGGTCACCCTTGAAGTGAGGGGTGCCCAACATATTGAACAAGAATATATCACCATCGGATACACCATTGAACGAGATATCCTTGTTGGCGATGATGTTGCTGATGTAATCCAACTTAAAGTCGCTGAAGTGGACATTGATGCTATCCCCCGAATAGGTGCTATTGACACCATTCACACTCAAGAACTGGGTGTCGTGGTTGAAATAGAAACTGTCTATGGTAATCTTATTCCTATCCAATTCGATATGGCTATCACGCAACAGCCACTCCACATCGTTCAGAATAACGGAGGATGGAAGAATGTGGAAATCCGCCACGACACCCAATCCTTCGGTATAATCCTTGAAACGGGCGCCCAACTGCAAAGAGCCACTATAGGTGACATCTCCCGCATTGCTGAAATGCGACTTGAAATTGAGGGAGTCGTTCTTGGTCAAAGCGTTGATGGAAAAGAAGTAGGGATTGCGCCTTCCGCTCACCGGCTGGCAAGTCGTCCGCAACATCGTCTTCATCTCATCCCTCGGATTCTCGACCAACATCATCATATCCGTCAGGATCTTATCGTTGTATTGCAACTGATCCGACTCCACACGCAAACGGAAGCGATTGGTGGAGTCGTTCACGAAACCGGTCAACCTCGTCTCCTCCAAAATGGAGATAGGCAATTCATAGGCATCATTGATCGGCTCCGTATTATCAACGACGAAATTGAAGGTGAAGTCATTAGTGCGCTTCTTTTCAGGCATCGGAAGTTCCTCTTTCACCAAAGATGGCACATATTGGTGGGCAAGGTTGTGGAAGAACCTTCCCAATGTAGAGAATTGGTACTGACCAACGATGTCTCCGTTGATATAATCGGAGAAGATCGTCAATTTACGCTGATGTCTGCGTTGATCCACCGTGGCGGCCACGCTTAGGTTACTGATATTCAACTCCCTATCATCGTTGACAAAGACTACATTGTCCATAGAGAAGGATCCCTCGATGTTGTCGATGGAGTTACCCACAAAATTGGACTCGATGTCAAACGAAATGCTGGTATTATCATATTTGGTCAGCAAATTGGTCGCGCTCAAGTTTAGTTTGTCCACATGGGAAGAGAAGTGATAAACGGGCATGTCATGCTTTTTGAAATCGGCTTTGCCGGAAAAATTCACCTCAGCGTTCTTATCACTCATGATCAACTCGCCATCAAATCCGTCGCCGTCGAATTTACCATTCAAACGTATGTTTTCATAACAATAATTCTTGTAAGAGAAGGAATCCACTTTTCCCTCCGCATGAACAACATAATTTCGGTCAGACAATTTATCCAACCCCACATTGAGCTTCATAGAGACATCGCCCAATTCAGAGTCCGCACCAAAGATACGCGCGAGGTGGTAACTGTTGGCACTCACCTCTCCCACCGCATGGTAAGAATTGAGTTTAGAATCGGTGGATTTGAAATTGGCGGAGATCGCCATATCACCCGCCACCGAGGAGAGCACACCTTGCGCCAAAAGATCCTGTAAAGAACCATTGGCCTCGCCACTGAAATTGACCGTTCCTAATGAATCAAGCGTTTTAGGCAGCAACACCTCCCTATCGATCACCACATAGAGCAGGTCAGACAACTCTAAAGGGGAGGAGGAGAGTTTCGCCACATGGGCATCAACGATAAAATTCTTCGGATGAGGGAAGAGATCCTTCACGGAAGCGGCACCCTGGAATTTGGTACTCTCGCCATAGGAGAGATCCAACCCGTTCAGGTGCAGGTCGTTCGGAGAACCGACAATCGCACCACTGATCCGAATATCATCGAAAAGGATATCAAGGGAGGGATGGATAGCGGAAAAATCAGCAGGATGAAGATGCGACGGCGCAATATTCACTACGCCCCGCAACTTATTCACCGGATCCTTAAAGGCTTCGTAATTATCATGATAAGCCATTATTTGGTCAAACCGAAGATGACTATGCGGCGCCGCCAAGACCAGATTCTTGACATAGATCCGTTCGCGATTCATATCCACAGTGGCCGAGATCGTGTCCACCACCAATCCAGACTTCTCGCTCATACTAATGTCATCGATCCAGATATGCATCGAATCCTCCGAGAAGGCGCTCACGAACATTCGACCACACAAATCACTCACATACAAGTCATTGGGATCCAGGCGTCCGAGCAATTCACTCTTATTGGGATTACGGAACGAGACATCACAATGGTTAAAGGCTACCGATTCGATATCCATGGACCACTGCAAAGAAAGGGTATCCTCCTCTTTCGGCTTGAACGCATCGACAAAGAACTGAAAATTCGGCACATTCATAGAATCGACTGACAGATTCGCCTTCATGCCCGAAAATTGGATGGTGCGGAAAGAGATGGTTGACGAAAAGAGTTTCATCATATTGATCGTCACCTTGGCACGGTTCCAGGAGAGAAGCGTATCGTTGTGCAGATCCTTCACATAAACATCTTGCAACACAAAACTATTGGGGAACTTCCAATCGACATGATCAATGCCGATCTCACTCCCCACCTGTTTGGAGAGGCTCTCCGTCAAAACCGAAACGACACGACGCTGTATCCGCTCATTTTGGAAAGCGGTGTAGGCCAGCAAAAGTGCCAACATCAGCACTCCTGCGATGGAGAACAATATTTGCGTCAGTTTTTTCAGCATATTCATCGCAAAGATAACATATAATGCCAATTAAACGGCGTATGACAAGGGGTTCATGCGTTAAAAACACCTAAATAAATAGGGCTTTCCGATATGTTTTTCAACAAATAAAATACTGACGGGGCAAAAATTTCCTTTTTTGCGGAATAAACCGTAAATTTGCTATCAATTAATTCATACTTAAAACAAGACAAAATGGCTAAAATCAAAGGTGCTGTAGTCGTTAACAAAGAGAGATGCAAGGGTTGCCAACTCTGCGTGGTTGCTTGTCCCGCCAAGGTCTTGGCGATGTCAAAGCAAGTTAACGCTAAGGGTTACAATTACGCCATCATGGCTAATGAGGAAGCGTGCGTAGGATGCGCAAGTTGTGGTATTGTATGTCCAGACGGATGTATTACGGTGTATAAAACAAAAATAGATTAAGATAAGATGAGTGAAGAAGTAAAATTGATGAAAGGTAACGAGGCTATCGCCCACGCCGCTATCAGATGCGGATGCGACGGATACTTCGGCTACCCTATCACGCCACAATCGGAGGTCATGGAGACCTTGATGGAAGTAGAGCCTTGGAAGACAACCGGTATGGTTGTATTGCAAGCGGAGAGCGAGACCTCATCCATCAACATGGTGTATGGTGGTGCGGCAACTGGTAAGAAGGTGATGACATCATCTTCCAGCCCCGGTGTTTCATTGATGCAGGAGGGAATCTCCTACATGGCGGGCGCAGAGTTGCCAGCCTTGATCGTGAATGTAATGCGTGGCGGACCAGGTCTGGGTACCATCCAACCAAGCCAAGCGGATTACTTCCAAACCACCAAGGGTGGTGGCCACGGAGATTACCGCGTCATCGCATTGGCGCCAGCCTCTGTTCAAGAGATGGCGGATTTCGTCGGATTGGCCTTCGACCTCGCCTTCAAGTATAGAAATCCTGCCATGATATTGGCGGATGGTGTGATCGGTCAGATGATGGAGAAGGTGGTCCTTCCTGAGCAAAAGCCAAGAAGAACCGACGAGGAGGTGGAGAAAGAGTGTCCTTGGGCCGCCACCGGAAGGAAGATGAGCCGTAAGAACAACATCATCACATCTTTGGAGTTGAAACCAGAGATCATGGAGGCCAACAACCTCCGTTTCCAAGCGAAATACAAAAAGATCGAAGAGACTGAGGTTCGCTACGAAGAGATCCTTTGCGACGATGCGGAGTACCTATTGGTAGCCTTCGGATGCTCTGCCCGTATTTGTCAAAAGGCGTGCGAGATCGCTCGCGGACAAGGCATCAAGCTCGGATTGCTCCGTCCAATTACCTTGTGGCCGTTCCCTTCTGAGATCATCGGCAAATACGCCAACCAAGTGAAGGCGATGATGTCTGTCGAATTGAACGCCGGACAAATGGTGGAGGATGTTCGTTTGGCTGTCAACGGAAAGGTTCCAGTAGCCCACTACGGACGTTTGGGAGGTATCGTTTATACGCCAGACGAGATCGTAGAGGCAGTGAAAAGTAAATTGATGTAATTCACCTAAATCCGAAGAAACAATGGCATTAGAAGATATTATCAAACCAGAGAACCTGGTTTACAAGAAACCAGATATTTTGAACGACAACCCGATGCACTACTGCCCAGGCTGTAGCCACGGTGTGGTTCATAAAATCATTGCGGAGATCCTTGAGGAGATGGGTATGGAGGAGAACACCATCGCCATCGCGCCTGTAGGATGCGCCGTATTCGCTTACAACTACATCGACGTCGATTGGGAAGAGGCCGCTCACGGACGCGCCCCTGCGGTAGCGACCGCTATCAAGCGTCTTCGCCCAGACAAGTTGGTCTTCACCTACCAAGGCGACGGTGACCTTTCCGCCATCGGAACAGCGGAGACCATCCACGCTTGTAACCGTGGTGAAAGCATCGCGATCATCTTCATCAACAACGGTATCTACGGTATGACCGGAGGACAAATGGCCCCTACCACCCTTGAGGGAATGAAGACCTCCACTTGCCCATACGGACGTGACGTGAAGTTGAATGGTTATCCATTGAAGATTACCAACCAATTGAAGGAGTTGGAGGGTATCCGCTTCATCACCCGCGAGAGTGTACATACCGCTGCCGCTGTCCGCAAGGCGAAGAAGGCCATCAGAAAGGCTTTCGAAAACTCATTGGACGGAAAAGGCGGAACCAACGTGGTGGAGATCGTCTCCACTTGCTCGTCAGGTTGGAAGTTGACCCCAGAGAAGGCCAACAAGTGGATGGAGGAGAACATGTTCCCTGCCTACCCACTCGGAGTGTTAGTTGACAAAGACGCAAACAAATAAGTATCAGACAAATGAAAGAAGAGATTATCATAGCCGGATTCGGAGGACAAGGTGTTCTCTCCATGGGTAAGATTCTTGCTTACTCAGGTTTGATGCAAGGCAAAGAGGTGACATGGATGCCTGCATACGGTCCTGAGCAACGCGGTGGTACCGCTAACGTGACCGTCATCCTGAGCGACGAGAAGATCAGCTCCCCTATCCTCAACTCATACGATACCGCCATCATCTTGAACCAACAATCGTTGGACAAGTTTGAGAGCACGATCAAGCCTGGTGGAACCTTGATTTTCGATCCATACGGAATCACCACCGAGCCTACCAGAAAGGATATCAAGATCTATAAGATCAACGCCATGGACGCATCCATCGAGATGAACGCTCCTAAGTCGTTCAACATGATCATGTTGGGTGGCTTGTTGAAGATCCGTCCGATCGTGGAGATCGAGAATGTCTTGTTGGGCTTGAAGAAGACGCTTCCTGAGCGTCACCACCACCTCATTCCTATGAACGAGGCTGCATTGAAGAAGGGCATGGAGATTATTAAGTAATCCGCCATCTTTCTATAAAATGGAAGGGGATGCATCGGATATGGTGCATCCCCTTGTTGTTTTAGCCTCAACAATAAAAATTCATCTCCGAAAGTTTATGGAATTCCGCTTCAAGCTGACGCTTTAACGGATGGTTTATAGCAAAGAATAAAGAGGCAAAAGTCGTCACACCCTCTATTTGAAAAGAAGTCTCTTTTTTCACAAGAAGACCTCTGCCAAACTCTCTATACCAACGACCTCCCTCACCTCATACCGGATGAGTGAATTTAACTGTATCATCCTTAAAACCTTTTAATGAACCATGCGTTTTGATGTACGCCTTCATCTTCTTTTTGTCATCTATCATTTTTTTCATGAGAGCAACAAAATCGATATTGACTTTTTCTTTTTTCATAACATTACCTTTTTACGGGTACAAATATAATCAATTTTTACTATACACTAAATTTTTATAACGTAGGGAAGATGTTTAATTCTCCTCCCCCACGTATTCAATCACCTGATTCAAATAATCGATAAAGGGTTTGTTACGTTCGAAAAGGTGCAACAGTTGAGCAAGGAGCGCATCCCTGTCCGACACCTCCTTGAGCGACAAAGGTCTCATTAAACAGTAGGTTTTCAAACGAATGTAGTCTGGATGTTCACATTCGGCAAACTCTTTCGGCACCTTCTTCAAAGCCCCGTCATAATCCAACACGAAACCATCTTGGGCACCTGTTTGGACATAGTTTTCGAACTTCTCCGGCTCATCCATCAGATCCTCACGCACGATCTCCACCACCTTCTTGTCGTAGCAATAGTGGCCGACCGCCAACATACAACCATCAGGATATCCGTCGCCTCCTACGGAGAGGTGGAAATAGTAACCTGCCTTACCAGACTTTTTACCGCCAGGGGCGATGAAAACGCCCATATGCGTCTTGTAAGGCGACTTATCCGCAGAGAAACGAATATCGCGGTTGATGCGATAGGTGCAATCCTTCAACTCCAAGCCACGGACGCTCTCGTCGAATGCACCCACACCCGCAATCAGCTGCAAGGCGAACTCGCTGAAATAACTCTTTACCGTCTCATACTCCGCCTTGTGGGCATGGAACCATTCGGAACAATTATTTTGTTGCAATTCACGCAAGAAATCTACTACCTTCTTCATTGCCTCTTCTTTTTTACGGACTTAACTTTAAGACAAAAATACAAAATTTTCACTATCTTAGATTATCAAAATAGTTCCCTATGAATCGAAAAGCATTACTCATCATACTATCTCTTTTTGTTAGCCAACTTTGGGCGGCAAGGCAAAACTTGGACTACACCGATGGACTAGAACCCATTGAGAACCCAGGTATAGGGTTCTATCGTCCACAAGGGATTCACTTAACGCAATCCGGAAACAAGGCTGCCAGCACTTGGGGCAATATCTCGCACCTTAGGGTGGACATCTCCGAATTTTCAAGCAACGCTCCCATCAAGGTAAACAAGGAATCGGGAGACACCACCTTCGGTGTTTCGCAACCTCTTACCCAGGATGCTTTGGATGCTTTTGAGGCAACCCTTGACGCTATAAGGCAAAGGGGCAAGACAGCTATTGTCCGATTCGCCTACGACAAAAATTTCAGCGGCTACACCCAATGCGACCCCGACCAGTCTGTCATTTTAGGGCATCTGAAGCAATTAGGTGAAATCTACAGCCGCAACACGGATGTCATTCAATTCGTGGAATTAGGCATGTACGGCAGCTGGGGAGAGATGCATTCCAGCCACACAGGAACAAACGAGCATATCGCAGAGGCTTTACAGACGCTTCTTGAATGCACCCCTCCAGAGATTAAAATTGGTGTCCGCAGGCCTGACATCGTAGCCATTTGGTTAGGCGTGAACGTTGGGAACAACTATTCAGGGTTTGATATCGATTCGGAAACTTTTCATCAAGCCGCACAAGCCAAAGGCGACACCCTTTTCAGAGTGGGTATGTATAACGATGGATACCTAGGTTCAAGCAGTGATTTAGGAACCATCGGTATGGGAGCGTCGGGTCATCAGATGACCCGTGAAATGATGGTGAAGTGGTTGGAGCAATACAGCAGCCATACTCCTTACGGAGGCGAATTGGTAGCCAATTACAACGGCGACCACCCCATCAACACTCCTGATTATTTGTCACAAGAGGGGTTCCGTACCCATACCTCCTACCTCAATTACGAATGGCACCAACCAACCATTTTAGGATGGAAGGAGATGACCTACGAAGGAGACGAGGCGGAGTATTACGGGAAAGATGGCTTCACCTATGTGGAGAACCATTTGGGCTATCGCTTTATTCTTAGGGAATCATCCATCGAAACAGTTGGGAACAAAATAGCGGGAAGACTCCAAATAGAGAACGTAGGTTTTGGCAACTTGACAAAGAAAGCTATCGTCTCCTTTGTGATCTGCCGCAAAGGAAAGGTAGAAGAAATATTCCCCGACGAAACAATCGATCCACAAACATGGCTCTCTCGAGAAACCTCCACCATCAACTATCACCTCTCCCTACCCGACGACTGCACAGAGGGAGAATACGAACTATTCATCCGTCTCTCAGAAAAGGGAGATTTGGTTCACGACAACAACTATCACTGCATCCAATTCGGTAATCCATCGGAGCAGTATGATCAAAGCATCGGTGCCAATCTAGTCGGAACGTTAACCGTTTCAGACCTCACCGCAATGGAGAATATACACATTGCGAAGGATACCCCAACCCCTGTTCAGTATTACAACATCAAAGGAGAAAGAGTACCCTCCGCAAGCATATCAGACCACCAAGGAGAACTGATCATAGAGATGTCCACCTATGGAGGAAAACCCGTGAAGAAAAGAGTGAGCGTCAGGTAAGTTAGCGTACCACTACCTTGGCACTCGCCTCCCCAATCTTGACGAAATAAAGGCCAGCTTTGTCCACCTTCATGCTCACATGGGGGCCAACACATTCACCGACCAATCTGCCCTGCGCGTCAAAGATCTGTACCCTACCATTGGGGGCATCCACACAGATTGTGTTTCCTATCACATAGAAGGAATTCTCTGATGGAAGAATCGATAAACCCGTCGTCACGGTGTTCATTTGCGCTGCCAGGTAATCCTTTGACGCAGGGGCACCATAACTAAAGATCAATGTCTTCTCCAATGTCGGCTTACCATCCGACTGCGAAGACAAGCGAGATTGAGCCGCTCTCATACAACGATCCTGATTATCGTATGTATAATCAAAGATCAGCGTGTCACCATTGTCGCAAACGACGCTTTTTCTAATCAGATTATGCTTTTCATCATAGGCATTCTCGCAACGACTCTTTTCTCGGGCTGTTTCGTATGAGGTCGTATGGCCATAATCATCACAAGTGACGTGAATAAGGCCACCCTCGTTCAAGCGTTGAATGGAGTCAAAATAACCTTCCTCGTCGTAAAAGAATTTGACATCAAACACATGAAGCATAGACAACGAACCATCCTCATTGAACGTCCGATCCGAATATGTAAATTTATTCTCGCATCCGTCATCAAGAAGATACCAACCTTTGCTCAACGGATCATGGCCCAACAAAATCTTCCTAATGGTGTCTCCCAGAAAATTCAACTCATAACTAACACTAACCCTATCATAAAAGGCCACATCGGAGCCGAGTTTGATATTCAAATAATTAGTTATGTTAGAGATAAAAGGGGCCTCCATAACACCCTCTTTATAAGTCTCTTTACCACTCTCCATTTCGTAGAAATAGATGGGTTCAGTCTGAATGGAATCCAACGAAACGGTATACGTCATCTCATCCGCAAGGGGAAGGTCTTGGGAATCATAAAGGTAAGTCGTATAATATTTCAGATAATAGATGCTATCCGCACCATTCAACTCATACTCACGTTCCTTGATCAAACGACCTTGCTTATCATACCAATAGTTGAAACGACCGGAAAAGAGAGCACTTGACTCATGGTCAAACTGCTGACTCAACAAATTGCCCTCTTCGTCATAATGATTGGTATAGGCTAATCCAAAAGAGCCACAATCCTTATACTCTTGCGTCAACAGATTACCATGCGCGTCATACGTAAAATACACATTGCACTCAATTTGTTTCTCTTGAGAAGTTGATCTATAACCCGACTCATCGCAACAAATGACCTTCTCCTCTCCTATCCGTAGCACCTTCAAAGCACCATTTCCGTGAGTCGTAAAGGTGAGATTTTTGTCTTGACTGGAAAGAAATTTCCTCCATTGTTTTGTAAACTGATCATACGAATAGACAAGTGTCTCCAAGGTATCTCCACCACGGGAGAGGACAAAGGCGTAATCCAATCTAACATCCTTATCACTTCCCTGCTGCTCCAATAATTCATATTGATTGTCATGCCAAACGAACCTGGATTCGCCTAAACGATACCCCGTATAATTTAGCGTCTTGCTATAACATTTCGCATCATCCAAGTGAACAAAATTACCCCAAACAGTATCTTGCTGCGCCAACAATGGGTTTGGCAGATAAACCAGACCCAACAACAAACTCAATCGGACAAACATCCGACATACTTTACCCCCAAAAAAATTCATATCAATAAGTGTATTAACGGTTAAACAATTCAAGAAAAATCACGTATAGCAGATCACAAAGGAGGAATAGCCAACACCCCTCTCCGTCCGACAGCCGCAAGAGATACGGCGAGGCAACCACAACTATTTTATACCCCTGTTATTCAATGCCTTGCGATACTTATTCGCATTCTCTTGATGATCCGCGTAGCTCACGGCAAAATTATGGTAACCAGAGAAATCCTCTTTGGCACACATGTAAATATAGTTGTGGTTCTCGAAATTCAAGACCGCATCAATCGACTCAATGGAAGGCACACGGATCGGACCAGGAGGCAATCCCGCATACTTGTAAGTATTATAGGGAGAATCACACTCCAAATGGCCTTTGTAGATACGTTTCAAGGAGAAATCCTGTAAAGCGAATTTCACCGTCGGATCGGCCTGCAAAGGAATTCCCTGATGGACGCGATTCAAATAAAGGCCAGCCACTCGAGGCTTCTCATCCTTCTTTCGCGTCTCCTCCTCCACAATGGAAGCCAAGGTGCTCACCTCCTGCTGAGTCAACCCCACCTCCGGCAACTTATCCATACGTTCGTCCGTCCAAAACTTGTCGTACTCCTTCTTCATACGGGCGATCAAATCCTCCGGCGTGATGTTCCAATAGACCTCGTAGGTGTTAGGTATAAAAAGGGAGACAATATTGGCCTTGTCGGTACCATACTTGTTGTAAATCTCAGGATTGGTCAATGCGGAGAGCATCTCATCGGAGGTCATCATCAAATTTTTGGAGAGTCGTTCCGCCAAGTCTTTTTTGGTGCGGACATTATTGAAAGCCAAACGTACCGGCGTCTGACGAGCATACTTCAACCGACGGACCAACGTCAAGGAATTCTCACCACGCTTCAATTCATACCTGCCCGGCAACACCTGCTTCGAATAGTCGCAAGCCCATGCCATCAATCGGAACTTCCACTCCGACTGAAGCGCATCAGATTTCTTCAACGAATCCAACACATGGTTGTAATCACTGTCATAAACGTACAGGTACTTGGTGTTTTCCCCCTCGTAACTAACGTTGGAAGAGAAAGCCGCATAGAGAGATAGAGCAATTCCACCCAACGCAAAAGCACCCAATGCAAGAGCCACACACAATATCGAACTCCGTTTCTTCTTTTTGGATGATTTCTTTTTCATGACACATTACTCCTGACGCTGTTAGACAAAAAAAAAGTTAGCCCGCTTTACGAACTAACATTAAAAATTTGAAAGCGGTGAGAGGGGGATTCGAACCCCCGGTACGGTTACCCGTACGTCAGTTTAGCAAACTGGTGGTTTCAGCCACTCACCCATCTCACCAAACCCCTTTCGGTTTTGCAGTGCAAATGTAGCACTAAAATATGAACCGCGCAAGACGATTCGTCATTTTTTTTGAAAAAATCATCCAAAAATATATTCCACAATCTTGGTCGTGGCGCCGCGATTTTCATTAACGTAAGCCGCAGCGGCCTCCGATGCACTATGCAACGAAGAAGAGCCATCCGTTAACATTTTATCCATCAACGGATTATACTGCTCCGCTCCCTCAATTGAGAAAGCGGCCCCTCGCTTCACCATATCCACAGCCTCCTGGAACTTATGATAATTCGGGCCAAACACCACCGGCATGCCATAAACAGCAGCCTCCAACGTGTTGTGGATGCCCACACCGAAACCGCCACCAATATAAGCCACCTCTCCATACTTATAAATAGAAGATAGCAAACCAAAACAATTGATGATCAAACAATCCGCCTTTGCGACCTCCTCCTCATTTGTCCCTTGATAAAAGGCGTAAGGACGCTTCAATTTAGCGACGATGCTATCCAAATGGGACTGGTGGATCTCGTGAGGCGCCAAAATCATCTTCACCTCCGGATGTTCGTTGAAGTAGGCACAGAGGATATCCTCATCCTTCGGCCACGAACTGCCCGCCACAATCACCTTCTTGCCTTGTTTGAAAGCGGAGACAATAGGCAACTCCTTCGATTTCGCTGCGATATCCGCCACACGATCGAAACGGGTGTCTCCCGTCAACGAAGCGTTCGTCACGCCTACCGACGCAAGCAGGTCCAAGGAGGTCTGGTTCTGCACAAAGAGATGATTAAAACAGTGAAGCACCTTGCGGTACCACCCTCCATACCACTTAAAGAAGGCTTGTTCCTCCCTGAATATCGCGGAAACGATATAGGTCGGAATGTTTCGGCGCTTCAAGCCTCGGATATAGTTCATCCAAAATTCATATTTGATAAAGATGGCGCATGCAGGTTGAACCGTGTCCAAAAAGCGTTTTGCGCCCCAAGAGGTATCAATCGGAAGATAGCACACAATATCGGCACCCTCATAATTCTTTCTCACCTCATATCCCGAAGGAGAGAAGAAAGTAAGGATGATTTTATATTCAGGTTTCAACCGTTTGATTTGTTCTATGACAGGACGCCCCTGTTCAAACTCGCCCAAAGAGGCGGCATGCACCCAAACATATTGGCTATTCTTATCAATTTTTCCGGAAATATACTCGATAACGCCCTTTCTCCCCTCTAAAAACTTTTTGGCCTTATCATTTCCGAAAGAGGCTACCCATACGCCAAAATGGTATATGAGCAGCCCTAAATCGTATAATAAACTCATTACGCTTATTTTATTACTTCCAAAGCTCTGTTGACACGGTTAAGTGTCTCCTCCTTGCCGAGGATATCAATGATATTGAAGATGTGAGGACCCTTTGCGGCACCCACCAATGTGATACGGAACGAGTTCATCACAGTACCCAAGTTGTATCCCTTCGACGCAACCCAATCCAATACCAATTGTTCGTTTTCAGTTACCTTAGAGAAGTCTTCGATACCCTTCAACACCTCCACCAACTCGCGCAAGCATTGAGGACTCTCCTCTTTCCACCTCTTCTTGATGGACTTCTCATCATATTCGGTCGGCGCCTCAAAGAAGAAGCTGGTTTGATCCCACAACTCCTTAGGGAAGGAGACTCTCTCCTTGACCAAGGATACGATATAGGACAACTTATCGATCGGACAAACAATATTTTTCTCCTTCAAGATAGGCTCGAACATACGCGCCACCTCTTCGTCGGATTTTTGAATAAGGTACTCGTGGTTGAACCACATACCCTTCTCGTAGTTGAAACGAGCGCCAGACTTGCTGATTCGGTCGATGGAGAATAGATCGATCAACTCCTCCATAGACATCATCTCCTTGTCGTTTCCTGGGTTCCAACCCAACAAAGCCAAGAAATTGACCACCGCCTCTGGCAAGTAACCTGACTCACGGTATCCCGAAGAGATATCACCAGTCTTAGGGTCCTTCCATTGCAATGGGAAGACAGGGAAGCCCAACTTATCGCCATCACGCTTGCTCAACTTTCCGTTACCCTCCGGCTTCAAAAGCAAAGGCAAATGCGCGAAACGAGGCATGGTGTCAGCCCATCCCAAATAGCGATACAACAAAACATGCAAAGGAGCGGATGGCAACCACTCCTCTCCACGGATCACATGGGTGATCTCCATCAAGTGGTCATCCACGATATTGGCCAAGTGATAGGTAGGCAACTCGTCAGCAGCCTTGTAAAGCACCTTGTCATCCAAGATATTTGAATTGATCACCACCTTGCCTCTCACCATATCATCCACCTCGATATCCTCATCTGGCTCCACCTTGATACGAACCACATACTTCTCGCCAGCAGCGATGCGACGGTCCACCTCCTCCGCACTCAACGTCAAGGAGTTGACACCTGTCATACGGGTGTGGGAATCATACTGGAAATTAGGAATCTCGTTACGCTTCTCCTCCAACTCCTCCGGTGTGTCGAACGCGTAATAGGCGTGACCGCTCTCGATCAACTGCTTTACATATATCTTATAAATGTCGCGACGCTCGCTCTGACGGTATGGGCCATTAGGGCCTCCGACACCAACACCCTCATCGAAGGTGATGCCCAACCACTTGAACGATTCGATGATGTAATCTTCCGCACCCGGAACAAATCGTTGAGAGTCGGTATCCTCAATTCTCAACAACAAATCACCACCGTTCTTCTTTGCGAACAAGTAATTGTACAAACAAGTTCTCACACCACCAATGTGCAAGGGGCCTGTCGGACTTGGTGCGAAACGCACACGAACTTTTCTATCTGCCATATTTTTAATATTCAAAATTCAAGGCGCAAATTTACAAAATATAGAAGATAATTGGCCATATATCTCCGAAAATATATAATTTTGAGCGATTAAAACGAACAACGTATGATTGACTACAGCCAAATTCCTTCACCTTCATATGTGTTGGACGAAGAGAGACTTCGAAAAAACCTTGAACTGATCCGCTCCGTCAAGGAGAGGTCAGGAGCCGACATCATCCTCGCCTTCAAGGCTTTCGCACTTTGGAAAGCATTCCCAATCGTCAAGGAATACATCCAATACTCTACCGCCAGTTCACTCTCGGAGGCGAGATTGGCTTTTGAGGAGATGGGCAATTACGCACACACCTACTCCCCCGCCTACACGGACGAGGAATTCGAGGAGATCGCCTCGCTAAGTAGCCACATCACATTCAACTCCATCCAACAATACGAAAGGAGAAAACCTCAATTAGAGGCGATGGATCGGCACATCTCCTGCGGACTACGCGTCAACCCTGAATATTCAGAGGTGGAGACCGAGATCTACAACCCCTGCGCACCAGGTTCGCGCCTCGGCATCACCATCGACCACTTCGGAGAGGATCTTCCGCAAGGAATAGAGGGATTCCACTGCCATGCGCTTTGCGAATCATCTTCCTACGACTTCGAGAAGTTACTCAACGCTTTTGAAGGCAAATTCGCCAAATTTCTACCCAAACTCAAATGGGTGAATTTCGGCGGCGGACACTTGATGACACGCAAAGACTACGACGTGGAGCACCTCATTAAGATACTAAAGGCATTTCGAGACAGATACCCTTGGCTCAAAGTAATTCTGGAGCCAGGTAGCGCGTTCGCTTGGCAAACCGGAGAATTGGTATCCACCGTTGTCGACATCGTCGAAAACCATGGCATCAAGACCGCTATTTTGAACGTCTCATTCGCCTGCCACATGCCAGACTGTCTGGAGATGCCTTACAAGCCAGCCATCTTAGGCGCCACCGACGAAGTGGAGGGAAAACCGACCTACAGAATGGGAGGCAACAGCTGCCTTTCCGGCGATTACGTCGGCAGTTGGTCATTCGACCACGAACTCCAAATCGGCGAACGCATCGTCTTCATGGATATGATCCATTACACCACCGTCAAGACCACCATGTTCAACGGTGTTTCCCACCCCTCCCTCTATTTATGGACAAAAGAGGGGCAACCCGTACTTTTGAGGAAATTCGGATACGAAGATTACAAAAACAGAATGGCTTAATATTCAATCACTTAAATAAAAATATCACAAAAAAGAGAAAAATATTTCGTAAAACACTTGCAAAGTAAAGAAAAAGCAGTACCTTTGCATCGCAATCGCAAAAATCAAGGCGTTGATTCAAGAAGCGATGCGAACAAAATTGCGAAAATAGCTCAGTTGGTAGAGCACAACCTTGCCAAGGTTGGGGTCGCGGGTTCGAGTCCCGTTTTTCGCTCAACTCTCAGACAGAATCTCACGATTCTGTTTTCTTTTTAAGCCCAGGTGGTGGAATTGGTAGACACGCTACTTTGAGGGGGTAGTGCCGGTTTCGGCGTGTGAGTTCGAATCTCATCTTGGGCACTCCAGAAAATAAACAGCTCTTATAAATCTTTCAGTCTGTTTGATTACCCAGAAGCATATACAAAGCATATATTGTACAAAATCAAATAGTGTATATTTACGAATAAGTATTATTTAAATTGGGGAATTATGAGTTTTATTGTATCCAAGAAATCATTTTTATTTTTTGCGTTAGCCAGCGCCCTATTCTTCTCTTGTAAAAAGGAGGGTGACGACAATTTGGAAGGAAGGCCAGAAGAAATCATAGACGACAAACACGTCTCGATCGACAATCAATACGGCATCTCCGCCATCTTCCCAATCAACGAATGGACGAACTCTTTGATGGACACCTTTCCTTTGTCTACCCATCCATATTACGACCCATATCGCAGCAATGCGATCTTCACCGCACGCTTGGAGGACAAGAACGAGAACGGCGGCTACGATTCAGAAATGTTTTTCTACAGGTTCTTCGAAAAAGCAGACAACAGCTCCGAAGCAGAAGCATACACGAAAAAGTATTACAGCAACATGTACGAGGCATTCATGGGGTTATATTACACCAACATCTCCGACATCGAACCCGTACAGGTCGGAAGAGCCCCATACGAGGCGCAATACTTTGAGGCCCAAAGAGATTCTTCCCAAGGCGGAGGTATCGAGCATGTTTACCTCATCTACAACAACAAAACCATCTACGGTGTGAACATCCACCTTGCGAAAGACAAAGAGGAGAACTTGTCTTATTTCACGGATATTTTAAAGACATTGAAGTTGGAATAATCATTCTAAAAAAAAAAACGATACCACGGTGTATTATAATTGAGGAAATTTAAAATGAGGAAATTAGCATTATCACTCACCCTGCTTTTCGCCACCATTCTATCCGCCCTGGCGGAAGGCTTCGCAGGAGACAAAATCCTTGGCGATTATTGGGTGAACCATGGAAGCGAGAAATCCAAGGTTCGATTCACGAAGATCGGAGAAAACGCTTACCGCGCACAAGTTATTTGGCTGGAAAAGATGAAAGACGACAAGGGAAACATCAGGAGAGACCCGAAGAACCCGGACCCATCCAAGAGGAATATTCCCGCAGACCAAATGGTCCTGATCGATAAAGTATCCTACAAGGATGGAGAATGGGCAGAAGGTGAGATTTACGATCCGACCAGAGGCCGATCATTCACCGTATGCATCTGGTTCAAGGATGATGAAACACTTTGCGTAAAGGGTTCTTGGGGACCATTCAGCCAAAAGATTTATTGGCCCAAGGTTAAATAAATCAAGCCTAACTTACAAAAAAAGAACGGGAAGTCAGCAGTTGCTAACTTCCCGTTCTTTTTATCGGACGATCCGTAAAGACCAGACCTAATTAACAATTCTTCTTCACGCACAAAGCCTCGTTCAAGGCACAGATGGCAGCGCCGTAATCCTCACGCTTCAAAACGAATTGCATATTCACCTGACGCAAAGATTGCGCGAAACACTCAATGTTGATGTTGTTGTCGTACAACGCTTGGGCTGCGCGGCACAAGAATCCTGGATGAGCGATATTGGTACCCATGCAGCATACCAAAGATACTTCCTTCACTGTCACTTGGTAGAAGAGACGGTTCAACTCGTCAATCAACGGCTTGGATGCTGGTTTGTCCCAGATCACCATCGTAATACTGTTGGCATTGGTCGACTTCAAAATATAACTGATGTTATACTTCTCAAAGACTTGCATGATACGAAGGTCGAAACCAACCTCACCCACCATCATAGGGTCATGGATCTCAACCGCAAGCACCTTGTCGGTACCTGAAACAATCTCAATGCGGGATTGCTGGGCGACATAGTCTTTAGAAATAAGGGTTCCAGGATGCTCTGGCTCGAATGTATTCTTGATTCGGATGTTGATGCCCGCCATCTCCAATGGCTTAGAGGCTTTCGGGTGGATTGCCTCCATACCGACGTCTGCCAATTGGTCAGCCACCATGAAGTTGGTCATACCGACAGGAATGGACTTATCCTTACCAACCAACTTAGGATCTGCACTGGACAAGTGGAACTCCTTGTGGATAACAGCCTCGTCAGCCTTCACCTCCACAGCGATCTTTGAGAATGTCACCTCAGAATATCCACGGTCGAAGGCACGCATAATACCTTCTGTACCCTTGGTGTAACCAGTCGCCACGCAAAGCGTCTTAGAGAAATCAATTCCCTTGAATGCCTTGTGGATACGCTCGTCAATGGTCAACGCCTCGGAATCATCGAATCCGCAAAGGTCGATGAAAGTAGCGTCGATGCCATGGTTTCTGATGATATTCACAGAGTTGAACGCCGAGTGAGCCTCACCGATTGAGGAGAGGATCTCACGAGCCGCTAAGAACAAATCACGCTTGTTCACATAGCCAGAAGCGACCACACTGTGCATAGCGGCCAAATACGATTTAGCCTTTTCGATTCTATCCTTAATAAAGGCATCAGCCACCTTTTGATCCAACTTGATCTCCTCGTACTTGCGGTTCAAAGCGATCAACTTCTCACAAAGTTCATCCAACGCCTCATTGTAGTTCTCGTCATTGAGGAACTTTACATAGATACCTGGTTCGCCTGTCTTTTTATGTTCCAACAACCAGTTGGTCACATTGTTATAAGCCGAGACGACGAAAATTCGATTATACAAATTCGCGCCCGATCTCTTACCTTTGATGATATTGTTCAAGACATCCTTGAACTCGGACATGGACGTTCCACCAATTTTCTCTACCGTTAACATATAATACGTTATTATTAAATTCAACGCAAAGATAAGGAATTCTCCCCACACTTTCCTCCCCCACTCCATTAATTTTACATTGTGGAAAACTTTCTTAATGTGCGAAAGTGACCGAATGAACTAACAAAAAGATAGACAAAACAGTCATAAATAGTTCAAAAAGATATCAAACAACATATTTTACAGCTATTTTACACCATACACCTTTCAAATTGTCAAAAAAAGAGAAAAAAAACGCCTCAAATTATTTGTCCAAATCAAATAACTTTTCCAATTTTGCGTATTGAAAAATAACATAACTAAAGATACGTATCCGTGTGATGAAGACAATGTCCTTATTTGGCAAGAAAATGGGCTGCAAATCAGTGAAAACTGTCATTTGCGGATTGTCGCACACATACAGATAAAACCCAAGGAACTATACCCCAACAAGGTATAGTTTTTTTTTGCTAGGAAAATACAATAACATAATTATAACAAAATGAGTACAGGTGTAAATTTTATCGTCGTGTTGGTGACGGCCATCATTATGGTGGGAGCCGCATTGATTATAGGTTGGCTTTTGGCTCCTAAATCAAACAACGCACAAAAAGGAGAACCTTACGAATGTGGTATTCCAACGAGGGGCACCTCTTGGATGCAGTTCAAAATCGGTTACTACCTATTCGCCATCCTGTTCTTGATGTTCGATGTGGAGACAGTCCTTCTGTTTCCATGGGCAACCATCACGAAGAGTTTGGGCGTTATGGGCTTGGCCAGTGTTTTGTTCTTCCTCTTCGTTCTCGTTCTCGGTTTAGCATACGCATGGAAGAAAGGAGCATTGGAATGGAAGTAAAAAACATCAAGATAAAAAACATGAAGACGGAGGACTTCAACGACAATGAATACTTGGAAAAGTATGTTGAAGAACTTCGCGCAGGCGGCGTAAACGTGGCAATTGGTGTTTTGGACGACATCATCAACTGGGGTCGATCCAATTCGGTTTGGCCATTGACCTTCGCCACCAGTTGTTGTGGTATCGAGTTTATGTGCGTAGGTGCGGCAAGAACCGACTTCGCCCGTTTCGGATGGGAGGTAACCCGTAACTCGCCTCGTCAGGCGGATGTTATCTTCGTCGCAGGAACAATCGTACACAAGATGGCTCCTGTGTTGAAGCGTCTATACGACCAAATGGCAGAGCCTAAATATGTGATCGCTGTCGGTGGTTGCGCCATCAGCGGTGGTCCATTCAAGGACACATACCACGTAGTAAATGGTGTCAACGAGATCATCCCTGTGGACGTTTACGTGCCAGGATGTCCGCCAAGACCAGACGCCATGCTTTACGGTATGATGCAATTGCAAAGAAAGATTAAGTTGGAGAACTTCTTTAAGCTTGGCGACAAGAAGGAGAACAACAAAGAAGATAAACCATCACAACAAGCAGTAAATGAGTAGGCCATGAAGAAGATACAAGAAATTATTTCAGCTGTTGGTGCCTCTAATATCGAGGGACAACAATACCCTACCATCTGCGTAGAACCTAACCAGCTCAGAAAGACAGCGGAGCAACTCAAGAAAGAGGGCTTCGATGTACTCTTGAACTTGACAGGTATGGATTACAACGAGTGTTTCGGCGTGATTTACCACCTCACCTCCACCGCCAACAAAAACGCGATGTTGGTCGTAAAGGTGAATACAGCCAGCCGAGAGGATGCGACCATTCCAACGGTGAGCGACATCTGGCAATCCGCTAACCTCTACGAGCGTGAAGCTTACGATTTCTTCGGAATCCAATTCATCAATCACCCAGATCTTCGTCGCCTTTTCTTGCGTCAAGATTGGAAGGGATTCCCATTCCGCAAAGACTACGATGCGGATCCGAAGTTGAACCCAGTTCCTTTGGTTAACCAAACGGTAGAAGACATGGAGAATATGCCAAGCCTTCGTTTCGACAAAGACGGCAAGGTTATCACAGACCACAAGGGATTATTCGACAAAAACGAGTATGTTGTGAACATCGGTCCTCAACACCCTGCCACCCACGGTGTGCTTCACCTAAGAGTGTCATTGGATGGTGAGATCATCAATAAGGTGGACCCTAACTTCGGTTACATCCACCGTGGTATCGAGAAGATGTGCGAAAGCAAGACTTATCCACAAATTCTTCAACTGACAGAGCGTCTCGACTACTTGTCAGGAACCATCAACCGTCACGCCTTCTGCCTTTGCGTGGAAAAAGCGCTCGGTCTTGAGGTGCCAAAGAGAGCACAAGCGGTCCGCATCATTTTCGATGAGTTGACACGTATCGCCTCCCACTTGTTGGGTTGGGGATGTATGTGTATGGATATGGGTTCCATCACAGCGTTCATCTATGGTATGCGCGATCGTGAGAAGATCATGGACATCTTCGAGGAGACCGGAGGAGGTCGTTTGATGGTAGGCTATAACGTCATCGGAGGTTTGGCAAACGAGGTAAGCCCTAAGTTCGTTGATCAAGTGAAGGAGTTCATCCCTTATATGAGAAAGATGATCAAAGAGTATCACATCCTCTTCACAAATAACCCAATCGCCAAGGGACGTATGGAAAACATCGGTTTCTTGACCAAGGAGGCAGCCGCATCGTTAGGTGTGACAGGTCCTACAGGTCGAGCATCCGGTTGGTCTTGCGATGTCCGCAAGATCGAGCCTTACGCAGGTTATGACCAACTCAACTTCGAGGAGGTGCTTCGTTCAGAGGGCGGAACATTCGATCGTTACCTTATCCGTTTGGATGAGATCGAGCAATCACTCCGTATCATCGAGCAACTCATCGACAACTTACCAGATGATGGATTCAAGGCGAAGACACCTGCCATCATCAAGTTGCCAGAGGGAGAGTATTATCAAAGAGTGGAGAACGCAAGAGGAGACTTCGGCGTCTATATCAACAGCAAGGGAGACAAAAACCCTTACCGCGTGAAGTTCCGTTCACCTTGTATGACACTTATTTCCGCTTTGGATCCATTGTGCAGAAACGAGAAGATCGCCGACCTCATCATGATCGGAGCATCTTTGGACTATGTAATTCCTTGTGCGGATAGATAATTCTTTAATAGACTTAAATAAAAAGGAAAGAATATGATAACCTTTGGAGAAATTATAAACAATGTACATCAGGGTCTCACAGACGCTCTTCCAGCGTGGTTAGCGGCTACCATCGAGTACGTCATCATCGGAGCGGGATTTTTGGGACTTTATTGTGTGTTAGCATTGATACTCATTCTATTAGAGCGTAAAATCTGCGCACGATTCCAATGTCGTATCGGTCCTAACCGAGTTGGACCATGGGGACTCTTTCAGAGTGTCGCCGATATGGTCAAAATCCTATTGAAGGAGATCATCTCAATCAACAACACCGATAAAGTTCTCTTCAAGACAGCGATGTTCCTTGCTATCGCAGGTTCATTCTGCACCTTCGGAGCGCTTCAATTCGGAGACGGATTGGCTTGCATCGATTTCAATGTAGGACTCTTCTACATCTTGGCGATCTCTTCGCTCGGCGTTGTCGGAATCCTATTGGCTGGTTGGTCAAGTAATAACAAGTACACCTTGATCGGTGCGATGCGTAGTGGCGCGCAGTTGATCAGTTACGAGTTGTCCGCTGGTATCGCCATCATGACGATGGTTGTGCTTGCTGGATCATTGAACATCTCAGACATCATTGCCGGACAATCGAAAGCCTGGTTCATCTTCCAAGCGCCAATCCCTGCATTGATCGCCTTCATCATCTATTTGATCGCTGGTCACGCAGAGACCAACCGTGGTCCATTCGACTTGCCTGAGGCGGAGTCGGAGTTGACCGCAGGATATCACACCGAGTATTCAGGTATCCAATTCGGATTCTTCTACTTGGCGGAGTATCTGAACATGTTCATCATCGCCGGTGTCGCCGCAACTGTCTTCTTGGGCGGTTGGCAGCCATTCCAAATCAATGCGGAGTGGGCAGAGGGATTCAACAGCGTGATGGCATACATTCCTTCTTGGATCTGGTTCATGGGTAAGACATTCGCCCTCGTACTTCTCAGTTTGTGGGTTAGATGGACTTTCCCTCGTTTAAGAATCGACCAACTCTTGAAATTGGAGTGGAAGATCCTTATGCCAATCAGTTTGGTAAACTTGCTCATCATGGCAGGTTGGGTATTAATCTTCTAATAGGGAAAAAACAATGATACAATATTTCAAAGATTTATTTTCCGGCATTTGGAACCTTTTGCAAGGTATGCGCATCACGATGATTAACTTCATCAGAAAGCCAATTACCGAGCAATATCCAGAGAACCGCGGCGTAAAGGTATATGCTGAGCGATTCAGAGGAGAATTGAAGATGCCGCACAACGACGCGAACGAACACAAATGTACCGCTTGCGGAATTTGTCAGATGAATTGCCCTAACGGCACCATCAAGGTGATCAGCAAACAAATCACCTTGGAGGATGGTAAGACCAAGAAGGCGCTCGACAAGTATTTATACGACTTGGGAACCTGCACATTCTGCGGCCTTTGTACCATGAATTGTCCGCAAAAAGCGATTACATGGAGTAACAACTTCGAGCATTCTGTATTCAGAAGAGAGACTTTGGTGAAGCAACTAAACAACGAAGGTTCTCAACTTGAAGTGAAAAAAGCAGTAGTAACCCCTCAACAGTAAAAGATTATGGAGAACATTATGCAATATATTACGGCAGGTAATATCATATTTTTTATTCTTGCGGCGGCCACTTTGCTATTCGGAATCCTCACAGTGACATCCACTAGGATTCTTCGGGCAGCCACTTATCTATTTTTCACATTGTTCAGCATCGCTGGTCTCTACCTTCAAATGAGCTACGATTTCTTGGCGGCTGTGCAACTCTCCGTATATGCGGGAGGCGTCGTCATCCTTATCGTATTCGCCATCCTTTTGATCAAAGGACTTGGTGAAGAGAAGGAGATCAACAAGGGAGACAGAAAAATCATGGGAATCGTCGCAGCCATCATGGGTGCGTTGGTTTGCGTTTCATTTATCGCCAAATGCGGTTTCACCAACAGTGAATTGGCGGAGCAAATCGCAGAGCAGGTGAACATGCACATGATCGGCTCCACCTTAATGGGTACAGAGAAATACCAATACCTTTTACCTTTCGAGGCATCCAGTATCCTATTACTCGCCTGCATCGTCGGTAGCATAGTAATCGCACAAAAGAACAAGGAGGTTAAAAAATGAATTTACCAGTAGAATCATATTTCATCCTGAGCACGCTCCTTTTCTTCGTGGGCGTGTATGGATTTGTGGCGAGAAAGAACCTCATCAGCATCCTTATGTCGATCGAGTTGATTCTCAACGCAGTGAACATCAATTTCGTGGCAGCCAACAGATTCCTCTTCCCTGAGCAATTGGAAGGCTACATCTACACGATTTTCGTCATTGCGGTTGCCGCAGCTGAGACAGCGGTAGCCATTTCAATTATCATCAACGTCTATCGTCAATACAAGAACGTGGACGCTAAGAGTATTAACGAATTAAAGTACTAATCAACATGGAACAATTAGCAAGTCTTGCACCATACGTATTGTTATTGCCGCTCTGTACGTTCCTTGTATTGGGACTATTCGGTAATAAAATGTCCCATAAAGTTTCGGGACTATTCGGAACAACCATGTTTGGTATCGTTTCCGTTATCTGCTATTTCATAGCAATCAACTACTTCTTCAGCGGTAATTTCCAAAACGGAGGAACTTTTGAGGCTGTTGAACTTTTTAACATGGAGTGGT
>JAKSKV010000018.1 GCA_024401555.1 Paludibacteraceae bacterium
TAAATATCGCGAATGTGAACGAAGTGGTCACATTGGCGGGTTGGGTGCAAAAAGCTCGTAAGATGGGCGGTATGACCTTCGTGGACGTACGTGACCGTTATGGTATCACCCAAATCGTATTTAACGAGGAAATTAACCCTGAGTTGTGCGGAAAGGCCAACAAATTGGGAAGAGAGTGGGTGATCCAAGTCACTGGAAAGGTAGCGGAGCGTAGCAGCAAGAATGCGAACATTCCGACAGGAGAGATTGAGATCATCGCTCAAGAATTGAATATTTTGAACTCATCCGAGGTGCCTCCATTCACCATTGAGGATAATTCAGATGGTGGTGATGATATCCGTATGCAGTACAGATATTTGGATCTAAGAAGAAATTGTGTGCGTTCCAACTTGGAGTTGCGCCATAAAATCGCTTTTGAAATCCGTCGTTTCTTGGATGAGCAACACTTTATGGAGGTTGAGACTCCTGTGTTGATCAAATCTACGCCAGAGGGTGCCCGCGATTTTGTGGTGCCTTCCAGAATGAATCCAGGACAATTCTATGCATTGCCTCAATCTCCTCAACAATTCAAGCAGTTGTTGATGGTGTCAGGCTTCGACAGATATTTCCAAATTGTGAAGTGCTTCCGCGACGAGGATCTTCGTGCGGACCGTCAGCCTGAGTTTACCCAGATCGATTGCGAGATGTCTTTCGTGGAGCAAGAGGACGTGCTTAACATATTTGAGGCGATGATCAAACATATCTTCAAATATGTGAAGGGTATCGACTTCAAGGATCCTTTCCCACGTATGACTTGGCATGAGTGTATGCGCTTGTACGGATCGGACAAACCGGATATGCGTTTCGGAATGACCTTCGTTGAGTTGAAGGATTTGACTGAAAATCACGGGTTTAGTGTATTCGATAGTGCAAACTTCGTAGTAGGTATCTGTGCCGAGGGGTGCGCTTCATACACCCGTAAACAATTGGATCAATTGACTGACTTCGTGAAGAAACCACAAGTTGGTGCGAAGGGATTGGTTTATGTGAAATACGAAACCGATGGTTCGTTCAAGTCAAGCGTGGATAAATTCTATTCCCAAGAGGATTTGAAGCAATGGGCCGAGCGTTTCAATGCGAAGCCAGGTGATTTGATGTTGATCCTTTGTGGAGACAACGCCGATAAGACAAGAAAGCAAATGAACGAGTTGCGCCTTGAAATGGGTGAGCGTCTCGGATTGAGAGATAAGAATAAGTTCGCTCCATTGTGGGTGATCGACTTCCCATTGTTTGAATGGAACGAGGAGGATCAACGCTTCTATGCGATGCACCACCCATTCACCAGTCCAAAGTCGGAGGATGTCCAATATTTGGACAGCGATCCGGGTCGTGTACGCGCCAACGCATACGATTTGGCGATGAACGGTGTGGAATTGGGCGGAGGATCTATCCGTATCCACGATTCTGAGCTTCAAAACAAGATGTTCCAATTGTTGGGCTTTACGCCAGAAAAGGCAATGGATCAATTTGGCTGCTTGTTGACAGCGTTCAAATATGGTGCGCCTCCTCACGGTGGTTTGGCCTTCGGTTTGGATCGTGTCGTTTCCATGTTGGCTGGATTGGATTCAATCCGTGACGTGATAGCGTTCCCTAAGAACAACGCTGGTCGTGATGTGATGATCGATTCTCCATCAACCATCGATGACGCTCAATTGAAGGAACTTTGCTTAAAGGTGGATTTATAATATTTTCCATATATTCATAGTTTTTTAATTTGTGTCGACACTGCTCCGGGAGGAGCGGTGTCTTTTTTTTGTGGATAACTTCCTTCTAAAATCAGAATATCTTTGAAAAATCTTTGCTATCTTTGGTTTAATACCTCTATAGGTTGAGGTATGGATGTGAAACCAGGGCGACAGGACGCTCACAAATAGAGATAGTTATGCAGAACAGAATGATACCGCCATCGGAATTGATCATCAATGAGGATGGCTCGATTTTCCATCTTCATATCAAGCCGGAACAACTGGCTGATACCATTATCTTAGTGGGTGATCCGACTCGTGTCAATATGGTCGCTTCACACTTCGATTCCATTGAGTGTGATGTCCAAAGCCGGGAATTCCATACCATGACAGGCCTCTATAAGGGAAGGCGGATTTCGTGTGTGTCGCACGGAATCGGCACCGACAACATAGATATTGTCGCGACGGAATTGGATGCGTTGAAGAATATCGATTTTCAGACCCGAACCGTAAAGCCGCAACATACGACTTTGACAATGGTGCGCATAGGAACATCAGGTGGTTTACAGGAATTCTCTCCAGTGGGCTCGTACGTCGTTTCTAAGCGATCTATTGGTTTCGATGGTATGATTCGCTATTACCAGTTGCCTCAGGGCGTCACAGACGAGGATTTTGAGGCGAAATTTTGCGCTCATACCCAATGGAATCCCAAATTGGCTACACCTTATGTTGTGTCGGCGGATGAAGAGTTGGTCGGTCGTATCGGCAAGGATATGGTGATGGGTGTCACCATTTCCGCTCCTGGCTTTTATGGACCACAAGGAAGGTATGTGCGGGTTCCGTTGGCGGATCCGTCGTTAAACGAGAAGATCATCTCTTTCGATTATCATGGAGAAAAGATCACCAATTACGAAATGGAGAGTTCCGCCTTGGCGGGCATGGCCAAATTGTTGGGCCATAAGGCGATGACTGTATGTTGTATCATCGCGGGACGTGTGGACAATAGTATGAACACATCCTATAAAGGATCCATGGAAGGGTTGGTGAAGACGGTTTTGGAAAGGATTTGAGATTAGATTTGAGTTTTAATGTATGGGTAAGTTAGGTGATAGTTCATTCTCCCAATTGATTCCGACGGGTGCGAAAGTGGTAGTCGGATTGAGTGGCGGAGCGGACTCTGTGGCACTTTTGGATCTGCTCCAAAAACAGGGGTATGATTGTGTTGCGGCCCATTGTAACTTCCATTTAAGAGGCGAAGAGTCTAATCGTGATTTTAAATTTGCACATTCGCAATCTATTGTGCGAAAAATACCCTTTTATCACATCGATTTTCAGACCGATGCTTATGCGAAGATTCGTCGGATCTCTACGGAGATGGCGGCCAGAGAACTACGCTACCAATGGTTTGAAGAGTTGAAAGAGCGTGTGAAGGCTGACTATGTGGCGGTGGCCCACCATGCGGATGATTGTATAGAGACCTTTATGATCAACCTGTCCAGAGGAACTGGACTGAAGGGGTTGTCTGGGATCAAGGCCAAACAGGCGCACATCGTCCGTCCATTGTTGAGATATACCAAGCAAGATATTTTGGAGTACATCCGCGAAAACCATTTGGAATATGTGGACGATTCTACCAATTTCGAGTCCGTTTATACTCGTAACAAATTCAGAAACAATATCTTACCTTTGATGGAGGAGGCGAGTCCGTCGTTTCGGAAGAGCGTCTTATTGACCATGGATCACCTTGCGGAGGTGGAGAATTTCGTCAATAATCAGATAGATGCGCTACGCCAACAAGTGCTGAAACCCTCCTGTTCTGGAGGATTTTCGCTTGCCAAAAGGGCGATATTAGAGCGATCGGATGCTCATTTTGTGCTATTCGAACTATTGCGGCCTTTCTGTTTTGCTGCTGAAATCATAGATGATTTACTGCGTTTGGGTGTGGGTGGTTCGGGCAAACACTTCTTTTCCGATCATTACGAATTGCGGGTGGAGCGAGAGTTTTGGGAGATCCTTCCCATTCAAAAAAGCACGGATGAAAAATACCTCATTCAGACCCCTGATGACCTTCAAAATTTGCCCATTCGACTCCGAATTAACAAGTTTAAAGCGGATGAACTTTTGTTAAGAAGGGATGCGAAGGTCTGTTATGCGGATTGTGACAAGATTCAATTCCCTTTGGTTTTAAGGCATTGTTTATCAGGAGATTATTTCGTTCCTTTTGGCATGACAGGACGTAAGAAGACCAGTGATTTCTTTATCGACCAACACTATTCGCAGTTTAACAAGATGCAAACATGGCTTTTGACAAGTGTAAACGGAGAGGCTATTTGGTTGGTTGGAAAAAGGGCGGACAACAGATGCCGAATTACAGAAAAAACAGCCTGGGTTTACGAGTTTACAATTGAATAATCTCTATTTCTTTCGACGGTTAACTTCCTCTTTTATCTCTTCGATCCACTCGCCGAATCGGATGAAGATGTTTTTGGTATAACAGATTTTTTCTCTCACTTTCTCTGGGGCGGGATGTTCAAATGCATGACCGGAATGGATCATTTGATAGATGGTGGTCCAATCAGGGATTCCTCCTAAGTTTCTGTCGTCGATAAAGAGTTCTGCGTTCGCTTTGTGGGAGACATTGCCTCCCAGGTGATCGTCCAACAGGTAGGATTGGTTGACAGCGTCGAAGGTTAATCCTCGCTCTTCGCACCAACGGAGAGCCTCCTCTAAATATTCTCCATGGCGAACGGTCCAAAGGATAAGGCGATGATTCTCCGCCCGTAACTTTTTCAATGTTTCAATGGCGAATGGCCGTTCCTCCCCAATTGACGGGAAACGGTTCTCCACGATGGTTCCATCAAAATCGACTGCTATTCGCATGGATTGCTTGCTTTAACCATATTAGACAGTTTGCTTTTTAGGTCTTCTTTGTTTGGCATACAGAAGAAGAAAAGCGCTATCATACAGATGAAGACACAATAGATGCTCGTGCTGCTATTGAATATGTCGTATGCAATGTAGTTCAGAATGAGCGCAATGAGAACGACTAGAAATCTGAGAAGGAAAAGATTGCAAAGGTGCCTCTCCAGTGTCTTTTCATCTTTGCCTGCCGGAATCTTCTCCGTCGTATGGACGTGGTAAAATTTCATGACGACAGGCAATCCTATCAACATGACCAAGATGGCAATGGTACTAATTGCTTGGTTCGCCACACCTGTAACAGGTTCGCTGTGCATTTGGGGTACAAACGCAAAGTGGGAAATGGCGATCACCACAGCCGTTTCAATTACTAACAACCAGTAGTATTGGGGTAATTTCTGAATACAAATTTTTTCCATATCACATGATTTTGTAAGGGGTTCGGTTCACAATGGATCTTCCTAAGGTCACTTCGTCCGCATATTCCAGCTCGTCGCCGATAGATACGCCGCGTGCTAAAGTGGTAATTTCCACCTGGTATTTAGAGAGCCTCTTGTATAGATAGAAGTTCGTTGTGTCGCCCTCCATTGTAGGACTCAAGGCTAAAATCACCTCCTTGACCGAACCCGTCTCCATTCGTTCGATGAGCTCGTCTATTGCCAATTCAGATGGTCCCACACCGTCCATAGGAGATATGACGCCACCTAAGACATGGTATAGCCCCTTGAACTGTTGTGTGTTTTCTATGGAGATCACATCGTTTATGTTCTCAACCACGCAGATCGAGGAAG
This sequence comes from Paludibacteraceae bacterium, assembly GCA_024401555.1. GTDB lineage: Bacteria > Bacteroidota > Bacteroidia > Bacteroidales > Paludibacteraceae > UBA1181. The sequence goes on from JAKSKV010000018.1 coordinate 5,435, forward strand.
CGTCTCTTCTCTCGTCCGAACAGATGCCGCAGATCTCGGTGTCGGAGATGTTGTGGCACACCTTGCAATACTTTATGTCATTTCTCAGCGTGATGAAGGCGTTGCCAAATTGGTTCACGCTCTCTTGACTTTGACGAAGAAGCCATAGTACCAATCTGAGAGATGTCTTTTTTCCGATGCCGGGCAATTTGGAAAATTCATTGACCGCATTTTCTAAAAGTACAGAGGAGCATGGATTGTCCATATTGAATTATTTAAATCTATACAAAAGTAGTAAAAATTCAGTTTTAGCTCAAAAATATTTAACTCCACGAGAATCGAATATTTGAAGACAACTTATCATCTGTGCGGAAATTTCGAAATTCTAAAATTTGGCTATTTAAGGAGTGTATAGGTAAAATCTATGAAAATATAGAGTGGGGAAGTTGTGGAATTCATTATTTACAAAAATAAATATCCATATCAACAACTTTACATTTGTTACAAGTGTAAAAACGATAAAAAGAGTCTATTTTTACCGAAGTAAAACCTGAAATTTTACATTATTTTACTAATTTAAATACACAAATGTAAAGTATTGAACATTTGTAAATATTGAATATTCCATATGTATTATACGTAAATATTAACTCTCATATTTATTTATATATCAGTGCTTTATGTATTATATAATAAATATTTACTTTAAATAATTACGCCTAAATACCTATTTTTTGTAAAATTGATTAGATTATTATCAATAATAACGATATTTATCGTATCTAAATATTTAATTATAAGTCATTTAAATAATTAAAGTTAGAATAGTGCTTTATATAAGATGATAGACTGTCTATATTTAGGTTATTTCGTTGTTTTTCAATGGTTTTTTCAATGGTCTGGGCGTTAATCGACGTCTGGACAATGTAAATGCTTTTGTTGGACGCTCTTTTCTGAATATTAGACCTGGATTATTCGTATGTGGGTAATATTGCTGCGCCAAGCTACACTTATCTGCTTATTTGTGAAGTTTCCTAGTGTGCTGTAGCTGTTTTCGGGGAGATCTGCTCTTCTTAAAGCGTGTACAAAAGTAAACTATGTAAATCGGCTATCTATTAATATGTTATGTTGTTTAAGAGGTTGTATATATCCGTCATGGCATGGTATGGATCCTTTGCCATGATGAATTTAATCTGTTTACTTTAATGATTTTACATGTGTATTGGTTTTAGGATTTTACAAATGTCTAATAATTTATTATTGTTTACAAGAGTAAATAAGTGAAAAAATTCGAATGTATTACAAGTGTAAAAGAATTATTGCTTACATTTGTAAACCTAATATTTTACAATATTAATATGAACGAACGCATTGCTGAAATATTAAAAAAGGAGAATTTGAGCAACTCTCAATTCGCTAATCTTGTCGGAATACAAGCTTCAGCCGTTACACACATTATTAACGGTCGAAATCAGCCAAGTTTGCCCGTTATTCAGAAGATTCTTGACACTTTTAGATGGATTAACCCAGAATGGTTGGTTGTTGGTATTGGTGAAATGTGTAGAAAAGCGCCGGAAGTGGCTGAAAACAAAGTAGATACGAAGCCCAAACAGCGTATGTACCCTCAACAGCAGTCGTTATTTCCCGAATATCCCATACCTGCACAGGAATATGGCAAGGAAAACGAGTTGAAAGAAGAGCAGAATGTTGCTGATACGAAGCCGTATAATCCTTCTGATCCACAGCTGGTGCCTGCTTATGCCGAACCTCAGCCACAGATGCAACCTCAGGCTGTTCCGACGCAAAATCCAGTCGTTACTCAGCAACCGTCCGTTCAAGAGCCAGCGCCAGTTCAGCAACAGGCCTGCATTCCGCCTCAATATGCCAATCAAGTGCCGACAAACGCACCGCAGCCTCAGTATAATGCGAACGCAGGCGGTATGATGCCTCCATATTCAGCTCCTATGCAAGAAAAAAAGGAGAAACCGGAACCTAATCCAGTCTCTCCTCGTACGGTGAAAAAAATTATGGTGTTCTATTCAGACGGCACCTATGAAGAGTATGGCGCCCATCTGAATCTCTGATCAACCATTAGCTAAACATATTCTTAAATCGCGCCAGGAAACTCTTCTTGGCGCTTTCTGTTGGTTGCATATTCTCCGATTTGCTGAGCTCGTCAAAGACTTTACGCTCATCCTTAGAGAGGTTTTCTGGTATGTAAACACCGATATTTACCAACAAATCTCCGTTGCCGTATCCGTTTAATGACGGTAATCCTTTGCCCTTTAAACGCAAAACCTTTCCTGGTTGGGTACCTGCGTCGATCTTTACCTTCACTTTGGAATCCACGGCAGGGATCTCTACCGTACCGCCGTTTACTAACAAAGGCACAGAGAATAAAGCGTTGTAAATAAGGTCGTTCTCGTCGCGTATAAGGTCGTTATCTGGCTCTTCCTCTACCAATACCAACAAATTGCCATCTACGCCGTTTCTTACCGCATTTCCTTTGCCCTTGACGCTTAAACTCATTCCTTCAGCCACACCGGCAGGAATCTTTACGGAGATGACCTCCTCCTCTTGGACGACACCCATACCGTTACAGTGAGAACACTTCTTGGTGATGGTTGTTCCTTGGCCTTGGCATGCTGGACATTCGCTTTGCATCTGCATGGCGCCAAAAATGGATTGGGTCACACGGTTAACCACACCAGATCCGCCACACTGTTTACATTGTGCCACTGAATCCTTGTCTTCGCCACCTGTTCCGTTACAAGAGGCGCACTTGACATATCGCTTAACCTTTAATTTCTTCTCTACGCCATTGGCGACATCCTTCAACGAAACCTTTACGCGTACACGGAGGTCAGAACCCTTGCGTACACGCGCTCCGCGGTTTCCGCCTCCGCCAAAACCGCCGAAATCGCCTCCAAAGTGACCGCCGAAGATGTTTCCGAATTGGGAGAATATGTCTTCCATGGACATACCACCGCCGCCGAAGCCTCCGAAACCACCACCGCCGCCGAAGCCATCCATTCCCGCATGGCCGTAACGGTCGTAGCGCTCCTTCTTTTGAGGATCGCTCAATACATCGTATGCTTCCGCAGCCTCCTTGAATTTCTCCTCAGCCTCCTTGTCGCCTGGGTTTTTGTCCGGGTGATATTGGATAGCCAATTTGCGGTAGGCCTTCTTGATTTCATCGGCAGAAGCGCCTTTGGAGAGACCTAACACTTCGTAGTAATCTCTTTTTGCCATAACCTTCTAATTTTTATTGTCCTACGACTACTTTCGAGAATCTAAGCACTTTGTCTTTCAACATGTAACCCTTTTGTGTGCAGTCGATTACCTTGCCCTTCAACTCTTCGGTCGGAGCAGGAATCATGGTGATTGCCTCGTGGAAATCCACATTGAAGTCGGCGCCTTCCGTCTCGATCGGAGTGACGCCGTTTTGTGCCAAGAAAGTATTGAATTTATTATAGATCAAATCTACGCCCTCTTTTACGGAGCTGACTTCAGTGGCGTTCGCCATTGCGTTCATCGCACGCTCCATATCGTCCACCAAAGGAAGCATGTTGGCGAAAATGCCCTCGCCAGCTGACTTGATCAACTCTGCGCGAGCCTTGAGTGACTGCTTCCTGAAGTTCTCGAAATCCGCATAGAGACGAATGTAATCGTCGTGTAGTTTGGCGCATTTCTCCTCTAATGCCTTGATTTGCTCCTCAGGAGTTTGCTCTGCGGCAGTTTCCGCATTAGCACCCTCTGTGGCGTTGTTTACCACCTCTTCGTTCTCAACTTGTTGGTTTTCCATTGTTGAATTCTCTTCCATATTATTAGATCTGTATATTCCTTAATTCAATTTTATATTCCTCTATCAAAAACACTGCCATTGACATACTTTTCTCCAAAAGGGGACATAATGGCATAAAACACGACATATTGGCGTCTGTTTCGATGGTGAATCTGACAAAAAATCACTTTCCTAAATTCTTCAACTTGGCGTATTTTAGCAAAATCTTGCGTTCTCCCTCATTGTGGAATTTGATCGTTAGCTTTGTATCGTCACCGACCTTCTCGACTTGTAGCACTGTTCCTTTTCCGAATTTCTCGTGTTCCACCCAGCATCCTGGTTCAAATCCATTTGCGGATGGGGTTGGGGTGGAAGAGGGCGCCGTGTTGCTCTTGGGCAATGGTTTTAATTTTCTTGGGGCTACATAAGGAGCTGGTTTTGTGAGTATGTCATCCTCCTCCTGTCGGAACGAATTTTCCCGCCAATTAGCGCCTCTTCCGCCACCAAAGGCGTGCGGAAAGTCTTCGTCCCAAGGGGTTCTGTTGCTCTTGGGTCTGCTGGTGAAGTCGTCAGGCAGATCCAGTAACGTCTCATCGATGTCTTTGATGAAACGACTTGGCATGGTGGGGTTTGTGGTTCCGTTGCGGAAACGGCTTTTTGCGTAGCTGATGCAGCAGTTTTCCTCCGCACGGGTAATGGCGACGTAAAAGAGTCTTCGTTCCTCTTCGACATCATCATCAGACATCAATGACATGCTGGATGGAAAGAGTTCCTCTTCCACACCGACGATAAAGACGTTTTTAAACTCCAGACCTTTGGCGGAATGGACGGTCATCAAGGTCACTTTATCATGATCATCTTCGCTATTTTCGTCTATATCCGACATCAAAGAGACCATCTGCATAAACTCGGAAACGGGGATGATCTCCTCTCCGGATTCTTCCCGCCGCAACTCGCAAAATTCATGGATGCTGTTCAGCAACTCGTCCAAGTTCTCTAATTTGCTCATGCCTTCGGCAGACTTGTCACCCTCTAAATCGGCACGGATGCCTGATTCGATGATGACACGCTTCGCAAAATCATAAGCGTCTGATTTTTCGACAGTTTCTGATAGCGAAGATATTAATCCGCAAAATTTAGTTAGCTTATTCGCAGTTCCTGCATTGACAGGAAGGTTGTATTTTAGCGGATCGGAGGCTACCTCCCAAAATGTGGCGTTTTGTTGCAACGCGGTTTCTGAAAGTTTGCCGACTGTCGTATCTCCGATGCCTCTGGCAGGATAGTTCACGATGCGTCGGAAGGCCTCCTCATCGGCGGAGTTCAGCACCAAGCGGAAATAGGCGAGGACATCCTTGATCTCCTTTCGGTCGTAGAAGGAGTGGCCACCATGTATCACATACGGAATGGAGCGTTTGCGCAGCGACTCCTCGAAAACACGTGACTGGGAATTGGTACGGTAGAGGATCGCCATATCTTTGTATTGGTAATCCTTTCTCGCGTATGATCCGATCATCGTGGCGATGATATTCGCCTCGTCGAGGTCGGAATAGGAGCTCACCACCTTTACCGGGCTTCCCTCTTCCTCTTCTGAATAGACATGTTTCGGTAACTGTTTTTTATTTTTTTCGATCAAGGAGTTGGCCACCCTCACAATGTTACGGGTAGAACGATAGTTTCGTTCCAACTTGAATACCTTGCACTCCGGATAGATCTTCTGGAAGTTGAATATATTGTCGATGTTGGCGCCACGGAAAGAGTAGATACTCTGCGCATCGTCTCCTACGGCACAGACGCGGTGGTGTTTCTCCGCCAATTTCTTCACCACGAGGTGTTGCGAGAAATTGGTGTCTTGGTACTCCTCGACAAGGATATAGTCGAACCAATCCTGGTAGATGGCCAGCACCTCGGGGAAGTCTCTGAATAGAATATTCGTGTAGAGAAGTATATCGTCGAAATCCATGGCAGAGGCCTTATAGCATCTGGCGAAATAGGCTTTATAGATATCGTGCAGACGCGGCATTTTTTGATAGATATCCTCTTGGTGATACTTCGGGTCTCTTGTGTAACCATCCGGTGTTACCAAATGGTTTTTGAGGTGGGAGATGCGGGATAATAGCTTTTTGGGCGTATAGTTCTTTTCGTCCAAGCCCATCTCCTTGACGATGCTCTTCAATAGACTTTTGGAATCGGAGGTGTCGTAGATGGAGAAGCTTGGTTTGTAACCAATTTTTTCCGCCTGTTGACGTAGGATTTTGGCGAAGACAGAGTGGAAGGTACCCATCCAAAGACGGCGGGAGACGCCATCGCCGACAATTTGGTCGATACGCTCCTTCATTTCGTTGGCAGCCTTATTGGTAAAGGTTAGGGCCAGAATACGGCTGGGTTCGTATCCATTCTTGAGCAGATAGGCGATCTTGTAGGTCAGAACCCTGGTCTTACCGGATCCCGCACCGGCCACAACTAAGGATGGTCCCTCTCCATAAATCACCGCATCTCTTTGATTTTCATTTAATTTGCTCAATATCTCTTCCATAAATCTTTCCTCGTTATTACTTTGCGAATATAACGAAAAAATACGATAGCGCCCATACGGAACCGATGCATTTCCTTGATAATACGACATCCTATCCATTTAATTATTGTTTATCTTCGCGATGATATTTATGATCGAAATTATAAGAATATTATGTTAGAGAAATATAAGATTATTTTAGCCTCTAATTCCCCTCGTAGAAAGGAGTTGTTAGGTGGTCTTGAACTTTCATTCGAGGTGAAGACAATCAAAGGGTTGGAGGAGAGTTATCCCGCGGAGTTGGTTGAGGGTGAGATTCCTCTTTTCCTTGCCAGGCAAAAAGCCAGCGCATACGATTCGATGATCGAGGCCGATACGATGATCATCACCGCCGACACAATCGTCTGGTTGGGTGATGAGGTGATGGGGAAACCCAAGAGTAGGGAGGAGGCTATACGGATGTTGACGAAATTAGCGGGCAATACCCATCAAGTCTATACAGGCGTCTGCGTGAAGACAGCCGAGAAAGAGGTCTGTTTTGTTGATAGGGCTGATGTTACCTTTACACAATTGACGCCTGAAGAGATTGCCTTTTACGTCGATAAATACAAACCTTTTGATAAGGCTGGGTCGTATGGTGTGCAGGAATGGATTGGTTATGTGGCGGTGGAGCGCATCGTCGGTAGTTTCTACAACATCATGGGGTTGCCTGTGCAACGATTGTATCAGGCTTTGAAGGCTTTTTAAACATTCTTTATATTGTAAACAATCTATAGGTGTGGTTCTTGCCCATAATTATTTCTTTTTAAATTATTTTTTTTGAAACTATGGGTTTCGTGTGCCAATTTGATTAATTTTGAGTAATTTTGGGCAATTATTCAACAACAATTATTAAAAATGAAGAAGAAACTTTTCATCGCTTTGGCGATCATCTTTGCAGGATTGACTTCTTGTGAGGACAAAGATTTCTTGGATCCCCAAGAAAAGAATCAAAGTAGCTCATCATCTTACGTCGTGCTTGATGAATTAGAGGTCACTCAACAAGAACTCTATGACATGACGATCGGAGATATGAAGAAGAGCGTTGACGCTAATATATTCGAAGGTGTAGATGGCGCTTATAAGGAGGTTAACAATAATGAAGTAAATGAACAAGGTACCACAACCAGAGCCCTTGCGCCCCTTTTGTACAAAGTGGTCCGTATCGAATACAAGACGCTCGATCAGAATATGGAGCCTGTGAATGCCTCCGCTTTGATTGTTTATCCGCTCCTTCGCAAAATGAACAAGGTGATGTTGATCAACCACGGTACCCAGATCGGTTTTGCGATGATCCCTACCAAGTACACCTCCGTAGAGGCCATTATGGCTGCTACAGGCGCACTTTGTATCCTTCCTGACTATATCGGTTTGGGTTCAACATCGAACCATCCCGATTTGTACCTCAACCACGAGGTTCACGGCCGTACCAGCGTAGATGCGCTTATCGCCCTTTTGGATTATGCGAAAGCGAAGAAGTTGTCTCTTGATAGTTCCTACAAATCATATATCGTAGGTTATTCGCAAGGAGGTTCCGTATCTTTGGCCTCTCTTCGCAGAGTTCAGCAATTGGATATGGATACCCAAAGGAGAATCAATCTTGATAAGGTATATTGTGGTGATGGACCATACGATCTTCGTCGTACTTTCGAGACCTATATGGAAGATTATGAGAAGGGAAAGAAGATGGGCCTTGGCGCTGTGATTCCTCTTGTGATCAACAGTATGTTCAACAGTTATCCTTCTGAGGTTTCTCACATGAAATACGAGGATTTCTTTACCAAATGGGCGCTTTCCACAGGGGTTCCTCAGGCTATCAAGAACAACAAGGAGAATTTGGTTGATATGATGTTGAAGTTCAATGGGAAGTCACTTGGCGACATCCTTAATCTTGAATACATCTCAGAGCATCCAGACCATTTGGCAAAGCTTTTGGAGTTGATGGATCGTCAAAATCTGTGTCACGGATGGCAGCCTCAGTACAAGCTGAAACTTCTTCATGGTAATCCAGATGGCGTAGTGCCTTTCTCCAACTTTGAGGAGGCTGTAGAGGGATTAAGCAACAGTTATGTGGAGACAAAGGTGATTAGTAACAAGTCGATTTTGCTTACTGAGCCGCTCTTACAACATATCAATGGTATGGCGGTGATGTTGGAGGAAATCCTTTCAGGAAATTTCTAAAACCTGTTGGCAACCCTATCAAAAGCGGCGGACAATATTGTTCGCCGCTTTTTGTTTACCATTCTTTGCTACCATACATCATTTGACAAATGGTCCCGTTGGGATGACAATGGGATCCGTCTTCCAGCTGTAAACCATCCGTTCCATTCTCTTTGTCACAACAAAAAAGCGAATAACCCAAGGTTACTCGCTTCGTTTTATGAGGAGATTTCTATTTGTGTTACGCTTTGCGGTAGAAGGGGCTGAATCCTGCGGAGATTCTCACTTTGGTCTTTACCTCGTCCCAATCCACCTTGTCTAAAACGGCGTTGGCCGCATTATATCCGACTTGGAAGATCTCTTCCGCTTTTGAGGCGTCGAACATGCCATATTTTTGGGCTTCACGTGTCTCGATGATGATGTCGCAGTCTCTTTTTTGGCTAACGGTATTACCATTCACGGCCAAGTGAAAAACACGCTCGGAAACATCAAACAGACCATCGAAGCCATCCTCGTGGGTGATTGGGTTCACATGGACGCCGATGATGATTTGACAACCTTTTCTACGCAAGACAGATACTGGTAAATTGCAAAATATTCCACCATCCACATATTGCTTGTCTCCAATCTTCATTGGACGGAAAAAAATAGGGACATTGGCGGAGGCCATAATGCCCTCTATTAGGTTTCCCTCCTCGAAATAGACATTCTTTCCTGTGGTGAGTTCCGCAGCGTTGACCACCAACGGAATTCTCAACTCTCCGAAAGTCTTAGCCTTCAGTTTCTTCTCTATGAATGAACCGAATTGGTCCATTTGGGAGAATCCGCCGTTGGTGGGCATGGTAAGCGACACCATTCGGTATAGATTACTCTTTTTTATGAATTTACAGATATCCTCGGGGGTGTTGCCATCCGCATAGAGGGCTCCCATGATCGCTCCAGCGCTTACGCCAGATATGTGGTCCACCTCAATTCCGCGCTCTTCCAATGCTTTGAAAACACCCAAATGGGCAATTCCTTTCGCACCACCTCCGCTTAAAGCTAAACCAATTTTATACCCCTGATACATAATTAGTACCCCTTCTTATGGTTTGCCTCTAATTCATCCAAAAGGGATTGAGGAATGGTCTCCTTACCCTCTTTGAGCAAACATTTGTGACATGCCATCTCCCGAGAATACATACGGCCGATGCAGTAGTTTGCATGGTCGCAAGCCACACGAGCCTTCTCGTCATCCTTCATGTCGTTTACGAAGTGAGGGTTGTTGAGCAATGCACGGGCCATCGCCACGAACTCGAAACCATCATTTAACACTTCGTCGATCTTCTCTCTCGATATCAAGCCACCGATGTAGCACAAAGGCATCTTCACCGCCTCGCGGAACTTCAATGCGTCCTCCAAGAAGTATGCCTCCTTGAATGGTACGGTAGGAACCATGAAACGACCTCCGATGCGAACCAATGTACGCATCAACCAGCTTTGCATATAGTAGCTCATGGTACGGAACGGCATGGCGCCGCGCATCACATCCATAGGGGCGCTGCTGACAAAACCGCTACTCAATACCAAACAGTGCGCACCGCTTTGCTCCAACATCTTGGCCACCTCGATGCTCTCGTCGATGCCCATACCGTTTCGGCAGCAGTCACGCATATTCATCTTCACCAATACAGCCATGTCGTCTTTCGCGGCGTTCATGACTTGGTCCATGGACATCTTCATGAAACGAGCTCTGTTTTCCAAAGATCCACCGAACTCATCTTTTCTGTGGTTAGTGGATGGCGAAAGGAATTGGCTGATCAAATAACCATGTCCGGCGTGGAGCTCAATGGCGTCGAATCCGGCCTCACGGGCAAGGTTTACGCCCTCACCAAATGCTTTGGCACTCTCCTCGATTTCGTCTTTTCTCATACCTCTCACAAAGGTAGGAGAGTAGAGGTTGAATCCTGTGGATGCGGAGATTGGGGTGCATCCGCAGATGGAGCGGTGTGACATGTTACCGCAGTGGCCGATTTGGATACTTGCGGCTGCTCCCTCTTTATGTATTGCGTCAGTAATCTTTTTCAATGCGGGCAAATTCTCTTTCTTCAACCATAATTGGTGAGGGAAGGAGAGGCCACTTTGTTGGATGGCTGAGTAGGCGAGCGTAGTCATTCCGACGCCTCCAGCGGCTACTGACACATGGTAATCATGCAACATTTGGGAAGGTGCGTTTCCTGGACACATTCCCTCGAATGCGGCAGAACGGATGGTTCTGTTTCTAAGAGTCAAAGGCCCGATTTTTCCGGGCGTGAAAAGTGATGAATTTGACATCCTCGTAATTTTCTAATAAGCGTTATACTTTCCTTAATTCTTTTAATATATGAAAGGAATGATCCTCTTGAGGTTCAATTGAGCCATTTCAGGGAACATAGCCTTGTATTTCTTGTGAATGGTGTGCGCTCTTGGGGTAAGGTTGGCGAAGGTCCAGAACGCAAAGACGAAACCTGCCCATGACCATGTGAGGATGGCGAAGCCGATCCATTCTGTCAACTCTCCGAAATAGTTGGCGGAGGTCACATAGTCATACATACCGCCCTTAGGCAAGTAGTGGTTTTTATCACCTGGTTGACGCAGGTGACGGATGATATGGTCGGAGTGGAGATTGATGCACATTCCGGCTATAAATATGATTGTACCAATAATGAATTGAGGGGTAGTCAACCAATCGTTGGTGTACATATCCGCTGGGGAGACATGGAAAATCCATCCGCCCTGCATCAATCCGTTCAATGTGTTGAAGATAACACCCATCATCATGATTGAGATGGGCATCCTGCTATTTCCGCTGATCATAAATGGAAAGATGAACGAGCGTTGGAAATAGTGTGATTGGAATAGCAAGAAGAATACGAGCGGGGTGAGGGCGAAAGTGCGCTCCGAGAACCACCAGCAAGCGGTCATCACAAAGAATACGGGCGCTTCCATCAATACCCAACCCAACTTGTTGTTTACGGAGATACCCCATTTTTTATTGAACATGATGCCATAGCCGGCATCCACAAAATATAGGGCGATGAATACGATTACGGCGATGATCGTCATAATCATCAAAAAAGTGTTAAATATTGGTAATTCAAATAAATTCATACTGATTTCTTTTAGTTGCGAAATTAATACAAATTGCTTACTTTTGCCAATAAATCTATAATTTTTTTATAGATATACCTTTACCTATGATAGGGACATCAAGTCCCCTTAAACTAAAAGTTGCTTGACTGTTGTCAGGCGTTGTCCAAGATGGTTTGCTTAGGTCTTGGGCAAAAAAATAAAGCCGACGGTTCCGCCGGCTTTATTCGTTTTATATTTCTTTGTGTTTCTTGATGTTAGCGCAGGATCACCTTATTGTTTTGGATGAAATAGATGCCTTTGTCCAAGTCGTATATCTTCGTCTCACCTGGTTGGATGTGAGTTTTTTTGACAATTTGGCCCATTGCGTTGAGAATCGTCACGTCGCCAGCTTGCTCTGACTCGATGTGGAGCACACCCTCTATGCCGTAAGCGTTAATGGTTTTGCTCTTGATGTTCGACGGATTTTTTCCCAAGCCAACCGTAAACATACTCAATATAGGGCAACCATTGTTCGTAGCGCTCCAACTATAGAGTTCTGTCTGAGGATATAGCTCTTCCAAGCGTGGAATCTGTGCGTTCAAGGTATCGACAAACTCCAGGGATTTCATCTCGCGCTCGCTCTTTGCTGTTACGAAAATGTTTAGGAGGGAGAGGTCTGTATCTCCTGAAGAGCGGACGTAACGCGCACTGTCATAATAGCAATGAGAAACGCCCACCTCCGCATTTTCGAATACGAATGGGCTTATCAGACTATGATTACCGCTCTTCGCAACCTCGCAAGAGGCAAAACAGTTCTCTACGATCGAAGTGGGTTTCAAGGCGCCCACAAAACCGGCTACCTTTCCTTCTCCCTTTACGGATCCTGTGTTGTAGCAATTGAGAATGGTTCCGTCCACCGCCACGCCGACAAAGCCAGCGGCGCCCTCATGACAGGTGCCGACCACCTGCGCCGAACTGCCGCAGTTGTAGATGAGGGATGATTCGGCATAGGCGCAAATCGATCCGACGAAACATCCCTCCATATAGGAATCCTCCACCATCAAGTTCTTGATGGTAGCGCCATTGGCGCGGGAGAAGAGTCCTGCGAAGGCGTAGCCATCTTGTTGGTTGAGCCCCTTTATGGTATAGCCGTTGCCGTCGAAGACGCCGTTGAAAGGTGTGCCGCAGCATAGGTCGCTTCCTCCGATGGAGGGCCACTTGCCATCCTGACACTCGTTGCTCATATTGATGTTGTTCATTAAACGAGCCGATATGCCTGTCGCACCTCCATTTACCGCATCACGGAATAGACTCAATTGCTGGGCGTTCCTGATAAGGTAAAAACCCTCCTCATCTTTGTCTATCAATTCGTCGTTGATGATCTTAGTGACCACCACCACCGTGTCGGAGACTACATTTTTACCGTCAAATTGGTCTGAGAAGATATAGCGGAACGACTTCTCGTCGCAAACTGGAAGTGTCATGCTTTTTTTGAATATCTCAATGCTGAAATAGTCACCTCGGTAATTGATCACAAAATCTTCGGTAGGCGTGTAGTAGTTGTTGGCAATGTGGGGATATTCATCCTCATTTTGCTTCTGCTCCCAAGTCAGGTACATGATCATTAGGTTGAAATTGGAGACCATGACGGACGATTGGGTGTTTTTCAGAAAGCCGTTTAGGGAGTTGAGCAGCGTTCCATCCTTGAATTTGTTTTTGCCCCAGAATGCGACTGCTGACTCGTAACTGTGCACCTGAGCCAAATCTTCCAACGAGAAGCAGGAGGTAAGGCCTACGTTCACACGTCCGCCTCTCTCGCCCACAAAGCAACCTTTGGCCAATCCGCTGATTTTTCCGTAACTATAACAGTTGGTGAACTCGCAACCGCTTGTGTGGCCTACAAACCCTGCCACAATACCTTTTTGCGTCAATTCGTTACCCTCGTAACGGTAGTATGATTTCACTCGTCCGACATTATAACAATTGTCGAAACTGCACTCGTTGGCACATCCAGTCAGGCCGCCTACCGCATTGGTGCCCACGACAAGGGCGCTGTTGCTGCAGTTGACGATATTTGCGCTCTTCATCTCTATGCCAGCGCAGATACCGCCAACATTCTCTGCTCCGATGACATCACCTACCACATGGCAGTTATTGATCAGCATCTTCCCGTTGGAGCCCGATCCTAAAACTAACAAGGCCGAAGTGTTGTCGCCTCCCCGAACATAAAAATCCTTAACAATCAAATTTTGGATGATATCAGCACAGTAGAAAAGTGCTTGATTCGCTTCGTTCGTGTCGATGTATAGGTGTGATATGGTATGGTTTCCGCCATCGAATCTAATCGATTTTTTCAGTGGGTTGATAGGCGTCCAATTCTGTTTTTCGCCACATACGGTGGATAGATCTATGTCAGCGGTGAGGCGTCCGTTCATGGATGTCCCCTCGTTGACACTGGTACAGAAGGTCAAGAAATCAGAGGTGTTTTCGATCAGATAATAACCATCCGCATCCTTTTCCAAACTGAAAACCATAACGCTTTGTAGGCATAGCACACAAACGGCTGTTATTTTGCGAAATACATTTTTCATTCGATTGTACTTGTGGAATATGTTGCGAAAATAATGAAATGTCATAAAATATCAAAAGAGTACGTGAAAAGATGCGGTATTTTTTCTGTATATGACCTTCTGATTTATACCTAAAATTGGCTTTGTAATGATAAAATGTAAAAAAATCCGGACCATAAGGATGATCCGGATTTTTTGCTTTGTAAATTTATGGGATTAAAAATCCGCAGTCTTTGGTGTTCTTGGGAAAGGAATCACGTCACGGATGTTTTGCATACCCGTCACGAAGAGCATCAAACGCTCGAATCCAAGACCGAATCCAGCGTGAGGGCATGATCCGTATTTACGGGTATCCAAGTACCACCACATATCCTTCATAGGAATGTTCAACTCAGTGATGCGCTCCATCAACTTGTCGTAGCTCTCCTCACGGACGCTACCACCGATGATCTCGCCAATTTGAGGGAACAATACATCCGTTCCTTGAACAGTCTTGCCATCCTCGTTTTGCTTCATGTAGAAGGCCTTGATCTCCTTAGGGTAGTTGATCATGATGACTGGCTTCTGGAAGTGCTCCTCCACCAAGAAACGCTCATGCTCGCTGGCCAAGTCGCAACCCCAGTAAACAGGGAATTCGAACTTCTTTCCTTTGGCGATCGCCTCTTCCAAGATCTTGATACCCTCTGTATATGGCAATCTGACGAACTCGGTGGCCACCACAGACTTCAAGCGCTCGATCAAGCCCTTGTCGATCATGTTGTTCAAGAAGGTCAAATCGTCCATACAGTTCTCCAAAGCCCAGTTGACGCAGAACTTGATGAACTCCTCTTCCAAATCCATCAACTCAGGAAGGTCGATGAAGGCAACCTCTGGCTCGATCATCCAGAACTCTGCCAAGTGGCGAGGCGTATTGGAGTTCTCGGCACGGAAAGTAGGACCGAAAGTATAGATGGCACCAAGTGCGGTAGCGCCCAACTCGCCCTCCAATTGACCAGAAACGGTCAAACTGGTTTGCTTGCCGAAGAAATCATCGTCGTATTTGATGGATCCGTTCTCATCCTTCTTCAAATCGTAAAGGTTCTGGGTGGTGACTTGGAACATTTGTCCAGCGCCCTCGCAGTCGGAAGCGGTGATGATAGGGGAGTGCCAGTAGAAAAATCCTTTCTGGTGGAAGAATTGGTGGATGGCAATCGCCATGTTGTGACGGATTCTGAGAACAGCGCCAAATGTGTTGGTCCTTGGTCTGAGGTGAGCGATACCACGAAGGAACTCCATGGTGTGTCCCTTCTTTTGCAATGGGTAGGTGTTGTCTGCCAAACCATAAATTTGGATCTCGTCGGCTTGGATCTCAACCGCTTGTCCTGCACCCTCTGATTTCACCAACTTACCAGTAACGCTCAAACATGCGCCTGTGGTGATGGATTTGAGCAACTCCTCTTCGAACTTCACTACGTCAGCCACAATTTGGATGTTGTTGATAGTGGAACCATCATTCAATGCGATAAAGTTCACCTCTTTGTTGCCGCGTTTGGTGCGGACCCAACCCTTTACATTTACAGTTTCGCCGAATTGCGTCATCTTGATCGCGTCGACAATCCTCGTTCTTTTCATATGCTATATGTTTTTATATTCCTATAAATAATGAGCAAAGTTACAAATTTGTCAGAAATCAACAATCATTTTTCCTCAAAAACGCCTCTGCTAATATCAAATCGAAAGAAGTGGTGATTTTGATGTTCTCTCGATTACCATCCGTCAGCGTCATCTTGTGGCCCAAACGCTCCACTACGCTGGCGTCGTCGGTGAATTCCTCGCAGTAATCTTGTTCGTAGGCCTTCCAAAGCAAATCGGCCCGAAATACTTGCGGCGTCTGCACCAATCGGTATTCCGCACGGTTTTTCGCTTCGTTTCCTCCTTTGAGGTCCACCTTGCGGATGGAGTCCACCAGCGGAATCGCAGGGACAGCGGCTCCGTTCATGGCCGCAGCCTTGTAAGCCTCCTCAATCACTTGGTGGGAGACAAAAGGACGCACGCCATCATGGACGCCCACGCAGGCTTCCGGATCGTTCGGCACCAGCGCCAATCCGTTTTTCACGGAGTGGAACCGAGTCTCTCCTCCCAAGGCCAACTGGTAAGGAATTTTGAAGTCGTATTCGACGCAAAGGTTCTTCCAATAGGAGATTTGCGATTCGGGCAAGACCAAGATGATGCCCATTTGTGGGTCGTATTGGTGGAACTGGGAGAGTGTGCGCATTAGGATAGGGGAGCCGTCCACTGGCAAAAATTGCTTAGGAATATCTCCTCCCATACGAAGGCCCTTGCCTCCCGCGACGATGATAACGTACTTCTTCATAAGCGAATAGGCTAAAAACAAAAAAAGCCACCGAATAGGTGGCGACTTGATTACTTTTAATTGGTGGTCCCACTAGGATTCGAACCTAGGACCCCCTGCTTGTAAGGCAGGTGCTCTAAACCAGCTGAGCTATAAGACCGAATAGTTTGTTTTACGAACGCCCTCTTGGCGATCTGATTACTTTTAATTGGTGGTCCCACTAGGATTCGAACCTAGGACCCCCTGCTTGTAAGGCAGGTGCTCTAAACCAGCTGAGCTATAAGACCGAATAGTTTGTTTTACGAACGCCCTCTTGGCGATCTGATTACTTTTAATTGGTGGTCCCACTAGGATTCGAACCTAGGACCCCCTGCTTGTAAGGCAGGTGCTCTAAACCAGCTGAGCTATAAGACCATTTGACTAATATTTCAACACCCTTAACAAGGGGCTTTCCTTCAAAAGCGATGCAAAGGTAGGTGTTAATTTCTAAACTACAAAATATTTTCAACGATTTTTTTCTTCATTTTTCAAGTTGTTGTTGCCAATTCAAAAAAAACACTCTATCTTAGCGGTATATATAAACTTCTAATCGTTATGGATACGAGTTTCTCTTACTTCAAAAAGTCAATTGCACATGCGCTTGTGCTTTATCTTACCGTAGTTGTGCCTTTATATTCGTTGGCAGGATTTATCTCATTGGCAGAACATATGGGCGATACTTCAATAGATTGCCAAGCAACCTACCTCTCTCTCGTAAAATATCTTTTGATAGGCACATTGGCTGCGATTGCTCTATTTGACGCCAAGTTTGGGAAAGAGAACGTACCGTATCGCGGTGTACTGTTCTTAGCGCTCAACGCCTTGATTTTCGCTTCAGTCAACTATGTCGCGTTTGTTTATATGTTTATGGACGATTTGTGTTCCGACAAGGTTGACGGACAATTTATACTAGGCGTCTGGTATTCCGCGTTATGGTCTGTCTTGGTGGTGGTTGCGAATGGATTGGTTTTGGATTGGATGAAAAAGAATCGCAAGGAAACAGAAACAGAATGGGAGGCGTAGAGACGCACGGCCGTGCGTCTCTACAGCCTGTCAATCATATAATTTCCGCCACCAAATAGGTGCTGCCACCCACATAGATCAGATCCGCATCGTCCGCATCCTTTAAGGCTGCCTGATAGGCCTCCTCAACAGTAGGATAGGTGTTGCCCTTCAACCCTTTTTCGGCGGCTAAATCCCTTAGTTTTCCCTCTGGCATGGCACGATGGCTTTGTGCCTTTGTTAAGTAATAGACCGCCTCTTTCGGCATCAACTCCAAGACGTGGCTCACGTCCTTATCACCCACCATGCCGAAGACGATGCGAAGTTGCTTGCAAGGGATGCTCTTCAATTGTTTCACCACATATTGAATGCCGCCCACATTGTGTCCTGTGTCACATACCACATAAGGCACCTCCTTCAATCTCTGCCAACGGCCCAACAGATGGGTTTGATCGATGGTATGCTCAAAGCCATGGCGCATGCTCTCCTTTGTGATCGCATAACCAAGGTGCTTCAACTCCTCCACGGTACGCAAAGCAGTCGCCATGTTCTTCTCTTGATAGATGCCCATCAAAGGAGTGCGAACCAGTTCCTCGCCGATTTGGAAAAGTTGGAACTGTTGACGATAGGAGGCTTCGATGCCCAAGAATTCACTCTTCTGTGTATCAGCGAAATAAATAGGTGTATTCACCTCTTCCGCTTTGTCGATGAAGAGTTGCTTCACAGCGCCTTCCGCTTCGCCAATCACCACAGGAACGCCTTGTTTGATGATACCAGCCTTTTCTCCTGCGATTTTCACCTCTGTATCACCCAATAGGTTCATATGGTCCATACTGATATTGGTGATGACGCAAAGGTCTGGAGAGATCAAATTGGTACTATCCAATCGCCCGCCTAGGCCTACCTCAATCACCGCCACATCCACCTGCTCTTGGCGGAAGTAGTCAAAGGCCATCGCCACACAGACCTCAAAGAAAGAAGGGGTCACCTTCTCGATCAAGGCACGGTGTTTCTCCACGAAATCGATGACGTACGACTCTGGAACCATTTCGCCGTTCACGCGGATCCGTTCACGGAAATCCCTCAAATGGGGAGAGGTGAACAACCCCACCTTGTAGCCGGACGATTGTAGGATTGAGGCCAACGTGTGGGAAACCGACCCCTTTCCATTGGTGCCACCTACGTGGATGGTACGGTAAGATTCATGCGGATGACCGAAATAGTTGTCCATCTCAATCATACTCTCGATGCCTGGTTTATAGCCGGAGGTGCCGACATTTTGAAAACTGGGCATGCGGCTAAATATATAGTCTATTGTTTCTTGGTAAGTCATCATATTATTTATCGTTTTTTTTCAATAATATTTGGTTTATTCCAAATTTTAAGTAACTTTACGAATACGAAGGTAGCAATAATATCGCTACCTCCCACAAAAAATTAACCTTTATTGATTAACACTTAAATTGAATGACCATGGGCGCTAAGAAGAATTTCGTATTGGATACCAATGTTATCCTTCACGATTACAAGTGTATTTACAATTTCCAAGAGAACGACATATATTTGCCAATCACCGTGCTCGAGGAGTTGGATAAATTCAAAAAAGGAAATGACCAAATCAACTATAATGCGCGGGAGTTTGTCCGCGAATTGGATACCCTCTGCAACGACAAGGCGATTTTCGGCAAAGGAGTCTCTTTAGGCAAGGGACTTGGTAAACTGATCATTGTCACGAGTGCGGAATACCCTAAGAAGATTTCGGAAGCTTTTTCTGAGAAAATTCCAGACCACAAGATTCTTGCTGTGGTGGATCTTGTTCAAACCCAAAATCCTAAGACCAAGACCATTCTTGTTTCCAAGGATGTGAATTTGCGCGTAAAGGCGAAATCGTTGGGAATGGAGGCCGAGGACTACAGCACAGACAAGGTGACAAACACCGATATCTTCGACCAAGCGCAAGCCACATTCGACAATGTGGACGCTGACTTGATCGATCAATTGTACTCATCCTCCACAGGTATGCCGCTCAGCGACTTCAAGTTGCCTCAAGAGGTGGAGAACAACCAGTGCTTCATCCTGAAGAGTACCCGTTCGACCGTTATGGCCCGCTACAATGCGAACACCCAGCTGGTGGAGAAGGTAAAGAAAGAGAAGGCGTTCGGTATCGAAGGTAGAAATGCGGAGCAGACCTTCGCACTCAACGCATTGTTGGACGATGATATCAAGTTGGTGGCTATCTCAGGACGTGCCGGTACTGGAAAAACACTCTTGGCTTTGGCAGCCGCTTTGCAACAAAACGAGAAGTACCAACAAATCCTTTTGGCTAGACCAATCGTGGCGATGTCCAACAAGGATCTTGGATTCTTGCCAGGAGACGAGAAGCAAAAGGTGGCTCCATATATGCAACCATTGTTCGATAACTTGAATGTGATCAAACACCAATTCGGACCTACCAGCAAGGAGATAAAGCTATTGGAGGAGATGCAAAAGAGCGAGAAACTCATCATTGAGGCTTTGGCCTTCATCCGTGGACGTAGTTTGAGCAACACCTATTTCATCGTGGACGAGGCGCAAAACTTGACTCCTCACGAGATCAAGACCATCATCACTCGTGCCGGAGAAGGCTGTAAGATGGTATTCTGCGGAGACGTTCAACAAATCGATACACCATACTTGGATATGCAATCCAACGGTTTGGTCTATATGATTGATAAGATGAAGGGACAAAAGATCTTCTCCCACGTCAATTTGATCAAGGGCGAGCGTAGCTTCTTGTCAGAGTTGGCCAGCGCATTGCTTTAATGAATTAAAAACATTCATCATAGAGTGGGGACTGCAGCAATGTATGTCCCCACTTTTTTGTCTATACAAATTGGCGAGAAGATACTGGTTGGCTTATTTTAACCATTTTTGAGAAACAATATTGAATATCTGTTTATTTGGAACGGATATTTTCGCTAATTTTGCGGAAAATTATCGATAATGCATAAATCTGGATTTGTTAATATCGTAGGTAATCCCAATGTAGGTAAATCCACATTGATGAACGCTTTGGTAGGCGAGAGAATCTCAATTATTACCTCCAAAGCACAAACCACACGTCATAGAATCTTGGGTATCGTGAATGGCGAAGATTTCCAAATTGTCTATTCCGACACTCCAGGCGTTCTTAAGCCGAACTATAAACTGCAAGAGTCAATGCTCAACTTCTCCAACAGCGCATTGACGGATGCTGATGTCATCCTATATGTTACGGATGTGGTGGAGAATGGGGAGAAAAACGCTGATTTCATCGAAAAGGTGAAGAAGCAGAAGGCTCCGGTGTTGTTGATCATCAACAAGATCGATTTGACCGATCAGCCGAAGTTGGTGGAATTGGTGGAGAAATGGAAGGGGATCCTGCCAGAGGCTGAAATTATCCCAATCTCCGCCCAAAACAATTTCAATTTGGAGTATGTGCTCAAGAGAATCAAGAGCATGTTGCCCGATTCGCCACCATTCTTTGAAAAAGACGCATTGACCGATAAACCTGCCAGATTCTTCGTCACGGAGATCATCCGCGAGAAGATCTTGACCAACTACGACAAAGAGGTGCCTTACTCCGTCGAGGTGGTGGTGGAGAGTTTCAAGGAGGACAACAAGATGATCCGCATCAATGCGGTGATTTATGTGGAGAGAGATTCCCAGAAGGGTATCATCATCGGCCAGGGCGGAAAGATGCTCAAGAAGGTCGGCATGGAGGCCAGAAAGGATATCGAAGCATTCTTCGAAAAGAAAGTATTCCTTGAACTCTTCGTCAAAGTGGAAAAGGATTGGCGAAACAAGGACAAGGTATTAAAGGACTTTGGTTACCAACCAGAATAGTGCGCCACGGCACATGAGTTCGGAGGTTTCATATTTTACGCTTTATTCATCGAAATCTCCATTGATTGTTGAACAGGGTATGAACCCTATGTGAATGGACAATTCACTAAATTAGAGTATCAAAATGAGTAATTTAGTAGCAATAGTAGGAAGACCGAATGTCGGCAAGTCAACGCTTTTCAACCGTTTGACACAGACTCGCCGCGCCATTGTGAACGAGGAGGCAGGCACTACCCGCGACCGCCAATATGGTAAGGTTGACTGGAATGGTGTGGAGTTCTCTATCGTTGATACAGGTGGTTGGGTGGTTAATTCTGAGGATATTTTTGAAGGTGAAATCCGCAAGCAGGTAAACATCGCCATCGAAGAGGCGGATGTGATTATGTTTGTGGTGGATGTCTCCAGCGGTGTGACCGATTTGGACGAACAAGTGGCTCAAATCCTTCGTAGGAATAAGAAACCAGTTATATTGATCTGTAACAAGGTAGATAACAATGAGTTGCAATACTATTCCGCCGATTTCTACCGCTTGGGATTGGGTGATCCGCAATGCATCTCCTCCATTTCAGGATCCGGTACTGGTGATTTGTTGGATTTGATCCTCGACAAATTGCCTAAGAAGAAAGAGGAGGATATGGACGAGGATCTGCCTCGTATCGCCATCGTAGGCCGTCCAAATGCGGGAAAATCATCCATTATCAACGCATTCATCGGCGAAGACCGTTATATTGTGACCGATATCGCGGGTACCACCCGTGACAGCATCCATACCCGTTATACCAAGTTTGGTTATGACTTTTACTTGGTGGATACGGCCGGTATCCGTAAAAAGGGTAAGGTGACGGAAGATTTGGAGTATTTCTCCGTCATCCGTTCGATCCGTTCCATCGAGGATTCGGATGTGTGTGTGTTGATGATTGATGCCACCAGAGGCATTGAGGCGCAAGATATGAATATCGTGCAACTGATTCAAAAGAACAAAAAGGGTATTGTGGTCGTCGTCAACAAATGGGACTTGATTACGGAGAAGGATTCCAAATCGACTTTGACGATGGAGAAGGCGATTAGAGAGCGTTTGGCGCCATTTGATGATTTTCCGATTGTCTTCACATCGGCCATTACCAAGCAAAGAATCTTCAAGGTGATTGAGGCTGCTATGGAGGTCTATGGCAACAAGAAGTGCAAGATTTCCACCAGCAAGTTGAACGAATTCTTCTTGCCGTTGATCGAGAACTATCCGCCGCCATCAACAAAGGGCAAATACATCAAGATCAAGTATGTGACTCAGTTGCCTGACACGCAGATTCCATCGTTTGTCTTCTATGCGAACCTTCCACAATATGTGAAGGAGCCATACAAACGATTCTTGGAGAATAAGATGCGTGAAGAGTGGAATTTGTCGGGAACACCGATCAATATTTTTATTAGACAGAAATAATCCAAGGGAGGAGGGACGATACAACGATCCTTCCTCTTTTGCTTTCCATAGCCAACAATAATCGTTATGAAAATTAAGATAGACACCGATGAATTGGTTAAAAACCAGGTGATTTCGCAGGAGACTGCCGATGAAATCATCCAATTCCACCAATCATCGCAAAAAACAGCCATAGGCAAGTACGCATTGGGTATCGTGGCCGCTCTATTCGTGTTGACAGGCCTCTCTATTTTTGTGAACGATATCTGGTCATCCGTCGGATTGAACACGAAAATACTCTTCAGTCTCATGCCTATACTGGGCGGTTCTCTCACTTGCTATGCTGTGGTCACACGCTTCCCTTCGATGAAAATGCTCACCGAAAGCGTCGCTATCCTGCAATGCGTGGCCATTTTTGCCACATTTATCATGTTGGTGGAGAGCTTTCATTTATCGGTGTACGAGACGGCATTCATTTTAGTTGTCATCATACTCTGTTTCCCATTCGTGATTTATTTCAGGGCAACAGTGGCGGCTACATTGTTGATCCTCACCGCAACCATCGCTATCTTATGCAACAACATGCAAGAGGTTAATCATCATCTCTATGTTGTACTGATCGGATTGATGGATGGCCTATTTTTGTATAAAACTTATTTCCGGGAGAAGGAAACATCACTTCTTCCCGTCCGACTCTTCCTATCATCCTTTGTACTGATTGTCTTCATGATTGAGTTTTCATTAAACATGAAACAAAGCCCATTCTCTATCCTTCCTCTCATCGCATCCAGTTATATCTTCACTTTCCGTACTTGGAACAGAGCGAAAAAATGGTTGGAAGCGGATGATAATTGGTTGGAATTGGGTGCTTTCTTACTATCATTCTATATCCTATACTATTGTTGTTCACATCATTATAGCCTTTACAACCACAGAACAGAAGCATTGACCGTGATTCCTTTCGCTTTGCCTCTAATACTTATTGGGATACTACAATTCAGAAACGGAATAAAAATGGATTTCAGGCAGATCCATACCCTTTTGGCCGCTACCATCATCGCCTTGACACCGTTTATGATGGGCGAAGACAACAACATTGTATACATATTGGTCATGCTCCTCTTTTTGGGCTATCACACCTATCTGAGGATTCGTCATTTCAACATTCTGTTTTTCAGTGTCGTCATGATCTGTTGGATGATCACTTCCGCAAGCCTCAAACACATGGATGGATTTAGACCATGGGTGGTGGCAGTCACCGTATTGTTTTTAGGCACACTGCTTATTGGCCGTCAATTGTTACATCATAAAAAAGACAAAGAACGATGAAAATCCAGGAGATTAATAAAAAACAGTGTTTGGTGGCAATGATAGCATTGCTTTTTGCGTTAACAGCGGGATTCATCATTTGGAACCAAGGCGCCATCAACACGCAACGTGATCTGAGACTCAAAATCGACACCATGTCTTGGAATCAAGAGATGGATTATAAATATCGTACCATAAGAGATTTCAGCATTATGCTGATGGACTCCATCATCCAAGAAGGTTATTCAGATGGAAAGTACATCGTATTTGACATAAACGAAGAGGGTTACGATGTACCCTTGTTTTGCAGTCGCATACCTAATTTTTTCCATCCAAGCGTGAAATGCAAATTATACCACGACAATCACGTTTATGGAAATGAAAACTTCAACAATATCAATCGGATACTCCCAAACAGCGATGTGAAAAGAAATAGTTCCACGAAATATATCGAAAGGCACTTTCTCAGAAAGGCTATGGCCGCCCATTCCGAAATTTGTGTCATTCTTCCGTCCTACGACGGTTCTATGAAAAAAGACATCTACAGTCCGATATTCGAGGATTTCGAGATAGACGGCAGACGAATGTCCGAAATGACCCAAGAGATGGAGCAACATCCACAGGAGGTGGTGGATTCTTTGATGAATGATATTCTCCATGCTATAGAGGCTTACTGCCAATCGGAGCATTGCAATGTGGGAAAAGGTTATGTCTATATTCTAAAAGGATGTGTTAACAGTGAAATGCGAGACGCTTTTAACCATTATATAAAATTACCACAAGGTGAAAAGGCGATAGAGGAGTGGTTGGTGGCGCATAAAGGGCGAATCAAAGAGTCGTATCATCAATATGATGAGGTTCATAATGCGGTTCGACAACTGCTGACAAATGAGGAATGGATGGAAGACAAAGAAAATGAGGGGATTGACGTTTTGTGGACAAGAAACTTCCTGAAACAAATTGCCGAGTGAACAATATCCCAATTTTTTACTAACAAAATCGCCGCATTCTTTGGTCAAATCTGACAAAATGATTATTTTTGCAGACAAATAAGTGAATATTGTCAAAAACTCAAATGCGATAATATGGAGCAGTTAAAGCACGAATGTGGAATTGCGATGATAAGACTTCTTAAACCGTTGTCTTACTACCAGCAAAAATACGGGTCAGCAAGTTACGGACTCGGAAAGCTCTATCTCATGATGGAAAAGCAGCATAACCGCGGTCAGGAAGGCGCCGGTATCGCTTGCGTGAAACTCCAACCACATCCCGGACACGAATATATGTTCAGGGAGAAAGCAGAAGGCAAGGACGCTATCACCAAAGTCTTTGCCTCTGTCGGCCACCAACTGACAACACCAAACGAAGATGACCCATCTGGCACACCACCTTTCCAAGGCGAGTTGCTGATGGGCCATCTTCGTTATAGTACGACAGGTAAAGGAGGTTTGAAGTATGTCCATCCATTTTTGAGAAGAAACAACTGGAAGGCGAAGAACCTCTGTTTGTGCGGCAACTTCAATATGACCAATGTTGATAGCATTTTCGATCGCTTGACTGCTCAGGGGCAATATCCACGCATCTACAGTGACTCTTACATTATGTTGGAGTTTATGGGCCATCGTCTCGACCGTGAAGTGGAGAAGCGTTACCGTGAGGCGAAGGAGTTGTCATTGGCTGGAATGGAGATCACCGATTACATCGACACCCATGTGGATGTCCGGAATGTGTTGTCCTCCACGCTTCCTCATTTTGACGGTGGATACGTCATCTGCGGATTGACGGGTAGTGGAGAGATGTTTACGATGCGTGATCCATGGGGTATCCGCCCCGCTTTTTACTATGCGGACGATGAAATCGTGGCTGTGGCCAGTGAACGTCCTGTTCTACAAACCACTTTCGACCTCAATCTTGAGGATGTGAAGGAGTTGAATCCCGGCGAAGCGTTGGTGGTGAACTATGCGGGAAAAATGTCGTTGACGCAAATAGCGAAGGCTGAAAAGACTGCGCCATGTTCATTCGAACGCATCTATTTCAGCCGTGGAAACGACAAGGATATCTATATGGAACGTAAGATGTTGGGCCGCCAATTGAAGGATTCCATTGTCAAAGCGGTCGATGGAGATGTCGAACATAGCGTTTTCTCCTATATCCCGAATACAGCCGAAGTGGCTTACGTCGGCATGGTGGAGGGTTTGCGTGAGGCGTATCCAGTGGTTCGTGCGGAAAAGGTTGTCTCGAAGGATATAAAACTGAGAACCTTCATCACAGAGGGTAAAACCCGTAACGACTTGGCTGCCCACGTTTACGACATTACCTATGGTAGCGTACAGGCGGATATCGATAATTTGGTGGTAATCGACGACAGCATCGTTCGTGGTACTACATTGCGCGAGAGCATCATCAAGATATTGGACAGATTGCACCCTAAGAAGATTGTGATCGTCAGTTCGGCGCCACAAATCCGCTATCCGGATTTCTATGGTATCGATATGAGCCGAATCGGCGATTTCATCGCTTACAAAGCAGCTATCAAGTTGATAGAGGAGCGTGGTATGACCTCGTTGTTGGATAATTTGTACGTCCAATGCGTCGAACTCCTGAAAAAAGGGGTAGAGGAGATGCCTAAAGAGAATATCATTCGTAAGATATATGACGATTTCACCGTTGAGGAGCTCAACCAATCCATGGTGGAGATTCTTCGCCCAGAGGGGGTGACAACACCTGTGGAGATCGTTTACCAAAGCATAGAAGGATTGCATAAGGCAATTCCTAACCACCCTGGAGATTGGTACTTCACTGGTCATTATCCGACACCAGGAGGTTTGCGACTACTCTACAAATCGTATGTGGACTGGTACACCAACTGGAAGGGTTGAATCAATAAACGTTTGAAATTTAATCATAATAAAGAGGAGGAATAAAAATTATGTGTGGTATCGTAGGCTACATAGGAACAAGACAAGCATATCCCATTCTAATGGATGGATTGCACAAGTTAGAGTACAGGGGATATGACAGTGCCGGCTGCGCGTTGATCAACGAAGACAATGCGGGTGCTCCATCTGGCCTCGCTATATACAAAGCGAAAGGAAAGGTGGCTGATTTGGAGGCCATCGCCAACAAGCAGGACGTGACTGGATCCATGGGTATCGCGCATACTCGTTGGGCGACACACGGTGTCCCAAGCGAAGCGAATGCCCATCCACATGTCTCGCAAAGTGGCAACCTCACTTTGGTGCACAACGGAATCATCGAAAATTATGTGGCGCTTCGCAATCAACTGGAGGCAAAAGGCTTCACTTTCAAGAGCCAAACTGATACAGAGGTATTGGTCCAATTGATCGAATACACGATGAATATTGGTGGGGAAGACCTTGCTACCAGCGTTCGTAAGGCCCTAACCAAAGTGATTGGAGCCTATGCGATCTGCGTTATCGACCGTCGTCAACCTGACCAATTGGTGGCTGCCCGAAAGAGTAGCCCTATGGTGGTAGGTGTGGTTCCAGACAACAGTGAATTCTTTATCGCAAGCGATGCAAGTCCTATTGCACTATACACCAAACAAATGGTCTATTTGAACGACGAGGAGATGGTTGTATGTGAAAGAGGGAAGGATTTGATCGTAAGGAAATTATCCGGTGAACAGGCCGATATGGAGGTGAAGGAGGTCGATTTGGACCTATCCATGTTGGACAAAGGAGGTTTCCCTCACTTTATGTTGAAGGAGATTTTCGACCAACCAGCGGTACTACGCGACTGTATGCGTGGTAGGGTGATCAGCAAGCCATATAGCGAAGATGGTAGGCTCTCCGTCGTTCTGAACGCCGTGACAGAGCATCGCCGCGAATTGCTTCGTGCCCGTCGCATCGTGATTGTGAGTTGCGGAACCTCTTGGCACGCAGGTTTGATCGGAAAACAACTGATCGAACATTTCTGTCGCATTCCTGTGGAGGTGGCCTACGCCAGCGAATTCCGTTACAGCGAGCCTGTTATCGAACGTGACGACGTCATCATCGCCATCAGCCAGAGCGGAGAGACCGCCGACACATTGGCGGCCATAGAGTTGGCTCGTGAGCAGGGTGCCCTCGTCTTGGGCATCGTGAATGCGGTAGGTAGTAGCATTGCCCGCAATACGGGTACCGGTGTTTACATCCACGTCGGACCAGAGATTGGTGTGGCCAGCACCAAAGCCTTCACCGGACAGGTGACCGTATTGACTATGTTGTCATTGGCATTGGGTATGGCCAAGGGAACGGTTTCCCAAGAGGAGTACGAAGAGACACTCGACGAATTGTTGCGTATTCCCGATAAAATCGAAAAAATATTAAAACAAAACGATAAAATTCAGAAGATCGCCAGCCGATTCACTTTCG
Organism: Paludibacteraceae bacterium; assembly: GCA_024401555.1. Taxonomy (GTDB): domain Bacteria; phylum Bacteroidota; class Bacteroidia; order Bacteroidales; family Paludibacteraceae; genus UBA1181. The sequence goes on from JAKSKV010000018.1 coordinate 33,907, forward strand.
CCCACAACTTCCTCTATTTGGGAAGAGGTTATAATTATCCTGTGGCCTTGGAGGGAGCGTTGAAGTTGAAGGAGATCTCATACATCCATGCGGAGGGTTACCCAGCCGCTGAGATGAAGCATGGCCCTATTGCGTTGGTGGATAGCGAGATGCCTGTGGTATTCATCGCCACCCATCATCAGTTGTATGCGAAGATCATCAGCAATATGCAAGAGGTGATTTCCCGCAAAGGCCACATCATCGCTGTCGTGACAGAGGGTGACGAGCAAGTCAGCAAGATGGTGGACGATTCCATCGAGGTTCCATCGACGTTGGCATGTTTAGCACCGCTGTTGAGCGTGATTCCTTTGCAACTTTTGAGTTACCACGTGGCGGTGGCGAAAGGATTGGATGTCGATCAGCCAAGAAATTTGGCAAAGTCTGTGACAGTAGAATAATAGACATATAAAACAGATAGGTTATGACACGGTACATTTTTGTGACAGGAGGTGTGGTTTCATCCTTAGGAAAGGGAATTATCTCCTCTTCCATCGGTAAATTGCTACAAGACAGAGGATATAGCATCACCATTCAGAAGTTCGATCCATATATCAATATCGATCCAGGAACATTGAATCCATACGAGCATGGAGAGTGTTATGTGACGGTGGATGGTATGGAAACAGATTTGGACCTTGGTCATTACGAACGTTTTACAGGCATTCATACGACGCGTAACAACTCCATCACCACCGGTCGTATCTACAAAACGGTCATCGATAGGGAGCGTCGTGGTGATTATTTGGGAAAAACCATCCAAGTAGTACCTCATATCACCGATGAAATCAAACGTCGCATGTTGCGAAAGGATGAGGAGGAGACTGGTACACTTCCTGATTTCGTCATCACAGAGGTGGGAGGAACCATCGGAGACATCGAATCAGCCCCTTTCATGGAGGCTATCCGTCAACTTCGTTGGGAGTTGGGCAAACGTGCCGCTTGTGTCCACTTGACTTATGTTCCTTACTTGAAGGCGGCGGATGAGTTGAAGACCAAACCGACTCAACACTCCGTCAAGGAGATGCAGGGAATGGGTATCCAACCCGATGTATTGATTCTCCGCACAGAAAAGCATCTTTCCGACAGTGTTCGCCAAAAGGTGGCCTCTTTCTGTAATGTGGACTTGGAGTGTGTGGTACAAAGCGAGGATATGCCAAGCATCTATGAGGTGCCAGTCAGCATGCAACAACAAGGTTTGGACGCCGCTTTGCTTAGAAAGTTCGGTATTCCAGTAGGAGAGACTCCTAAGATGGAAAGATGGCACAAATTCCTTGAAATGCGCCGAAATGCGACCCGAATTGTTAAAATTGGCCTCGTAGGTAAATATGATTTGCAAGATGCATATAAAAGTATCAGAGAAAGTATTATCTTAGCGGGAATTTATAATGGCGTGAAAATTGAGCTCAAATTTATTAACAGTGAGCACACTTTTTCCGCTGAGACTTGGAAGGATATCGATGGTGTGGTCATCTGTCCAGGATTTGGTAAACGAGGTATCGAAGGTAAGATTGAAGCGGTGAAATATTGCCGCGAAAACAACATTCCTACTTTCGGTATTTGTTTGGGTATGCAGATGATGGTCATCGAATTCGCAAGAGATGTTTTGGGCTACACGGATGCGAATAGTAGCGAAATGGACAGCGAAACTCCTCATAATGTGATAGACATTATGGAGGAGCAAAAGACGATTACAGAGATGGGTGGAACCATGCGTTTGGGCGCCTACGACTGTGATTTGCTCCCTGGTTCAAGGGTTCGCCAGATCTATAATGAAGCGACTATTCAAGAGCGCCACCGTCACCGTTACGAATTCAACAACAAATATTTGGATGAATTCGAGAAAAATGGCATGATGTGCGTTGGTCGCAATCCTAAGAGTAATTTGGTGGAGATCGTGGAGATTCCAGGATTGAAGTGGTTCATCGGAACCCAATTCCACCCAGAATATTCCAGCTCCGTATTGAATCCACATCCTCTATTCATGAATTTTGTTAAAACGATCATAGATGAGTAAGAAAGCTATTTTACGACTCAGTGACGGTACTGAGTTCCACGGCGTCAGCTTTGGTGCAGATAAACCCGTAGCAGGTGAGGTTGTATTCAACACCGCCATGATGGGTTATCCAGAGAGTTTGACCGACCCTTCTTATGCGGGTCAGATTTTGGTGATGACATTCCCTTTGGTGGGTAACTATGGTGTTCCATCAGAAGGCGTCGAGGCGAATGGACTATCCACATTCATGGAGAGCGACCGCATCCATGTACGTGCATTGGTGGTCAGCGATTATAGCCAACAATTCAGCCACTGGAATGCGAAAGGTTCTCTTTCTGATTGGTTGAAGAGAGAAAATATCGTAGGTATCACTGGCATCGACACCAGAGAACTCACAAAAATTCTCCGTGAGAAGGGTAGTATGAGTGGTGTGATCCTCGTAGAGGGTTGCGGGGAGATTCCTTTCGAGAATCCTAATTTGGTCAACCAAGTCGCTATGGTCAGCACCAAAGAGGTGGAAACATTTGGAAACGGAAAGAAACGCGTATGTCTCGTCGACATGGGCGTAAAGCAAAATATCATCCGTGAATTATTGAAATACGACGTGACCGTCACTGTAGTTCCTTGGAATTACGACTTCAACCAATTGGAGTTTGACGGACTCTTCATCAGTAATGGTCCTGGCGATCCAAACCTTTGCATGGATACTGTGAAGCACGTCAGCACCTTTATGGAGAACCAAATCAAGAGCGGCGCCAAGAATGTGAAGCCAATCTATGGTATCTGTATGGGTAACCAAATTCTCTCATTGGCCGCTGGTGCCAAGGTGGAGAAATTGAAATATGGACACCGTGGTCACAACCAACCTGTCCGTTTGATGCAAAACGGCAAGCCAACCACCAAGTGTTTCATCACAAGCCAAAACCATGGATATGCCGTTGACAACGACACGATTCCTGCAGATTGGGAGCCTCAATTCATCAATATGAACGACGGCAGTAATGAGGGTATCCGTCACAAGAAATATCCTTGGTTCTCGGCTCAGTTCCACCCAGAGGCATCTTCTGGCCCAACTGATACGGAGTATATCTTCGGTGAATTCGTCCGTTTGATGAGCGATCCAACCATCAAGAATCTTGCGGAAGAGGTGGAGGTATTGAGCCGTCCGGAGGTGAAGAAGGTACTTTTGTTGGGTTCAGGTGCTTTGAAGATCGGTGAGGCTGGAGAGTTCGACTATTCAGGATCACAAGCCTTGAAGGCTTTGAAGGAGGAGGGTATCGAGACCATCTTGATCAACCCTAATATCGCCACAGTACAAACTTCCGAGGGAATCGCTGACAAGGTATATTTCTTACCTGTCACCCCATATTTCGTGGAGCGTGTCATCGAGAAGGAGCACCCAGAGGGTATTCTCCTCAGCTTCGGTGGACAAACTGCCCTCAACTGCGGTGTCGCTCTTTACGAGCAAGGCATATTGGCTAAGCACAATGTCCAAGTGTTGGGTACGCCAGTTCAGGCCATCATCGATACGGAGGACCGCGAGCTGTTCGTGAAGAAACTCGATGAAATCGGTGTGAAGACCATCAAGTCCCAAGCATGCGAGACCATCGAAGAGGCAAGGAAAGCCGCTAAGGATTTGGGTTACCCAGTCATCATTCGTGCCGCTTACGCCTTGGGAGGCCTTGGCTCTGGTTTCTGCGACAATGAGGATGAACTCAATACCATCGCTGAAAAGGCATTTTCTTTCTCTCCACAAGTCTTGGTGGAGAAGTCTTTGAAAGGTTGGAAGGAGATCGAGTACGAGGTGGTTCGTGACCGCTTCGACAACTGTATCACCGTATGTAATATGGAGAATTTCGATCCGCTCGGTATCCACACCGGTGAGTCCATCGTTATCGCTCCATCCCAAACATTGACCAACAGTGAATACCACAAACTCCGCGCCTTGGCGATTAAGATCATTCGCCACATCGGTATTGTCGGAGAGTGTAACGTACAATATGCGTTCGATCCATTCAGCGAGGATTATCGCGTGATCGAGGTGAACGCCCGTCTTTCCAGAAGTTCCGCTTTGGCATCCAAGGCAACCGGTTATCCGCTTGCTTTCGTGGCTGCTAAATTGGGATTGGGTTACGGATTGTTCGATTTGAAGAATTCCGTTACCAAGACGACCTCCGCATTCTTCGAGCCTGCGCTCGACTATGTGGTATGTAAGATTCCTCGTTGGGACTTGGGTAAGTTCCATGGCGTGGACAGGGAGTTGGGTAGCTCCATGAAGTCTGTCGGAGAGGTGATGGCCATCGGTCGTAACTTCGAGGAGGCCATCCAAAAAGGTCTTCGTATGATCGGACAAGGTATGCACGGTTTTGTTGGCAACAAGGAATTGGTGATCGACAACCTCGACCAAGCGCTCCATGCACCTACCGATAAGCGTATCTTTATGATCGAGAAGGCATTCTTCGCCGGTTATACCGTAGAGCAGATCCACGACCTTACCAAGATCGATGATTGGTTCCTTGATAAGTTGTTGAACATCTACAATATCAACACCGAATTACGTGCAGTGAAGTCGTTGGATGATTTGGACGCGGAATTGCTTAACAGAGCGAAAGTGTACGGTTTCACTGATTTCCAGGTGGCTCGTGCCATCGGTATGGAGAAGAGCATGGATATCGAGGAGGCCATCTTGAAAGTTCGCCAATATCGAAAAGCGAAGGGCATTGTTCCTCATGTGAAGCAAATCGATACCTTGGCTGCTGAATATCCTGCCCAGACCAACTATTTGTACCTAACATACTCCGCGGTAGCGAACGATATCGAGAAGGATCCTAACCCTTCTGTGATCGTTTTGGGTTCAGGCGCATACCGTATCGGTTCATCCGTAGAGTTCGACTGGTGTGGCGTTCAAGCTTTGAACACCATCCGCAAAGAGGGTTACAAATCCATTATGATCAACTACAACCCAGAGACTGTTTCTACCGACTATGATATGTGCGATAGACTCTATTTCGATGAGTTGACTTTTGAGCGTGTGATGGATGTCATCGAAATCGAGAATCCAAAGGGTGTGGTGGTCAGCACAGGTGGACAGATTCCGAACAACCTCGCCATGAAGTTGGATGAGCAAAATGTGCCTATTTTGGGTACACAAGCAAAATACATCGATAACGCTGAGGACCGCGATAAATTCTCCGCTATGTTGGACCGCATCGGTGTGGATCAACCTGAGTGGAGCGCATTGACCAACATGGAGGATGTGAACAAATTCATCGCCAAGGTGGGTTATCCAGTATTGGTTCGTCCATCTTATGTGCTTTCTGGTGCGGCGATGAATGTATGTTCCAACCAAGATGAATTGGAGCGATTCCTTGCCTTGGCGGCAAATGTCAGCAAGAAGCATCCAGTCGTTATCAGTAAGTTTATGTTGAACACCAAGGAGGTGGAGATGGATGCGGTGGCGAAAGATGGAGAGATCCTCGCTTACGCAATCTCAGAACACATTGAGTATGCTGGTGTCCACTCAGGAGACGCTACGATCCAATATCCAGCCCAAAAGCTTTATATCGAGACGGTAAAGCGTATCAAGAAGATCTCCGCTCAAATCGCGAAGGAGTTGCATATCTCCGGTCCATTCAATATCCAATACTTGGCAAGGGAGAACGAAATCAAGGTGATCGAGTGTAACCTCCGCGCCAGCCGTTCCTTCCCATTTGTCAGCAAGGTTTTGAAGAACAACTTGATCGAGATCGCGACCAAGGTTATGCTTGGCCTTCCAGTCGAAAAACTTCACAAATCATGCTTCGACTTCGACTACGTAGGTATCAAGGCGAGCCAATTCAGCTTCAACCGTCTCCAAAAGGCTGACCCAGTTTTGGGTGTCGACATGGTTTCAACCGGTGAGGTAGGTTGTTTGGGGCCAGATGCAAACAGTGCTTTGTTGCTCGCTATGCTCTCTGTCGGACAACGTGTTCCAAAGAAGACGGTGTTGCTCTCAACTGGAGGTGCGAAGGATAAGGCTGCCATGTTGGATGCCGCTCATCTTTTGGTTCAAAACGGTTACGAAATCTACGCAACCAACGGAACCAGCCGCTACCTTTCGGAGAATGGCGTACCAAACACATTGGTTTACTGGCCAAGCGATGCGGACAAACAACCGCAAGCTTTGGATTTGATGCATGAGCACAAAATTGATATGGTGGTCAACATTCCGAAGGATTTGACCGTTCATGAGTTGACCAACGGATACAAGATCCGTCGTTCAGCAGTCGATTTGAACATTCCATTGATTACCAATCCACGTTTGGCGACAGCCTTCATCCGTGCCTTCTGCTCTATGAAGGTGGAGGATTTGCCAATCAAGCCTTGGAACGAGTATTAATCTGCGAGTACAAATCAATTCGTATCTTTTTAGAGAATCCCTGCCACATTGTGGTGGGGATTTTTTGCGAAGTGGGGGCGATGTGTGAAATATTTGATGTTTTTTTTGTGGTAAATCAATTTGATTCTATATATTTGCGGTGTTGCAGGGGTAACCTAAATTACACTTATCTAATATTAAAACGTTTTGGGGTATGAAAAAAGAAATTGTAGTAAGGAAAAGAATCAACAGCGTGATAAGTTCGCTTTTAGCGGCCATGGGATTCTATTCTCTTCCAGTACAAGCTACTGATGCCAAGAATGTTAATCAAGAACCAATTGATCCAACGCCACTTCTTCCGGATAGCACTTGGATAGATGACCAGCTGGCGACGGAGTATGGTTGCCCATACGCCACCTTTATCTTCAAAGGAAAGGTGATTGATCAACACGACAATCCATTGGCTGCTATTGATGTCCTTATCAAAACATGTGATACCCCCCATGGGAAAACTCAAACCGATGAAAATGGAGAATTCAATATAGAATACTCCCAAATCCCATGGTGTGATATAAACCTCTCCTTCACCAAAGATCCAAGTACCATAAAGGATACCACTATCGTAGAGGGAGACATCGTATTCGAAAACCCTTCAGGAAATTGGGACAGAGGCACCTTTGCCCGTACTGTAACGGTTGTGTTTCCTACAGATGGAACAATGCCAACGCTTACCTTCGATCAAGCTACATTAGCGGGAATCGTCGATTTGAACGAACCTATGTTCTATATCACCAATTGGGTGGATGAATATATGTGGATGAACTTCCGAGAGATTAAGTCGGCGCAAATATCAATCTACGATATGGCTGGAAAACTACAAAAGAAGTTGATAATGAATGACGGCGAAAATCTTTTCGTGGGTGATTTACAGCCTGGTCGCTACATCTTGACGGCCACATCGGGCGCCAAACGATTCTCGTCGGTTTTCGTGAAGAGATGATTTAGACGATTTGTGCGAACCATACAATTCTTTTTACTACCTTTGCGGAAGCATTTTTTACAGAAGAATTTATGGGCTTATCAGAAGAGATCAAAAGAAGAAGAACCTTCGCGATTATCAGTCACCCGGATGCGGGTAAGACAACATTGACAGAGAAATTGTTGTTGTTCGGTGGTGCGATCCATATCGCTGGTGCGGTGAAATCGAACAAAATCAAAAAGACCGCCACATCCGACTGGATGGAAATCGAGAAACAACGTGGTATCTCCGTAGCGACTTCCGTGATGGCTTTCGACTACAACGGATTCAAAATCAACATCCTTGATACCCCTGGTCACCAAGACTTCCAAGAGGATACCTTCCGTACCTTGACTGCTGTGGACAGCGTAATCATCGTCGTTGACTGTGCGAAGGGTGTGGAGGCGCAGACCCGTAAATTGATGAATGTCTGCCGTATGCGCAACACGCCAGTGATTGTCTTTGTCAACAAGATGGACCGCAACGGTAACAATGCCTTCGATTTGATGGATGAGTTGGAGAAGGAACTCAACATCCGCGTCCGTCCGCTCTCTTGGCCTATCAACCAAGGAGACAAATTCAAGGGCGTTTACAATATTTATGAGAGAAAGCTCAACCTCTATACGCCTAACAAGCAAATTATCACAGAAAACATCGAATTCAAGGACATTAACAGCCCGGAATTGGAGAAACATATTCCTGAGGAGGATGCGCAACAATTGCGCGACGACCTCGAATTGATCGATGGCGTATATCCAGAATTGGACATCAATGAATATTTAGCTGGTCAGGTAGCACCCGTATTCTTCGGCAGTGCCTTGAACAACTTCGGTGTGAAGGAGTTGCTCGACTGCTTCTGTCAGATTGCGCCAACGCCACAGCCGACACAAACCGTAGAGCGTGAGGTGAAGCCTGAGGAGGAGAATTTCTCCGGTTTCGTATTCAAGATTCACGCCAATATGGACCCTAACCACCGTAGCTGTATCGCTTTTGTGAAGGTTTGCTCCGGTAAATTCGAGCGTAATGTGAACTATAAGCACGTGCGCCACAACAAGATGTTGAAATTCTCCGCACCAACTTGTTTTATGGCCCAGAAAAAGGAGACGGTAGACGAGGCTTGGCCAGGTGATATCGTCGGTTTGCCTGATTCAGGCGGTACCTTCAAAATCGGTGATACTTTGTCTTCCGGCGAGGATATCCACTTCAAAGGATTGCCAAGTTTCTCTCCAGAGATGTTCAAATACATCGAGAATGATGATCCGATGAAGGCGAAACAATTGGCCAAGGGTATCGAGCAGTTGATGGATGAGGGTGTGGCCCAAGTATTCACCAACCAATTCAACGGAAGAAAGATCATCGGTACTGTGGGACAATTGCAGTTCGAGGTCATCCAATACCGTCTGCTCCACGAATACAACGCCAAGTGTCGTTGGGAGCCTATCAACCTCTACAAGGCTTGTTGGATCGAAAGTGACGATGCCGAGGCGTTGGAAAACTTCAAGAAGCGTAAGTACCAATTCATGGCAAAAGACAAAGAGGGTAGAGATGTCTTCTTGGCAGACTCAGGCTACATTCTTCAAATGGCTCAAACCGATTTTCCTAAGATCAGGTTCCATTTCTCATCTGAATTCTAACGAACAAAACACCAAAGAGGCAGCAATGCCTCTTTCTTTTCAATAACATGGAAGTAGGACAAATATTTACACAGACAATCACCGTCAGAGAGCAAGACGCAGCCGCAGTAATGGGTTCAGGATCCCTAATGGTATTCGCCACGCCCGCTATGGTCGCCTATATGGAGAACACAGCCATGAAGATGGTGCAGTCTGATATGCCCGAAGGTAGTGACACGGTAGGCATTGAAATCAATGTGAAGCATACAAAAGCATCGTTGGTGGGTTCAAAAATCACCTTTTCAGCGGAGATTACCGCTATTGAGGGAAGAAAGATTGTCTATACCATCACAGCCAAGGATGAAAAGGGCGATGAAATCGGCTCTGCGGAACACCAGAGATTTATCATTGACAAGGAACGCTTCCTATCAAAATTGAAATAACATGAGAATAGATATTTTATCGGCCGTACCCGAATTGTTGGAGAGTCCGTTGAACCATTCCATCCTCAAAAGAGCACAAGCAAAAGGTTTGGCTGAAATTGTCATCCACAATATCAGAGACTACACCCTCGACAAGCATAAAAAAATCGATGATTACGCCTTCGGGTTCAGTTCTGGCATGGTAATGCAGATCGAGCCCATTGATCGCCTTATATCGCATTTAAAGGAGCAAAGAGAGTACGATGAGGTGATCTACACCTCCCCTGATGGAGAGATGTTTGACCAAAAGATGGCCAACTCTATGTCGTTGCTCAACAATGTTATCGTTCTTTGTGGTCACTACAAGGGTATCGACCACCGCATTAGGGAGCATCTCATCACCAAGGAGGTTTCCGTAGGTGATTACGTCCTTACTGGCGGTGAATTGGCCGCTTGTATCATGACCGATGCCATTGTCCGTTTGATTCCAGGCGCCATGTCCGATGAGCAATCAGCCCTTTCTGACTGTTTTCAAGATGATTTATTAGCGCCTCCAGTCTATTCACGTCCTGCGGAATACAAGGGATGGCGTGTCCCCGACATTTTGTTGTCCGGAAACGAGGCGAAGATCAAGGAGTGGGAATATGAACAAGCGATGGAAAGGACCAAAAGGTTGCGTCCGGACCTGCTGAAATAATTTTCTTGATATTCTTGGAAAATCAAATAAATTTACCTATATTCGCTATACATTTGAATAGACAAGACAATAAATTGAAATTTATTAACTTTAAAAGATTATAGATATGGGTAAGTTTGTTATCAAAAAAGACGCTAAAGGCGAGTTCCGTTTCAATTTGAAGGCTGGTAATGGTGAGATCATTCTCTCTTCTGAGGGATATTCTTCAATGGCTGCATGCAAAAATGGTATCGCAAGCGTACAGAAGAACAGCGTTGCTGCAGTAGAGGATCAAACCGTTGAGGGGTATGCTACTGTCAAGAACCCTAAGTTCGAGGTTTACAAGGACAAGAAGGGTGAGTTCCGTTTCCGTTTGAAGGCTTCTAACGGTGAGCCTATCGGAACTGGTGAGGGCTATAAAGCTAAGGCAGGTTGCATGAACGGTATCGAGTCTATCAAGAAGAATGCACCTGATGCACAAATCGTTGACGAAACTGCAGAGTAATTTTCATACAACATCGAGAAGAGGCGGTCCATTGGATCGCCTCTTTTTGTTTCTGACGGATATTCCTCTTGAAAAAAAGGAGCCATTACCCGTAGGTAATGACTCCCTCAAAAAGAAACGTATGAATGATGATTTATTTGATGATCAAATGTTGCGTCATTGTATCATCTGATGTCACCACTTGAACTATGTAAAGTCCAGCAGAAGCCCCGTTTAAGGCGATTTCAGCCTCTTCTCCAGTAAAGGTGGAGGCATATACCATCTCGCCACTCATGGTGTAAACACGAAGTTGTTTTTCGCCTACCGCATCTCCGAAGCCCACGGTGAAATGGCCGGTGGATGGGTTAGGGTAGAGGGTAAAGGCAAGAGATTCTATTTCGTTATCTGAGATCTCTGTTTGAGTAGGCACGTCGTTTCTGTAGTTATATAAATTATCAAAAACATCGTATGAATTACTTTTGTAGTTACAACTGTTAACCGCCAGAGGAATCGCTTTGAATTCCGCACCTCTTTCCACACGGAATCCGTCACTCAAAATAATCTTATTCGTAGCAATGATTTCCGTGTATCCTGATCGACAAACTACATTGCCTTGCGCCAAAGTAGAGGTGACATGATTACCGACATAAACGGAGTTACCATTAATTTGCGTTTTGTCCGATGTGTAGGTGATATTCTGTAGGTATTTGTCCGTTAACGAAATGAAAGGCACATATCCTGCTTTCGTGACACAGACGGTGTATGGGTAATCAATCGATTCAAACCTTACGTTTTTCTGATTGGCAAAGGTTTTGAATTTACTCATATCCATCGGATCTTCTCTGTTGACCAATGTTATTTGACAATTGTCGACGTTGGTGCTGACAAAAACAGTATCTCCTTTCTGTGAAATGGTCGGATGGATACAGTCAGGTTCAAAAGCGTACATTCTCATACTTGGATCTCCAAAGTAGTGATTCGCTAAGCGGGTGTGAATCTCATAACCTTCGTTCGTGTTAATTTTGTTGACCATAGAGAGTTCCATCATATCTGCGACGGAGTAATCTAATCCCGGCATCATCATTAATGCATTAATATTCAACAAATAACGACCCATGTTTTTAGACCATCCAACATGAGTATTAGCTGTCATACCGACCGCACCGCCAAAACTATTTCTCAAAAAGGCAGTGGCCAAACATGTTTTATCAGTAAAATTACCCACATGGCATGCAGAACTGAAAATTACAGGAAGTAAATCTCCATTTTCAAGTGACAAGGCGGAAAGGTCCGAGAAATATGGCTTCCACCATCCAAGACTATCTCCATGTCCATTGTAAATTACATAAGATACGCCCTTTCTTATCGATTCCGATATGGAAGAAGATTTGCCTGACCACATTCCTTCGTTCTTTAGTTCATCAGGAATAGGGTTACCATTATTCAATAAATAAGGTTTTTCCGCAACCTCTTCTCTGGCATATACACGGTCAATTTCTCTTTTTCCTAAAACTAAATTGATGTCTCTAATCTGTTCGCTAACCTGAACGAAGTTGTACCCTTTTGTCTCTTGACCATCGGGCAAACTGTCACTATCATAAGTGTCTTGGAAATAAGCGCAATGCAAACCTCTTTCATAGAAATCAGATGAAACAGGTGGTGTGGATTCGTACTTTCTGATTTTATCGAATACTCCGCTTACAACATCTTCCTGATTACATGGAATACGACCTATGGAGAAATCTGGTACATAATTGATCGTGTCATTTAGACAAGCGTACATCTTGTCCGTAGGGATTACGATATCATTTGCAATCTCTCTCATTGCTTTTTTTTGGCAAGGAACAAGCAAACTGTCTCCAACAATAAGAAGATATTTGATATCTCCTATGTTTTGATAGAATTGAGAGATGCTATCTCTCACTGACTGCGTGGTCCAATGTTTGTTGGTCATAATGACACATTCATAACCCATCATGGTTTTCCAAGTCGCAAAGTCTCTTGTTACCTTCTCTAAATCCGGAACTGTTATAAAAATATATTTGTCTGGATCCGAATATTTCAAGGGTCTACCAGGTCTTTCATTAGGCAGTGGTGCATTATAGCGAGATACGAATTCCGCATTACTAACTAGTAACTTCACTTTGTCTAAGGTACTGGATTTGATGGTTGTCATGGCACTTCCATCTATGTGGAGACGATAGGTGATAGTTGAATAACATCTGACAGTCTGCTTGACAGGATTAAAGCAGACAGGATAGATGTTTACATTAACCAATGGGGCCCCTTGATAGATCTTCTTTTCAACGATGGAAACGGTTGAATTTGGGAAGAAAGCATTGTTTTGATAGACATCAGACCGTTCGAAAGACTTTGCGTCCACTGTAGAGGAAACTGAAGTATTGCCAGCGGAAGGGGCTACGTCAATTCCTTCAAAATCCTGATAAGTACCATCTAATACCTCTATCTCTGAAATGGTGAGATTGGGAATGACGAACACATCTGAATAGAAAGGTAGGGATGGGTTCCCCTTTTCGCTTAAATAGTAAGCATTATCCATTCCCAGATTAACACCCATAGCGGATGTACTCAATGTAGCACCCTCAAAGGTATAGGTGACATCAATATATGAGAGTGTCTCCGTCACTGTCTTGGCAACTTTGAACTCTGCGGTCTCTGCGCTGATTCCTTTTGCGAATGAGAGGTATTGTACCTCCGCAAGAGCAGGTAGGAACATGGTAAGCGACAGCGCTAATGATATAACTAATTTTCGCATACGATTTATTTTAGATATTATCTATATGAAAAAATTATTTCTCCAAAGCTTCCACTTTTGCCTTCAACGCCTCATTCTCCTTTTGCAATTGGATCATGTGAAGGGTCAACTCCTCGATCTTCTCCAAGAACAAGTTGCTCATCTCAGAAACGCTCATACCATTTTTTGCGATTTCAGCGGCGGATGGCACACCTGGAAGGTGTTTGTTGGCCTTCACGTAGCTCTCCACTTCGTTCAATGACTTTAAGTTGTAGTTCTCCTCGAAAACATAGTCAGCGGCGTTGTTCAACTCCACCTTGACATCTTTGGCGTTCAATTCGCCGACATTCATGTTGGAAGCGGTCACCTTGGTCACCTCGATTTCATCGTGACAAGTGATTTTTCCCGCAACTGTCATTCCATAGTTGAAATTACAGAAAGCATTGAAATTCAATAGCTGACCGTTCAACGACAAGGTTCCCAATATTTCTCCTCTTTTGGAGCTAAAGTTATATGCGCTGATCGATATGTCATCTGTGGTAGTTATTTGCAGATAGTCGCCTGCGCTATTACGGACGCGCAAATCACCATGCATTAAGGTTGGACCTGCAATACTAACGCCATAATTTTCATCAGCCGCGCATCGTAAACCAATATTGTTCATTTTATCTACCTGCAAGGCTATATTATTTTGATAGCCATGAAAAGTTAAACCACTGGCATAGAAATCAACCATGGCGTTACTACGGTATCCATTCGCTTTGATAGCGATTTCACCGTCCTTTTCCAAAGATTTTGTTACCTCCAAATTGGTTCTGTTGTTCAAACCATCGGTATAGACTTGAACTCCTGATAGATGAGAATCTTGCGCGTTCACACACACTGCCATTGCAACACCCATGGTTGCAACCACGAATTTCTTTAATTCCATTGTAAATGAATTGATAAAGTTAATAAAATAAATAAATTAATAATATACACACTATGTACCCCATTCAATAGACATAAATACTGATAGCTATTGACAAGAAATAATGGTTTTCAACACAATTCAAGGCAAAAAGTGTGCCAAAGTGATGCGGACGGAGAGATTATTGGGATTTCATGTAACTTTTTGACCTATCGCAAAAGAATGGTAGATTTATGGTTGGGGGTTATAGAGGTCTTTTACGCCTCCATAACCCATCTGTTACGATCTTCGTTTGTCCCACCATCTCCAACATCGCCACACTATATACCCCAATCCAATAGGTACACCAAAGATGGTTAATACATAAACTACGCACTTGAGCAAAATTCCCACATAGGGGAGTAAACTTTGTATGAATGAAATCATGATTCTGTGAATATTAGTTTTTTACTTATTAATGACATTTGCGAAAACCGACGGAGCTTCGTTGTTGTCGCTTGTCAAGGAGCTCCTCCTTGCAAAAATTCTCCAACAGTTCAAATGAGAGTTTCTCTCCGGAAAGAATATACTCAATGTTCTGTTTGCGCGCTATATTCTCGATTTGACCGCCGGAAAAATCGTAACCGTTGGCCAAACGTAGTGCGTCATCGGAAGAGAGATCCTCCAACATCGAATGCCAGATTTTCGCCTTCACATCCACTGTCGGCTTTTTGAACTCCACCTTAAAGAGGAAACGACGGTCAAAGGCACTGTCTAAATTGGAGGTGAGGTTTGTGGTCGCGATGAGGATTCCGTCCAAGTTCTCCATCTCCTGTAGGATAATATTTTGCATCGCATTGTCCATCTTATCCACAGAGTGTTCCGTATTCTCCGAGCGCTTATTGATCAAAGCATCCGCCTCGTTGAAGAGTAGGATAGGCATCATCTCGCACTGTTCGCAAGCCACTCGGTAACGATTGAATACCGCCTTGATATTCTTCTCGCTTTCACCGACATATTTATCACGCATACCAGCGATGTTCACCTCCATGATGTCGCGTCCTGTGAGACGGGCTAGTTGATAGGCTGTCTCCGTTTTCCCCGTACCGGGCGAACCATAGAATAGGCAAGAGAATCCCTTCCGCATTCCTTTCTCCTCCAAGCGCATCCTCACCGCTTTCAACTTCTCTTCGGTAAGCAGATCAGCCAATCGATTGATTTGTCGCTCTTCGTTGACGTTGTAATAAAGCTTTTTGGACTGAATGGTTTTATAGCTCTTCATGCGACGTGAGATGTTGGAAATCGGCAGGTTACTGGTGGTTGGCTTGAATTCAGCGAACAAGACCTCTTTGGCTCTCCTGGAAAGCACAAATTGATCGTTGATTGTCATTCCCTCTTCACACTTGGGTTCCACCCATCCATCCGTGATATAAGGATGACTTCCTTCCACAAGCATCTTGCGAATTACCGAGTAGGAGAAATCTTCGTCCAAAAGTCGGTCGAGGTATTCGATCGTGATTCCTTCGTTTGGCGTATCTCCACACGAGGCGTAATCGGCCGCCATCAAAAGCATCAAGCTGCGTTCAGCCTCCAATTCACTCTCCAATACCTTTTGGCAAATGCGTAGTTGCGGATTGGCTTCACATGCGTCAAGCATCCACTTCATAGCCTTCTCGTTTTCCATTTGAATAGGACTCTCGCACTTTGACATGTAGAAGCCTAACTTCCTCATGAAGGTCAACTCATCCATGCCTTCCAATATTTCAGGCTCAAACACACGGTTGTGGCTCAAGGCATTCATGACACCAGGCGCAAGTTTGTAGGTTTCCACGCCATCATCTTCCGAATGGTTATATTTCACCACCGTAATCCATCTGCGCTTTACCAAACGCTCCATTTCGTCCATTTGGGCCATAATCGAGAGTCGTGAGGTGCCAAGATATCGGGAGAAATCCAGCCAACTCATGTTTTTCCCTAATTCCGACATAATGGAAATAAAGAGCACTTGCCACTTAGACATAGTCAATTTTTCGGTGAGAAATGCGAAAGCGGGTTCACACAAACGCCAGAATTCATCGGAAAGTTTCGCCCCTTTCGACTCCAACATCAGATAGTTGAGGGAGTTCACAATTGTCCAAGAATCAGGGATGGCGGCATGTTCCTCCTCTGGTTCCTGCATAGGGAGTGAATCATCTTCATCAAAGTAGAATCCTTCAGTAAAATCACACAATGGAAAAGCTTTGTTACTCATAATTAATCGTTATAGTTTTCATCATTAAACATCACAAATATAGCACACACCTATGCCGATTTAAGGCACAAGATCACACGAAACACTCTTGCCAAGCATAGAAGGGGAGTGATATCGCAAGAGACGATTGAACTAAAAGACTTTAGTGGCAATCGTAGGACAAAACATCAATTGGTATTCTATAGGAATCCGCATCCTAAAACGGTCTACCCATCGATGATCATTCATTAAAGACATAAAAGAGATTATTTCCAAAACAAGATTAGACATGTAATTTTCGTATTTATAATGCAAATATCGGCTATTTTTTGACTTCATCCAAATAACAATGGATTTTTTCTTGCATTATTTTATAAGCAAACGCTCCTGACTTTGGGGAAGTTCCATGATATTTCAACACATATAAGGAATCCATCTGTTTCAAAACATAAAAAAGTAATAGAACCACCTCTTTGACGATGATCGTAACCGATATCTACGATACTCTTCCATAAGAGAAGGGGCTGCGCCAATTTGGAACAGCCCCTTCTCGTTTATGGCCTATGTGGTCGGTTATTCCACCACGATTTTCCAGCATTTATCCACTATTTTCACCAAGTAAGCGCCTGGCAAGGATAGGACAGTCTGGTAATGGTCGGAATCGGGTTTTATGGTTGCGACACAATCACCCGAAAGGGCATAAAGCCGAACATTGCACCCTTGGGCGTGCATAATGGTCAGGGTATTGCCTTGCACAAAGAGAGCTCTCTCGCATAGATCCGATGCAGATTCCTCCACTGGAGCGGTATTCTGACAGAGAACGCTTCCATTTGCGGAGAGTGGGGTGGCGGTCACCAACTCATTGCCCTCGTCATCCATACATTTGGAGAACAGCTGCATAGTAGCGGCGCCATCGGTTTCTCTACCATAAGATTCATCTGCTTGATGAGGAGCATACAATAGGCTGCTCAACTCAACCTCGCTATCGTGGTAATAGAGACGCAATGAAATCTTCTCCGACTCGGTGGCTCCCAACTTGAAGTTCAGGTGCAATGGACCTAATTCAGCCTTTTTATCGGCCCATAACAGTTTGTAACCACCTGCTGGCACAACGGTTTCGCTATGGCCGGAAGGAATGGTGCAGCGAAGAGCTTTTGTTTCGTTTTCAAGGATCATTCCAGCGAGATCGACCGCCTGGTCGCCACCATTGTAAAGTTCGATCCAGTCGGGTGCCTCCCCGTTTTCATCGAGGGTAGTCTCGTTGGATGCGCAAATTTCGTTCAGACATAGATGGTCTGGCAGTACGCAGTTTGGATCATGCTCGAAGTAGATGGTCACCTTCCATTCGCCACTCTCCGCCTTGGAGGTTAATGTCTCTTCCAAATATTTGCTGCCATCCTCATTTTTGACAGCGACATTGTTGATCTCCCAACGGGAAATCTTATATCCGTAAGGCACCTCCGGTTCCACTTTCAGGCGCTCGCCCGAAAAGGTCCAAGCGTTGTATTTCAACTCTTTGTGTAACCTTTTGTTGAGTAGGAAGGAGAAGTCAGGCGTTTCGTCGTTAGGGAAGACGGTTCTGACCTTAATAATGACGGTGTCGTCTCCCAGACCGAACTCCTTTTTCAACTGCTCAACCACATATCCTTTTCTCTCCTTGGCGAACGTGCGCATTTTCTCAATCTCCAGGTCATACGAGTCTGGATTTCCTGGGCAATCCAAGAAGCCGGAGCGCTTGATGGTGGCGCACATATCACGTTTGGTCATATTCCAGATAGAATCGAGCTTCGTGTCGATACGCTCGTCTGTAAATTGGTTCTCAAGACGGTCGAGGTATTGATCGAGGAATTTCCATCGGAAATCTTCGTTCTTAAGACAAGACTTGAGTAGTGTCCAACAAGGTTCCGTTCCCTTCTCGGAGGTGGCGAATTGGATCATATCCTTATCGACAGCCGTCGCCTTGGACAAGCCAAAATCGGTGTCATATACGATCCAACGGAATCTTCCACCATCGCGTTTCCGCCATATCTTCGTATTGTTGGAGACCCAATCCGTGTTGCCGACATATTGTTCAAGGATTTGATAATCGACGTATTCATCGACATCCATCATCTTCTCCATTTGATCGTAGAATTCCGCCTTGTCGTAATTTTTGCTGGCATAGTTGATCATCTCGTTATAGGCATCTTTGGTGCCAACTTCGATGTGGTATCCCGCGGAATTGACACTCAATAGGTCGATTTCCTCCTCATCCAAACCATAATTGTGGTAAAGGTAGTCTTCGTCGGTACGTTCCGTGAGGATCATCATACCGTAATAGGTGCCGTTCAGGTAGAAAGAAACGGGTTGGGCCACCTGTTTGTCGAGGTTCATACCATCGGCAAGGTGTTGGATGAACATATCGCGCCAGCGAGGCACCACATAAGAATAGCCGTTTCCACCGTTTCTCAACGCAAGGCTCTTCACCTTTTTGTATGAACGGCCAGCGAAGAAGGAGGAGTAGTTCATCTTGTTCTTTCCCGAACGCTTGTTGGCTTTGATCTTCAAGCTTTTCGCCACATGTATTCTGGTGCAACCACCATAGACACCGATCTCCACCTCTTGGTTGTCCACCACCTTTCCATCGAGAATATACTCAAAATTGGCGGAGCGTATCCAATCTTGTTGGAAGTTATAAGGAACTGCGTAACAACCCTTTGTGGAGCCATTCGTTCCTTTGACATACATACCGAGCATATCGCTGAAAAGATCCTCGTTATTCGCAGACAGGGAGACGATCGGCAACCGTTCACCCAATGCCTTGCAATCATTGAAATTTTCTTCAGGGAGGATAAAACTACCCGTGAGGATTTCGCTGAAAAGCATCTCCTCCTTATAGGCTCTCGCGCGTAAAACCGTTGTCTTTTCAATCGCTATCGGGCCATTGTAGAGGGTTCCCGTCTCTGGAGAGGGGGCGTCACCGTTTAATGTGTAATAGATCTTAGCACCTTCCGTCGCACAAGCCAACTCCACTATTTGGCTACCCTCATGCAACCCTGGCAATCCAGCTTTGAACAAAGGAGCGGCGACTCTGTTGGTGATGACCGTGACGAACGGATCGTTTTCTTTTCCTGGGGAGGGTGTCATGAATCCCGCCTCACAATAGGAGAGGTGGGGATATTGGCTAGGATAGGAGAGCGATATCTCCTGACCATCTTTCTCGAAATGGATCATACCCTCATCGGTGGAGAGTTTTTGTCCGACTCTTCCGACATAATTATGTTGAATTTTGGATGCGGAGCGGCTTCCAGTCTCGCTCTTACCAAAAAAGAGAAGTGAATAACCGGTTGGCAAGATGTGGGTGGAATCCAAACGAACCTGCCAATTGAGTTCCCCCTCCTTGATGTTCTTAACTGTCCATCCCTTCAGATCGACACTTTCACCATCATTGTAAAATTCGACGAATCCATCGTAATTATATTGATCGCTGACGATGGTGGAAACATTGTTGGTCATGATCTCCGTGATCGAGATCTCCGCCTTTACACAGCCGATGGAAGCGAAGAGCAACGCACCCGTTATCCATTTATCTTTTTTCATCTTTGTTTTAGCGTTAAAATATCAACCGCTAATATAAAAATTATTATTTAAAATTCTATCTTTGAAGGTAAATCAAACAACGCTTATCTAAGACTATTTTCATGAAAACACAAACACTTTCCATTCTGACACTCTTATGGTTTATCCTTCCCGTTAGCGTATCGGCTCAAAAGAGCCTCTATATTCCACGGGAGTGGCAAAACAATAGAGACACATTGATATATAGTGAAAACGATCCCAACAACCAATACACATGGTCGAAAACCCGTTCGAAAGAGAGCGACAATTTCATTGTCTATTGGGATAAAAACTATGGCACTACAAACCCTACATACGCCCCCTCGGCTTACAGTGTGAACATAGATGATTTGCTGAAAAAGTGCGAAGGATTCTATGCCATGAATGTTGGTCGGTTGGCCTTTTGTGATGAGAGTCATTCCAATGTATCAAAATACAAAATGATGATTCTGCTCAACCATACGACCGACTGGGTCTGCTATGGTGGCGGATACGATGATGTCATCGGCGCCCTTTGGCTCAGTCCAAGTACAAGCAAACCTGTCGGACATTCCGTCGGACATGAGGTGGGACACTCTTTCCAATACCAAGTATATGCAGACCTAAAGGGATATGCGGGATTCCGTACAGCCATAGGCAATGGATCCACCTTTTGGGAACAGACCGCGCAATGGCAATCCAACCAATCCTATCCCGAACTGAAGTGGGCCCAAAGCTGGGACCTATTCCAAAACACGCACAACTACGCCATGACGCACGAATGGCATCGTTACCAATCCTATTGGTGGCACTACTATCTTGCGGAGAAATATGGTATCGACGCCATCGGAAAACTCTGGCGCTTCAATGCCGGACGAGGAATAGATCCGAACGAAAGTTGGATGCAAATGATGGGTTGGAATGCGGAGGAACTCTATATGGAATATTTCCGATACGCCCTGAAGATGGCCACCATAGATCTCGAGACCGCTCGCGACGAGGCGGATTCGTACATTGGAACATACCGTTATGATTATATTGCGTTAGGGAACGCTAAATACCAAGTAAGTTATAGCAGTTGTCCTCAAAGTACAGGTTTCAACATCGTTCAGCTCAATGTGCCTAAGGCGGGTGCCGAGATCTTCGCGGAAATCACTTCGCTCAAGAGCAACGCTTCGCTTGCCAAGGGAGACACCAAGCAATACTTTGATGGTAAGGAGTTCTCGACAGCCAATGTATCCGCCTATAACAACTTCTCACAATATTCGTCCCGCGGATTCCATGCCGGATATGTGGCGCTTATGGAGGATGGTTCAAGGAGATACCTTTATGATGATAAAATATATTGCGCCAATCCAGATGTGAACCAAGAGGCGAGTGGGGTGGCGAGTTGCATCATTCCAGAAGGGGTGAAAAGACTCTTCCTGGTCATCTCTCCCGCACCTTCGGCTTACATCCAACATAAATGGGACGAAGAGATTACAAACGATGATCAATGGCCTTATACAGTTGAGTTTAAAGGAACCAATATTTTCGGGGTGGCGACAATCAACGAAGGGGAAGAGATCCACGATGTGGAGCTCACGTACGATGTCTATTTTCCGGCATCATCCAGCATCTACCAAAGCATCGACTTGAGGGTTGAGGGCGTCGCCGCATCTTATCTTGGCACCGCCTTTCAGATGCAAGCTTCATCGATAGTAGGCGTGCTTAAAGGGTGGAACAATGCGGGACCCAACGAAGGAGAGGCTATGTTCTATGCGGTCAATGCCAACGGGATGATCAGCAACACCGCATCGTCCGCCAATGGATACGGACATTGGTTCTCCGCTGATGGCAACCGCAGTGATTATGCATCGGGCTCCGTTTTCAGCGAGTTTGATGCGGGTAGTCTCACCTTTTCGCTGGGACAATATCCTGGCAAGGTGGCCAACGGATCCAACTTCACGATCCGGCAGGCGATCAAATATCAGAAGAATGGACGAACTGCCGTGGCACAATTCACCTTTCATATCCATATCACCCAGGAGAGAGTTGGGTATGAGCTGAGAGGAGAGGCGACCGCTGTTTCTAACCCATCCTCCGAACCGATTTATCCAATTGCCATCTACACCATTTTCGGAGAAAAAGTCTCTACGATGAAACAGGGAATTTATTTGGTGAAGATGAGCGATGGAAGCGTAAGGAAATGTTTCATAGAGAGATAATTTACGCATCATTTTTCTTCCTTTAAGTAGATTATTATGAAGAAAATAGCTCTTTTTATCATCCTTTTGGGAACGACTGTTTTTACTATTGTTGCCAAGGAATACAATGCGATATTATCTCCCAAGTATTGGGATTTGCGGCGCATTTACGCGGATTCTCTATGTCGCGACACATGTAGGGATCCGTATGCGGCCAAAGGGTTATATTTTAATGATTTGTGTGTGACCGAATATTACACAAACGATAATGCCAGAACCACGCCACATTATCATGTCGGAGATTGTAAGACTTGGTTTTCTGATGATATTGTTAGAAGTGATGAATACACGACTTTCGGAGATACCATACGTTTTTGGGATAAATCTTACTTGCTATGGAAAGTAAGCGAAGACACCTTGGTACTGAAAGAGGTACAGAGTCCACATCGCCTTTATTGCTACCAACTCAGTGAGGATCAAAAATCTCCCATAAAGAATCCAGAGGTCATGCCATATTTGAAAAGACTACAGCAATATATAAAAGTTGAGAATATCTTCTTTGAAGGTGAGAATGGACTTGATCAGAAATTTGTGTTATATGACCGCACATTAACAAAGGCAATGAAAATAAAGGTGTTTTTCAAGTTGAATTTTCATGACGAGCAACTTGAAGTCACAAATTTTAAGATATATAAAATCAAAATATCTGATGTGGATACGAATGTGTGGAATGATTTGGACGAAGTATCGTCCAAACAATATGCGGATGAACTATCCAATTGCGTTCATCATATCTCTTTCGTTCCCAAAGATGGCATTGAGACAATCCCTTGGAAAGAATTAAACAAGTCGTTAGCATTACCAGTTGTATTTAGTGTATTTCCAATTCGATAAAAAATATGGAGGAATAGGATATTTGGGAAAGTCAGCCTGCAGGCTGATTTATTGTTTAAATACATAAGTTGACTATTTTTGTAGGAAATTAGTAGTGAATGTTTCAATTTTTGCAACCAAGTTCAGAATAGGGAATGAAATTTCCCGTTATTTCTATTTAACATAATACTAATTATATAACAAATGAGTTTGTGAATTAGGTAACCGTTCAAATATTGGGTGCA
>JAKSKV010000019.1 GCA_024401555.1 Paludibacteraceae bacterium
TGCACGTGGGCATAGAGAGGCCTCGCGCTTGACAAAAGGAATGACTTTCTTCATTCAAATATCGTTAAGACTCCTGTAGGTTTCATTAATGAGGACGTGCCAGGAGAGAAGTTGTTCACACCATCCTTCATATAATGCGCAGTAATAGTAGAAGAGATATACCCCCCCCCTAAACAAAACTATCGCATTGATAGGGAGATTAATAATCATAAAAACGTTTCTTTTCCATATTTTCAAGTTTTAGTTGGTTTTGTAATTTGATGATGCAAAGATAGAAAAAAGGCTGCAACGGGGTGTTACAGCCTTTTAGGTATAGCAATATGGCTGAGCCATATTGAACGGGGATAGGAAAGACCGAGGGAGAACCCTCGGGAACAGTGGCGGGGAACGGTGGCTGGGCGGAGCGAGGGTTACTCGCCTGGCTCAGATGCTTGAACCGCACTTGCGAGCATTGAATCCCAACCCTCTTCCGGCTCCTTCACGAACATGTTAGGATAGAACACGTTCTTGAGAGTGCCGCTGAGATTAACCTGACGGTCATCCTCTGGTGCCTTACCAGTATCAGCGCTGATACCATCAGCTTCATAGACAAACTTACGGTCTGGGTGATACACAATCTGTGAAACCTCACCATCCTTGACGATGTAGCCGCAGTCGAGGTTGTTGAGAGCACGTGCAACCTTAGAAGAATCCTTGTTTACTGCCTCAAGGACGAAATCAAGCTGCTGCTTGAAACCACCGCGATAGCCCTGTGAACTACCTACGATACCCTGAGAATCCTCCTTGCACTCGAACTTGTAGAGACCCTTGCCTTCCTGAAACTCAGGTGTTGACCACTCGTTGTCATTGCGTGTGAGAGGGGCTTTAAGGTCGCTCTTCACGAATACATATACGATGGAACCGAGACCACCGAAATCCTCCATACAATCCGTACCTGCGAGAATGTTCTGGAGAGTAGGACATTTAACTTCTGGCATATTTTTATGTGTGTTTGTGTGTTAGTGATTACTCTACGATAACTGTTGCTACAGTGTAAGCGCCATTCATGACAACCTCAACCTCTGCTGTTGTGAATGTCTTGCCGTCAATAGACCAAGCCTTGAATGTCTTACCACCTGTTGCTGTAGCCTTGAGAGTTACACGTGTGCCCTCTGCATACTTAGTACCAGCTTCGTATGCCTCGCCATTCACCTGAACTGTTGCGTTCTGAGCATTAACTACAAGTTCTGTGTCTGTGTAGTCGCCCTGAACATCGTTAGTGTTGATGAAAGAACCAGAAGAGATAGCGAACGCATAAGGGAGGATATTGCGGACGTTAGCACCCTGGATAGACTGAATCTGGGCAACGTAGTCACGTGTGTCCTGTGAAGGCTCTTCCTTAACGTCGATGAAAGACTGGTTGTTCTCTGTGTCAACAGCGTACATGAAGTTCTGGTCGATGGTAGCGATAAGGCAGTCACCAGTACCGATAGAATCAAGAGGAACGATCTCTACGCCGCTGAGCTCAGGGATGGTATAAGACTTACCGATGGTGTAGTCAACCTTATAGTTGCCCTTGAACTTATTAGCATAAGCACGAGCGATATAGACACCACGCTTGAGGTCGCAGTAGATCTTACACTTCTTGCGAAGACGCTGGTCGAGCTTCATTACCCACTCCTCAAGAGCATCGTATGCGCTTGTGTCATCGGTAGATGTAGGCTGGTTGATGGCAGACTTAGCAATAAGGTTGCCGTTAGCAGCAGAGATAGTGCCGTTAGCGATCTCTGCGTTGATACGTGTCATCCAACCAGAGTAGAGGTTCTTCTTAGGGTCAGAAGAGTTCTCGTCACCATACCACTTACAAGCAGCGAGATCCTCTGCATAAGTGAGAAGGAGTGCCTCCATTGTCTCAGTAAGGAGAGGGAAGTTACCCTGAGCGTCAACACCAAAGATAGTCTCAGCGAACTCATCAGCATTGAAGCGGATGCGGGCAACAGAGAGGTGAGCAGAAAGCTCGCGCTCCTCGATGTAGCCAATCTTAGACTCCTCGACGTTACCAACCTTCTTGCGGCGAGTGATGCCACCCTTACGAACGAAGAGGTGCTCAACGAGCTTGTACTGAACGCCGCTTACCATTTTTACGCCCATACGGTCGTTTTCCTCTGCGTCAACGTAACCTGGGCCAAGCATTACATTTTTTGAGACGAGCTCTGCAACGTGCTGGAGCTTCTCAAGACCAATAGCATTTGCCATAATTGTAAAGATTTATTTGTGTTAGTGTTGTTGTGAATTTATAGGCGATGGGGTGAACCCCATCGAACAGGGGCGGGATTAGAGACCGTGAGACTTGAGCCAAGCAGCCTTGCGAGCGCGGAACTCAGTCATAGACTCCTTGCCATCCCATGTTGGGTAGTCTGCACCTTCCTCTGCTGGAGTCTGAGGCTCTGCGCCGTTGTTAGCAGGTGACTCACCTTCGCCCTCTGCCTTAGCAGGTGCAGATGTGAGCTTTGCAATCTGAGCATCCTTGTCAGCAAGTGACTGCTCTGCTGTAGCGAGTGCATCCTTTGCGCCTTTAAGGTCAGCTTCCAACTGTGCCTTGGCATCAGCGAGTGCCTTGATTTCATCGTCCTTACCAGCAAGAGTCTTGTCTGCCTCTTCCTTGTCATTCATGGCAGTGGCAAGCTGCTCCTCAATTTCCTTGCTGTGTGCCTGTGCATCAGCAAGTGCCTTCTCAGCATTGGCTACCTTTTCGTTAGCCTCTGTGATTGCTGCATCCTTATCGGCAAGTGCCTTTTCGTTAGCATCGAGAAGAGCGACATTAAGGAATGTACCCTCTTCTGTAACGACAAGTTCCTCTACGCCGAGAGCAGCCTGGGTGAGTGGATAATTGTTCATATCTATTGTTGTTTGGGTGTTAGTGGCTTGGGTGGTGGATGTTGGGTGTTGGGTGGTAGAGTCAAGCAAGGAAGCAATGACCGCATCGAGTGTAGTCTTTCCATCCATGAGGATGCCATCCACATCAACAGCATTGAAGGTAGCGCCGTGAAGATGCTCGTCAGTGGCATTAGGGCAAGCAGCCTTTACGTCTGCCATAAACTGATCTGCAAGGTTATCAAGGTCAGCAAGGAGGTCTTCATAGTTTCCCTCGCAAGCATCACGATACCATTTGTTCTTTTCGTAAGATTCCTTAGCATAAAGCTCATGGTAGGTCTGGTTGGTGTATTCGTTCTTCTCACCGTCCTTCAGAGTATAGAAGGCTGCCATGACACCTATAGAACCAATCATATCCTGGTCGTTCATATAGTAACGACCATCACAGAGGGCAGCGAGATACATTGCTGCCGATGCACACATTCCGTCAACGAAAGCAACACATTCCTTTCCGTGCTCATGAGCATAGTTGATGGCGTATTTGTAGTCAGCGATAGCAGCGGCAGAACCGCCAGGAGAGTTGATGTAGAAAATGACACCAGAACACTCTTCCTCACTTACTGCCTCTATGACAGCATCGCGGAGATCCACAGAACCGTATGAACAAGCATCACCATTGCGTGTGATGGGGCCGCAGACAGGAAGAATGCACACATAGGATTGTACGGATGGTTCGTTTTCATCATGCTCTACATGAGAACCCGGCATAGCCATACGGAAAGTATCACCCTCCGCACTCATGGCCATACGCCAAGCCTGTTTCTTCTCAAACTGACCAAGTGCCACATGACCATTGAGATTATTCTGGATGATATTACGGAAGGTGTGTAGGCTTTCCGGGTGCATCATCCATTTCTTGTTAGTCAATATTTCAAGAAGTCCGTTCATATTTTTGTTTGGGTTGTTGTAATTTTTCATTGGCAAAGGTACGGGGTTTTGCTATGGATGATGTAACGAAAAAATGCCCACCCTCACGGGCAGGCATTACACATAATTTTTGTTTCATTAGTAAAATACTTAGATATACCGCTTGTATATCTTGAAGTTTGTTTCCTAAACTTAACAAACAATTTGTTTTAGAGTTCGTACTTATATACTAAGTATAATCTAAAAAGATGATAGATGAAAAACGCCTCACGGCGGACGCTAATAAAGAGAGATTTTTTTTCAACATAAATCAAATCTACATAATCTTATAACACTTATTCACGAAAAAACAGGTGTAGTGAGCAATACCGCCTGATAGTTACTCTTGCATGAGTAATTAACGGTAATGGTATGCTCTGTGGCATCATTTACCTCCGTGGTGACTTCACTTGCAGAAGGAAGGCTATATAACAGGTAATAATATCCATCTTCGGTTTTATATACTACGTATATATCCTCTGCCACAGGGTATTCAAGGGCTTTTATAGCCTCTGACACATTATCCTTAATGGTTGCGGTAAGGGTGTGGGAAGTGATCTTTCCCGATTCCTTGCGCGACTGCACCTGACGGAGTGTAGCAGGTTGGTCGAGAGGTGTAATATCGTCGCCAAGAGCCAAAACGCAGAGCGCGGTCTTGAAACCGCAGTTCTCCATTGTCCTTACTGGGAAGGTGAGATTGGATGGCATCGGAAGAATACACTCCGATGCGCGGTAGTAGCGAACTTCCACTATGTCGCGGATAAATCTTTCTATTTGTTCCATAGTTTAATTATTTATTGTTTCCTTTTTGCTGATTTTTTCGCATTCCCCTAACTGATTATTCTCTCGCAAAACGAAAAATGCTATTATTTGTACTTTTTTAACAAATATTTTTACATTCGTTAACGAGCGAAGGGGTATGGCTGAGCCATATTGGACGGGATAGGAATGACCGAAGGAGAACCTTCGGGAACGGGGGCGGGGGACGGAAGGAACTTGCCGGAATCGGCAAGGAACGGGGGGCGACCTGCCAAAGATGGCTGGGTTACTTCAAGTGTATAATCCTCTCATCCGTGTCTTGGTAGGTGATGTCCTCGTTATCTACAGTGAGAATATCGGGAAGAGAGAACTCCTGAAGCATACGCCACATCTTGATTCGGAGGGCATTGAACTCGTGGAGATCCTTTGATACGCTAATGTCGTAATGAAGGAGAAAACGTTCCAGCATACTGTTGCGCTTGCGTTCAATCTGCCTGTCATCGTTGATGCTTCCGTGAGGATATAGGCAGTGTATCTTTGTCTTGCGGTTCCATTCGCCGAGGGCTATAAGGAAGTCTTCGACAAAGCAGTTGACGAGAGAAGGAACTTCAAGGGACGATATGTTCCAACCAGCATTGACATAACGGTACTCACCGTCAAGGAATACCCGTTGGGGTAACTGAATGCACAGGTAGTCGTAGTCCTCTGTATTGCCGTGCCTTAATTGCCGACAATAGAGCTGTGCAATCTCCTCGTATGTCAGATACTGCTTGGGGTCACGTTTCAGCATTATCTTCTGCGTCACTGGGGAGTAACCACGCATTAGTTGTTTCCATTCCTGCTGTGAGAAGCACGGGGGGATGCGACCATCAGAATGCGCGGAAACCATCGGTGACAGATTTTGGGATATGCACCTGTACTGCGCATCAAATTCGCTAAACACGAGAGGTTCCTCTGGAGGAAGGAATATCTGCTTACCTTGCGCATCCATCATGGAATTACGCGCAAAGTTGGCGAGATAGGAAGGAAGGCGAAGGTATATGTTTGACATAAAAGGAATGATTAAAGATTTTAGAGTTTCAGTATATCTGGCAGTTTGGTGAGTGTTGTCACGACGTTTCCTGCGGGGTCTATCTCTATGACCGTAGGAGTGTGACGGACACCATATTTCTCTGCGAGAGCCATGCCCTCGTCTGTACTGACATCAACAGTGATATGCTCGATGCCCTTGCGCTCAAAATATAATGAGACCTGCTTGCAAGGGAAGCATGTGGGAGAGGTGAATTTATACAACATGTGGTTGATGGGTGATAGGTGATGGATGGTAGGGATTCAGGCTGATGCCTGAAGAACGGAGACAGGAAAGACCGAGGGAGAACCCTCGGGGACGGTGGCTGGGAACGGTGGCCTTACCAAATATGGCAAAGAACGGAGAGGTCACCTCGGCAACTGCACTTCCATGCCCGCTTCTATCTGCCTTAGCATTTCCTGACAGATATGAATGATTTTCTTGTAATCAAGGGCACGGGAGTCAATGGCTGACATACCCGGCTCTTCCTTCGTGCGGAGTATGCGCTTTACGATGTCAGCATCCCAGGGATTAAGATGATACTCTGCCCATATATCCC
Organism: Paludibacteraceae bacterium; assembly: GCA_024401555.1. Classification (GTDB taxonomy): domain Bacteria; phylum Bacteroidota; class Bacteroidia; order Bacteroidales; family Paludibacteraceae; genus UBA1181. The sequence continues at coordinate 6,207 of JAKSKV010000019.1, forward strand.
AAGGTTGGATGGTGTGCTGTGCGTAATTGCTATTGCCTACGTTATGAGAACGTACTTCGTTTTCTACCATTATTTCTTGAGTTTGAGAGGTGAAATGAGCAGAGGGTTTTCGCATGACTGCGCCGCCTCGATAGGCTGTACGCCAAACTCACTCAAAGCATCATCCTTACATACCACCTTGCCACCGGCAACGGTCTTATGCTTGGAGCATTGATAGCAGGAGAAGAGGGAGAATGTCGGTTCGACCTCCATCTTGAAAGTGTCACGGAAAAGAGTTTTTATCTGCTCAGTGAACTTGTCAACATCTGACACTGAAGGTGCGCCTTTGACGCGAAGAGAGATTTGGGTTATTTTCATAAGGACCCCCTCGTTCCCCCTTAAAGGGGGATGATGCTACGCGCAGAGGGGAGGGCGCGGCTATTTTGGGATTATTTAGATTGTATTATAGGGGGCAATAGGGCTGAGCCCTATCAGGAAGGACCGAGGGAGAACCCTCGGGAACGGTGGCTGGGAACAGTGGCTGGGAACGGTGGCTGGGAACGATTACTGCCCATTTGCTGCACCGAAACCTTTTTCTCCACGTTCTGTCTTTGACAAGCTATCAACAATGAGGAGATCCGTATCAGGAACGGACTGGAACAGCAGTTGGGATATTTCCTGATGCTTCTTCAAATGCAGGGTGTTATAGAAACAGCGAATATCACGCACGATGAGTATTGCGCCGACCTCACCCCGATAATCGCTATCAATAAGGCCTAACTGCACATCTGCATCTATACGAAATTCCCTGCCATCAGCATCATAGGCTTGAATGCCCTTTGCTGCATATCCTGCACGGGTACGGTCATCAAGTTCAATGTCTATTGGCATTTCAAGCTTGAAGCCAAGTGGAATGATCTGTCTGCCATAATGGATGTCTATGTCTGCTGGAATATAGGCATCATAGGCGGCAGAGCCTTTCGTAGCCTTCGCTGGCATCTTGAATCCCTCACGTAGCGGAACTATCTTTATCGGTATCATATTATTTTTTGTTTAGAAATTTCATTGCGATACAATCCATAAGAACGAACCAGAACCACATGGCATGGAATCCCGCGAAGAAGAACACGATACGCCATACCTGTGATATAAGAGTGAAATTCAGACAAAGCAGGAACTGGATGAAGAGCTCAAGACCATTCTCGCGCTTGGATAGTGAATGTAGCCTATAGGCACGATACGCAGGCTTATGCCACATCATCACATATCCCATCATACGGAACATCATGCACAGCAACATACCATAGATATGTATGTGTGTGTGCGCATACGGCGCGAACCATATATACGCAACACACACAAGTGTGGATGATAGGATAATATCGGTTAAGAATAGTATGATGTCTGACGGTTTCATTATTAATGGATAAAGTGTTTTGGAAACATCGGCAAAGGTACTAAAGAAATACCTAATACCCAAACATTTCGGGGTATTTAACAAAATTTAATTCTTAAAATTAAATATTGTGGTACTTATTCAGTACCTTTGCAAACGAATCGAAAATCTTATATTCCACAATAAAAAACTAAAACTTAAATATATGCAGGACAAGAAAAAGAAGCAGGAAGAGGCAAGGAAGATAGCACGGACTGAAACATGGACCAAACCCTTTGACCTCTGCGCAATCCATGAGAATGAATGGCCGCACGTTATGAAAACCATATTCACGTCAGAGAAATGGACTGACCTCGCACAACAGAGGTCGAAGATGTTTCATATCATCGCAAACAAGGCTGATATGATGGCATTCCAGAAAGTCAAGAAGATAGATCATGAAATGTGTAATCTTCTGTTCTCGCTCGTAGTGACCTATGCGCACGGCTACAGCAAGTCGCACAATGACCAGAGGCGCATTTCGCTTCATGACCATTTCCGCGATTTCTGCCGCACGAAGGAGCAGAAGGAGCAATACAAGGATTACTGCAACCGCTTTGATGCCGCCGTAATGCTGACTGACGTATTAGAGGTGATGGTTGGTGACTGCCATGACCTGCTGCATACCATAGACCCCTCAATCATCGTGGATGAGTACAAGGCGGTGCAAGGGGCACTCAGTGCAATGAAGGATTTTACCTCTATACACCATAAGACAGAGCATAACGAACTGACTACCCTCTTCTGTGACTTTTGCGATGAGATACAGGACTACCTTCTGCCGAAGACTCTGATATTCATCAAAGAATACAAGGCACGAATGGCAGAACTTCAGGCGCGAGGTGAGGTTAAGGAGGACAGCAAAATGCGCTCTGACCGTGACTTCGCAAGAGATACGCTTACAAAGTATTTCTTCTATAACCCTGGAGAGTGCCGTAGGAATCTCGACAAGTCAAAGAAGAAAGCGAACAAGTATCTTAATATCCTTGATGACAACAAGCTGAAGACTGCCCTACCCTACATCATTGGCGTAGATAGGGAAACAACGCGCATAGCAATGGCACTCGACCAACTGGAAACTTTACGCACCAACCTTACACAGAGCGAGGGCGAAGACAAAGCCTTTCTTCGTGAACTTGCGGAGATCACAAAGGAACCTGAACTACTCGCTATGACCATAACTGAACACCGATTAAAATGGCAAGACAAACAACAGACCGAAACTTTTCCATCCAAAGATGCAAAAGACTCTTCATCGTCAAAATGAATAGTATGAGTGTGTTTCAGACGCACTCTATCAAGGAAGCGAAACGATTCATAGAGGACAGCAGATACCGCTTTCTGGTATCTCCTAATCCTCAGTCTATATATCCAAGGAAATATGGAACACTCTTCACGTTGTGACCTCAATGCCCTATGTTCCGTTTATGCCACGGCATACGACAACGAAGGACGATACCGTGACCCTCAGACAGGGGAAGCGATAACACAGATGACCATCCATGACTTCCTTATGACTGACCGCTATCGTCCGCAAGTGGAGCGATTGCGGAAAATGATAGAGGAACACGGACCGGCCGTGAAGAAGACTGAAGAGTATGAGCAGGTGAAGAAGTCACTGCCTACCGCTACCCTATCAGGACTGTTCCGCAAGCAGTGGATATATGTGGAGCATAAGAAGAGATACCAATGGGTGAGTAGGCGTGCCGATAATCTGATAAGGCACACTGGGTTCATAGTCATTGACATAGACTATGGCGACAACACGCAACTGACCCTACCGCGCATCATGCGCACGCTGCGACATCACAAGAGCATTGCCTTCGCTATGAAGTCATGTTCAGGGATGGGGATTATGGCTCTGTGTCTGATAGCCAATCCTGACCGGCACAAGGAACATTTCTTTGCCTTAGAGCGCGAGTTTGCCACGATGGGAATTAAGATAGACCCTGCATGCAAGGATGTAAGCCGACTGAGATTCGCCAGTTACGATGCCGACTACTATCTTAACGAGAACGCCCTACCCTACACCGCGCTGATAGAGCAGAAGACACCGAGACCTGCCACCCAACGCCAGTCACCCAACACTCAGAAATATCTTGCCGAGACTGCCGACGAAACGGAATCAAAGGTGCGCATCCTCGTGGAAAAGATAGAGCAGCGAGGACTTGACATCACAGGTGACTACGACCAATGGCTGCATATCGGAATGGCTCTGCGAAGTGTGAGCAACGGACTGGAATACTGGCAGAGGGTGAGTGTTATGCGCAGAGGACACCATGCAAACGATGATAAGCATTGTGCATATAAATGGAATACCTTCTCAGGCAAGGATATAAGCATAGGGTATTTCTTTAATCTGTGCAGGGATATGGGAGTGATGTTGAAGTAGAATATGATAGCTTTTAAGCAAGATCTTTCGCTCTGCCTTCGTTGATCCTTCGCTATGCCTCCGTAGTAAACTCAGTGAAGGTTCGCTTCAGAAGCAGAGGGAAAGCGAAGGTACACTGAGTTTACTCCCACTGAAATACAAAAACAGACCGAAACATAAACTACGACTGAGGGGCATGGCGTTGGAAGCGCAATGGATTAAATGCCTTGGAACGTGTCCCTCAGTTTTCCTACCCCACCCTTCCGAGGGAAGTCCTCGAATTACCGAGTTATCGAAGAGAAAGCAAAACAAAAACAAAATAAAAAATATGGAAAAGAAAAAGGAAACGAACACAAGGACACCTACAAACGGCGCAAAGACAAAGGGTATGCTATGCGCTGAGAGAATGGTGGCAATGATCCGTGAAGCGGAAGACGAAGGGCAACAGAATGTGCTACGCGATTTCATCACGTCGTATCTTAACATCGGGTTCATGAGTGACAAGGAGGTTATCCTGCAAGCACTCGCGGAAATTCTGTAGCAGACAAAAGGGGATTTATTTTTATCTTTGCACAAAACAACGAAGATATGATAAAATCATCAATCCCCCTCTTCCGTTCCAAGCAGAAGGCAGAGCAATGGCTTTCGGCTAACTGCAACACATGCAAGAAAGGCAGACATAAAAAAGTGAACAACCCTACGGAAATGACACAACCGACATGCAAGCGAGGCGCGGACATATACCGCCACCTGTCAGATGATAGCTTCGCTGTGTCATATCAGACTCAACGGGTGTGCCGTTGCAAGAAATGCCCCGACTATCAGGAGATCGGCACGGTAAATGCTCCCTTGCTTTCCTTGTTTGGGGAGCAATGAAGCTGAGCTTCACTGAACTGGGATCGACCGAGGGAGAACCTTCGGGAACGGTGGCTGGGAACGGCGGCTGGGAACGGTGACTGGGAGCCGGACAAAGAGGAAACAAAAGAAAAACGCTGTAAGCACCAGTGCAGTGTGAAACCTGTTAATAATTTTATTTAATCTTAATTTAGCGCGAAAGGACGCGTTGGGGTGAAAGACCCTGCCACTCAACTTTTTTAATTCAATAATGCGATAGGCGTTGAAGCTGATACGCTGATGAATAAGCGTCAATCTATCTATGTGCCAACTTTCCGATGCTTGGGAAGGATGAGAAATGTGTTCTTAGCTTGGAGCCTCCCGTGGTGCAGGGAGGACTCCTCTTTTAAGTGAAAAGTGAAAAAATCAAGTTACACTTTTCTTGCGGAATTTAACAACAAAATCATAAAACTATGAAGTCAATAACATCAAACTGGTTTGAGTGTCAGATTATCTATGACAAGATAATGGATAATGGGACACAAAAGAAGACTACGGAGGTATATACCGTAGATGCTCTCACGTTCACAGAGGCTGAGAGCAGAATCATTGAGGAAATGAAGCCGTTTATTTCAGGTGAGTTTAATGTCAAGAACATCAACCCTACACCATACAAGGAGATTTTCTTCTCTGAGAATGACAAAGATGATCGCTGGTATAAGGTAAAAATCGCATTCATTACCTTTGACGAGAATACTCACAAGGAAAAGGAAACGAAAGTTACTTACCTGGTACAAGGAAACAATGCCGAGAAAGCAAGTTCCTATGTCAACGAGATTATGAATAATGCGATGGCCGACTACCGTATCATCGGCAATATTGAGACAAAAATCCTTGACGTGTCCCAGCATCAATAAACTGCTATCCTTTTCCCTGTCCGCTCATTATGGCTCCGCTATCCCCCACCCTGCCGATTGAACTTGGAACGGAGGCACAACGGAGGCACAACGGAGGCATAACGGAGGGAAGGACGGCTAAAACGCAAGAAATTCTTATGACAAATAAAGAAATAATTGAAGTAGTCAAAGCTCATAGTCAGGGTAAAATCATACAGTTTCGTGACAAAAACGTAAATACTGTATGGACTACTTGTGCTAACAATGATCCGTCTTGGGATTTTAGTAGGACTGATTTCAGAGTAAAACCTGAGAAATGTATTCGCGCATATAAAGACCGCGACGAGTGCTGGAACGATATGTTGAAGCATGAGCCTTTCGGATGGGTTAAGCGTAATGATGAAATATTCTGCGTACTGAGTGTAAATGAAGGGTGTATAGAGGTATCAGGTTTCTTTATAGGATTCGATAGAGCCATAAATAAAGAAGAAATGGTATGTTATATAGATGGTTCGCCATTCGGTATAGTAGAGAAAGAATAGGCTATGGTTGATACGGAAGAATTAATCTTAAAGATCTTCTGGGTTCTACTCGGAGTGATATTTATCCAGGTAACAATAGAGACATGTTCTGATGAAGCAAAAATCAAGCATATCGGTGATGTTAGTGGCTATGAACTTGTAGAACTTGAAGACGGGCATCAGTATCTGAGAGTCCACGCATATCATGGTAGAAATCTTGAGCACTATGTCGATTGCCCTAAATGTAAACGCAAATAACTGGAAAGAATATGGCAATGAAAGCAGAAAGGTTAATGATTAACGACCTCGTTAGAACCAACAGAGGGGAAGTTATCAAGGTGGAGTCTATAAGCACCAAGAGACAGCATCGTAAGGTGGGGTTTCATAGAGCTGACGATAAGTATCACATCAAGTATGTGAGGCAGGGACAGATAGAGCCTATATTGCTAACGAAAGAGATACTCATCGGGTTTGGATTTACGGACTGTGACAAAGCAGTATTCCAACGAAGGGCTGATACTTTGGCGAACAAGCAGATTTCTCTCTATTTGTATGACGGCACGCTTATCGTAGGGTTCCCAGGAAAAGATCAGGATATAATTCTTATTCATGAAGTTTTTACCATGCACAGACTACAGCAAGCACTACGTATGTGTGGTCTTGATGATTTTGCTAATAATATCATAATTGAAGAAAATGGAAGTAGTAAGATTTATGTCTGAAGTCGAGAAGGAAGCCTATCTCGCCGGAGGCAAACTGCTGAACTTGACAAATCATCGTAATTCGGGTATGAATAGCACAAGTATAGGTTTCTGCTTTGCAGAACTGACAGCGGAACGTGATGAAGAGAAATGGTTGCGTAAACTGATGGGGTTCGCCGATTGTGAATACTGTATAGTATTTGATACGGACGACTTCAAGGAGCCGCTTATGGAACGCACTGCCGTATATGCGGATGACAAGGACTTCGACAAAGGAAAATGTATCGAGGTGCGCGAATGGAGCACCACGATTTATCAACTTGACACACATCCGTATAAGCGCATAGGTAAGTGTCCTTCCCTGCTGGAAATTATTATGTATGGAAAGGAGATAGAATGGCTGGATGATAAAGTGAAGAGTGAAGAACCTGCTCTCTCTTTGCAGACCACTACGGAGCAAAAGGAAGAGGAAGGTTTTGGTCAACCATTTAGTATATCGTCCATATCGTTCAAACAGCGATTTGATTTTAGTGATGAACAAAGAATGGCTATCATAACGAACAGTTCAAGGTGTGACACAGTATGGCTTATAGAACTTGGCGTTCGTCGCATGATACATCTTCGCAGACGCAAACAAAAAGCAACCGCAAGAGAACTTATCAGGTTTCTGAAAGAAAGTATTAAAGAATGGGAAAAAGAGCCATTAGATCTTCCATTCAAAGATGAAGACCCATGCCAACTTGCAGAAGAACGAATAAAAGTACTTCGTTTCTTTATAAAAGGCAGATGTACGATTCCGGCAGGGAACGATATATTCTATCCAGAAATGGTGTGTTTCGATGCAAAGTTTGGAGGAAAGAAAGGAATACAAGCGATGAAAAGTTATATAGAAACACATTGGGATATAAAATTTTAGGGCTAAGCCCTAATAAACGGAAATGGAGGTATAAATATGCCTATACCAAGAAAATTTGAGGATCTTTCGCATGAGCAATTAATGTATTTCGCAAAAATTGGCTTTGAAACCTATTGGAATGTGGTTGATAGTGCTTCTCAAAATAAGTACTTTAATCAAAAAATGCAAGAGGCTGCTCAAGATGTCACACGTATTCAAGAGCTGATAAACAAACAAAATCAAGAAATGTACAAGTAATGTCAATACACCATTTTCTCAGCATCGGTAAAATGGTGTCCCCACCCCACCCCGAAACGTGACAAGAAATAGTATGAAGAAATGTAATCGAGTATGTAAATTTAATGGGTGCTATGGTTGTACGAACGACGATAAAGATACCTGTCCTATCAGTCAAAATACCCTCCCGAAACGTAACGATAATGAACATTGATGATATAAAAGTAGATTAGTTATGACAGAAGACAACAAAACAATCCTCGCCAACCTCGCTATTACTATAGCAGAGAAGGAAGCAAGTATTCAGCGGCTTACTAACCGCATAAACGAACTCATTGACCAGTGCAACGCTCTCAACAATGAGAGGCACAGGGGTGAAATAGTTGTAACACCACAACAGCGCACCACACTCGGACAGATGGTCAAGGATGGTATGCTGACGTTCAAGACCTACGAGGAACTGGAAGCGGAACTTCTCGGCGCGCAGGACGAGATAGAGCGACTTGGCAAGATCCTCACGGAGAAGGATGCAACAATCACCGAACTGCGTATCACAGAATTGCTCTACAACGAGTTATGATAATTCCCGAAAATTCACGTTCAATTCGTGTTCAAAAAACAAACCTTATGAAAACAATGATTATAATTATATGTATAGTAGTCATAATTGTGCTTCCTATTGTGGTATGTATGATAACAAAGACTCCTCTATCAACCTTACCTTCTGGAGGTCAGAGACGCAATCGAAATAGGACCGCTAATAACAATCATTCCAATTCAACTATTATGAAATCACAATGAGGCTTGCAAGCGTTTAACAAGAACACGTCAACAACTAACATTATTTTAATTCGTTATTTATGGACGATTTACATTTTTGTATAGTATTCTGCATAGTGCTGATACTTGTTTTATTACTCTGCATTTCAAACATTGAAAATAAAAATTAAAGAAGAAGCCGTATAAAACATTATGGCAAAACGATTTAGCAAAACAGCACGCATGGCACAAGAGTTACACATGGAGCCAGAGATATTGGCAAAGGCTATGCGTGACAAGAGTGTTACGGAGATAGACACACCATTAGGCAAGTGTGCTATACTGAGGGCAGATGACCCTATGAACGGCAAACGTGATGGTATGAACGTAAGTAACATTTATGACGATATGTATGTACGATGAGACTTATCCGAGCTCAGTGTGGCAAGCAACTACGCATAAAAGAATAATTCATGATAATTTACGTAAAAAACATCATGCTTACACTTCAATGGATAGCAAAAGAGATTGATGCTCTTGAACGGCAGGGTATGCCAAGACCTGCGGCAGAGCGAAAGTTCTGGGACGTATATCAGCGTGCCAAGCAATATACTGACAACGACACACCCTCATTCGGGCTAATGCTTGACTCAATTCTTCACCCGAAAGCAACGGACGGCATGGTTGGCAAGGTAGGGTGCGTTGACGAGTTACGCATAAAGCGAATTCTTGCAGCTCGCAAGGCTGGCAAGACACCGAACTGGGATTGACAATTCGTGTAATTCGTGAAATTCGTGGTAAAAAAAACAAAAATAGATTTATAGAGTTATGAAGAAATTCAAAGTACAGGTTACTCGCATTGACGAGTATGAGATTGAGATTGATGAGACCATCATCAACGACGAATGGATTAAGCATTTTGAGTCTTACATGTGGTCATGTAGATGAAGACGAGCCGCACCGCGAACTTGCTGAACATATAGCACAGATGCGTGCTCGTTTCGGTAGTCGTCAATTCATGGAGGGCTTCGGTTTAATGAATGTAGAGGGCGATTACTTCTCTGAGGAAGAGAAAAAAGAACTCGCACCAGGTTTCAAGGTCAAGGTCATAGACGAGGATAACACCCTCTTCTTTGATACTATGGAGTGTAAACAAACGGAATAATAGGAATAAACAAAAATAGAAATTTACAGAATATATGGCAAAAGAAATTGTAAAAGGCAGATTTTACAAGGATGTAAACAACGGAGCAGTTTTTATTGCTGCCGTTGTAGAAAACAACCATTGCATCCTCGTTGATAACTACGGCAACACCTCACGCTTCCCTCTTAACTCCCACCATGTAGGAGATTATACGGAAGCCACGGATGCTGATTTGCTTTCACGAATGAGAGCAGACCTACAGTATGAGTATGACCAATTTCAACAAGAGTAAGAGTATGGTGGATTTCAAAAACCTCCTCTATGGCAAGGACCACAATGTAAAATGCCGTAAATGCGGAAAGGAAATGCTTATTCCTAACCTTATGAGAACAGAGACAAGGAAAAAGGTATTACACCCTTACTGCTGTGCCTGGACGTTATTCACGGTGCAATGGCTAATACATCATGGTTGGCACGTTCGCAATTTGGGAGTGACTGACAGCCATCCATACTTCTGCCCCGACTGCTGGACGGACGGCACTCCCGAATACGAAGCTACCGATTATGGAAGACAGTGGTGTGAGCAAGCAGAAGAGTGGCAAAAGTCGAATAAGTCCCAAAACGTGACAAAAAAAAGAAAGATATGAAAATGAATAAACTTCAAAAGTATAAACCTATTAAAATACACCACATCTTATATAGTTATGGATGGTGGTTCGGAAGCACCTTCTTCTTTTTCAAAAGAGGTCTTGTTATTGTACCAGTATATGCAGAATGCAAAAATGCTATCTATGCAAGTAATGGTGAAATCATAGGGCATGGTGATACACACTCCTGGAGTGAAAGCAGACAAAAAGAAAACAAACAAATATGATAACAAAAGAATCAGCAAAACAGATTTACAACCTCTATTCTCAGATTGAGAAGAGCAACGAAGTAATAACCATTCTCGAAAAATGCAAGGAGCAGTACGAGAAAGACAATGAAGGTATTGACATTATACCTAATAACTGGTCTTCCCATAAATATATCGAGCTTCATATTCCCGATAGATTTTTACATTCAGATGCTTCCCCATATTCAGGAACGAGTATTTATCACATTTCAGTCACCGAAGCGATTCTTGTTCTCCAGAACCATATCGTCCGCTTAGAGAAAGCACTTGAGGCAGAAAAGAAAAAGGCAATGGAGGAGTAATATGCCTATCAAGCCCGAAAATAAATCTCGCTATCCTAAGAGAATTTATTAAAAATGCTATGTTGATGTTGCAGTTTTATTGTTTTGTTGATAAATTCCACAAATATTTCTTTCCTAAATTTGGAGAATGGGAGATTATTACCTACCTTTGCATCGTTCAATTTTTTATAACGCATAATCAATATAAAGAAATAATGCTATGTTTTAGCATCTAAATATTGTGATACTTGCCCCATATCTGCATAGTAATGATGCAGATGCACCAAGCGTTATGGTGTTGAACAATGGGTAGCGAGTATCACTTTTTGTTCAAAAAAAATAACGCAACTATGGAGAGATCTAACCCAATCACCGCTTCAATCAAAGCGAACTATGACCCTGACGAAATCAAGGGTATGAGAAACGCAGTACAGACATTGCTCACCTTCTGCTTGAGTGATGACGAAATCCTTCCTTGTCTTGATACTGACACCTGCTATCATGCAAGTACGGTTATCAAGATGTTTGATGATAGCATGGCATAAACATTCCATTTCGCGTCATGATTGCATACAAGTACAAGCTATATCGGACCGATAAGACGAAACATCTGGATAAGATGCTTCGCGAGGCTTCATTTGTATGGAATCATGCCCTTGCCTTGCAGAAACGCTACTACCGTCTATACAAGAAGTATATCAGCTGTAAAAGAATGCAGGGACACTTTGCCAAACGAATAAATAGATTCCTTTTGCATTCCCAGACGGTTCAGGAAATCCTTCAACGTCTCGATGAAGCGTACATGCGTTTCTTCAAGCATCTTGCTGTCCGTCCTCCGAAGTTCAAGAAGGCAAAGCACTTCTCTTCCTTTCTCTTCAAACAGGGAGGTTTCAAGCTGGACGGCAACAAGATCCGCATCAACAAGATTTCAAAGACCTACAAGTTCTCACTATCTCGGGAGTACCAGGGAAAGGTGAAGACGGTCATGTTCAAGCGCAGTCCTCTCGGTGAATACTACATCATCGTCACAACCGATGCTGTTGCCAATGCCTACGGAAAGTCACATAATGGTGCATCCGTCGGTATTGACTTCGGTCTGAAGACCTATATGACAATGAGTGATGGTACCATCGTCGAGAGCCCTCGTTTCCTGAAGACCGACCTTCCTTCACTCCAGAAGAATGGTCGCAAACTCTCCATGTGCAAGCAGCACTCCCACCATAGAGAGCAGCGACGCAAGGATATGAACCGACAGTATGAGCGCATTGTCAACAAGCGTAATGATTGGCAATGGAAACTTGCTCACGTTCTTTGCCGTAAGTACGACCGAATCTTCATTGAGGATCTTCGCCTCACAGGTATGACAAAGCTCTGGGGAAGGAAGATGTCGGACTTGGCACATGCCGAGTTTGTCAACAAACTGAAGCATGTTGCCGGGAAGTATGGTGTCACCGTCCATAAAATTGACAGATTCTTCCCTTCAAGCAAGACCTGCACTTGTGGGTATGTCAACAAAGAATTAACCCTCAGAGACCGTCACTGGACGTGTCCTGAGTGCGGTACCCGTCACCACCGTGACGAGCTTGCCGCATCCAATATACTTCGGCAGGGCATTGCCGAATTGGAGAGTGGTTGTAAGACTACATGCCGTCCTAAGACGGTGTAGCAGACACGTTTGTATCCAAGAATCTCATTCCCTTTAGGGGTGAGAGTATGTCAACATTGCACACCTCGACCACACTCCTGAGAATTGTGAGCCAGACAACCTTAGAGCCCTGTGCCAACGCTGCCATAATCGCTATGATGCGGAGCATAGGAAAATAACAAGGAGAAGGAGCAGGGAGCAAGGAGGCCAAGCCTCATTGAACGGGGGCTTTGCCAAAGATGACAAGGGAAAGATATAGGAGGGATGCAAAAAAGGGCTTCCCCGATTCACATCGAGGAAGCCGCCAAATCTTTGTTTAACCTCGGTTTGAATATATCAAACCTAAATTCTAACTAAAACTTAAATTTTTCTTTCAGGAATATCAATTTTTTTATTTAACAATATAAATACATTATGCTCTGATTACTCATCATTGAACACGTGCCACACATACCACGCGCCGATGATAGTGGAGAGGACGATGCCTACTCCTTCTCGCCATGTGAAAGGATCGTGACACACACAGTAGCCGAATAACACAAGGGCTATGACTGCAATAAGGAACTTGATGATGTTCTTCTGATTTCTGCTCATGATGGTTTTTGTTTTTTTTGATGATGCAAAGGTATAAAAAAGGCTGCAACATGATGTTACAGCCTTTTTCTTAAAGTTCAGAGTTCATAGGGCAGATGGCAGGAATGACCGAAGGAGAACCTTCGGGAACGGTGGCTAAAAACGAGAACGGTGGCGAGGCTATGCGCAGTTTGACATAGCGTTGATGTAACGCCATACCTTACCCGATGGGGCATCCTCGTCAGCAAAGAAATAAAGATATGCCATATCAAGGATCTCGGCATCAGAGTATATCTTGTGCATATCATGCCACATGGAGTTATAACCTACATAAAGGTCGTGCTTGGTACTGCCTTTCGGGAATGTCTTACCAGCAGTGGCAGTCTCAATCTCGCTTATAGTCCAGTGAGCACCGCTATACTGCTTGCCTTCCTTGTCTGTGGAGTGCATCTGCGACACATCCCACATAGCAAACTCTTCGTCGTAGTGAGGACCGTATAGGTCTTCATGCGTGGCACGCATAAACTTCCAGTACTCCTGCGGATGCTCTTTTTCAAGTGTTGACAGAAGGGTATCTACACGGGAGATACCGGCATACATTGCTTTCTCGTTTGCCACGCCGTTTGCACGCGCGTTGGCGATCATCTTTTTATAGTTCATAGTTCATAATTCATAGTGCATAGTTGGGGGAATATAGAGAGCAATAGGGCTGAGCCCTATTGAACGAGGGCGGTCAGTTGAATTTATCCATGAATTTCTGGAACATCTGCTTCATGTCAGTCATAGATGTTTCGAGCTTGTTCATTCTGTCATCAAGCTGTTTCTTTTCCTTGATTTCGGGATTCAGTGTGTCTCTGAGATCGGAACATTTCGTGCGTATCTCTTCCCACTTAGGCATAGCAGAGATAGCGGCATCCGCTTGGTTGGATAGTTGGTCTATCTCATTAAGGATAGGAGGAAGTTCGGTGGATATGCACACATCACCATAGTACGTAGTGCTTAGAGTCTCTGGAATTGAATATGTTTTTGTGTCAGAACCTATGGTAATGGCAACATCGACAACCATTGTTGGCTGTGCGCTCTGATAATGTGGCAGAGAAGGGTCGGATGCAATAATTCCTTGCTCGTAAGAAGCCGTCTTACGATTGAAGAAATGCACTGAATGCCCCATTTTCAAGTCTTTGAACAAAAGCATAGAATTGTTGTTTTAGTCTCGTGAGAAAATTCCCTGCACCCAGTTTGGGTGCAGGGCTTGCAATGGAATTTCAGGCGATAGTCGCCGTGAGTGTTGTAACAATCTTCACGCCACGTGCCTTGCAGCACTTGACGTATGCCGGATCGACGATGACAGACGCACCAGGTACGAGGGTAACGGTGTTAGTGCCAGTAGCCTCGAAGGCGATGTCAAACTGTTCGGTCAGGACTTGTGTGGTAGCACAGCCACACTCTTTCGTGTAAGGTGTGACAATGGTTACTTTTGCCGTGACTGGTACGATAGCCGAACCGTTTATGATTCGGGAAACACCAGTGCTGAACTCAACTGTAGCTGCTGGGAGATTAGAACCTACGCAATAAGGCTTGCACACGTTCTCAGTAATCTCTATGAGCATTTCCTGCTGAGTGGCAGTAGGTACGGGAATGATTCGGGTCTGTATCATAGCGAATCCCTCCCCTATCTGTTCAAACCGCATCCGCAACCATCGCCTTTCTCGATGAGGTCACGCATGTAGATGTTCTGACGAAGCTGTGAGTTCTCGAACTTCTGATCCTGAAGAGCCTGTGACTGCTCCCAGTTCCAGTGATCCTTGAGAGTATCAACGATACGCTGACCGACAGCATCCTGACGGCTAAGAATTTCACCCTTGTTCTGTGCAAGGATATAACCGATGTCGCTGAAACCTTTCTGAAGACCGTTGGCGATACCTGTCAGTCGGTCATTAATCTGATAGGTCTGGTCCTTGATTGCAAGGCGGTTCTCATAACCCTGCTGAGTGGTGAGGAGCTTGTTCTCACAGCAGCAATGGTCGAATGCAGACTGCATATCCTTAACACCCATAAGGTTGGCATTGATGACGCGCTCGCCAGTGAAGCGGATGTCGCCCTGCACTCCCTGGAATCCAGCGCGGACATCGCCCGACAAGCCCTGAATGCCAGAGCGGACATCGCAGATACCAGACTGGATAGCGCGGAGATCCACGTTGAGGTTAGAAGCAAGCTCGCCAAGGCGTGCGCTGTTGCCCTTGACTGCTTCGTTGATAATGTCAGTGTTGTGGTTGTCTGACATCTGATTGCTGAGCTGATTGAAGCGGCTCTGAATCTCTGGATTGTTGGCATACTGGTTCTGCCAGTCATTGCCATACATCCAACGCATCATGCCCATAATTATCATATAGGCAAAAGGATTGTTCTGCCACTGGTTAGCCATAAGAGCCCAGTCATTACAACCGTTGTTGCGGTCGTAACAGATTACTTTTTCATCCATAGTTGTGTGTGTTTGTGTGTTACGAAGACATTATTATCTTCGGGTGCAAAGATACAAACAAAAAGGGGGTGATGAAAGGAAAATCCATTAAGAGTCTTAATGGTGTAATTAAGGATTAATTTGCCTTATGAGAGGATAAAAAAAACCTTGCCGAAATCGGCAAGGAACAAGGGGCAGGAACAGGAATGACCGAAGGAGAACCTTCGGGAACGGGGGCCTTGCCAAGGACGGCAAGAGGGAGGGAAGGGATGATTAAAGGCGGGCTTGGAGGGCGGTAATGTAAGGCACTGCTTCTTCCTTTACAATGTCAAGGAATAACTGGGCAGAACGCTTCATCGGAACATCTTGCATCCAGTGGGCGTTGCTCATTAGTTTGTGTTCCATGCCAGCAATAGGGCGTGCCACGATGTCGGGATAGTTTTTTACATATATCTTTGGAAGAAATGTAAGGAGATTGCTATCACGAACCACCGCAAGTGCTTCGTCCGCACTATTTACTATTGACTTTACATTTAGTTTCGCAAGGTCGCGATTGATGTATTTCTGCAATGTGTTGAATACACGCTCACCTACATCTGGCATGATGATATTGTGCTTCATAAGATCATCAAATGTCACTTTCTCACGTTTCGTGAGCGGGTGGGTATCTGACATTATCACAGATATATTAAAGGGGATGCAAGGCTCTGAGTCTATACCCTCGCCATCATAGGCGGCGTTCATGGTAAATGCCATATCAATCTTATGCTCACGAAGCATCTGGTTAAGACGGCATGCTTTGCCGAACTCTACATTAAGGCGCACATTAGGGTATCTCCCCATGAATGTCATGGCGGCTTTACGGATATACGGCGCGATGAATGAACCGATACCAAGACACAATTCGCCTGTCATGCAGTTGTTGATAGCGTTGATGTGCTCCTTGCAGTCCTCTACGAGTTTCAGGATTTCCTTTGCACGGGCAAGCAATGCTTTGCCACTCTCTGTGAGAGTGATAGAATGGGAACTACGGATAAGGAGCCTACAGTTAAGCTCATCTTCGAGAGCCTTGATATGCTGACTGACGGCAGACTGGGTGACATAACAACGAGTGGCGGCTATGCTGAAAGATGATGTTTCTGCTACGAAAATGAATGAGCGGAGGTTCTTTAGATCCATTATTTACTATTTACTGTTTTAGTTAGAACTTGCCAATGACGGCAAGGGAAGATATATATTAGGCTTTCGGATGCAAAGGTAATGGTATTTTCCTAATAATACTAAGGTTTGGTATTAAAATTTCTAATAGGAGGATAAGTGAACCCCCTCCTTCTCATAAAAAGGGGGAAGGAGGGGGGATGGCTACTACACGATGCCTATTACCAAAAGGCGTATGCTATATCCTGCAAGACAACCGAGAGCATCAAAGAATAGATCTACCCAGCACCAGTGACCGTAACTCTGCTTATCGTACCACTCCTTAGTAAGTGAAGCTCCGATTGCTGCCGCTACTCCATACAATCCCAAGAGGGAAAGGAGGAAACAAACACCAAAGTGTTTGAGAGAATTTTTATCTACGTGTTTCATATTTGTATTGTTTGTGTGTTGTTACTTTTTCTTAACTTCAAGAATGAGGTGCGGATATTCCAATGATTCCACCAAGACAAAGGAGTCCTTATAGTAGGAACTGAGCCTTCCAAGAACTGAAGATAGGGAGGATATAGGGAAGCCAAGAAGGGTGTAAGTTGTTTCGGAAACCGAACTCGGTTCCCGATCCGGATTCTGAGGTTCATAAGGTGTGGTGATGGTTACTTTCCTTACCTTGTAACCCATTATATTGTGCAAGAGCTCTGCCCCCTCATTGTAAGCATGATAGAACGAGCCTTGCACAAGTAAGTATATCTTATCTTCAGGATGAAGATGCTGCAAACGGATGATTTCCTGTATAGACATTCTAACCGAATACAAGTTTCTGAGGATAACCTGCGGTGTAGTCATAAGAGAGTACCGCTTCAATAGTGTCGAGATTAGAAGCCTCGGAGATATGACGTGCCGTGACATTATAGCAGTCGAGAGCATAAATCTCGAGGGCTGACAACATCTGGATTACGTTATCAACAGGAAGGGTGATGTTAATATCACCAAACCATAGAGTCGTGGTTTCCTGTCCTGCCGACTTGAGGATTGTGGTACTGTTCATCAGTCCGACGCGTGTTGCCTTATCGAGCCACAAATCCATGCCGTTATATACGAAAGAATTGACGGCAGGAGAGGAATCGTAGGCTGTGATAACATCTATCAGAGGAGCAACGAGTGCTTCCTGTGGGGATGCGAGTGTGTTTTCCTTTACCACCACAATCTCCTCTTCCGACAGAAGAATACCGTTTTGAAGGACTACTGACACCACATTAGCGATAGATGGATTCTTGAGGGAGAAAGACAAACACTCCCACTGCTTGTTACCTTCTGCATCGGGAGCAATTTCACGGATTGAGAAGTTGAAGGTCTTGTAGTCATTAAGACCAGCCTCGCAGATACAAGGCTTTGACAAAGTTATTGATTTCATGCGGATATGTAGTTTTTAGTTATTTTCTTTTTGATGTGAATGCTCTGATAGTGTCCTTTGACATAGAAATACTTCCAGAATGACGGAACAAACATACAGATATACTTTCTTCGTTTACGATACGTGCGATGACGGACACAAAAGCCGAGATAGGAATTAACCACACATTCTATTCTCGTCAGGTCGAATATCGTAACAACATCCTTATCTAATATGCGATTGAAGCCTACAATACGTTCCTTGAACCGCGCCAAAGTACGCGAAGACAAGTATGTGCGACCATTCTTGATGAATGCCCCAACGTATGAGACTCCATGCGACACGGGCTGACAATATTTCTTATCCTTGTGTACCTTGAGGTGCAATTCCTTTTCGATGTAATCCTCAAGGGTTCTGACCCTCTGGAGCATTTGCTTCTTGTCGTCACAGATTATGACAAAATCGTCCACGAAACGCACATAATGATAGTTGAGCCCAGAGAACAGTTCCTTTGCTTTCTCGTCCATCTGTGCCATATAGAAATTCGCAAAGAGCTGCGTGGTGAGATTACCGATTGGAATACCCTTGTCATCATCGGTGCGGAACAAAGATTTTGACGGTTTCAGATTCCTCCACATATCGGGAGGAGAATTGAGAATGCAATTCTTCTCGGGAGAATGGAATACCACCATCCTTGTGAGCCACAAGAGCAAATCCTTATCGTGGAAGTCATACTTCGCGTTAATGAATGCTTCAAGTCGCTGCCATAACAGAGGCTTGGGTATTCGCATATAGAACGAATCCATATCACCCTTGTACACCCATGCCTCCTTGCGATAGTTGCAACTGATCCTTCGCATCGCATTAGCGACCTCACGGATAGAGTATATACTTCCAAAACCCTTACGGCAGTTATGACTGACATTCCCGAGTCGGGCATGCTCGAACTCGAACAAAGGATTAAGGCGCATACATATCCAATGGTGAACAATGCGATCACGGAACGATGCCGCAAACACCTCGCGGTACTTAGGGTATTTCACCATGAAGCACGTTGACACCCCGATGGTATAGGTACGGTCATAAATTTCCTTTGCCAGGACATTTAAATCAACATAGGCTATTGACATGTATTCGACGGCTTGCTTTGACGTGCGCTTATGGTGCAGACAATCAAGATAGGCATCAATGACGGAATCTCTCAGATATGGAAAATCTGCACATGCTGCCACTGGGCGCACGGAATTGCTGTTGTACTTGTTGTTGTTGTTGACGTTGCTGCTGTTGAAGTTGACATTCCAAGCATTCAACGCGTTGTTCTCTGAACTGCTCCAGTGATTCGAAGCTGATTCCTGCGTTTCTGCATCATCGTAGCGAGCGGAAGAATGACTTCTCCCACCTGCAAAACGCCCATATACAAGATTCTCACGATGTCTCATGTCTCTGTTTTTCTATGTTCGTACAACATTAAGAAACATGACCCGACCGTAATGTAGAATCACGCCAGCCATAAAGTTGCGCCACTGTATTGTCACATATCTTCTTGGCTTTGTTATGCACATCTTTTGACATCAATCCTCTGCCATAATACAATCCAAGGTGTGCCTTGAGTGTAAAAGTACAGACTACTGCATCGGTAATGTACAAAATGCGTTCTTCTCCCCTATTTTCGTTTGCAAGACCTATCGTCTTCAGCAGAGAGTTAGCTATATCTATGCTGGAATCCGTAAAACGTCTTGTATTACGTGGTGTCCTCGCTGCAAGATCAACAACAAATCCAAGCAGCGTCACCCCATTGCGAAAAACGGGTAACTGAGCTATAGTTCTCGTCTTCTTTTGCTTATTTTCGTCAGACTGTGCCACTTCCTGCGCAGTCAAAACAATGCCATCGGTCATGTCAATACCTATGTTTTTTAGTTCTGTTTATAATGGGCGTGCGCCTTGAAATGGCGCACGCCGTTAAGGTTAAAGGCTAAATATATATGCTGCCACTGGGCGCACGGAACCGCTGTAGCACTTGTAGCTGTTGTAGACGTTGCTGCTGTTGAAGCCGACACCCCAAGCAAGCAACGCGTTGTACTCTGAACTGCTCCAGTGAGACGAAGCTGACAAATTCGCAAATATTCCCTGATTGCCTCCTGCCTCTGCTATACGTTCGTACATTTTAGCAAAAATAGGATTCCATGCGTCAACCCCCTCAAAGCCCTGCTCCTTGTCATAGTCGGCATAATCCTTGTTAGGAGTATTGCTATTAGTCGCAGTGTTGGTGGTAGTCATCGGATTGTTACGGCTGATGTTGTAATGGTGGTACAGTCGTATCAATTCGCCCGCAGACGGCAGATACCATCTACCTTGCTTTAGCTGTTCGTCAACCTCGCCTCTGTTCACAGTAGGCTGGTAGAGGTGGCAGGCATAGGCGGCTGGATAAGCAAACTGATAATACTTTGCCTTAGTACCATCACCTGCTTGCTTGTACAGAACATCATACATATAGTCGGCAAGTTCCTGAAGGTTGCGAGGAGGATCCATAGCTATACCTAACCCACCACCGCCATCTGCTTTTTTAGGTTCATTCACCCATGTCTGGATGATAGTGTCTGCCCATCTTACCAGAGCCTCTGTATGCTCACGTCCGTTCCAGTCACCTATGGCAGTATTGACAGCAGCGACACCAGGGGTGTACTGCTTCTTATATCCTCCATACTCAGAATCCTCTCCAGTAGTCATGAGAGCCTGAATGTAGTCAGCATAAGCATAGTTGGTAGGTAGTCCGTGACCCGTAAACTGAGTGATGTCAGCAACATCAAACATACTTGTGTAGCTCTTGCCAGTGCGCTCGTTAATGAGATCAAGCACCTCCTGCATTTCTGCCGCAGTAAATCCGTTTGCACCGCCAGTGGTATCATTATACAATCCCCATGACATTGATGTGGTTACAGGGGTGGCAGTATCGCTCATCTGACGCATGTACTCCTTAGACACGATAAGGAGCTTCATGAATTTAGCCTTCGGGTCGATGACATAATCATTGTTCACCTTCTCATATTTCAGAACAGGGTTGTTTCGTGTCACCTCGTCAGGATTGAACTCGTACCAAAGGCGTGCAAATACGATACCTGCAAGATCCTTCGTGTTGTCGTAAATATCATCGAAAGTTCCGTCCATATAGCAGAAGTCACCGAGACGTGGAATACGACGATAGAAACCGATAACACGGTCAACAGACACCGAAGAACCATTTATGAGAGTCAGATTAGCACTCACCACATAGTTTACATACTGGTCTGAGAAAGATGTAATGTGAACTACACCGCTCTCTGCGTTGATAGTAGCATGTGGGTTGGAAGACAGAGCCCAGTCGATAGCAAGGCGGTTGCCTATGATACGAACATCATTAGCATTAATATTGAGAGGCTGAACATACAAGCCACGATAGTAATAGTTGCCAGCAGTTCCATCACATATCTCTTCGTGGATATACTTGTCACCATAGATACCAATATCGCTCACAGACACCCTACGGTAGCGAAGATACAGGTCATTCTCAGGGCTGTCAATATCACCGAACTTCTCTGCCAGCTTACGTTTATCGTCAAAACCGTAAGTACCAGATGCTGATGCGGAATTGATTTCACCCGTGAATCTACCGTTGTTATCAACGAACCACATCACCATACCAGGCGCAGGAAGGTTGACACCACCATTACCCCAGTTGACACCAAGGAACTGAACATTGCGCAAACCAGTAGGCTTGGCGTTGTAGATGCTCTGCGCGAAGACAAGGGAATCAAGTTTATCATTACCAGAACCCACATACACATCCTGAAGGTAGGCATATCCCTCAAGTGTAAGGGCTGAAAGATTAGGTACACCTGCAATACGCACACCGCTCATCTTCTCTCCAAAGCGTATCTCCTCAAGAGTCTGTGTCTCTGGAATATCACACGTATTGATTGAAGTCTTGCGAAGGTCGATGCTCTTCAGTCGCGTGAGTGCCGACATATTGAGGTGAGAGCCTACGTCAGCACAATTAATCTGTATGCTCTCAACAAGTTTTGCGGTAATGTCAATAGCAGCTGGACGGAACTCGCCTTTACCACTCAGAGGAACAGCTTCAATCTTAGTAAGACGCTTGCCACCAATTCTGAGGGTTTGTGTTGGATCTACTACGACTTCACCTAAGTTGCCTATTTCTCTGTAATAATCCAAACCGAAGAGTGAAATGGTTGTATCACTCCTACAATCATCACTTATAAGAATCTCATAACTGTCACGAGGAGATAATCTTACATGTGGATTGATGAGCGTTTCACCAAATGCTCCAACAGGATAGAGATACTGATGCGGTTTTACTGTAAATGCAATACGCGCTCCAGTACCATCACGTTTAGACCAACCTCTGAAACCGAAAGAACCTTCCTTACCATCCTTGGAGAATATGCCAGAAGCAGAATACGACATAAAATACGCCAATCTCCTATCCATATACTGCAACTCACTTTCAAGCTGAGAACCAAGTTGCTGAGTTATAGGGTTTACAGTATCAATAGATATGATATTCTCATTCACCTGAATCTGACGTTTCTCATATCTGACACGTGCCTGTTCAATATACGCAATACAAGGGATAGAACGCTGAATGCCGAAGAAATACTTCTCCATGAATCCATTTATAGAACCACTCAGATATGCCATCTTTGTAAAGATTGCATTCATCATTTCCTGCTTCTCACTCTCGTAGGCGCGGTCGAATGTATTAAAGAACATATTATGAGTGCCAGAATAGCATTCTGTTCCTTCATCATCAATATGATACACTCTGTCAACATAGTAAGGCTTTGTCTGCCAACCTACATTATTCGTCTTAAAGATTGTATCAAGGTCATCCGCGTGAAAGTTGATGATATGCTTAACAGGGTCAACGACGTAGTATGTATTCTTGGCGCAGTTGTCAGAGCCAGCAAGAAGATTCTCCACAAAGCAGGAATGGAACAACTTGGAACGCACATTGTAGTAATTCTTTCCACTTGCCTTGAAGCGTGTGATGATACTCTTTATCAAGGACTCATTGGTAGCTGCATAGTCAGCAGAGAACTCGACTGATGGATTCTCATCAAAGATATTACGGCTTTCCTTATTGATACCTGCACGTACCCAAGCACGATCTACGGGCGACCAAGAGAACAAATCACCAATCTCAGCAATATCATCAGGTGAGGTAATCCAGTACTGGGAGTGAATATCTGCTGAGTCTGCCGCATTGATAAGCGAAGTAGCAGTACCACCATTGTTAGTCCAAGGCAGAAGGTCTGTACAATGGAGATAGCCAAAGTTGATGAAGTTCTTCATCACATCGACTGCGATACCAGTAGGAATGTCTTTGTCGTTTGCATCCTTGATGGTAGCACCTGCATCAAAATCAATGTTTCCCTTGCCATTATACTCAAAGTATTCCTCGGCAGGATTGTAAGTAACCTCATCAGTCCAAGGTCTCTCAAAGTTAGTAACAGGCTGGTCGTTGTCAGAACCCTCAAACATAGCGAAGTCAGGATATACTTCATCATCATATCCCCATGTCTTCTTATCCATCTTACCAGAACCAAAAGTCATGATGCCTTCAAAACGTGGAGTTAAAGATTCTGGTTCCTGAACAAAGAAAAAGAACATATCTTCCTTACACGTACAACGAGTCTTGGAATCCTCTGCCATGATGGTGTCAAGGCTGTTATAGTCAGTCATGATTGCACGATAGAGGTCATTGTAAGCGTTTGTTGCTCCCATCTTATGACTCTGCATAGATGAAGCATAATTTATCTTACCGACGAGCTTGTTGGACTTGGCATCCTTTGTGTTGAGATAGTAATAAGCACCTTTATATTTGCCGTTGCCATCTATCCAGCCATCAATGACTTCTTCTCCATCGACGATAATCTTACCCGTTGCTTTCTTTGCATCGTACTGTTGGTTCCAGTCGCAATAGTGCTTGGCTGTAGAACCCTGCCCCTTCACAGGGAGGGATGCAGTGTCGTGACAAATATCACCAGATGTGTCAGGGTCATATCGACCATTCACGAAATGGTCGATATGCAGCCAGCAGGTTGTTGAGTCTGGGTGCTGAATGCTTGTAGGTACTCCGTGATGAACGATACACGAATATTTCTCACGTGCAAGTTCGTAGGAGATAGTACCATCAGCACCTATGATGTCGTTGGCATCAGCAAAGGTAAGTTTCTGTGCGCTTGTAGGAAGTGAGGACTTGTAGTTTTGCATGACATTCTGCGAAGACAGAGCCTTGCGGTACACCTTGATGGAGTAGATGTCAATATCAGCACCAGACTGTCCTATCTCAATAGAGTAAGGGTCACGTCCCCACTCATTCTGCTTGAGAGCAAACATAAACTCACGATAAGGATTAGCATTGACAAACACGCGGACAAGAGGAACGGTATTACGGCTATCAGGGTCTGCGTATATGGCAGAGCATATATTAATGGCTATATGTGTGCGCACATCCTCACGGAAACCGAAGTTCTGCTCACCCTCGGTAGTCTTTGATGATGTCATTACCAGGCCCTCAATAGGATAGATTCGTGCTCCTGTGAACTTTCCGCTTGCAAGGACGAAATTAGCTATATCAATGATAGGGTCAGTCTCGTTCGTGACATTTGAGATCTTAACGTCAAGCTCGATAGTGACATTAGCGGCATAGTTGGTCTGAAACTCGGCGAATGGATCATAGTCGATATGCACGTGCTGTCCTGCGAGAACGCGAAGCACTCGTCTGCCATCAGCAGCCTGAATCCATCCGTCGTTATTATCGAATGAAAATCCCTCGAATGTTGCACCGACAGGATTATTCTTCTTTGCCGCATTAAGTATCTGGGCAGGGTTTGCTTCACCATTGTTACGGTTGGAAGGGTTGATGTAGAGGTCAGCACCGCTTACTGGAGAGAAATCGTAATTATTGTCAACAGTGATGATGATAGAGTCTGTTCCGTTGAGCATATTGAATCCATCGGCATCCTTGGCACGGAAATACGCATAGCTTGACACACCGAGACTTGCGCCCTCAATCTCAATAGTGCCAGGCACAGAGTACTTAGTTCCGTTCTTCGCCATGCTCTCAGTATTCATATACGACTGCTCCTGATTATAGTCGGTTATCAGGAACGACACCTTTGTGCCTTCCTCTGGATTAAGAGGATTATAGACGGCAAACTGAAAGAGCGGATCTTCCTGCACATAGTTGTTCACCTCAGTGTTCAACTGCTGAAGCATAAGGTAGGCATTGCGGGAAGAAGGGTCTGCCACAACCATGACCTGATTACGCACATGGTCACTTGAATAAGTGTTATCATCACTGGTACAAGTCACCCACGCCTCGATGGTATGCACACCATGACTCATAATCTTAACAGGATCAGTCGGAGAATCATTAGGATTACTGCGAGGTCGCCAAGGAGTTGTACGAGGGTAGGTATTCGTGCCTATCACCTCTTCAAAATCACGATATTGCTTGCCATCATTGGAATAGATACGGAGGTGCATAGTCTTATATACGTCCGTACCGCCTATCGCATAAGCGACTGGGATTCCGTCGTCAAGGTCTGTAATGGCGCGTTCCCAAGCAAAAACAGGGGTAACGCCAAGAGTAGCCTTGACTACACTCTGGAATATCAAACGACCTACCGCGCCAGTCGTCTCATCCTTGGCGACAATACGAATCTGAGAGCTTCCATCAGGGATAACATCAGTAATGTCAATCTCCTCAAAGGCAGTAGATGTCATAGGCATTGATGGGAGCGGCAATGTCAGGATTGTGGTGTAGTTACCGTTGGCAAAACGCTGCACCTCAACCTCCATGATAGAACCCGTGTCTGCACCGCCCTCAGTACTGACGATACGCACATGAAGGGCTACCTTACCTCCAGTTTCCACATAGGACGTGGTACTCTCAAGTGCAACGATGCTGACACTTGCTTCTTCACTTGGCAGTACTATAGTTCCGTCCTCTGGAACGTATGTCTGGGAACCACGGACAATCTTCTTGACTGCCTTTACAGACTCGTTCTGCAATTCAAGGATAGGTTTTACTATCTTTTCGACAAACTCACTCGCAGGGAGCGTCTCTTCCTGCGGAATACCGTTTTCCTCAACATAGGTCTGTTGTTCTACGTTGTCGGTTTTGTTTAGTAGGTCTTTAATATCAATCATTGCGATATACTATTAATTTTCGATAATTCGAGATTAAGAGGCTTTGGGCTGATGCCCAAAGGACGGGGGCTATGGGAATATAATCGGGAACACAAGAGGGAACACGCCGCCTACAGTCTGCTTTTCTCCAGTTTCAGCTTTGCGCATAATAAGAGTATTGCCAAGATAAAGACGATACAAGGTATCATTCTTGTACACAGAATAGAAGCAGTTCTTCAGTTCACCTTTCTTTCGCATATCAAGATATTCAGCAAGGGTGTATCTGTTCAATACGGACAAACCGAACAACTGTAGAATGTTAGTAGTGTTGTTGCTGATTTGGGTTGTATTGTCATTGAGCTGTTTCTTTTCTGCCGAAGACATACCAGATGGTCTTGCAGCAAGTTCGTTTACTGCTTTGTTAGTCTTATTCCACATCGACGCAAAGATCTTCTCTGCATCGGTATAGTCGGTTTTCAGAGGTTCCATATTCTTATTCTTTATTTTTGACAAAGATACAAAAAAAACTCCTCCCCTCTGTAACTGAGGGAAGGAGGTATTTTGTCAAAAGACTCGTAATTTCCTGCACGAATAACCATCCCCTCATGGGTGGGATGATAGTAGGTTGCCATCGTGAAATGGCGATTTAAGTTACACTTTCTTTTAATCCTCAATATACCTCACGATAGTATCTTCGGATATGTGGCCAATAGTCTCACAGTAGTAAGTTCGAGTCCAGAGGGTTGGAATACGACTCTTGAGCTTGGCGAACTCTCGACGTAGAACAACAGAGGGGTAACCATTCCGTCGATAAGAATTTAATCAAAATGCTATGTTGATGTTGCAGTTTTATTGTTTTGTTGATAAATTCCGCAAATATTTCTTTCCTAAATTTGGAGAATGGGAGATTATTACCTACCTTTGCAGCGAACAAAAAATTACACGGCATTTTCAAAATGCGGAAGATAGATTAAAAATATACTCTTGGCATTCGCCCCGTATCTGCATTATAATGATGTGGATGCACTTCGTGTAAAAGTGTTGTTCGACGGGTAGCGAATGTCATTTTTTTATGGCTCTGAACAAGCTTTTTTATTACACAATTATGGTACAACCAGAAAAAGAGATCTCCTTGGCATTCAAGAAGAACATGGATCCCGAAGACATTGAAAGTATGAGGGACGCAGTGCAGACATTACTCACATTTTGCCTGAGTGATGATGAAATCCTTCCTTGTCTTGACACAGACACTTGCTTTCACGCAAGCAACGTAATCAAGATTTTGAATGACAGTATGGCATAAACATTCCATTTCGCGTCATGATTGCATACAAGTACAAGCTATATCGGACCGATAAGACGAAACATCTGGATAAGATGCTTCGCGAGGCTTCATTTGTATGGAATCATGCCCTTGCCTTGCAGAAACGCTACTACCGTCTATACAAGAAGTATATCAGCTGTAAAAGAATGCAGGGACACTTTGCCAAACGAATAAATAGATTCCTTTTGCATTCCCAGACGGTTCAGGAAATCCTTCAACGTCTCGATGAAGCGTACATGCGTTTCTTCAAGCATCTTGCTGTCCGTCCTCCGAAGTTCAAGAAGGCAAAGCACTTCTCTTCCTTTCTCTTCAAACAGGGAGGTTTCAAGCTGGACGGCAACAAGATCCGCATCAACAAGATTTCAAAGACCTACAAGTTCTCACTATCTCGGGAGTACCAGGGAAAGGTGAAGACGGTCATGTTCAAGCGCAGTCCTCTCGGTGAATACTACATCATCGTCACAACCGATGCTGTTGCCAATGCCTACGGAAAGTCACATAATGGTGCATCCGTCGGTATTGACTTCGGTCTGAAGACCTATATGACAATGAGTGATGGTACCATCGTCGAGAGCCCTCGTTTCCTGAAGACCGACCTTCCTTCACTCCAGAAGAATGGTCGCAAACTCTCCATGTGCAAGCAGCACTCCCACCATAGAGAGCAGCGACGCAAGGATATGAACCGACAGTATGAGCGCATTGTCAACAAGCGTAATGATTGGCAATGGAAACTTGCTCACGTTCTTTGCCGTAAGTACGACCGAATCTTCATTGAGGATCTTCGCCTCACAGGTATGACAAAGCTCTGGGGAAGGAAGATGTCGGACTTGGCACATGCCGAGTTTGTCAACAAACTGAAGCATGTTGCCGGGAAGTATGGTGTCACCGTCCATAAAATTGACAGATTCTTCCCTTCAAGCAAGACCTGCACTTGTGGGTATGTCAACAAAGAATTAACCCTCAGAGACCGTCACTGGACGTGTCCTGAGTGCGGTACCCGTCACCATCGTGACGAGCTTGCCGCATCCAATATACTTCGACAGGGCATTGTCGAGTTGGAGAGTGACCGTAAGACTACATGCCGTCCTAAGACGGTGTAGCAGCCACGTTTGTATCCAAGAATCTCACTTCCTTTAGGGGTGAGAGTATGTCAAGTCAAATATCCCAATACCAAGAAGGCATATTGGAGCCCCTGCCGATTGCCAACTGTGGCAAGCCATCATCAAACGGATCTTCTGGGTTGAGTATTGCAGGGTTTATCTTATGGCTACCTACAATAATATCCTGCCATCGGTCAACATTTTCGGCAAAGGAAGGATTCATATTGTTCACTTCACCATTAAAAGCGAAAGACTCAATTCTTCCCATTGGCATGTCGGTACTTGCAATACAAGTCAAAGGTTCAAAATCGAAAGCATTCTGAACATACCAAGTTAAACAATTTGCTCCTTGATATTCTTCTACGGTGCTTATAAGATGTAAGGTCTGCCCTGGCATTAGGAATATAAACCTTGAACTTGCTCCGTTGAATGAAAATCTACCATGGAAATAGCTCGCATCGGATGTTCCATAGTAATATTCACCTGTAAGGATTCGTCCTTCATCCTGTAGCATCAACGGGTCTGCGCACACAAGCACTCCCATATTATACAGATTCCTCAGATGTTCAAGATTGCCGTAGCCATCATGGAAATACTGCTTCAGTTGAGAATCCTTGATACAAGACCACAACGCGAACTGAATAGGAGGCGGTGCGACAGAAATCGTTAAATGAGTACCACTTACCTCATGCTTAGGTATTCTAAAAGAATACTCCGTTTCTCCAGCTGCCATAAAGGTTAAGTCAGTGTCTATATATCGAGGCAATAGCAGAGTCTTGTTTCTATGAAGGATTGGTGAATTGCCGCTTCTGTCATATATAGGGATATAGACAGAGCCGTGCTCTTTCACGTTGATAGCCTGAAAAGAGACATCAGATGCATCATATCCATAGTCGCCATCACTGATAATGTCAACACACATGGCTTGCGTTGCCTCGTCCAATGCTTCTTGTGTACTAAGCATTTCCTCGCTAAGAGTTCCCTTGATTGTACAGTTAGTGACATCAAGATTCTCTATCTTACCACGACCGACAAACAGCACTTTGCTTGCCGTAAACTCACGGTACTCCGTCATCGTCCAAGGATGATCTTCGTCCCACGACTCATTCTTGGAAGAAGTGGCAGGATTCTTCCCCTTGTTCGTAACCTTACACAGAAACATTTCTGAAGGCTTGTCGCCAAGGTACACTATATCCTGGAAGTCCTCATTTCCTGCACCACAAGTATAAGTTGTTTCAGCATTCCATTGTGACGGGCCACGGAGAGGTTTACCTGATGCTCCTGGGATTCCTTGCGGACCTTGTGGACCTTGCGGTCCTATAGCTCCTTGCGGTCCCTTCTCGCCAGTCAGACGCACATATTTGTAACCACCCCATGCAGGGTCATTCTTGTGCATCATCTTTTCGGCATCCCATATCTTACGCATCTGACGCATCCATTGATATGGTTTGTTTGTGGTGGTTGGCGAAGGCGCATCAGTCCATACAGTCACATCGGTAGGATTTGTCAATGATGCAGATATACCGAAATCACATGCAACGTAATCAGCACCATCACCTTTCTCACCAACAACACGGAAAGGATCACCCCATTCTGCATCACCCCTATTCTTGGTGCGCATCCAGAGAGCACCTTCATAAAAGACATCAAACCAATCTATGCAATCTGCGGAATACTGCGCGATTACACCATTACCTTCAGCATATACGGTGGTTTTCTTGTAGTCTTCTGTCTCAGCATCCCACTCATACCAATAGCCGTCAGAACCAATATAAGGAGAATGACCCTCATCACCAACGGAGGTGTACTCTGTCACAACACCATTGATTACCCAGTTCTTTGTGTCTGGGTCAATAGTAGGAGTAATGCCGTTGCTACCACGTTCATAGATAGGCACTGATACCATACCTGTAAGATAGGCAAAGATTGCATCGCCGAACTCTGCTTCGCCAAGTTCGCTACCGGCATTGAGCATATAGAACTCAACACTTATATCAGAAGGCTCAATAGTTACCGTGCGACTACTCTCCGCCACTGGCATCTGCTGGTTCTTGCCGATATATATATGCACCTCATCCTCATACACATAACGAGGCTCGTCACCACCGTCATCCACCACTACATCACAATGTATGGTATCATCATCGAGATTGGTGCTGCCATCAGGTTCACGAAGTATCTGCTGTGCACTTGGTATAATACGATAATTCGGAGATAGTGTGTCATATAGTTTTATCCAATCGGGATTACCGACAGAAGGTGGCTGAGTACTGGCCTGCGGTACTGCACACTGCCACTTAATGTTGTTGTAATAGCATGTGTCGTATGTCGAACTATTGACTACGTATGGATCATTCTCGGCTACCTCCTGCTTCCATACACCACGATTACGCTCCTGACGGACAGGATTGCCTTGATAGTCGATATAATGAATGTCCTGAAGAAATGCTCCACGCACATAGAGGTATGGTTGCAATGGATTCATTACATGTCCCTTGAACGTATTCTCTACGAAATTGAATGGCAAACCGAAGAAAGCGGTGTAGTTCTCATTGTTAATCTTCGGATGATTTACGCCATCAAGCATGGCAATACGCTTCTCTATGCTCGAAATATACCAACAAGACTGACGTATGTTACGATATGTGCCATCCTCGTTCTGCACAATAAATGCCTTATAATCGGGATTCTGATATGCGTCTTCGGAAGGCTCTACGTTATTGCCCCAACGCTGTAGGCGCATGAGTTTTGCAGGGAGATAGTTTTGGCCTGATGGAACATCAGCATCATTGTAGATGTTTACTGTTATAGAATTAGGTTCTCCTGTATCTATATCAGACACCCACATCCATGCAGTGAAGTACTCACCCCCTCCAAGACTATCAAGGTTGTTGACTATACCACGAAGAACGTCACCCTGCTTGAAAGCATGGAAATCTGTGTCGTTACGACGCTCTATTTTGCAGGTGTAAGTACCATCCTCATTTGGAGTTATCTCTTCGATTGTACCAGACTCAGTAAAGACAAACTCAGACTCCTGCGCTGAAAGACGGTTGTAGATAAGTTCAAGAACCTTGAGGGAAGAACGGATCTCAAGTGATTCGAGCTGCATACGACCTGACGGAAACAATCCCCATGACTTACCAGTAGTCATGCTGTCCGAAAAATCCTTGTTCTGGAGAATACCATTAAGCTCAGACAGTTCATCGACGGTAAGTTTCTTCACAACCTCAAGGAACTGCATTTTGAGTTTGTAATCGGTCTCATCATCCTGATCCTTACGAAGGTATTTCTTCTCAATCTCTTCCTCGCGGTCAGCAAGGTATTTTGTAGTGACAACAGCACCTGTGTCACTATCAGAGATTGTGCCGAAATCGGCTACCGATGTAAGGGTTCCTTTGTCCTGAGTGCCATTGCCGACAAACTGCACACTGGATGTGCGAAGATTGGAGAACCACGAAGCGGCATCCATGACTATCCTCTTGAGGAAACTGACCGACTGACTGAGTGCATTCCATCGGTACCAAGGTATATCTGGTCCTTCGCTATATGCCTCTTCCGTGGCAAGAGTGCCAGATACTATGTCCTGTTGCCATGTGCGATTACCGCCTTCGACGGATGCCGAAATGATGCCTTGGATATACAGATAATAATATTGGTCAGTGCCTATATGCACACCTTCCTCCGTATATCCCAGATAGTCGATAATGCAAGGAGCAAAGCCTACAAGTGCGGTGCTTCCAGACTGCGCATTGCGCGGAATGAGGATATACACATACTTTTCTCCTATGGCAGGATATATGGTGTCTGTCGGTTCGCCTTCGGCATCCGTGGTCGTTACGACGGCATCCTTGAGAACTGAGGCATATCCGCTTACAGGCCAACGGCGGTAAGAATGGGCGTTGTCGAAGCCCAATCCTTCTACGCCTGGCATATATGCCATAACCATTGCGCCGGAGGAAACGCTTACTGCGACCTTCTGCGGATCACCGAGAGCATTGAGTGTGAATGTCAATGCCTGTGGCGCAAGCCAATATTGGGATGTTAAGAATTGAGTCATAATAGATGCCCCACCCTACTCCCTCCCGATGGAGGGCGGTGGGTATGTGCTGTGATTATTTATTGCAAAGATACAAAAAAGGCAGTAACGGGATGTTACTGCCTTTTCTTTTTG
The DNA here is from genome assembly GCA_024401555.1 of Paludibacteraceae bacterium. Classification (GTDB taxonomy): domain Bacteria; phylum Bacteroidota; class Bacteroidia; order Bacteroidales; family Paludibacteraceae; genus UBA1181. The sequence goes on from JAKSKV010000019.1 coordinate 39,170, forward strand.
CAATGAAGCTGAGCTTCATTGGACGGAAACGAGAGGGGCTTGCCGAAATCGGCAAGGAACGGGGACAACCTGCCAAGGACGATAAGGAACGGGAACGGGAAAGTTATCTTTCCCGAACGGGGGTGATGAAGAATGCCTTCTTCATTTCTTCCTTCAGAACATGGGATTCTAAAAGCGATGCGGCATTGGACGGATCTATGTAAGGAGCGAAATACTGGTAATAATGTGCGCATAACCGGCGTTCACGAGAAAGGCGATTGATGATATATCCTTTCATCTTATGCTTCTTGGCAAATGTGTCTGCATCAGAACGGGTTTCTAACTGCCGGAACTCAGTGCATAAGGTATCACAACTATAAATATGGTCAATGGCTTCTATCCATTCATCCAGACCGCGTTTACTATTCTTTGTCATACTGCTTTATTTCTTCGTTAATAAGATTATACATTTTCTTGCACCATTCATCAGCAGACAAGCCATTAAGAGACTGGGCATAGGCACGGATCTTGACGAGGGTCATATAAGAACCTATTTCGGCAGAGTTAGTGTTGCTCTCTTGGATTTCCTTTAATGTGAATCCTCCAAGAAGATGGATTAGAATTTTTCGCATAGTCGATATTCTGTGTTAAGTTTTAGCAGAGAAAGAAACCTCCTCAACCCGTGGGGAGGTCTGTTTTTTGAATTGTATATTAGTAAGAAAATCTAAGTGCTTTTAAGACCTCCCCCAGCACGTGAGGAGGCCAAGGAGTAAAGGTATAATGTGAAAAGTCTGATGCTTTAGAAAAAGTGCGCTTGATCAATGCAACAGACTTCAGCGCACTTCGCCATCCTTACGAATGACTAAGGTATAAAGGTGCCCACGCTTCATTATCAGAACACACCTTCATGATTTCCGGCATTTAATTCGGCACAAAGGTACGAATTATGTACCAAATAAACAAATTTTTTATCCATTTTTAAGAATTAAATTCGGCGGTAGGCAGGAAGTGCAATAGGGCTGAGCTCTATTGGATAGGGGCGAAGCGACGGGGAACTGGAGGGCCTTACCAAAGACAACAAGGGATAGGGAATTGAAAAAGGAGAGGATTTTTTCCACTTGGCAAAAATGGATTTCCACTTTTGCATGAAATTTCCACTTTTGAAGATGATCCGAAAGAGAGGAAAGTGGAAGAAATAGCATTAGGGGAAAAAATCTAAATGCGATTTTTCATATTTCCACTTTTGTAACTCGTTGATAATCAGTGGTGCGATACCCTAAAAGTGGAATTTTTTTATTTTTTTTATATTAATACGTATGTGTGAGAAAAAAAATACTTGGGAAAAATATAAGAGAAAGCAACAGGAAACCATATCAAAATGCGCTTTTCGACTTGTTTTCAAAAACCTCCAACAATTTGAAAGATAAAGTGTTAAGTGGAATACACTGACGTGTTGCTATCATTCTGTTTTCAGGGTACGGGACTTCAAGAAAAGGGGAAGAAAGAAAACCCGAAAAATTTTTTCGTAGCAATTTATTTATATTTGCCCCTAAAATTCCACTTCTGCAAGTTTAGGGTGAAAAGGATGAGAATACATAAAAAAAAATCCTGCATACGCAAGGAGGCATGCAGGATAAAGATGCCCGAAGGCGAACCTTCGGGAACGGTGGTCATGGACTATGGACTGGACTATGGACTGCTCACCCCTACCCTACCCTACTTGATTACGAGCTTGGCACGGTTGTAGTATATCTTGTACCTTTGGACGAGTGCGGCATTAGGGAGAGCGCCATTTATCACCTTACGGATGGCACGGATAACATCGTCACCACTGCCACGGTCTGCGAGGGTGTTGCACTTGTGTGACGAGAAATAATGGCAGGCAGAACGGACAGCGCCTTTAGGTTTCGCAAGGAGTTCTGGCTCCTTCTCCACATCATAGCCGCACCACTTAGAGTAGTCACGATAGTTGGCGCGGAAGGTATATTGGATAAGACCACGACCACGGAAACGCCATCCGTCACCACTTGCCTCGTCACCATTCAGATAGCGGTTGGCATAGACGCGGTTGGCAATCTGCTGAGGGTGATATTCATAAGAACGTGCGAGCGCGAGCGTAGGGAAATACTTTGGGAAAGTAGTCATCAATCCCTTGGCACTGTAGTTGAGGTTCTCTTCCACTTGTGTAAGTTCGTCACTTTCTATTGCTACGTTAGCAAGGAAATGGCAGATTCGCTCACGGGTAGTGATACCGCACTCCTGCATGTGAGTGTTGATGTAAGACAGGTAGCGATCCACGTATTTAATGCCACGAGGCATAATGTCAAGGATTTGTTTTCGTGTCAGTTGCATAATTTATTATTTTAGTGGTTTTAGTTAATTTATTACTTGTAATAATATAAGACAATGAAGCAATATGGCTGAGTCATATTGAACAGAGACAGCCATATTGAACAGAGACGGGAACGGGAACGACAACAGAGGCGGCGAGGGGGACCTGCCGAAATCGGCAAGGAACGGAGGCAATGGGAGGCTACGCTTTCTTAGTGCGCAGACGGGCAGTAGGGATGTGAACCATTTCGTTCCAGATGTCATCTTTGTAGTCGCCTGAAGGCTGGAACAAGAGAGTGTGATTGACGAGCTGGTAAGGTTTGCCACTATCAACAGGAGAAACGACAGGATGATAGCCAGTAAGGCAGATACGACCTTTCTCACCTTCGAGGATGAGCATCTGGGATGACTCTGTGATGGCAACAGAGATTACCTCCTGTACCGAAGGTATTTCCGATACGGATTTAGAGCAGGAACCAGCAAGGAGTCTGACAGAGCCATACCAATTCCGCTTGCACCCGTAGGATATATATGATGCAATGGGAGTATTGATGACAGGGGCAATGACCGTCACGTCAGACTTGCCTACAAGACAAGACACGGAACGGAATACATTCTCAAGGGTAACGTCGCCATTGGTATGATAAGGCACTACCCTACCCTTGTTCTTGGCGACTAATTCAGGAAACTGCTTATGACAGCAGCAATTTTCGATGATCATAGATGACGATGTTTTAGGAGAAGGCAAAGAAGCTGAGCTTCTTTGAACATGAGAATCTTGCCAAACTCGGCAGGAACGGGAAAGTGACCTTTCCCGAGCGAGGGCACAAGACAGCCCCCCTACTCTTCGATAGGCTTTAGGGTCTCAGGGTCAACAGGACGGAAATTGCCACGATTAAGACAACCTACTGGAAGAATCTGAGGTACGGAGAAACACACACCATGCCAACCGTTGAAACGCTCTTCCATGCCAACGATTGTCGCTTCATCAAGGAGAAGATCACGGAGCACATTTTTTTCACGGCGCTGAGTTCGCAACCAGTCGCGAAACTCCAGGGCATAGACACGAAGCTGACGGCGAAGTTCCACTATCTGCTCATCATCCTGCTTCTGTGTCTTGTTCATATTGCCGTTGACCTTGCCGATGAAGTAAATGTCACGCATGCCAATCAGTTTGTTGTCGCGTTCAAATGTCTCGACCATATCACGGACGACGACGGCAGGAGAATGTGCAGTGTTGTAATTACGAACGAACTCATTGTCTTTCTCGAAATAAGCGACAGCATAGTATGCCTTTTCTGAGGATTTCTTTGCCTCTACATCATGACAGAAGTCCTTATGAGCCACTGCAAAGTATTGTGTATAGTATTCAAGCTTATCCATTACCTTCCTCCTTGTTTACATATTCGCCGTTCTCTCCGAAATCCTTGAAGCGCTTTATCAGCTTGGTAGGAAGTATCGGATAGATGGCATTACTGTTTTCTACGATGGATATGGCTTCACGCACAATCATAAATACGCATAGATACTGACTCATCCACTCTGTAGAACCGACAGGACGACCGCCTATAGTGTAGTTGGAAAGTACATTGCTAAGAATCATCAGTACAAGATACACGGTTATCTTTTTGGCAAAACCAGTCCAGAAATCTTCAGACGAGGCATCTTTGTACACGAAGTGCTTCACAAAGCCAAGGAAGGTGTCAACTACGATGAGCACCGCTATCCACTTAGCAAACTCCCAGTCGGAAATAAGATACTGCATGCAGTCTGTGACAATAGTTAATGGTACAGATGCCAACGCTGCTACGAATACGCTTTTAATCATGATTCATAAAAAGATAATAAAGGGTGAAACAATTTGATGGCAAAGGTAGGAAAAAGGGATGAGGACGGTGTAACAGAGGGAGGGTAAGGAAACGATAGGCAAGCAATATGGCTGAACCATATTGAACGGAGGGGGCGGAGAAAAGCCTTGCCGAAATCGGCAAGGAACAAGGGCGATAGGATTTTCATAAATTAGTTAATTTAATAATTTACTAATTTATTAATTTATTAATTTATTAAAAGTAAAAATTAGTTAAATTGTTAAAGTTTTTAACTTAATAATTTTGCTAATTGAAATATATTATTTAATTTTGCACCCGAAAGAGTAAATGATAATAAACATCTGAAATCAGAAGAATATACGAGAAAGTGACAGAATGATGCAAGCTGATGCTTGCAGAACTGTGGCTGATAGAGTAAATAATTTATTTCTTTTGCTAAAGTAATAAATTAACTAATTAGCTACAGATAATAATATATGAATCTTAATAAATTAACAAAATTACTATTATGGGAAAAATCATCGTCTTTAGCAATCTGAAGGGCGGTTGCGGCAAGAGTACGCTATGCTGCCACTTCGCACATTATCTCGTGAAGAAGAACCAGCAGGTTTGCGTGTTGGATGCCGACACTTCACAGAACATCTATAATATGCGCCAGCGTGAGATTAGCGCAGAGCCGGACACGGAAGAACCTTGGAAGGTATGGCAGCTTGCAGGCACAGGTAATATCAAGGCAATCATGGAGAGAGCAAAGGAAATGGATGGGTATGTGCTGATAGACTGTCCTGGTACACTCAGCGACAAGAACCTCCTTACAGTGTTCCAGTATGCCGATGTAGCGGTTGTGCCATTCCGATATGATGACCTTGTGGTGGATAGTACGATAAGCTTCTCCAAGGTGCTGAAGAACGAGGTTCCAGAGATTAAGATCATCTATGTACCGAATATCATCCGTCTGGCAGTGAAATATCCATTGGAGGCTCAGGCTACGGATATGTTCTCACATGTGGGGATTGTAACCTATCGTATCACCGATGCAGTGGCAGTGCAACGCATATCATCGCTTCATGGGCAGGATGAGCAGCAGGAGAATGCGACTGGTGGAGCGTTTAACAGTATATACGAGGTGGTGAGGTGAGTACGAACACGGGAAATAATGGGACAGAAATAACTAAAATAATAAAATAGCTAAAATAATAAAATATTAAATTAGCGAATTTACTAAATAAATAAATTAGTTAATTTAAGTATTTATTCATTTTAATAATTTAAGGATTTAACTAATTGAAATATGGGAAAGAAAACGACATTTACGGGATTTGATGATCTCATGAACAACCCGAAGGATAGTGCAGCACTCTCTACGGATGCACTCAAGGGCAATGAACCAGCTAAACAGCAGAAAGCAACGAAGGGTGCTGCTGCCGGATGCAAGATAGGGCATACACGCCACACCTACGTGATGCCAGAGACGATGATAAGCAAACTGAAGGCTATAAGTGGCTATCTTGGCAAGTCTGAGGTGAACATCGTACTTGAAATGCTGGAAGAGGGCATCGAGAAGTACGAAAAGAAATACGGCAAGCAAATTTCTGACATCACGCGAGGCAGGGTAGGGGAGTGACCAAGCAAACAATATGGCTGACCATATTGAACTGGGAACAGAAAGGACCGAAGGAGAACCTTCGGGAACGGTGGCTGAGAACTTACTACCGTATAAGGCAAGATTAGTAAGTACGCGGATTTCTTCCCATAGACCCTAAAAAAAAGAGGAAAAATACGCGGATTTCTTCCCCTCAATGAACAGACAAGCGAGGTAAGTACGCGGATTTCTTCCCCTTAAAAAATGATAAAGCACTGACATATAGAAAGATAACACGATAAATAAATTTGCTAAATAATAAAACAAACAAACATTATATATATAATATTATTCTTAATATAAGAAAATTAATGATAATTTGTTTTATTTATATATATATTTAGTGTTTTATAGAAGTGTTATGTATCAATGAGTTACGAGTTTTGAGGGGAAGAAATACGCGCACTTTTCCCTTAAAAAAAAGATACTTAGGGGAAGAAAACCACGTACTTTCCCCTTAAAAAATGACACCCAGGGGAAGAAAACCACGTATATTCCCCTATAAACAATATATATTATGGAAGATAACAACGAAAAGAATGCTATAAGATGGATAAATACACCATTCTCTTATGCAATGCAGGGCAACAGGTATAACCTTTCGCAGCAGGCTCTTCTTCTGAAGGTTTCAAATGCTATACAGGAATACTTTCCATCGTTCTTTAGCTCGGAGCATAGCAGGAGCAAGCAAGACCCTCTATCTCTGCTTACTGATGAACAGATAGAGGCTGGCATACCACCTATAGAGGTGACGATGGCCGAACTGGGAATATACTCAGATACTGCAACAGCAAGGGAGGTTCTGAACAAGGCTTTGTCGCTCAAGGTATATAGGCAGGAGGTAGTCAATGGAAAACTGACATATAAGGCATACAATGTTTTTTCCGAAAGCGAAATAGCAGAGGGTAGTACCACGGCATACATCAAAATAAATATGAATGTAGTAAAGGAAACATTCAAAATGAATAACGGATATATCACGCATCCTGATGACATCGCCCTACTTGCCAAGAACGAGAAAATGCCTATCCTTTACTTCATCCTTAAAAAGAAGATGAAGAACTGGGAGTTTAACAAGGTGAAGATAACACCGAAAGAATTGCGCAAAGACCTTGGCACTACGATTACTGATCAGGACACAGGAGAAGTGACTGTACATTACCCACGATTCTCCAAACTCCGCAAATATGTGATAGATCCTACTCTCAAAGACCTTGAGCGCATGAAGAATGAAGGTAATATAGAATGCTGCTTTACCGTAGAGTATGATTACATGGGGAGGCGTGAAGTAGGCGACCCTACATACATCGTATTCCGAATAAAGACAGACGAGGCAGAAGAACTATCCTCTGTGGCCAAGACTACAGAGAGCAAGACTGCCGACGTCAATATGGGAACTACCGAAGCTCCAAAGGTAAAGCGTGGACGTTCATGGAGTCAACAGACCATAGACAATGCGTGGAGTTCTTTCCTTCTTCATTACACAGGTAGGGCAAAGGAGGCTTTTGAAAAGGTTACGAAATGCAACGGATATGACCGCTATCACCATAAGATACGTATAGAATACACTCAGGAGGTGCAGGGAATATTCTCCAGTCTTGGACTCACGGAAGAAGAAAAGCGCGATATATACGCACAACTCACCAAGCATTTTAAGAGTGAGGTCGTGGGATTGCTAAGAGACCAACCTTCAATGTTTGCATAAGACTCGCCAATAATGGGAAAGTAACCTTTCCCAAACGGTGGCGAGAAGGTGACGGAAGGAACTTGCCGAAATCGGCAAGGAACGGAGGCAGGAAAAGGAACGACTGAAGGAGAACCTTCGGGAACGGTGGCTGGAAACCTTGCCAAGGACGATAAGGAACAAGTATAGAGAGGGGGGAGCTCAAAAAAAAAAGGCTGTAACATAGGTTGCAGCCTTTTTTCGTACCTTTGCCGCAGAAACTTAAATACTATTTATCAAATATAACCACTATGAAAGAAAGTAAATTCAATTACAGTTGTCCTGCGGACTCAAAAATAGGCGTTGCGCTCCAGGGCATCCTCACACAGTGCAATGAGGCAAACAAGGCAGCAGAGGAATGGGCAAAGAAACACTTTGCGACCGAATACCTCGAATCAGGTATGCACATTGCGGGAGGTGTAGTATTCCTGTCATTCAACCATACTCCTGATGGCAGACTCTGGAAAAGTGTCACTGACCTTGGAGAGGGGGAATGGAATGAACCTAACGTGCCGGACGATTTCGACCTCAAGGAGGCAAAAGAGCGACAGAAGAACGGCAAGCCACTGAGCGATGCCGAGAAACTCGAACTTGAACGACTGGCACTACCTACCGTTGATGGTGCGGTACTGCTTGGATTACTCAATGCTCAGACTCTGAGGACACGAAGGGTGCCTGCGTTCTTCCTTAAAGACGGGAAGTGGTGGATTAAGAGCTCATACCCACTGAATGCGGAGGGACTGACAGAAGAAAGCATTATGGCTGAGCCATAATGAACGAGGACGGGAAGGACCGAGGGAGAACCCTCGGGAACAGTGGCTGGGAACGGTGGCTGGGGATATGCTTTGCCGAACTCGGCAGGGGAATGACAACCTTAAAAAAAGAAAAAAAATGAGAAAGGTATTATTTTTACTTATAATGGGACTATGCCTATGTTCCTGCCGAACGACAAAGACGGCAACCATAGACACACAGACAGAAACACACACGAGGGATTCCGTTGTGTGTGACAGTACATACGTTATTGTGCAGCATCAACAATCGGTGACTGACTCAGTAACCGTTGAGACCGTCATCGAGAAGACAACAGTAATCACGGTGGATCTTGACGGCAAGGAGATATACCGCGAGACCAACTGCAACACTACCACCAACCGTGACCGCTACCGAGGTGAGAAGCAGTCAGACAACAAGGAAACGACAAGCAACCACAAGGAAATCGTCAATTCCACAGATAGCCTATATAAAGGTCACTGGGAGGAAACAGTGGTGTCAGAGAAGCCGAATATCTTCCAGCGCATCAAGAATGATATTGCTTACTTGGTGGCTTTTGTCGTAATTGTATTGATACTAAAAGCATGTATTGAGTATGGCAAGAAAAAAAGAAAATGAAATGATGGTGACTGATGGCACTGCGGCGAGTGCCGCTGCTACCACTCTTTTAGACTTCGTGGTTCCTCAGAAAGTGGATGCCTTCTACCGTGCCTATACCCCATGTGACTATGAGGATGAGACAACGGAGATCTTTACGGACTCCAGACTGAGGGAGTTCTTCAAGGCGTGGCCTTGCTCTCTCGGTGATCCGCTTGCGGAATATGTGTCGCTTCTTGCGGAGAGAGGGTTCGAGATGAACGTGAGCGTGACGGGGGAAGTGGCGATTTTCGCGAGGGCACGATAAAGAGGCCTTGCCGAAATCGACAAGGAACGGGGGCTTTGCTGAACTCGGCAAGGGTGGGGTCATTCCTCCACTTCATAGAGGGCCATGCGCAGCTCTGCTATCTGCTGGGTAAGCATGGCGATGGATTGCATATACTCCTTGCGCATTAGTTCCATGCGCTGCTCATAATCCTTGCGAATGGCATCAAGGCGGTTCAGATACTGAAGCTCCGTGATGTCATTCTCTGTTTTGTGTTCCTTCTCTTTCTTCGTCACTGGCATGACGGATGGAATGCAGTCTTCGGCAACAAGACCGGCAATACCGCTGGTTGGTTCGGTCTGATCGTTGATGGAAGAATGATACAGACGAAGAACAGATTCCTCGTCATTGTCGAAGAACCATTTTTCTAGCGGAATGTCAAAGGTGTTGCACAAGCGAAGCAGAGACTCTATGGGCAAAGGATTATCACCACGCTTCCATGATGCAAAACTACTCTTGTTGTGATTGCCCAGGGCATCAAGAATTTGGTCACGAGAGATAATGCCCCTGTTTGCCCTCTGCCATGCAGCGAGAAAACTATAATTAAAACGGTAATTCTTCATCTTTCATCCTCCTTTTGTATTAATTTTACTAATGATAGGTACATTTTTCGTAATATCCAATTCTTAAAAATGGTTAAGAATTGTGGTTTCTTGTACCATTTTAGGAATTAAATACGTACCTTTGCCACAAAATTAGGAAAAAATAATCAAATGACCAAAACATTAAGAGACAAGTTTAACCACTTGCTCGACGGTCGTACACTACATTTCCAGACATCAGACCTGTCACCCGAAACTAAAACTAAACTTTTAGACTACTTAAAGCCAATGGGATTCACGCAATCCACATTTTACTTACGCTTTTTCGACAAAGGATTTGATCAATGGGAAATACACGGCATTGAGCAGGTGCGTCGCACATTCGCGGCAAACCATAAGAAGGAACTCCTTACTAACAAAGCAGATGAGACGGTATCAGAGTCGGAAGAAAAGGGCTATGCTGCCGTATTGATGCTGAATATGGACGATAATGACGGCAGTTTTTATACTGCGCTTCGTCACGCATCGCTCATAGGCGTATTCCAGGAATACATGAAGGAGCTGGGTATGGGACGAAATACTGTGCTTACCCGCTTTACTGCTGAGAACTGGAAGCTATGGGAATTGCGAGGACTGAAGAATATCCTAAAGGACTTTATCGACCAATACGGAGAACAGAGTGAGTAGTTATTCGCAAGCTCATCAAGCTGCGCAAGTCATAGTGCATAGTGCATAGTTTATAGTTATGCGTAAGAAAGATTTTCATCCTGAAGACTATCCCCGACTGACCACCAAGCCACATAACCGCAAGTACTCACAGCATAGTGAGGTCAGATATTCCGTGATTGAAGAGGAAGACCATAGTAAGGTCACTCTGATAGTCATAGGAGCATGTACGAAACTCGTTCATGACATCGTGCGATGGATGTGGGGTAGGGGAGTGGGGCTTTTCCGCAAAGCTTCAGTCCGCACACACATTCCTATTCATTTCCTGAATCGGCACCATAGAAGGGAGATTTGGGTAGATATAGTTCCTGACTATCAGAAGTGCGGTTTGGATGATCTATGTCTTATCTTTGAGTCGCAGTTTCGGACAAAGACAGACTGCACGATAAAGAAGGTAAAGATGGAGACGTTGATAAACCAATAAGCAAGCGAAGCAATGAGGCTGAGCCTCTTTGAACAGGGACAGGGGACCGAGGGAGAACCCTCGGGAACGGTGGCGGTAACGAAAAGCGTACTTTTCCATAACTTTCACCTCCCCCACCTTTACCACCTATCCTCCTATGGGAGGGTAGGGGTGGGGTTTACTTAATTTTTAATTCATATAGAAAACATGAAAAATCTTGACATTACATTTGATATAGAGACGACAAGCCTTGATGTTACTGCTGCTATCATGCAGTTGGGAGCAGTAGCATGGAATCGTCAGGCTGAGACCAGCGACGGCATCTTCATTCTCGATAATGAGAACGGAGCACCACAGGCAGTAGCACAGGAGTACTTCAATATGGGTGTGGATCTGCGCTCATCATTCATTGCAGGGCTTGATTTCGACAAGGGAACCGCTTTATGGTGGGATAAGATGGATGCTGCCGTGAAGGACGAAATGCTGTCGCCTTCGCCTATACCAGTGGAAAGTGTTCTGTCACAATTCACCTCGTGGGTGAAGAATATCCAGGAGAGGGTAGGGGCAGAATCAGTGACGGTATGGTCGCAGGGTGCAGACTTCGACTGCGCGATACTTCGCCATATATCCAGTGTGTTCAAGGTGGCACTGCCGGTCAAGTACCAGAACTTCCGTTGTGCGCGTACCTATGCACAGGAGGTAGGTGCCACATTACTCGATGACCCTCTGGATGCGGCACGAGACCCATACAAGGTGTATTCCGCCATCCCTGAATATCCGGGCAAGAAGACTGTGCATGACGCGCTCTTCGACTCACGAAGAACGGCATGGAACACATGGCATTTTATGCACGGAGTGAGGAAGTGATAAGGCGATGAAGCCGAGCTGGGACCGAAGGAGAACCTTCGGGAACGGTGGCTGGGAACGCCTTGGCGAAATCGGCAAGATGCTGAAAGCTGAAATCGGCAAGATACTGAGAATAGAAAAGACAATACATGGAAATAAATGTAAAATAAAAAATTTCTCTCTCTCACACTACACCTATCAAGGTGTTTATTATCAAAAAACAAAATAACCAATGCCTTTGACTCGTCGTGAGACGGGTCAAGGGATTTTCAGAGAATACAAACTAAAACAAAATGATATATAGCCCTATCATAGACTTCTGCGCCAAGCTACCCCTTCTGACCCTCGTCCGCAAGGCCGAGAGTCAGGACACCATAGGGCAGACTGCTTGCTGGTGCCCTTTCTGCAAGCAGGAACGTGTCGCTGTCGGCAGTAAGACGATGAAGCAGAATGCAGGAGGCAGTCACACACCGCATTTCATCATCTATGATGAGGAATTTGGTGGATTGTATAGTGGCAAGGGCGCACAGAGGTGGGCTTGTACGAGAACGCGCACTTCGGGGTACGGGGCTCTTGAACTGTATGCCGCCATCCATCATATAAGTCTTGAGGGCGTGAACCTTCGCCGTGCCGTGCTGGGCTTGCTTGCGCAATATGGCTACACCGAGGAGCAGATAAGGGAGCAATTCCCTACCGAGCATCCTTACACCCATGACCTCAGAGGCATTGCAGACCAGCCACAGGAGGAGTTCTCATTCCTCGATAAGACAGACTTTACACCACAGGAACTGCTATCCATAGGCTGTGAGGTGGTAACGTCAAAGGGCATACACCACTATTCCTTCGGCGACGATTTCAGTACCGATATGCTCATTGACGACTTCCGCACATACGCATTGGTATCAGCGACTCTTCCTGCCGTGAACCGTCAGGGAAAAGCGGTTTCGGAAATAGTCTATGGTACACCATACTCACCACTCTTTATTACCTTCCTGACACCAGAAGAAGACTGCGGAATGATATGGCGACCTGCCACGGACGGTGATCCGTGGGTGTTCTCCAACAATGAAGAACACACTGTGGCAAAGGTATCGAAATGGCTTGCAGGAGATAAGGTGTTCACCTATGCCACAGAGCACCGCGACTCATCCACAAACGCCTTTCACGCGGCTATACAGAAATTCGAGCCCGAAGAGCACTACCGCGCCACCACTATGGAGTGGATTGAGCAGAAAGACAGGAGGACAGGAGAGCCTAACGGCAAGTTCGAGCAGGAGGAGGTAGGAATACCTACCGAGAAACTGAAGGCAAAGGAGATCATCTTCTGCAATACCCCACAGGATGCCATCTGCACCTACTACACCCTTCGCCGCCATCGTATGGTGCATCCGAACAACGACAGCGTGCAGGAGAACTGTTGGCATCATGTGGCATTCCTTGCCGGCAAGAGCGGGTTTGTGTATAGAGAGCATGGGGAATGGAAGAAGCGCGAGGTACGCTTCAACCACATGCAGAGAAATAAGATGTCAAGGTTTGCCGACAAGGTTACGATACTATATCCTAACACCCGAAAGGCACTGCGAGAGGTGTATCAGATATGCCAGCGATACCACGACATTGCCCTTGCGCAACTGCCTGACACCTTCCGCAAGCCATATTTCAGAAAGCAGCAGTATATCTTCTGCCATCAGCCTTCAAGCGTTCGCGACTTCATCCTTACCTACGTCATGGGGGCAGAATCATACAAATACGATGATGACCTTGGCACACGCTTCTACGATGTAGTGAAGAATGCCATTGACACCAACCCGATAGAGCGTCAGGAGAAGCGCAACAAGAACAATGTGCTGAAGGAGGTGTACTACACCGTCAATTCGGCAAAGCTGTGGAAGTTCATGGCAACGGAGGGATTCTTCCGTGCGGTTGATCCACTGAGCTCCAACACCATCGGCGAGTACATCATCCGTCAGGGCAACTTCATCCGCTCCATCGACGAGCGCAGCGTGGTGAAAGAGACATTCCAGAGGCTCAAGGACTATGCGAGCATTATATCCACGGACTCACGGACCACGGAGCTTATGATTATCGGCATAGACCGCTCCACGAAGGAGATAAACCTGAACACTATCACCTCACTGCCAGAGACGGAACTGAACTACCATTTCGCTTCACTGAAACACTCATACTTCTTCTTCCTGAACACCGCAGTGCTCGTCACTGCCGACAATATACAATGTGTGTCATACGAGGATATTGACATTGATGTGCCTTATGAGAAGGTGAGACCCTTCAACTTCAAAATTCCTCAAATAAATATGCCTCGTATAATAGACAATCCTGAAGTGGATGAGCGAAAGGCATTCATCAAGGCAAGGAAGGAAGAGAAGGATGAGAACGGCAATCCAAGATATAACACCCGTGAGACCTCACAAATGGAACGGGAGTTCCGTGAATGGTGCAAACTGCATCAGTATGTCATAGAATGGCCTACTGAGCGAGAGTCAGAGCTTGACCCTGCCATTCGTCTGATACGCTGTTTTGCCAACAAGAACTGGGAGATAGAGGAAGACAGGATGCGCTACGGCAAATCGCTGAACCATGAGGAGCAGCTTGACCTCAATGCCCGATTCCTCAACTTCCTCTTCTCCATCGGTACCACATGCTGGGGCTTCCACGGCACAATGGCGAATGTCTTCCCATACATCATGGAGAATACCGTGAGGGACGAGCGCCATGCCACGGGCGGTTCGGGAAAGTCTGCCATCGTGAACACATTTATTGCGGCAGCGAGAAACGTTCTGGCTGTAGATTGCAAGAAATGGGAGCGTCCTGGCGATGACAAGTTCTCGCTTGCGGAATACAAGGTGCATGTGCATGATGTGGTGCATATAGAAGACCTTCCAAACAAATGGTCGCTGAAGTTCATCTATAACTGGATAACATCAGGTGTCACCAAGGAGCGCAAGCATGAGGATCAGGAGAAATACGGCATCAGCGATAGCCCATGCTTCATCGTATCGAGCAACTACCCACCCTCAGACACAGACGACTCTACACTTGGCCGTATGTGCCGCACTCCTATCTCAGACAGATTCTGCCGTGAGAACGATGATAAGGGCATAGCAGCGCGACTCATCACGGATGTAATGCCGGACTATGCAAGCACGGGCATACAGGACATACCCAACCGCACGCAGATACGTATGGCATACTTCTGCATGTTCGCCACGCAGTTTGTCATCAACCATCCATATCCGTGCAATGCACCAAACAAGGACACGCTGTACCGCCAGATAGTCAACGACACCTCACAAGCGTTCGTGGATTGGGCAGAGTGGTATTTTGCCAACGACGGCATCTATGGTCATGTGGAAGACCTCGCATCCTGCTTTATGACATATATGCGTGATTTCGAGTGCCCTTCAAGGGAACTGGAGAACAAGTTCTCGCTGTCAAAGTTCTACGCTAACTGTCAGGCATACTGCCAGAACAATGGCATACTGATGAACCCAGACCACCTCTTCCGCACAGGGTCAAAGGCTGCCAAGGCGAAGCGCTTGAAATGGTTTAAGCTGACGATGTGGTGCAAGCAGGAGTTCTTCACATGGCGACAGAACCGAGGGTGGGAGAACCACATGTACGTGGGACCGAAGTACTGCCGTGTGCGTGAGTCGCAGAAGAACACGGGAGTCATATTCTTCCGCACAGGCAAGGATCATGTCTTTGCCGACTATGAGGAGCTGAAGGTGCACCAGGTGCAGTATATGTCTGCCGATGACCCTATGCCTGAGACAGACGAGAGCGACAACCCAGTCACTTGGAATGAAATGGAAGACTTCTACCGTCAGAACCAGAACCCTCACGCTGTGCCTCCTGCCGAGATACTTGAGCGATGGAAGGCAGGACAGACCATAACGATGGAGGAACCAAGCGAGGAGGATATGCCGTTCTAAAGCCCCACCCCGACCCTCCCGAGGGAGGGAGGTTTTAGTCACCTTTTTCTTGCGGAGGGGTGGCTATAATTACCGAATTATTGAATTATCGAGTTATCGAAGAAAAAGCAAAAAAAATAAATGAAATACGGCTTACCATACAAAGGAAGTAAGAATAAGCTTGCCACGCGCATAGTGGGAATACTGCCACAGAGAAAGCATCTATATGACCTGTTCTGCGGTGGATGCGCCGTCACTCATGCAGCGATGATGACAAAGAAGTTTCAGTACTTCCATATAAACGACATCAACTGGATGTGCCCCACTCTCTTCCGTGATGTTCTTAATGGGAAATACAACAATGAGACTCGCTGGATAAGCAGGGAGGATTTCTTCCGACTGAAAGAGACAGACCCCTATGTCGCTTTCGTATGGTCATTCGGTAATAACCTCCGTGATTATATCTATGGCAAGGACATAGAACCGATAAAGAAGGCAATACACTATGCTATGTTCTACTCAGACTATTCCCTTGCTGCTGACATGGGGCATGACCTCACCTTCATTGACGATATTGAGGATATGCAGAGCAGATACCTCGCCATAAAGCATTACTTCGAGGCATACGGAGACACTCGTATGCAGTCATTTGAGGGGGGGGGCAGATTATGCAGCTCGAACATTACAACAGGAACCTTCGCCTTGCAGTCATGGGGGGGCAAAACGCCTCCAGATTGGAAACTCACGAGAGACAGCGACATTTCCTGTCAAGCGACCTTACGAAATGCAGAGTCACGAATCATCCCGACAGTGTGCGAGGATGTCAAAAAAAAAACTGCATTCAGGAGGGTGGGAGAGACGGCACACTGGGAACGTCAACATCACGTCTGCAATACAGGGAACGTCACCACAGCCTGCCACAAGGGGGGGGCAAGAAGCACTCATCACTTCTCATGGCGACTATCAGGATGTAGAGATACTGCCTGACAGCGTGATATACTGCGACATACCCTACCGCAACACCAATGTTTATGACACAGAGAACGCCTTCGACTATGAGCGTTTCTACGATTGGGCATGCAGGCAGAAAGAGCCGGTCTTCATAAGTGAATACTCGATGCCAGAGGATAGATTTGAAGTTGTGGCTGAGTTCTGCCACAGAAGCATTCTCAGTGCGGATGCAAACAATCAGGTGATAGAAAGATTGTTTATCCCGAAAGGACAGAAGGTAATGGGGACTGTGCAGTTAAGGCTGTTCCAAGAAAATCCGTGATTAATTTCTCATTCTATATAATAACCCATTTTTCCGCGCATACCCACCGCGCGTTAGCTATCCCCTCCCTCGGGAGGGGTTAGGGGTGGGGCTAACTATGGCATCATACACAACCAATTCCGCGAACCTCCTTGAGTTCGCTCAGGCTCGCCTTGCAACTGGCATAGACCAGAAGAATCCAGGAAGAGTCTATGTCTGCATCCCTGCCGATGTAAACGAAATCAAGTTGACAACCGACCAAAGCGGTAAGAGCCGTGCCGACGCACGAATAGCCATTTGGCCAATGCGCAACCGCGAGGCGTATCTACAGAGCGTGAATACGAAGAGGATAGCAGCGGGGGACCAGCCGCGCACCCTCGACGAGATTCCTACACACAATATGCAGATTAACCATAGCAACGATTTCGTGCTTGCCAACATCAAGAAATTCGGCAAGGCGCTGATCGACAAGGCACTGTCACGCCAGACAGAGGCATACGCTGCACAGATTAAGGATGACAATGCCGAAGATACGAACAGCAAGTTGTTCAAGTGCATACGCTCGCTGATGAACCCTACTCTGTCAAACCTCTATCAGCACGTGTCAGAGCGAACATCGGCACCAGTGCAGGCACAGATAGCGCAGGGAGTACAGGGATATACCGCCCCAGTGGAGCAAGATCCTCTCGCATACCTTGCACAGCAGAGCAGCGAGAACGAGGATGAACTGCCGTTCTAAAGGCGGCCCCCTCCCAGCCTCCCCGAGGGGAGGAGAAGAAAGTCACCTTTTTCTTGCGGAGGAGTTCCTCTAAT
>JAKSKV010000002.1 GCA_024401555.1 Paludibacteraceae bacterium
GATACAGATACGCAGTGTTTCTGCGTAGATTTATATTTTCTACAATATTTTACGCAAAAAAACATCTTTTAGTGTTTCTATCCTATAGAGACAGGGAAAACAGTTTTGTTACAGAAAAAAAACAAAAAAATTCGCCACCTACCTTTTCGATAGATGGCGAAAGAATTTCCCAAAATCCCTCTTGGAGTTTCACCAATATAAACTCACCTTAATCATTTTTCCCCAGCCAACAATTGCACAATGGTCTGTGCCGCCTTGTCGGAAGCGGAAACATGCCCCAAAAGCTCGATCAACTCATCATATCCCCGCATCACTTGGTCGTGGTACGCCTGGGTACGCAAGCGGTCGATCTCCGCACAGAGTTTCTTCACCGTGAAATCCTCGATGACCAACTCTTTGACAAGCCATTTATCCGCAATCAAATTGACCAATGAAATATAAGGCACACGAATGAATAACTCCAAGAAACGATGGAACAGCCATCCACCGGACATTTTATAGACCACCACTTGTGGCACACGCAACAAGGCGGTCTCCAAGGTAGCGGTACCAGATGTCACCACAGCCAATTCAGACTGTTGAAGCAACTCATAGGTTTGATTATAGACCACACGCGCTTTATAGGGAGCCAACAACTCATCATAAACCGTTGCTTCAATGGAGGGGGCACCCGCCACCACCAACTGATATTCAGGGTAACGAGAAGCGGATTCTAACATAATAGGCAACGAACTCTTGATCTCCTGCATTCTACTACCTGCCAACAACGCCATGATCGGACGATTGTCCAATTGGTTGCGCTCATTGAAAACCGCTCGGCTCTCCCCTTTGCAACTACGTCCTTCAACAGCATCCACACAAGGATTTCCCACGAAATCAACCTGATAACCACGATCGGCAAACCATTTCACCTCAAAAGGCAAGATAGAGAAAACCTTATCGACATATTGACGGATCGACTTCAATCGATACTCTTTCCAAGCCCACAATTTGGGCGAAATATAGTAATAGACAGGAACGCCAGGAAGATTCTCCTTGACAAATTGCGCCATCTTCAAATTGAAGCTGGGATAATCGATCAATATCAGCGCATCCGGCTTGTAGGCCAAAATGGAGGCCTTGCATTGTTTAATGTTACCCAGTACCGTGCGGGCGTGCAACAACACCGGAATGAAACCCATAAAAGCCATATCTTTGTAGTGGCGCACCATCTTTCCACCCTGCGCAGCCATCAAATCGCCGCCCAAGAAACAGAAATCGGCCTGAGCATCATTCTTCTTGATAGAGGCCATCAAATTGGACGCATGCAAGTCGCCAGAGGCCTCGCCTGCTATCAGAAAGTATCTCATGCCCTAAAACTTATGCAATATGGATGAACAGGAAAGCGGTCATAAGCAACGAAGCCACAATCACACCATAATTGGCCTTCCACTTTTCCAATTTATACAGCACGAAGAATAGTATCAGATTGGGAATAATCGCCGTCATCATGATGGACTGGAAGTTGGAACTCTCATAAACTCGTTTCAATAGATCAACAAAGCCCACATTCGGTAACTCTGAAAGCGTCACCAAACGGACTGTAATGAGAGACAATAATACAGAACCGATGAAACCCGTAAAGAAGTTATCCAAGAGATTAAACTTCTTCTCGTCGTTCAACCAATCCTCGTCAAAACGATCCTCGACCATATGGTCTCCAATCATCTTCTCCTCGATCTCATCCATCTCGTCATCGTCCTCAAGATGGTCCTTATCCAAGTAATCTTCGTTGTATTTGTCGTTTGCCATAATCAAAAAATTTTATCACTGACACTTGCTCACCCAAGTTTCAGCGGCTTGTTATTTTTACGTAAAAATTCATAATCGGTGCGGTCCACTTTGATAGGAACGATCGAAACCGTCTGATGCGACAACGCCCATTGATCCGTATCTTGCGAATTAGGCTCCCTGTCCTCAAAATAGCCCGCCAATGTGTACGAATGCGGATCATCCGCAAGTGGAACATACTCTTCGCTCCACCTCGCATCGGCTTCGCGGCAGTAGCGGGCCTCCTTAATCTCTCCGTAAGGGAAATTCACATTGAGCATCGTACCCAACGGAAGTGGTTCATTCAGAGAGCTTTCTATGATGGATTGGATGTAAGGAACCGCTGTGTCGATGTCCAAAACCTTATCCATTTGTGTGCTGGAAAAGGCAATCGAGGAGACATGGTTGATACATCCCTCCATGGCAGCACCAATCGTGCCGGAATAGACCGCATTTACGGAGGCGTTGGATCCATGGTTAATGCCTGACAACAGCAGGTTAGGCTTTTGCTCTTTAAAGAGCGTGTAGAAGGCTAATTTCACGCAATCGGCTGGCGTGCCATCGCAAGAATAGACGGTCATTCCCTCCTCTTCCGACACCTTGGTAAGCTTCAAAGGGACACCACCCGTAATCGCGCTTGACTTGCCCGACTGCTGACGGACAGGGGCGACAATGACCACATCACCCAATTGGCGGGCAATGGCAGCCAATTTTGCGATGCCGTCGGCTTGATAACCGTCGTCGTTTGAAATAAGTATGATGGGTCTATTAGCCATAATCAGTTGTTTAATTTATTCGGTAGCCAAACCAAGAAAGTTTCCGGGTCAGACTCCTTGCCATAACGATTCACAGCGGTAACAACCACATTGTATATCGATGATTTCAAATTGTATCGAGAAAGGATCACTTGCGGATCCGTGGTCAAGCAGACCATATTTTTCGGGTTGTCGAAATCGCAATCCTCACTATCTCCAAAGGCATAGACCACATAGTAGGAGATCGCCTCCCCACCCTCGGCGATGACCGGCGACCAGGAGAGCGTATCTCCATCCATCCGAACATTCAGCGGGTAAAACGACTCTGGTCCATTACCATGGATAGGTGCCAAGGCGGGATAACGATGGAAATCGGTTTTTAAACTATCCAATAGACCTTGTGGATTCTTCAAGTAATAGGAGGTGCTGTAATAAATCACACCCTCAATATCGACACACTCACGATTGTAGCGCAACTGGCGGGACAACTCATTCGGCGTCTTCCATACCTTCGGTTTATTCACCGCCAAGCCCGATGCATATAGGCCAAAGTATAGATTGCAATTTTTGTTCACATGCTCACGCCACCAAGGGGCAAGCACCGCATAGTCCGCCACCGTTTTGCCAATCTCCCAATAGAGTTGCGGTGCGATGTAATCAATCCACCCCTTGTCCGACCAAAGGATGACATCAGCGTAGAGGTCGTCGTAGTTGGTGCAGCCCGCCTTCGTATCGGAACCCTTAGGATCTTTCGACTTGTTTCGCCAAACGCCGAACGGACTGATACCGAACTGAACCCAAGGTTTGGTCTCCAACAACATCTTGTGGATACGCTCCACCACTTGGTTCACATTGTCGCGGCGCCAATCACCCTTGTTCTTAAAACCACGGGGATTCGCCTTAAAAGTGGCCTCGTCGGGGAACTCCTTGCCACTGATTGGATAGGGATAGAAATAGTCGTCGAGGTGGAGTCCATCCACATCGTAACGAGTCACCATATCCTTCAACACCTTCAAGAGGAAATCGGCCGTCTCGCTCCTACCCGGATCGAAATAGATCTTCTCCCCATATTGGATAAAGAGTTCCGGCTTTTTGAAATAGATGTGGTTAGGTGCTAACTTCGCATTAGGCGTATTGGTCACACGATAGGGATTGATCCATGCGTGCAACTCCATACAGCGTTTGTGGCACTCCTCCACAGCGGTCTGCAACGGATCGAAATCGGAGGATGGAGCCTTGCCCTGCTCTCCCGTCAACCACTCAGACCAAGGTTCGAGATCAGATTTATACAGTGCGTCGGCGGTAGGTCGTACTTGGAACATGATCGCATTGACACCTGTCCGATGCAACGAATCAATGGTTCGGATTAACTCCTCCTTTTGCTGTTCGGCCAAGGCGGTACGGTCGGTCGGCCAATCAATGTTGGCTACGGTAGCCACCCAAGCGCCGCGCATCTCCCTTTTTTTCTGCGCCTGAACGGCAGAGAGCGTAAGCGTACAGCATATCAAACACAATAAACCTGATAAAAACCTATTACTTCTCATGCAATTTCTTGAAAATATATTTTCCTGATTCGGTGAGGATCTTGTTTCTGTCGCACTGACGGATATTGCCTTCGTTCCACTTCAAAGCGGCACTCTCTCCACCTTCGGCGCTGAAACTCCAGTTACACCAACTCACCTTCTGGTTACCCAAATTACCACCATCCAAGATCTTCATCCACTTGTCAGTCAAATCGGGACGGAAGTTGCTCCATCCACTGGCGTCAGTGGTACCGAACTCAGTCACAAAGATAGGCAAAGTTGCCAATATGCAAGGCATATGGGCGGTTGAATCACCCTCACGCATCGGTTTCATATAATCGTGGCCCTGATAAGGTGAGTTAGGATCCACGCCGTCGTAATGCGAAGCGGCATAAAAGTGATATGAGTACATCAAATTGTCGTACACATTACCATTCTCATCCTGAGGTTCGTTGCCAATCACCACATGGGCATCCTGGCTCCAATTTGGCGTACCGCAGATGCAGACAACATCCTTGTCATTCTCTCGGATGATCTTCAACATATCCTCGCAATAGGGCTTGATATGATTGGGCCAAGTCGTCGCACCGCTACTTGGGTTGGGCTCATTGCACAACTCATAAAGCACATGCTTCTGGTTCTGGAATCGGCGAGAGCAATATGCGAAGAAATCTCCAGCCAAATCGATACCATTCATAGGGTGTTTGCGGTATTGTTTCGCCTCTGGATTTCCTGGCTTGTGCACATGCCAATCCACCAAGACATACATACCATTCTCGCCACACCATTTCACCACATTCTCCAAGTGGCGGGTCCTATGGGTTTGGTTGTGCGCATATCCACCCTCTTCGTCCACATAAAAGACAAGTCGGAAGACGGAGCAGTTCCAATCCCAACGCAAAGCCTTGATGTTCTCTTCCGTGATTTGAGCCACGCCTGCCCACTGCAAACCATGGGAACTCATACCCTTCAACTGAACAGGATTACCCTTTTCGTCGCACAAACAGCGCACACCCTTATCGTTAGGCGCCACTTTCAATTTTCCCCATTTGGCGACAGGGGAATTGGCCGGATAAACCATCTGTTCCAGAATCTCCACATTCTTCGCGTCATCGGTGATGATACCGATACCGGAAGTTTTTTTCTCTTTCAACTCAGTCTTCGTTTTTTCAGGAGAAGGAATCTCACTTTTTGTGTTTTCAGTGTTGTTTCCACACGCAATCATCACAGACGCTAAACACGGTATAATCAATCGTTTTACCATAGGCCCTAGTTCTATTAATTAATCTATTTTTACAAACTTAAACATTTTTTCCCATAATTCATACGGATATGGGGTAAAATAAATCAACCTTAGGCGCCTAAGAATCACTATATGCGATGATTCATCAAACCACCATTTTATTGCTTTTTATCCTCACCGCAAAGGCGAACGGGCCCAATCAAACGCATCAAGCGGAGGATCTTCCCTTGCCTCTTCACCAAATATGAGGTCGGATTGGCGGGGTTATACTTACGGGGAGCTGGAAGAGAGGCGGCAATCATGGCCGACTGCGACGCACCCAATTGTTTGGCTGGCACTTTGTAGTAGTGCTGGGCGGCCGCCTCGATACCATAGATGTTGTTTCCCATCTCCGCCACATTCAGATAGACCTCCATGATTCGCTCCTTTGACCACAACAGTTCAATCAAAAGGGTGAAATAACACTCAAAACCCTTTCGCACCCAAGAACGGCTCGGCCACAAAAAGACATTTTTAGCGGTCTGCTGCGAAATGGTACTCGCACCATAAATTTTCTTTCCCGCCTTATTCATTTTCCTGGCATTCTCTATCGCCTCGAAGTCAAATCCCCAATGTCGCATAAACTTATTATCCTCCGATGCCACCACCGCTTGGATAGCATGCGGGGATATCTTCTCGATGGGTACCCACCTCTTCTGAACCTTCGGAGCACTCTCATCCCCCCAGTTTTCAAAATAACGGATTCCCATCAAGGGGGTAAAATAGACTGGCACAAAGCGATAGATGAGTGTGAGCACAACAGATGACACCAAAAACGCACAAACGCCACGTTTGATATATTTCAACAATACATCTAATACATTTAAAACATTTTGTTTCAATGTTCGTTTTGTCACGTCATTAACATTTTTTTTAATTCGTGTCATTTTTTTCTCTATATCTATTTCCAAATATTATAAAAAGTTTAGAACTTTACGATGCATAAACATATTATATTTTCTTAGTTATGGTTTAGGTTAAATAAGAAGAAAAGGGGAGTCTGTGAAGATTCCCCTTTTTTATTGATATTTTTAGCAAATTAGGCTTGGTTAATACGATTCGTTTTCATTAGGGAAATCACCTGATTTCACATCTGAAATATAGTGTTGCAACGCCTCAGTCATCACCTCAAAAAGATTGGCGTATCTACGCAGGAACTTTGGAGAGAACCCCTGGTTCAACCCCAACATATCGTGCATCACAAGCACCTGGCCGTCCACACCATTTCCGGCGCCAATACCGATGACAGGAATATGGACACTTTCCGCCACCTTTTTGGCCAATGCGGCAGGAATCTTCTCCAACACCAACGAATAACATCCAGCCGCTTCGAGCAACTTCGCGTCGTTGATCAACTTTTGCGCCTCCGCATCCTCCTTGGCGCGCAAGGCGTAAGAGCCATATTGATTGATGGATTGAGGCATCAGGCCGAGGTGTCCCATCACAGGCACACCCGCATTGACAATACCCTTAACGGATTCTATGATCTCCTCACCACCCTCCATCTTCACCGAGTCGGCACCAGACTCCTTCAAAATACGCATAGCGGAACGGATAGCCTCCTCCTTGCTGGCTTGATAACTACCGAAAGGAAGATCCACTACCACATGGGCGCGTTTCGCGCCACGCACCACGCATTGCGCATGGTAAATCATTTGATCAAGGGTAATCGGCAAAGTGGTCGCATTTCCCGCCATCACATTCGAAGCGGAATCTCCCACCAAAATAATCTCCATACCTGCTTGATCTATGATGGTCGCCATGGTATAGTCATAGGCGGTCAACATAGATATCTTCTCACCACGGGCCTTCATATCCAGCAAGACCTTTGTGGTCACCTTCTTAAATTCACTATGTACCGACATATTGATAAAATTTAAAAGTCAACAAATACCCTTCCTATCCCCAACCTGCGGAGCAAAAAGGAATCCAAAGTTAGTAAATATTCGGGAGATTATGCCAAGGATTTAGCACAAAGTAAAACGGTCGGCGTCCTTATAAACTGGGAATTTCTCACGCAAACGGTTCAAGCGATCCTTCGAAAGATCTTCTGAGATGAATAAACCCTCCTCTTTCCCGCAATCAATCAAACAGTTACCTATCGGATCCAACAACACGGAGGAGCCACCTTGCAATCCATAAATATCGGAGCCGACTCGGTTGACACCACAAACATAGGCCATGTTTTCGACGGCTCTCGCAGGCAACAGACGCTGCCAAGAGGAGATGCGGGATTCGGCCCAATTGGCCACATAGAGCAAAACATCATAGCCATTGTCCACATTACGGACAAAAACTGGGAATCGGAGGTCATAGCAGACTTGTAGGCAGAAGTTCCACCCTTTATATGCCACCACTACCCGCTCCTCGCCTGCGGTGTAAGTGCCCGCCTCGGCGCCTGGAGAGAAGAGATGGTGCTTGTCGTAAGAGTGGATCGTCCCGTCAGGGGTGATAAAGAGACCTCTGTTGTAAAATCGACCCTCCTCCTTGATCATCACACTTCCGTAAAGAGCCAAATCATATTGGGCGGAAATCGCCTTCAAACGCTCAACGGTCGCTCCATCCATCGTCACAGCCCACTTCTCGGCCTCCATACAGAAACCGGTGGTGAACATCTCCGGCAAGACCAACAAATCGGCCTCGGAGGCCTTCTCCGCAAGCTCGGCGACCTTCGCGAGGTTTGTCGCTTCGTCGCACCAAGCCAAATCCATTTGAGCGATGGCAATTCTCATAAATGTTATCGTTATATAGCGAATCCTTCCGGATTCTTTCCCTTGTATTTCGTGTAATACTCTTTGATGTGCTGGATATCCGCCTCCTCATCGCCTGTCGCAGTAAAGACTTCGTCGATACCCGCCACCTTCTTTTCGTAATCAATATAGATGAGCAACATAGGGACATTCGCCAATCGCGAAATGTGGTAGAAGCCTCTCTTCCACTTTGGATTAGCCTTTCGTGTACCCTCTGGGGTGATGGCCAGACGCATGATGTCGCGCTTATTGTACTCTTCCACCAACTGACTCACCAATGAATTGCTTCGTCCTCGGTCAACAGGCACACCGCCCAAAGGACCGAATATATGGTTAAAAGGGAATTTGAACCAATCTTTTTTGATAAGGAAATTCACATTACCATCCTTGCTGACAGACTGATACATCAACTCACCGATGATGAAATCCCAGTTGCTGGTATGGGGAGCCACCACCAAGACACACTTATCGGGAAGTTCCACATTCAGCTTTGACTTCCATCCAAAACACTTTAATATAAAGCGGGAAACTCTTTGAGCAAATCTCATATTTTTCAAAATTTAACGAAAGATGACACCCACCACCCTCCAATGACGCCACAAAATTAAGCAAAAATTCAACGATACAAAAATATAATTACAAAAGAAACTATTTTTAACTATTTAACCTTCGACAATTCCTTCTGCTCATTGAACCTACCTTTGACAGAGTCTTCCCTCAACGCAATCCAATACATACGCTCCTTCTCAATGGATATGTCCCAACATTCGCGGATCTCACCTCGCAAAGGATCTTCTCTGCGCATGGCTAACCATTTTCCATCGACAAGGTAATCGGCTGATAGATCAGGGTTTGCCACCCATACATCATTCACCGTATCTCGGTTATAATAGACGTAGGTACCATTTGCCCGGAACTCCCAGCGATGGTCGTCAGCGGTCGGCAAACCAGCCTTCTCAAACTTTCCTTCCCAAAGGCCGACTACGCCTTGGCTATAATCGGCGTCATCCTTTCTCAAAACAAATCGGTGGGAGGAGTTCTGCGCACCATCTTTTTCCACCACATCCGCTTGCATCTCGGTTGGAGAAATCGTGATTACACTGCTTTTGTACTCTAATGAGCCAGCCTTTTCAGTGATTTCGCTGCCATAAACCGTGCAGCTAAATCCACTTTTCGACATCCAATTTTGGGATAGTCCCTCATGGGATTGGGAACGATAGGATTTCCACCCCGCCTCATAGGTGACGACATGCTTCTCATTGGTAGGAACCGGTTGGGCGTCGCGACTGAACACATACCACTTTCCCGCCATATTCTGCTCCACCTCTAACTGAATGGGAGGCGTCACCTCCTCCATCTCCAACTGCTTGAAACAGGCTGTGTTCATCACGAGTGACAAACATCCAGCCATCAACATATATCTATTATTCATTACCTAATTTTTCAAATTCGGTCCAAAAATACCGCAAATTTATCAAATGGACAACACTCTCATAAGTATCGAAGGCACTGTACTATCCTATACCACTCCGTTTCCGCATATTCTCCTTGAGATTCTCCGCATAGAGCCAGGTATCCGCAAAATGGAGATTTCCCCATGGGAAGGGTTCCTTCAAGGTCTCATTGTAACAGACTTTGGGATCCACCTCTTTGCAGATCAGAAGGCAGTCTTGAATCTGGACACTGGTGTAGGCCGGATAGCTCTTGTACCCTTGCGACTTCTTGTCATAACGGATAATTCCCTTATGCATCTCTTTGGGCGCCAGAGTGCCATCGGTCTTCCAATTGATCGGATTGATGCAGACAGCCGTATTGGCAAGCAACGGAGACCTACCCTCCACACAGGTGGCCGAGTTGTAGGAGATGACCACTCCCCGATCTAATTCGCTCTTTGCCGGAACGATTCGGTGCGGATACTTCTCCAACTCACGCGCTGTAATCTCATACCCCAACAAGTAGGCCGCCACCATTTGACTATATTGCTTATCAGTCATACCGTGTTTCAGCAGCTCCAACAACATTTGCGAGCCTTGGCTATGGCTCAATAAGATATAGGGTCGTCCTTGATTGTACTCCCGCATATAATATTGAAAAGCACGCTTGACATCAAGCGCCGATAATTTCGCCCGCAATTTCCGCTCGGTATTACTCATAGCGAAGACCTTGGTGGTCATTTGTCGATAGTAAGGCGCATAGAAGTTGAAATCGTCCCCGGCATAGACTGCCTTGATGTAGGCTTGGTTCTTGCGTGCCGCATTACGCACCTCAAATCGGCTGATATCGGTGTAGGATGGCACCGAACCACGGTTGGTAAGGGGTTCGGAATTGATCGTTGGGTAGATGTAAAAAATATCCACCGCCTTCCCCTTGTTTTGGGAGGCTATTTCAAACCAATTTCTCTCTAAGGAATATTTCGGGCGCATACTGTTCGTATATGATTTTTCCGCAAATTTAGGGTGTTTTGGAATTCCACCCAAAGATATGAGAAGAAAACAAAAAAGGAGACGCACCCTAAGGCACGTCTCCTAAAACCATTATCGATATTTTACTTATCTTGCGACAGCAGGCCGTTCCATGGTAGAATATTTTACAATATCCTCAGCCTGATTCGTAACACTCTCTTGTGAGTCAGGATTCAAAGTCGCCTCAATGTTATAAAACAAATTCGTTTTTTTCAAATCCTCTACTGTAACACGGATTTTCTCAATTCTTTTTTCCGACAACATTTTCATCATCTCCAAATCGGTAGGCGTTTCAAATGCACATTGGAATGGATATGCATTGAATTCGATCGCTTTGCTGGAATGGTACGCATCAAAAGGTAAACTCTTAAGCGTTCCATCGGCAAACTTAAAATAGATGGCGCATTTATAGGATTTCACCTCCGATGAGGTATTCACCCAACCATCAATTTTATATCCATTCTCGACATCATACTTCAGTTGTAGCGCCATTTCAGGACTAACCTCCTCGGGTTTTGCCACAAAACTCCATTGCCAAGAGGATTCGTTCACTTCACAACGATCAAACTTTCCTTTATATAAGAATGCGGGATAAACTCTTTTCGCTAAATAATCTGATGGATTTTTCTCTGAAGATAATTTAGGTGCTTGCGATAAGAAATCCTTCGCATAGGATAAAACATATTCGGCAGGACGTTCTCTAAAGTGTCTCTCCACATACAAATGTTCTAATGGTTGATAAAGGTCAACTCTAACCGATTCCAACTTCTTAGCCGCTAATTTCTCAACAAAGGCTCTTCCACAAGCCACTTTCAGCAAGGTAATTTCATGATTGTTCCATTTTTCTGGACATTTGAAGAGCGCGATTGTAAATTTGTTAACTGTTTGGTCCGCAAATTTAAATGACACAAAATCTTGTCCTGGATTAACACAATGAGTTACCTCTGGCGCATAGATGTTGATGTAATAGAAAGTGTCAACAGTGGATATGGTCATATCCATCATACCTGATCGAATGGGAAGAAATGAGGTCTCAACCTGACGCATACCAGTGAATTCATCAACATTCTTGGTGAAGTAGTTGTACTGAGTTATGTTTATATCGTTGGTTCTGTTCAGAAAATCCTGAGCATACCGTCTCACTTTCATCGCATTGTCTGTATGACGTGTCACATAACTACATATTCTATACTTATAATTGGTTTTCACAATCACGTCGACCGATTCAATCTCTTTTTGTGCAAACAACTCGATATCCTTCTTATCCACATCTAATGTAAAATTATAAGAATAGTAATTTTTCTTCTGAAACGCTTCTTTTGCCATTCCTTCATATTGGAATTTCCGACTTGTATTATCCGTGAAATTGAACTGTATGGAGGAATTATTATCTAAGGAGAATTTAGTAGGATCATAAACACTAAGAATCAACTGATAATTCTTTTGGTCCGCATAAAAACTAATGCCGAACTGATGATACTCATCCTCCAAACCTGTTCCAAATTCAACACCCGAAATGGCAGATGCAATAATGCTTCTACGAGCCTTTTTCAGCTCCTTTTCACTAAATCCTGAAATAGACACCAAGTTCGTAGCTACTATCCGATCTCCCGTTTTGGTAGAAATAGAATCCTTAAAATAACTTACTGATGACTGATCTCCCGTTTCGTTTTTTGCCTGAACAAAAAACATAGATGACAATAAGAATGCCACTAATAAACCAATTTTTTTCATTTATTTAATCACATTAAAGCAATAATTCATTCTTCAATACAAAATTATTAAATTTTCAATAAATCCTATTGCAGACAAACAAAAAAAGAGACGCACCCTAAGGCACGTCTCCTTCTCTATGTTAAGGGTTTCCCCTGTCTATTATCCCAAGAATGAGATCAAGATACCGGCAGCAACTGCGGAACCGATCACACCAGCCACGTTAGAAGACATACAGTAGTTCAACACGTGGTTTCTTGAATCATACTTCAAAGCGATGTCATTGGCAACACGGGAAGCCATAGGCACAGCACTCAAACCAGTCGCACCGATAAGCGGATTGATCTTCTTCTTTGAGAAGAGGTTCATGATCTTCACCAACAAGATACCTCCGAAGATGGAGAATCCGAAAGCGAGGAATCCACCTGCTACGATACCGATGGTCTTGAGGTTCAAGAAGGCATCCACTGTCATGGTAGCACCTACGCAAAGGCCCAAGAAGATGGTTGCGGCATTCATGATACCATTAGATGCGGCGTTGAACAAACGAGAGGTGTTGTTACCGATCTCCTTGATCAAGTTACCGAACATCAACATACCCACCAACGAAACAGCGTCTGGAACGATGATGGCAACGATGGTAGTAACGGCGATTGGGAAGAGGATCTTCAAGACACCCATGTTCTTGAACTCTTGCTTTGAAGGGAACTTCTTATCTTGCTCCTTCATGTTGATCTTCAACTCCTTCTCAGAACAAGTCAACTTCACTACCAATGGCACGATTACTGGCACCAAAGCCATGTATGAGTAAGCCGCGATAGCGATTGGACCCAGCATGTGAGGAGCCAACTTCAACGTAGTAAAGATAGCTGTTGGACCATCAGCACCACCGATGATAGCCAAGGAACCAGCCTCTTGCATGGTGAAGAATTGGCTTGCTACCAACAATACAGCGAAGATACCAAATTGAGCACCTGCACCGAACACGGCCAACTTCAAGTTACGCAACATCGGACCGAAGTCAGTCAACGCACCTACACCCATGAAGATGATTGGTGGAAGCAATCCTGACTTGATCAATGCGTAGTAAAGATAGTTCATGATACCTAAATCGTGGGCAATCAATGGCAATCCCACCTCATAGATGTTGTAAGGGATACCATTCGCGTCGCTCCAGATCGTACCATCCGACAAGGTGACCGCATTGTGATACAATACACCGTTCACGGTAGTATCCACAGC
Source organism: Paludibacteraceae bacterium (assembly GCA_024401555.1). Lineage (GTDB taxonomy): Bacteria > Bacteroidota > Bacteroidia > Bacteroidales > Paludibacteraceae > UBA1181. The sequence continues at coordinate 13,537 of JAKSKV010000002.1, forward strand.
TGCATAGACACCCATACCACCACCAGGGAAGTTGGCGATCAATACACCAAACGCAATTGGAACGAGCAACAATGGCTCATACTCTTTCTTAATACCCAAATAGAGCAAGAAGAAAGCCAATAGAATCATGATGATGTATGAAGGGTTCTCAACAAAATTGCCAAGAGCCGTCATACCATAAATTTTCTCTAATATTTCTCCCATGGTTCCGATTATTTAATTTTCATCAATACATCGTCCTCCGATACGGAAGAACCACTTGTCAAGCAAATTTGAGTAATGACACCGTCACATTCAGCAGCGATGGCATTGAAAGTCTTCATTGCCTCCACGTAGCAAACCACTTGGCCCTTCTTAACGGTATCACCCACCTTGACAGGGGTGTCGCCAGAGTTCTTTACCAAGTAGAATTTACCCTCCAATGGAGAAGTCAAATCGTTACCCTCGCCAGGAGCGGCAGCAGCAGCTGGAGCACCTGCGGCAGGAGCAGCGGCACTTCCGTCGTTCGCGCCGATGGTAACATTGTACTTCACACCGTTAACATCTACAGTTACAGTTTGAGGCAAGCTAGCGCCACCGTTTCCTGCAGCCTTCTTAGCCTTACGCTCCTCAAGGTCAGCCAAGAAGTCAGCCTTAGCCTTACCTGATTTGTAAGCGCGGTATTGTTGTGGGTGCATAGCTAACTCGAACAACTCCTCGTCGTCTTGACCAAGCTCCCAGCCCTCTTTTTGCATCTCCTCACGGAAAGTATCCAATGCGTCAGGATAGTTGCTTTGAGGATCCTCTGTATGGAACTCACGGCCTTGCTCCTTTGCCTTAGCCACCAATTCAGGAGCCAAAGGACCAGGCAAGTTACCTGACTTACCAAGCATCATATCCCAAATATCGTCTGCGATCATTGACCAACGCTCTTTGCCCTTCTCCATTTGCATAACGTTCATGAGCGCCATGTTCTTCACATATTGAGAGAATGGAGTCACCAAGCATGGATAACCCATCATAGGCCATACATACTTCACCTCGTCGAACAACTTAATCAAGAGCTCGTCTTGGCTCATCTTAGGCTTACCGTTCTTCTCTTTCCACTTGTTGATTGACTCAAGGTTAGTCTCCAAGTCAGTCATCAACGATCCCATCATACCGCCAGGAAGACCTGGACCGATCAACAATGAGTTCATCTGACGGTTACGAGCTGGAATATAGTAACCCAAGAAGTCGTCCATCATCTCTTGAACAAGGGTACGAACCTCCATATAAGCCTCCATATTGATCTCCTTCACCTTGAATCCTGCGTCCTTCAACATCGCTTGAACGGCGATGACGTCTGCGTGACCAGTACCCCAAGACAATGGCTCCATACCAACATCTACATAGTCGCAACCAGCCTTACATACTTCCAAAATAGAAGCCATGTTGAAACCAGGACCTGCGTGGCTATGGTATTGGATGGTGATATCCTTGATCTCCTTGATCTTGCGAGTCAACTCACCCAAGAATACAGGACGACCGATACCAGCCATATCCTTCAAACAGATTTCATCACAACCTGCCTCGATGAACTTCTTCGCCAACTCCACATAGTACTCTACCGTGTGGATAGGAGAACTGGTGATACAAAGGGAAGCTTGGGCGATCATGCCAGCCTCTTTTGAATATTTGATAGAAGGAATTACGTTACGTGAATCGTTCAAACCGCAGAAGATACGAGTGATATCGGTACCTTGCGCATGCTTCACCTTGTAGAAAAGCTTACGAACGTCAGCTGGAACAGGGCTCATTCTCAAACCGTTCAACGCACGGTCCAACATGTGAGTTTGAATACCTGCCTCGTGGAAAGGCTTGGTCCATTGGCGAACTGCCTTGTTTGGATTCTCACCGAACAAAAGATTCACTTGCTCGAAACCTCCACCATTTGTCTCTACACGGTCAAAGCATCCCATCTTAATGATTGCAGGAGCTACTTTTACTAATTGGTCAACGCGTGGTACATACTTACCAGCCGCTTGCCACATGTCTCTGAATACGAGACTGAATTTTACTTCTTTAGCCATTTTTTATATTGTAAAATTATTATATTCTTTCAATCTTTTCTGCTTTGGATTTTCCACCGGTCAACTTCATGATCGCGGCGTTGATCGCTTGTGCGACATTCGCATCCACGGCGCTAGCGGAAGCAGCGGCGGACGGTGCGGCCTTCTCCTCCTCAGGGAAGAACTTATTCACCAACTTGATCAACACATTTCCGAAGAAAATAATGAATAACAACACGCAGAACACGGTTGCCAATCCGATTCCCATCAACTGTAGGGATTGTCCAAAATTTTCAAAATTCATATTCGTAATTTTAAATATATATTCACTATTTATGCATTAATTCTCCAAATTTAGGAAATTATTCCAAAAAGATAGCCATAAAGACTTTATTTTTTCCATTCAAAATAACGATACTATCATATTGTTAGAAAAATAGAAGGATGAAAAACAATATGTATAAAATCCGCACATTCTATGAAAAAGAATAAAAGTTCGCCTCTTCTATCGGGGCGAACCTCTTTGTGACTATGAACAGGCCGGATTTGTATAAATCGGCTTGGTAGAGAAAAAATATGCATCCAAACCATTCTCGTTTTCGTTGCCGATCGGCATAATATTCAGATCACCCTTCCCTTTCAAAAATGGGGCCACGGTTTTGCCAATCGCCTGGGCTATCTCCGCGTTTAGGCCACCATGGACACCCAACACGTAACGCGGCACGTCGTTCGGATCTTCAGCATTCTCCATATAGGCGATATATACCTCCTTGACAGAGGGGAACTCCACCAATTTCACCTTGATCGCATCCACCATCTCCTGCGGACAATACGACGGGATGCTTAACCGTACCCGTTGAGGAAAAGAGCCCGATTTCGAGGCGACATTGACGCTTTCGGCAATCTTGCCAGTTATGCAGTGTTCCACTTCACCTTCGGTCAACACCTTGTTGACCTGGGAGAATGGATTCAACCAATACTTCGCCCCTTTCGTGGCGGAAAAGATCTGAGCCAACTTCAAAGAGAGGTGAGGTTGATTCTCCGAAACGACACCCTTCTCCATCATCTTCTCTTTTGATGTAAAGAGAGGAATCTCGCCCTCTTTAAAAGTCAAAATTTCCCACTTCACCTCATCGCTATTATCCATTTTCTCTCCTTCGGTGGTCAGAATAATCAACTCTTCCTCAGCCAAACGTTTATAAAAATCCAACCGTAGCGCCGGATTCTTGAAGGCTTGCTCAAACAATTCGGTCAGCGACATTTGGGAGCTATCTACCCGCTCTTCCGTATCGAGCGGTTCGCTCTTGCGCACGTCCGACGCCGTCTCATGCGTCTGCGTTGTCTGCTCTTTTACTGCTAACGCCTCGACGGCCTTTTCAACTGGTTCCACAGCCGCATTCTTTTCTTTGTTCTCTTTCTTCTTAAAAAAATCAAACAGTCCCATATTCGTCTTTTCTATTGATTATAAGAAAATAAATAACAATACAATGTTCACCACGCAGATGACACTGTAACCCAACAACAAATCCTTGAGCAACTTTTTACCCGAAAAGAAGGTGCCATATCCCCACTTCACCACGTTGTTACTGATAATCGCTTGAAATGCCGCTAAAATCAGCAAGGAGGCTTCTACGGAATGGTTGGATTGGAAAAGGTTGATAATAAACGGATTGATATCGGTCACACCCACAATAATGGAGAGGACGCGAAGTCCGCTGTCTCCAAAATATTGCAATGCGTAATGTGTCACCAACGTGAAGGCGATGAAAAGAAAGGCGAACAAGATCGCCACCTTAAACTCCAACGGATTCTTCTCCTCCTCTTCCACTTGCTCGACAACCCCCGATTCCTTGTTTTTCATCTTCTTCATATAGAAGAATATGGCTACCAACGCGGAGGCCACAATCATAATGGCGAAAAGGTGCCAAAAACGCTTCATCAGCTCCATATTGAAGATGCCCAACAGAACCATCATCTTAAAGTACATCATCGTTATCGCACAGAAAATCGCGGAGACATATTCAGACAAATCACCATTTTTATCCTTCGCTTTTTTCGCTAAGATGATACAGGTGGCCGTACTGCTGTAAATTCCACCCAAAATACCTGTGACAATCACGCCGGCATCCTTGAAGATATATTTCTTCACCAGATAACTGGCATAGGAGATGCCGGAAATCACCACGGTAGCCAACCAAATGGAGTAAGGCGTCAAACCCGTACCCTCAATGATCTCCACCTTCGGCAAGATAGGCAGAATAACACCCGCGATAATCATGAACTTCGCCAAGTTGATGAACTCCTCATCATTCATCGTCTTCGTGAATTGGATGAATTTGTCCTTCATCTCGGTCAATATCAAAACCGCCACGACAATCAAAATAGCCATCCAAGGCTCCTTTTCGTAAACAATAGGCGCCAAGCAATAGGTAATCAGTGCTATGACAATAGAGGTAAAACCGTAGGATCCCTCCCTGAAAATTTTATGGACATAATAGACAATCAGCAGCATAGAGAGCGTCGCCCCGCCACAAAGAAATGGCACAAGACTACCCGATCCTGCCAAATAGAGGATATACCCCAAAACACCAATCAAAGTAAAGGTTCGATCCGAACCAAAGGTGTGAATCGGTTCGTCATCCTTGAAAAAAAGTTTTCTCTGTGAAAGGCCAATTACCAGCGACATCAACGCCACCACCACAAACTTCACCAAATCCGAAGAGAGAATATCCGCTGTTTCCATATCATTTATCGTTTATCGGCAAGATTTCCTTGCTTTTTGAATACTATATTTTCTTATTCAATAAAGATATGTATAATTTTTGGAAAAACAATGGATTTCGGACTACATAATGAGCCTAATGCGTCCAGCATCCTTGCAAAAGAGGTCAGGAAACCTACATATAATCGCATAAACCTGCTTGCTGGTGACCGGATTGCCATCTTTTCGTAGATGCAAACTCTTTGAATTGATGTAATCCGCAATTTGATCCGTCGTCATGCCATGCCCGCTATGGGCCAAAGAAAAGACGATTGCCTCCTCGATCTTCATGGTCTCAAAATCGTTTGGCGCAACAAATTATGGTAAATAACACAATGGCCAACACCATCAAAACAGTATGGATATCCTTCACAGAATAGCCACTCTCCGTGAGCCGTTCCCCCGCCAGCGGCTTCACCTCTACCGGATGACGGCGAAGGAAAACACGCAATAGATGATAGCATAAAAATCCCAAAAGCACACCTAACAAGGTGCCACAACAAATATCCAACGGGAAGTGAACGCCTAAATAGATACGTGAATAGGAGCATAACAAGGCCCAGAACGCCGCACAAACCGTGTAAACTCGATTCCGAAACAAAAGAGAGGATAAAACCATGAAACCAAACGAGTTAGCCGCATGCGAAGAGGGAAATCCAAACTGACCACCTCTGTATTCGTGCACATAAGAGAGAAGTTGCATCACCATAGGGTCACGGCTTGGTCTCAACCTGGCGATATGGGGTTTCAACAAAGAGGAAGATACTTGGTCGCACAAAACAAAGAGTAATACGACCGCTAAAAAGATATAAATAGATTCCTTTTTTTTGCTTCTAATGACTGCGTAGAAAAAGGCGACCAGAACTGGTGCCCAGACCAAAATGTCGGATACCATCCAAAAGAAAGAGTCCCAAAACGCTGTATGGCTACCACTCAAATTGAGGGTAACCATCGCACCTCTATCCCATTCGATTAAAGCATCCAACATACGATCAATATGCGTCTTCCGCTTTCAATACAAGACGTAATCCGACATACTTCAACTTGGAAGTTGGAAGACTCTTCGTGCGGAATGAATTACGGCAATAGAATGCGGGATCATCAAAACTTCCGCCGCGAGCCACTCTTTCAGTCGCCACCGAATTACTGATCGCTGGACCAGTTGGGTTGATCTGCATGGTTGTGTCGTAGTCGCCATAGACGTCAACGCACCACTCACGGACATTACCGCTCATATCATATAGGCCCAACTCATTAGGCTTTTTCTTACCTGTCTCGTGCGTCTCCTTTTCACTGTTGTCGGTACACCAACCGACAATCTTCATACCGTCACCGCCAGAGAACTTATAGGAAAGTGATTTCTTACCTCCCTTAGCGGCAAACTCCCATTGCGCCTCTGTCGGCAATGCGAAGTTACGCTTCGTCATCTCGTTCAACTTGGTGATGAATTTTTGGCAGTCATTCCAAGAGACACTCTCTACCGGATACTTGTCGCTTACCGAACCACCCTTATAATTATCGGAAGGAACCGTTCCGACCACCTTTTTCCACAAGGCTTGTGTCACCTCCAACTCACCAATGTAGTAGTCTGAAAGGATTACTTTGTGGACAGGAACTTCATCTCCCCAATAATCCGCATCCATCGCCGTGTCGGCTCCCATCGTGAAGGTATCTCCCTCCACCAAAATCATATTGAATTTAACGCCCGACACATCGAACGTCTTTTTTTCTTTGCTGAGCGAATTAGATTCTGGTTCATCCTCCCTGTTACAAGAGAACGCCACGCAGCAAAGCAAAGATAATATGCATGCCAATCTAATCTTCATAAACCCTATATTACTTTAACAATAAAACCAATTAATTACAATATGAATAAAGTGTAGTGATCTCTTCGGCCCAACGGCTCTCGTCAGGTGTTTCCAAAATCAATGGAATACCATCCAATCGAACATCTTCCATCAAAGCCTTGAAGGTCTCATTACCAATCTCTCCCAAACCAATGTTCTCGTGTCTATCGACATGAGAACCTACTCCCTTCTTGGAATCGTTCAAGTGCATCGCCCTTAAATAGGAGATTCCAACAATTTCGTCAAAGCGGGACAACACGGAGGTTACTCCCTCTTTTCCTCGCAGATCGTAACCGGCCGCTATGGCGTGACAAGTATCGATGCAGACTCCCACCCTGCTCTTATCCTCCACACGGTCGATAATATAAGCGAGCTCCTCAAAAGTGTTACCGACATTGCTGCCTTGTCCGGCCGTATTTTCAATGACCGCACAAACCCCTTTCGTCTTGTCCAACGTGATGTTGATGGACTCCGCGATACGGGAGAGGCAGACCTCAGTGGAGATCTCCTTCAACGAACTGCCGGGATGGAAATTCAACATGGTCAATCCCAATTGTTCGCATCGTCTCATCTCGTCCAGAAAGGAGGCTCTTGATTTCTCAATACCCTCCTCCGTCGGATGTCCGAGGTTAATGAGGTAGCTATCATGCGGAAGAATCTGGTCGGCGGTATAACCCATCTCCGAACAGCGTTGTTTGAAGGAGGCGATACTCGCCTCACTCAATGGTGCGGACATCCATTGTCTCTGGTTCTTGGTGAAAAGGGCAAAGGCCTTGGCTCCAATCGCCAAAGCGTTTTTCGGAGCGTTTTCCACTCCGCCAGAAGAACTGATATGTGCACCAATATACTTCATACTTGTTTCATCCTCCACACAACAACTTTTTCTGTCGTAAAGGCAAAAATATGTTTTTTTTTCTTAAATCTAAATTTTTCGCCTAAAAAAATCGCGGCGGAATTTGCTAACGCACTGATTATTAATCAATATAAAATCACCGTACACTTTCGCAAGAAACATCAAATGCAACTTTTATAACAAGACGGCGGGGCAAAGATCAATTCGATGCCCCGCTAAAATGAAAAATTTAAATATAAATAACTGGTGTTTATGGGTTATAGGGAGTACTTGATTTTCGCATTAGAATCCACCTATGACCCCAATGCGAAAGTCGAGTAATTTAGATTTAAGTACTATACGTTTATCCCAATTAATGACAATTCAGAAACTAAATCTTGATAAGCCTCTTCTAATCGAAACAAGTAAGATACATACTTTACCTTTAATTCAACTTTTCTATGACTGCACATTTCACTATGAAATATAAATGTCACTTCGTCTCCTAATTCATTTTTTTGAATATAAATGGAGAATAGTGCATCTAAATCTGTAATCTTCACTCTTTTTAGTTCCCCACAGATGTAGAGATGTAATGAAGCCACGAAGTCTTCTATCATAAAACGAGGCACACTTATTTCCCTTTTTACAGAAAACACACCGTCTCCCATTACTACTATAAAAGAAACATTCGCATCATCCGATATACTATCTGTTGTAAAATCAAACAGACTTACTATCGTTTCATTATCTTGAACAAATTTCACCATAACTACTCTAATAATATTTGATATTTAAAATCAAAAACACTAAAAAAGGTCTCATATTCATAAATTTTCAACTTTACCTGTCGCAACATCCATCACCGCTGTGAGGCTGTTTTGTCGGTCATTCACTACCGTAAATAAAGTGTCTTTACCACCCGTTCTTACATATATCGCAGCCAATCCCGTAGCACCGTAAAGGTAGTGAATTTCTCGATTAACACCACTATTATTGATTGATTTTTCGCAATCAAAAGATGCTTCGTATTTAATAAACCAACTTAATCTTTATGGGTTATAGGGAGTAATTAAACATCACGCCTCGTTTCTTACACGAACAAATGCCTTTCTATCACTTGAAGACATTGATTTTGTTTTTTTCCTTTTCAAAATCCATAATTTTAATTTTCAATTTAAATATTCGATATATGATTTTGGCCACACGAACTTGAAATTGGTATTTTTCTAAAATCTTGCCGAACTCCCTCCGCCATAATAGTTCTCTTCTTTGATAGTCTACCTCACTTACTTGACAGAAATAATTAAAATCATACTTGTCTAAACCTACCGGATAATGACAGAATCGATTGAAGGAGATATGAAAATTCACTTCCATATCAACATTCCCCTTGGACACCAGTTGCACAATGGAATATACATAATTTGAGTCTGTTTTATACGGGATAAAATCCACCCAAGACAAATGATTTTGCTCGATATAAATTAACTCACATAGAGCATCTCCTTCTAACAGTTCAGTTTGTTCATTGGCCCAATTTATCAACGACCTATAATCAGACATATCAAACGAATCGTCTACATAAAGGGCTATGAATAAATGATTATTTGGAAAAAAGTTATTACAATTAGACGAAAGATATTCTTTTATAGCCTTTGAACAAGAAACAATGTGGTTTGAAATTTCCTCCTTCTTCATAATCATATTACTTTAACAAATAAGACTTTATTTGTCGTGCTGCCGCACCACTAAACTCATACTCTCTACTTGGCCAGCACAGGACAAACCATCACTTACCAAACTGACAGACAATAATTAAAATATGTTATAAGAGATTTCTATCAGGTCTCTCGAATAGATTTCGAATTAAAAACAAACAACTTTTAGTGTAATATTTTAAATATCAACTCCTTCAACAAATCGCCATCGTCGGTGGAGCCTTTGCCAATACCCTTGCTCATCGCATCATAAGTCCGTAGCAAGGATATGATCTCCATGGTCTTCCTCGGTTTGAAATTCATTGCCGCGGCCGTATATTTTTTGACGAAGAATGGATTGATTTTCAGTTCAGCCGCCACCTCTTTCTCCGGCTTATAGTTGGTGCCGGGCGCATTAGGAATGTAATGGTACACCATCAAGTTAGAAAAAGAGTTGAAGATGGAAGTGATGACCGGAATGATGCTGAAACTCTTCGATTTAGCCATTTGCAACGCAATCAAATTACACTTTTGCACGTTTCTGGCGAACAAGGCATCCACCAATTCAAAAGCGTTGAAGTCTTTGCTGATGCCCACATTGCGCTCCACCATATCACAAGTGATGCTCTTGCAATCGGATGGTTTGGAGACCAACAACTTGTCAATCTCATTGGCCACCTTCTGCAAATCGTTGCCCAAATGCTCTGAAATCATCAACTTCGCCTTAGGCTCTATGGCCATATTTCGCTCCTTTAAATAGGACTCGATAAAATCGGGCACCTGGTTATCATATAGTTTATCGAAGGTAAACAAAGCCTTCTCCTTCTCCAGATCTTTGGTCACCTTCTTGCGGGCATCCAACTTCTTGCCTTTGTAACAAAAAACAATGATGGAACTCGGCATCGGTTTTTGCAAATAGAAGCTCAAATCGTCCATAGAGGCTATCTTTTGCGCCTCTTTCACCACTACCAAGCGATGTTGCGACCCCATCGGGAAAGAACGTGCCAAATCAATCACCTTACGGATATCGGTATCCTGACCATAAATTACATTCTGGTTAAAATCTCGCTGATCCTCCTCCAACACATGCTCAATCATATAATTGGAAATCAAATCAATATAATAAGGCTCCTCCCCTTGCAGGAAATACACGGGTTTGAACTTCTTATCGGATATTTCGGAAAGAATAGTGCGATAATCGATTGCTGGTTTTGCCATTTTGCTTAATTTTGCAACAGTTTAACTTTGCTTCGCAAATATAAGTAAAATGTTTGATTTAAACTTACCCAAATATACATTCAAGACAAAAAGAGAGAACGACAGCATCTCCATCTTCGATCGTTGCCGTCAGAAATATGTTGCATTGACACCAGAGGAATGGGTAAGGCAAAACATGGTGGAATACATCATTCAAGCGAAGAAATTTCCCCCAGCCCGTATCGCCAACGAAGTGACCGTGGTCATCAACGGGATGAATAAAAGGAGCGATTCAGTAATCTACGACAAAGAGATGCGGCCCCGTATCATTTTAGAGTATAAGGCCCCCTCTGTGAAGATCACACAAAAAGTGTTTGACCAAATCGCCACCTACAACTTCGAACTGGATGTGGATCTGCTCATCGTATCAAACGGATTAGAACACTACTGCTGTAAAATGGACAAAGAGAACAAAAAATATTATTTCCTGAAAGAAATCCCCGATTACCAACAACTGGATTGGGACAAATAATTCAATCATTTTTATGTATAAAAAAATCACCCTTTTTCTAACCTGCCTTCTGCTTTCATACGCTTGCGGTTGGGCCGCGGAGCACAAACTATACGGTACCGTTTACGAAAAAGAATCAGGCGCCAGACTATCCGATGTCTCCATCATGACCAACACGGGAGAGGGTACCTCCACCGACCAGAATGGTAAATACACATTGATGTTACCTGACGGCGAATATACAATCGAGGCGGAATTCATTGGCTATAAGGTAGTTTACAAGAAAGTCACCATCAATGGCAAGGATGTGAAATTGGATTTTCGTTTGGAGACTGAGTTCGAAGAGTTGGAGGAGGTTGTCGTTGCCCGACACAAGGAAGACGAGAACGTGGCCAAAGCGACTATCGGTGTACAACGCATCGACGCGGAAGCACTGAAAAAGATGCCAAGCCTCATGGGAGAAACGGATGTGATCAAGGTAATCCAGATGTTACCGGGCGTGCAAAGCGCCGCAGAAGGAACTTCTGGATTCAGTGTCAGAGGAGGAAAAACGGACCAAAATCTCATCCTCTTGGACGACGCGTCCTTGTATAACGCCTCCCACATGATGGGTTTCTTCTCCATTTTCAACAACGATATTGTCAACGAAGCGACGCTGCTGAAAGGCGATATTCCAGCCCAGTACGGCGGACGACTCGCTTCCGTACTGAAGGTAGATACCAAAGACGCGTTCCCAAGCCGTTTCAATGGTGCGGGCGGCATCGGCTTGATATCGAGCCACTTCATGTTGGACATTCCTATCATCAAGAACCGTACAGGCGTAATGGTAGCGGCAAGACGATCCTATGCGGATCTTTTCCTTCCTCTCGCCAAAAACGACGCGTTGAAGGAGACAAAACTCTTCTTTTACGATATGAACGCCAAGATATCCCACAAAATCAACGAGAAGAACCGTATCTTCTGGAGTGGTTACTTGGGAACGGACAAGATGGGGATGAACGGTAAGATGGACTTGAAGTTCGGAAACACCAACACCACCCTACGATGGAGCCACGTCAACAACAGCAACACCTCCAGCAACCTCACACTGATCGGAACCAAATACAACTACGACATCAGTGTCTATCTCTCCCCCTACGAGTGCGACATCGACGCCTGGACCAGGGATTGGAGCCTGAAGTACGATTGGAAACACCTCACCACAAAAAAACACACCATCACAGCCGGCGCTTCGACCTCTATCCACCGCTTCAACCAGGGTTCCCTAACCTCCAACCAAGGCTCTGAATATGGATTCAGTCTATTCGACGAGACGATTATGCCGACACGAAAAGCCCTTGAGCATGGCATCTACGGATCTTACGAGGCCGCTTTCACCCCTCGCTTCACGCTGAAGGCGGGACTTCGCCTTTCGATGTTCCAAAACATTGGAGCGGAGACCTTCTATATGATGGACGAGAAGCACAACTGTATCGACACGCTCGAATATGGGAAGGCGAAGATCTTCCACACGGAAATCCATCCGGAGCCAAGATTAGGTCTGCTCTACAAATTAAACGCCTCCTCCTCGCTGAAGGCTGCCTACACCCGCACCATCCAATACGCGCAAGTGGCCAGCAACTCTACGGGTGGACTCCCTTTCGATATCTGGTTTCCAACCAGTCCGAATATCAAACCTCAAAAATGCGACCAGTGGTCAGCAGGTTATTTCAAAAACTTTGCCGACAACAAATTCGAGACATCAGTCGAGGTGTTTTATAAAAAGATGTACAACATCATAGACTTTAAAGATGAAGCCTCCATTTACGGCAATGAGAAGGTCGATGGGGATGTCAGAACAGGCCAAGGCTACGCTTACGGCCTCGAAGTCTTGCTGAAAAAGAGCACCGGCAAACTGACAGGATGGATCAGCTACACCTACTCCCACGCGATGCAACAGGTCGAGGAGATCAACTTCGGTGAAAAATACCGTTCTCCGTTCGATCGTCCACACAACATCACGGCGGTGCTGAGCTACGACTTCGCGAAAAGGTGGAACGCATCCGCCAATTGGGTATTCCTCAGCGGACAACCTTGTACCAACCCCTATGGCAAATACACAGTGGACAACACCTCCTATGCGATCTATACAGGACATCGTAACCGGAGCAACTACCCTAATTACCACCGTCTCGACCTCTCTGTCAGCTACAAGACAAGACCGAAAAGAAGATGGCAAGGAGAATGGAATCTCTCCGTTTATAACGCCTATGCAAGACATAACACTTGGGCGGTCATCTTCTCACAAGGAGAGAACCACACCATCGAGACAACCAAGGTCTATTTGTTCTCCTTTGTTCCATCCATCTCCTATAATTTTAAATTCTGAAAATTCACAGACCGATGAAAAAGCTGTTCCATATACAAACGCTGTTATTAATCACCACGCTACTCGCCACATCCTGTCAAGAGGATATCATCATCGACACAGAGGAGGGAGAGGCTAAAATAGGCATCTTCGGCGGCATCACAACCGATACCAAACAGCACGCCATCACCATCAGCAAGACGGCGCCATTCTACTCCACCGCAGATATCGAAATGGTGAGCAACGCCTCTGTGCGGATCGTCGACCAAACATCCCACGACACATTCTTGCTGAAAGAATCCGAGCGTGGCGTCTATTTGACCGACCCAATGGCTGGTGTTGTGGGCCACACCTATTTATTGGACGTGACCGTGCCCGACAACAAGGAGACACTTCACTTCTCATCCCAAAGCCAAATCGACTACGCATGTCCGGAGAAGATCGATTCGATCCAAGTACACGAATTTACCATATTTGAAGAGGTCAACGAAGACATCTACAAGATTTGTCCATTTTTCCAAACAGCCAAACAAAACCTCTACTATCTTTTCGACCTGGAAATCAACGGAAGGATGTACAGCGACACCTTGCACAAAAAAGCAAGGCTACATTTGGGTGCATTGAGTGGATTTTATTACAACGGCATAGAGATGTCTTTGATCTACAAAGACCTGAACATATACCCCAGCGGCATATTCAACTTAGACCAAACCATCGAAGAGAACGTCCTTCATGTAGGCGACACCATAGCCATCACCATGTATAGCGTCCCTAAGGGGTATTATAACTATTTAGGAGACATCTCAGGCAGCATAGGCAGCAACCCGTTGATGGGAAGTCCAACCAATGTGAGGACCAATATAACGGGCAAAGAAAAAGAGGCTGTCGGGTATTTCTACGCAGCCTCTTGTATTCACTTCGAGCAAACCATCAAATCGCTTCCTCGCACGGAGTAGATTGGTGTTCCGAACGTAATAGATCGGTCACTACCTTGACTGGGGAGAAGGTTTCGATCGGCACCTCCACAAAGATGGTGTTCCAGTCTGACATGGCACCATTCCACAAGCCAGGAAGTTCCAACGCCTTCAACGCCTTGCCATTCTTGGATTTCATGGAAATAAAGCCCGTATTAGGATCCACAAACTTTGTCAGGTCATATTTCTCGTTTTTATAATTCTTCACGCCACAAACCAAATCAACGGGATTGAAGTGGGTAGCGCCGTTGAAAATAGCCATTTGCTGCTCATTCTCCTTGTCGAATTGCGAGCTCTCCAAGATCTGGGAAGAGACTGTTCCGTTCGGATTTTGGCACAAATATGGGCCACCTCCAGGCTCACCCTCATTCTTCACCATTCCACAGATTCGCAAAGGACGGTCTAAAATCATTTTCAGATAGGCGATCTTGTCCGCCTTCGTATCCAAGAGATTGAATTTGTTGGACACGCACAACTTCTTCTGACAGAATTCCAACATCTTCTGCAACATATCGTCAGAGATGGAGGTGCTGTTTTCCAAAGCGTTTTGGTATTCGAAAATAGTCTTTTGATACTTCACCAACAAACCAGCCAAGACCACCTTGTTCTCAACAGTAGGTTGTTTGTAGACATCCGGTGCGACATTGTCTATATTCTTTATGAATATTATATCCGCATCAATCGCGTTCAAGTTCTCAATCAGCGCACCATGTCCGCCCGGACGGAATAGCAACGAACCATCGCTGTTGCGCAACGGGTTGTTCTCCATATCCACAGCCACCGTATCGGTGGAAGGATTCTGCACAGAGAAGGAGACATCAAAGTTCGCACCATATCGGTACGACAAAGACTCCGATTTACTACGCCACAAAGACTCAAAGAACGGCAAATGTTCAGGAGAAACCGTGAAATGAAGCGTCACATCACCCTTCTTGTTCTTCGCATACATCGCACTCTCCACGAAGTGCTCCTCAAAAGGAGTGCGCGCACCCTCTTCGTAATTATGGAAAAGCAATAAACCCTTCGGCAGAGAGCCATAATTCAAACCCTTCTTATCCAAGAGGTTTTTCACAATATCTAAATACCTGCCCTTCTCACGCAACGCGATCGCATCCAACCCTTCGTTTCGTCTGCACTTAGCGTTCAACGCCTCAATGAAGGCAAACTTCTCTAATTGATCGAAAAATTTACGTTCACCATCGTTTTCCAATTCGTTTTTTCCTCTCTCCAAGAACTCAAACAATGATTTGAACATACGGCTGGCAGCACCAGACGCAGGCACAAATTTGACGATTTTCTTGTCGTGGCCCAAATACTCTCGCCACACGTCGATACATTCGTTTCGTTCAGAGTCATCCAAAACGGATACGGCATCAGGCACCACAGCAGGTTGCTCCACCTTCATATAGGGGAAACCACTTCTGAAGCGGGAGAGTTGTTCTTCAAACTTCTCTTCGGAAATGCCTTTATCCTGCAATAATTTTACATCTACATCCGTCATCATCTCAAATCAATTTATTTTTCTGCTAATATAACAAAACTAATCTTATTTGTCAAATGTTTTTTGGCTAATTTTGCGCCAGTTCCGTAAAAAGAGAGAATTATGTTTGGAGAAAAAAGATATTCCGATTATTCGACCTATTTAAACACTATTTTTCAACATAAAATGCAGAAGATATCCGTCAACGGCGGCTTTTCGTGTCCCAACCGCGACGGCAAGATCTCCACAGGAGGTTGTACCTTTTGCAACAACCACACCTTTCACCCAGACTACTGCCAACCCAGCAAGTCCATCACCCAACAATTGGAAGAGGGCATCGCCTTTTTCAGTCGGAAATATAAAACGATGCGTTACCTCGCCTATTTCCAATCCTACACCAACACATACGGCGCGACCGAACGCTTGATCGAAAAGTACGAAGAGGCGCTCTCCCACCCGCTCGTGGACGGACTTATATTGGGCACGCGCCCCGATTGCATGGCGGATGATTTGCTAGCCTATCTCTCCCATCGGGCACAATCAAAATACATTATGGTGGAATATGGCGTGGAATCGACCAACGACAAGACGTTGCAACTCATCAACAGAGGGCACGACTTCGCCACCGCGCAAGCGACCATCCGAAAAAGCGCGGAGGCCAACATACACACCTGCGCCCACCTCATATTAGGCTTACCGTTGGAAGATCGGCAGATGATGCTCTCCCATGCCCAAGCGTTGGCGGAGCTTCCGTTAAAGACCATCAAACTCCACCAACTACAAATCATCAAAGGAACTACAATGGAGCGGCAGATTGAGGAGCATCCGCAATGGTTCCACCTCTTCACGGCTGACGAATACATCGAACTGGTCATCGATTTTTTGGAACTGCTGCCGCCGGAAATCATCGTGGAGCGCTTTGTCTCGCAATCGCCCAAAGAGTTACTAA
Source organism: Paludibacteraceae bacterium (assembly GCA_024401555.1). GTDB lineage: Bacteria > Bacteroidota > Bacteroidia > Bacteroidales > Paludibacteraceae > UBA1181. The sequence goes on from JAKSKV010000002.1 coordinate 30,165, forward strand.
TCGCACCCGACTGGGGGCTTAAAAACTACGAGTTCACCGCGAAACTGGAAAAAAGATTACGGGAACGCGACACCTGGCAAGGAAAACTTTTCACAAATAAGTGATGAATTTTGATTTTTAGCGAGGGATATTCGCAGAAAAAATGTAAATTTGCACAATTTTTCAGATAGAAGAAAATAACAATAAGATATCGTAGTATGGCCAAGATTCTAAATGACGTGTCAAGAACTTTCGGTGAATACCTACTTATTCCCGGATTGACGACAAAAGAGTGTATCCCGAGCAACGTGTCGCTCAAAACACCGCTTGTAAAGTACAAGAAGGGTGAAAAGTCAGCTATCAACCTAAACATTCCGTTTGTTTCCGCTATCATGCAGGCGGTTTCAGATTCAGGACTTGCTATCGAATTGGCAAGAAATGGAGGCCTCTCCTTCATTTTCGGATCCCAACCTATCGAGTCGCAAGCGGAGATGGTTAGAAAAGTGAAAAACTTCAAGGCAGGTTTCGTCATCAGCGATACCAACGTGAAGCCTGACACCACCTTGGCAGAGGCGATCAGATTAATCGGTCAGACTGGCCACTCCACCATCGGCGTAACATCCGACGGTACTCCTAACGGAAAGTTGGAAGGTATGTTGACAAGCCGCGACTACCGCGCCGACAAAGAGGATCTTTCCGCTCCAGTATGCAAGTTCATGACTCCATTCGAGAAATTGACCGTTGGAAAGTTGGGCATGACCCTTTCCGAGGCTAACCAAATCATTTGGGAGCACAAATTGAACACTTTGCCAATCGTTGACGATAAGGGCAATTTGAAATATTTCGTATTCAGAAAAGACTACAACTCTCACCACGAGAATCCAAACGAGTTGTCCGACTCGGACAAGAAGTTGTTGGTGGGCGCAGGTATCAACTCCCGCGACTACGAGCAGCGCGTTCCTGCCTTGGTAGAGGCTGGCGTGGATGTACTTTGCATCGACTCTTCAGACGGTTTCTCAGAGTGGCAAAAAGATACCTTGGCATGGATCAAGGCTAAATATGGTGACAAGGTAAAGTGCGGAGCTGGAAACGTAGTTGACGCGGATGGCTTCAACTACCTCGTAGAGGCTGGCGCTGACTTCATCAAGGTTGGTATCGGTGGAGGTTCCATCTGTATCACCCGTGAGCAAAAAGGTATCGGTAGAGGTCAAGCCACTGCCCTATTGGATGTTGCAAAGGCTAGAGACGAATATTTCCAAAAGACTGGTATCTATGTGCCAATTTGTAGTGATGGTGGTCTCGTTCAAGACTATCACATGGTTTTGGCATTAGCAATGGGTGCAGATTTCTTGATGATGGGTCGTTACTTCGCTCGTTTCGACGAGTCTCCAACAAAGAAGCTTACCATCGGCAACAGAATCGTGAAAGAGTACTGGGGCGAGGGTTCCAACAGAGCCAAGAACTGGCAACGTTACGACATGGGCGGAAACGCAGCGCTTAAATTCGAAGAGGGTGTTGATAGCTACGTTCCATACGCAGGTAAGTTGAAGGATAACTTGAACCAAACATTGGGCAAGATGATCTCCACCATGTGCAGCTGTGGTTCAACCACTATTCCAGAGTTGCAACAAAAAGCTAAGATCACCATCGTATCATCCACTTCCATCATTGAAGGTGGTGCTCACGATGTCATCTTGAAGGAGCAAGGATAATAAGTTCGCTCTATATAACTAAAAGGCATACTGAAAAGTATGCCTTTTTTGTTTTCTCACACATCAAAAAAAAGGACCGATTGCTCCACTTAACAATCGGACCTTTTTTCTATATAGAAGATCGTTCCCTTACACCCGAATCTTCATTACAATCTTTTTGGTCATTCCCTCGCCAAGAATTGGCATATGGCCATCTTGAGGGAAGAAAATAGCGAAGGAACCTACCCGCAGATCCAAGGTTGTCGCCATAGGCGCCTCATACAAAGCGTAATCCTTCGCCTCATTCACCTCTGATGGATCACCCAACAAGGAACGGTCAATATAGCCCACCTTTTCATTCGCGGTCAAAGGTATCTGAATATCAATATACTTATCGTGGGTCTCATAACGAGCGCCCTCCGCAGAACGCAACGCCACTTCATCCACATTGATATACATTTCCTCATCCACAATGATCTTTCCCTTGCTCAATTGCGAAAAATTCAATTTCTTCAAGCAATTAAACGCCTTGGGGAATCGCGGATGAAGCGACACGTACATCGTCAGATTTTCGAGAGAATCAATGACCATCTATTATTTTCCGAAATAGCGTTTAAACAATCCTTCGAATCCCTTGCCGTGGCGAGCCTCGTCCTTAGCCATCTCATGAACTGTATCGTGAATAGCATCCAAATCCAACTTCTTCGCACGTGCGGCGATACGCATCTTATCCGCGCAAGCACCTGATTCAGCGTTCATACGCTTCTCCAAATTGGTCTTGGTGTCCCAAACGACATCGCCCAAAAGTTCAGCGAACTTAGCGGCATGCTCAGCCTCTTCCCAAGCATATCTCTTGAATGCCTCAGCCACTTCTGGATAACCCTCACGGTCTGCTTGACGGCTCATGGCAAGGTACATACCTACCTCTGTACACTCACCCATAAAGTGCGCGTTCAAATCCTTGATCATCTCCTCGTCACAACCCTTTGCGACACCAATCACGTGCTCAGTCACGAATGACAATGGAGCGCTCTCGTCCAACTTTTGGAACTTGTTAGCAGGCACCTTACATTGAGGGCACTTCTCTGGTGCAGCATCTCCCTCATGAACATAACCACATACGGAACAAATGAATTTTGCCATAATTGTAAATCTTTTAATATTAATAGTTAGAATTAGTTTCAGACTCCTTGCACGACTCGCAAAGGCCATGCAGATAGACTAGGACCTCTTTCACGGACAATCCCTTTGGGACATCCACCTCAGGAGCAATCTTGAGGTCCAAATCAGCCACGCAACCACAACGAGAACACAAAAAATGCGCATGCGGATGAGTATAGCCATCAAATCTCGCATTCTTATGATCAATAGAGAGATGCAAAACAGCACCCTTCTCATGAAAATGCTTCAATGTATTGTAAACAGTCGTCTTTGACAAAGTGGGAATCGTCTCCTTAAGGTTCTCAAAGATTTCATCAGACGTAGGATGGGTACGATGCGACAAGAGATACTCCATAATGGATAATCTCTGTGCCGATGGTCTAATGCCATATTTTACCAAATGATCGTATGCTCTCATCCTACTAAATATTGTAATGAATACAATTTTATAACGATTACAAATATACAATAATTATACAATTTGACAAATTATTCGAGGAAAAATAATATCTTTGCAGTGATATTTTTAAGGTACAATGTTTCTAATCAATCAAATGTATGAAAACGAATGTTAAAGGCAAATGGGCACTTGTGACTGGCGCTAACCGTGGCATCGGATACCGCGTGACAAAGTTCATGGCTTCACAAGGATGCAATTTGATTCTCCACAGCCGTTGCTTGGAGCACACCCAAAAGGTTTGCGAGGAGGTAAAGGCTATGGGCGTGGAGGCGTATTGCGTCGCCGCTGAACTCTCCAATCCGCAAGAGGTGGAGAAGATGATCCAAGAGATCAAAGGCAAGGGCACACAAGTTGACCTATTGTTCAACAATGCTGCTGTGCAAATCGCATACCGCAGCGAGTATTTCAAGACACCAGTGGAGGATTACGCCACCAGTTTCTACATCAATACCATCGCTCCTATGATGTTGTGCTACGCATTCGTTCCGGACATGATCAAGCGCGGATTCGGTCGTGTGATCAACACCACCAGCGGCATCAAGAATGAGCCACAACAAGCTGGCTATTCCGCTAGTAAAGCAGCGCTCGACAAGGTGACAACCGACTTGGCAGGCACGGTGGATGGCACAGATGTCATCATCAGCTTGGCCGATCCAGGATGGTGCAGAACCGACTTGGGTGGTCCAAAGGCACCAAACGATCCTGACTCTGCTGTTCCAGGTATGGTATTGGGCGCATTCGTCAACGATAAAAAGAGCGGTCGTTTCTTCTCCGCACAAGATTACGCAGGCTTGACGCTTGACGAAGCTTTGGCCAAGGTCAAATAAGCGCATTTCACATCAAACAAAAAGCAAAAAAGGCAATCCGTCGGGTTGCCTTTTTTATTATCGTCCTGATACCGATTTAACTATTCAACAACGATTGTCGCCCTACTCTCCTTAAACTGGAAAGCAGTATATAACACAGAGAGTGTCACGCCGAACATTTGATTGTTCGAACGTTGGAACAGGTCGGATTTTTTATTGCCATAAATATCGCCAAATCCATAAGCGTAACGGAATTCAGCTAATAGATGCAGACGCTTCGCCACCGTGACATCAAAACCGCCACCGCCGCACAATCCATAGTCCACACCCTTGTATTCATCCTTGAAACGCGGATCATCCAATCCAAAAACCGCTTGACGGGGATCGCCGTCAGGTATGTTCCACTTGACCTCATTGTACTTGGTCATCACCCTCAATTCGGGACCTAAATTCACCACAAACTTCAAACGTCTCTTTCCGAAATAGATGTGGGCCAACACAGGAACATCGATGTAATCCAACCGGCGTCCCAGTTTGACATCCTGCATATCGACACCGTTCACGATATTATACCCAATATTCTCATGAAAATTCTCCTGCCATCCGGCTTGGACATAATTCACCTCCAACTGGATGCCGAAATGGTTGCGATGGATGTAGCGGGTTGTGAATCCGAAGCGCGTTCCCATCACAAATGATTGATTTCCCAACTCATAGAGTCGATCGTTCATATTGTGCAAAAAACTCACCTTTGAGAAGTTCAAACCACCATTGACACCAAAAGCTACCTCTTGCATAAAATCCCTACGCAATTGTTGTCCATAGAGATTACAACACAAAAATGCCCACAAGAGGCCGATAATCAATTTTCGCATATCACTTCTTTTTCGATTTTGCGGCCGCATCCCTATCCGCCTTCTGCTTCTCCAACAAAGGCTTCACAATTTCAGGATGTGAACCATCCACCAATGTGACGCCCTCCTTGCGATTATGCATCAAGAGCAAGAAGTTTGAATTATAATAGCCACCCTCCTCAAACTTATTGAAAGCGAAGTGAGACTGTACACCATTCAAACGGATCTTATCCAAGCCATGCTCAAAATCGTGTCCGTAATTAGATATCGCATGGGCGAAATAGAACATCAAGTCATAACCCAACATACCATATTGAGGTTGGCTGTTCACAGGCTCCGCATTGTAGTATTTTCTGAATCGCTTCAAATAATCCGTTGTGGCTGGATGTTGGAAGTCTGTGAAGAAAGGCGAAATGATGTAGGTATCCAGCATAAAGAGATCCTTGGCGATGCCCGGATAATTCTGCCACTCCGAAAAGCCGAAGAGCGACACCACTTTCTTGCCATCCGCATTCAACATATTCACCATTGGAAGCACTTGGCTAAGTGAGACTTGGTTGGCGGTCAATGGCACCACAACATTCTCCTTGTTTGCCACCAACTCCGTTCTGATAGCCGAGAGCGTGCTAAAATTCACGCTGCTGAACTTCATACCCTTGGCCGTCATCATTGCCGCCAATGTATCACCAAAGGCCTTCTTGTCCTCCTTGGTATTATTGAATTTCACCAAAACCACATGCTTATTGGAGAAATTCTTGATGAACAACTCCGCCATAAGGAAATTCAATTGGTCAAGCGGTGTATTCACCTGGAAGATATTAGGATTCTCCTTCGTGTCATCAGACTTGGAAGAGAACGGAATCAACATCTTCACATCATTCTCCTTCGCAAATTCGGACATCGCCTTCATTTGGCTCGTATAGGCTGGACCAATCACAAAATCAAGATTTTCCATATCCTGATTCTTTAACACCTTCGCGATGTCGGCCTCAGTTTTACCCGAATCAAAAACATTCATATTAAACGACAAGCCCATCTTGCGCAAGGTATCGACCGCCAACAAAGCACCTTGGTAAAACTCCAAGAACTTCTCGGTGTTTCCATCAATTTGACTAACATTCGCGATCTTATTCAACTGATATGGCAATACAATCGCCATATTGATCTCCTTCTTGGGCGTTGTTTCAGGAATGAAGAGTGGTGCAGAAGCGCTATCAACCGACATGGAATCCACAACAGCGTTCGTTCCCTCAACAGGTTTTGCGTAGGAAGGCGGAATCACCAAAACCATATTTACCTTGATGCCATCCTTTGCCAATGGATTCAATTTCAACACCTCCTCTTGGGTAACGTTATATTGTTGGCAGATACCAAACAATGTCTCCTTCTTCTTTACCGTGTGGTATGAGAACTTTTTAGGCACCTTACTCTCGACGGACTTATCGGTAAGCGCAGTATTGGAATGGACAGGCGGAATAATCAATTTTTGTCCGACCTTCACACCATCCTTCACATCTGGATTCAGGCGGATGATCTCTTCAGACGTAATACCATTTTCGCGACAGATTCCGAAAAGCGTCTCACCCTTCTTCACCTCATGGATCACGAAAGTGGGTTTCTCCACCTTTTTCACCACCGAAACGGTATCGCTGACCGTCATATTTTGACCGGAAATTGTCTTCTTCGTTGGAATTTTCACCTCTGTTCCATACTTCAATCCTTCAGTCTTCAATGAGGGATTCAAAGCGTAGAGGTCATCATACGTAACATCGTACTTTTTCGAAAGGGAATAGAGAGTCTCCTTTTTATCAACCACATGGGTAGTATAGGAAGCGACCTTTACCGGCACAAGAATCGTCGCATTGTAGGTCAAGCCATGTTCCGTACCCGGATTGACGGTCTTGATCTCCTCTTCTGTGACACCAAACTTCTTACAAATGGAGTAAAAGCCCTCACTTTTCTGAACAACATACTCGTAGTATTGCTTGCCATTGATCTCCTTTTGGGGATAATTCAAATCCACTGACCATGCGGAGAAGGTCAGGAACGAACAAGTCAACACGCTGAACAATATTTTCTTCATAATAATCATCATTTACCATCTACGCAAAAGTACATAAAAATTTCTAAAATCCCCTGATTATTTGTAATATTGCACTCAATTTGTAAACAGTACAGCATGAAACGTAGCATTGCACTCTTCATCGGCGCCATTTGCGGGTTGGCAAATGTGTTGGCAGACAATTTCACCATCACCCAGGGAACCGGTTATGTAGATAAGGAAAGTGGTTGTGTCATCCTCGGTAATATTGATGGTTCATCGATTACATTCAAGACCGAAAATCTACCATTAAGGGATTTGAAGTGTTATCAGACCACCGTACACGAGGGAATCATCGACTCTTTACCCATAAGTGCGGATAACTACACATTATCAGCTGATTCTCAATCAGTAACGATCGGCAAACTCTCTGCGAACACAGGATACGCAATCACCTACAACAACTATTCGTACGGAGAACCGACTCCAATCAACGGATACACCTACATACTCCAGTACCAACCCATCGAGAAGGTTACATTTCCCGATACAGTGGAGTGCGACAACCTCAGATTGACACTGCTCCCCGTATTGGAATACTACAATGTCAATGGTAGCTTGAAGCAAATCAAGCGTGAGATATCTTGCGGCTACAAGGCATTCGGCATGAAAGAGAATGGACCCGCAATCGACAGTGCGACCTATACGACTACCACTGCAGAGAAATTCTTCTTGGAACCTTTCCCTTATACGGACACCAAATTTTATGTAACGGACCTTATTGCAAAAAAAATATTTAATAACAACCAGGCAACGATTGTCAGCGACTCTGTTTTCAAGAATCACGCCCCTATCGCCTTCCCTACCATTGAGACAACAGAAAAACAGCCTCATGAGGTGGACGAGTCCGTCGTCAACAATTTTCAATTCTACACCGACCATAAGGAGGCCATCGAAAAAGCCAAGGAATTCAGACATTCGGCACCACTCTTTATCGACTTAAAGAGCAACGCCAACGAGGTCAGCAACCATTTCGTATGGATGTTCGCCATGGATAATGATGCGAGGGAAGATGTGATCGAAAATGGTTACCCATACTACGATAGCGAGGTGAACGCCTATGAGATTTCAGAGCCAGGCTTGCACTGCATCCAATTGACAGTCAGCAATCTCAACGATACCTCATGTGTTCAACGCTCATACGGATGCATCCTGATCACGGAGTCCAAATTAGCCATTCCAAACGCATTCACGCCTAACGGGGACGGCATAAACGACGAATTCAGGGTTGCCTATCAGTCCATCGCCAATTTCGAAATCTCCATCTATGACCAGTGGGGCCGTCGCATGTACCATTCAGAAGACATCACCCAAGGTTGGGACGGTACCTTCCACGATGATCCAGCCGCTCCTGGCACCTATTTCTACGTTATCCACGCCAATGGCACAGACGGAGAATATTATAGCCGTAGAGGTCAAATCAACCTATTGAGAAGCAAAAACAAGAAATAATATCTACTAAAAAATAAAATCGGGAACCACACCAAGTGTAGTTCCCGATTTTTTATTTTAAACAAGCATACAAACTTACAACAATCATAGCCCCAAGTTTGACGCACCACGATTCGGACTGTTCAACGGAATGATTAGAAGATCACAATCCCCTACCCGTCACAACCGTGATAACCGTATAGATCAAAATCTTCAAATCTACGAGCAGAGAGGTATTATCCAAATAGATGATGTCGTAATGCAAGCGACGGACCATCTGGTCAATGTCACTCGCATAACCATACTTAACAGTCGCCCACGAGGTGATACCAGGCTTTACGCGATGTACTAAACCATAATAAGGCGCCTTCTCCGCAATCTTCTCACCAAAATATTTTCTCTCAGGACGAGGACCTACAATCGACATATCACCTCTCAACACATTGATGAACTGAGGCAACTCATCGAAACGATATTTACGATAGTAGTGTCCAATCTTCGTCACACGGTTATCGCCCTCCTTCGCCAATTGAGGACCAGAGGCTTCCGCATCCATACGCATCGTTCTGAATTTTAAAATCTTAAATGGCTTGCCATACAAACCGATACGCTCTTGCTGATACAATATCGGACCGTCAGAACTTAGTTTCACCAATATTGAGAGAATCAACAACAATGGAGAAAGCAGGATCAACATCACACAAGAGAAGACCTTATCAAAAAGGAACTTGACATTCTTCTCAAAATCATTCATAGGCACCTCCAAGGCTGTCACCAAAGGGGTGCCATAGATGGAGACAATTCGGATACTTCCGATCAAGAAATCATAAACACGAGGAATCAATCTCACAATCACATCATACTGATACAATTTATGGATAGCTGGGAAGATCGCGTCACGATCCGCAGAATCCATCGCAATGATCACCTCTCGAATCTCCTTCTCCTTGACGATATCATCCAACCGGGATAAGTCGCCCAAGACATTCAACCCCTCCGCCACTTGCTCACCTTCGCAAGAGATAAATCCTTGAATGAAGTGACCAGAAGACATCTTCATCGACTCCAACTCATCGTAAATGGCCTTGGCATTCTTTCCCGCACCTACGATAAGCGTATTGAAACCAATCTTACGGGCATGAATTTGACGTGTCGCGATAAGTGTTATGGTATAGCGGAACAGATATACCACCGTAAAATAGATGGAGAACAATACAATCAACGACAAGTAATAATCACGGTAATCCACCACTGGATCATCCAACAATAGGATAAAAAAGAGCGCTATGGATCCGAAAAAGGTACTCAAGAATGTTTGGGCGAGCTCCGTCAGACGTGATTTCCGATAGGGTTGGTTGTAGTAACCAGACAACCAAAAGATGAATAACCAGAAGAACGGAATACCAAACAAAAGTTCCTTGAAGTTATAGACAGGGGAAAACAATTGAATCTCTCGTATCACGTTAGACTCAATTTCTATGCGTCTGAACACAAAGAACAATACCCAAGCGATCAAAACCGATACAATATCAGCAACGATGTATTTGATGCGTTGCCTTCTGATATGCTGTTGATTGATTGATTTTTGACCCATATACTTTAACGAATAATTTTTACTATACCTCCTTTTGACAATTTGATGATGGAAGATGGAGAACTCTTCGCAACATCATTCTGACGGTATGAAACGATGAAATCCACACCATTTTTGATCTCCTCACTTATCTCAGAGAAGTTTTGGGGAGATGGCTCTCCACTGATATTGGCCGATGTGGAAACAATCGGAATACGGAACTCCTGGCACAATTTCTTGGAGAAGGCTTCTTGGGTAATACGAATGCCGACACTTCCATCCTCCGCAATCAAATTCGACGCCAAATTCTTGGCACCATCATAAATGATTGTCAAAGGTTTATCGGAACACTCAACCAAGTCGTACGCCACATCAGGCACCTCATCCACCACTCGCTCCACTTTGGCGATATCATCAGTCAAGACCAGCATGGACTTTGAATCGGAACGGCGCTTCAACTCGAAAATCTTCCTTACGGCAGCTTCGTTGGTGGCGTCGCAACCCAATCCCCAAATAGTGTCTGTCGGATAGAGAATAATGCCTCCGGCTTTCAATACCTTGATGGCTCCTCTAATATCTTCTTTAAAATCCTCCATATCAATTCAACTTTCCTTGTAAGAACTTTGCTGTATGCGAGTTTTCACATTTAATCAATTCCTCTGGCGTTCCCTCAAAAACAAGAGAACCACCCTTGTCACCACCTTCTGGTCCAATATCGATGATATGATCAGCGCATTTGATCACATCAAGGTCATGCTCGATGATGATGACCGTATGGCCATTCGCAATCAGTGCGTTAAAGGCCTTCATCAATGTTTTGATGTCGTGGAAATGGAGACCGGTCGTCGGCTCATCAAAGATGAACACCATGGGTTGCGGTTTCTCCATACCCAATATTTCCGCCAATTTCACACGCTGGCTCTCTCCGCCAGAAAGCGTATCAGAAGATTGGCCTAACTTCACATATCCTAAACCGACATCTTGAAGCGTCTTCAGTTTCTTGACGATCTTCTTCTCACTGGTTCCCAATTGTTCAGAGAAGAACTCAACCGCTTGGTTAACTGTCATATCCAGAACATCAAAGATGTTCTTTCCTCGATACATCACCTCCAAAACATCCGGCTTGAATCGTTTTCCATGGCAAGATTCGCATTCAAGCACCAAATCGGCCATAAACTGCATCTCGACTGTCACCGTACCCTCACCCTGGCATTCATCGCAACGACCACCCTCCACATTAAAAGAGAAGGTGGCGGCAGTGTAGCCCATCTGCTTTGACAATGGTTGATCCGCAAATAGTTTTCGGATCTCATCATAGGCCTTGATGTAGGTAATCGGGTTGGAACGAGAGGATTTTCCGATTGGATTTTGATCCACAAACTCAACATCATGAATCATCCTCAGACTTCCCTCCAAAGAAGAGTGCAATCCTGGTTTATCGGCCACACCATCCATCGCCCGTTTCAAAGCGTTATAGAAGATATCCTGGACCAAAGAGGATTTTCCAGAACCGCTGACACCCGTCACCACGGTGATCACATTCAACGGGAACTTCACATCGAATCCCTTCAAATTGTTCTGGCGAGCACCCTTCACCTCGATGTAATTACTCCATTTTCGACGCATTTGAGGCACTTCAATCTTATCGGTACCCAGCAAATACTTAATGGTATAACTATTCTCCTGTAACTGCTTATCGTTTAGCAACTGATCGGACAATTTTCCTTGGAAAACCACCTCTCCGCCTAAACGACCGGCATGAGGTCCTATGTCAATGATATAATCGGCGGAACGCATAAACTCTTCATCATGTTCCACCACAACGACCGTGTTTCCTAACTGTTGTAATTTTCGTAATACAGAAATTAACCTATGCGTATCCCTCGGGTGTAACCCGATACTTGGCTCATCCAAGATATAAAGCGAACCCACCAAACTACTACTCAATGAGGTCACCAGATTGATACGTTGACTCTCTCCGCCCGATAAAGTGTTGGAAAGGCGATTCATGGTCAAATACCCTAATCCAACGTCAAGTAAACACTGCAATCTATTGTTGATCTCCACCAAAAGACGTTTCGCCACATTTTGCTCCGCCTCGCTCAGTTGTAGCGTGTCGAAATAGTTCTTCAACTCAACAACCGACATGGAAACCAGCTCCGTAATCGTACGTCCACCCACCTTCACGTAGTTGGCGGACTCTTTTAAGCGAGTTCCGTTGCACGTTGGGCAAGTCGTTTTACCTCTAAAACGAGCCAACATCACTCGATATTGTATTTTATACTGATTTTCTTTTACAAATTCGAAAAAATCATCGATGCCATGGAAATAGGGCGTACCTCTCCATAACATTCTTTTCTCCTCCTGCGTTAGATCCGCATAGGGGGTATGGATTGGGAAGCGGACCTTTGAAGCATTGTAAATCAACTCATTAGTCCATTCCGACATCTTTTCTCCTCGCCAACAAACCACCGCACCGTCGTAAACGGAACGAGAGGGATCAGGAATCACCAAATCTTCGTCGATTCCCATCACTTTTCCAAATCCTTCACAGGTAGGACAAGCTCCGTATGGACTATTGAAGCTAAACATCAAGTCGGAAGGCTCTTCAAAGGTGATACCATCCGCCTCAAATTGTTTGGAAAAACGAGACTCCGTCTCTTTTCCATCCTCGTAAAAACGGATGAAACAGATCTCACCACCCTCCAAAAAAGCGGTTTGAACAGAATCGGAAAGTCGGCTGCGGGTGTCTGCGTCGTCCTTTACGGAGAATCGATCGACAACAAGATTTACCCTATCTTCGGAGGGTTGATAGTTTTTGACCGCTTCTTCCGCAGCCTCCATCTTCACCATCTCACCATTCACCTCGACACGGCTATATCCCTGCATACGGAACACCTCCAACTGCTGCGACATAGTCCTACCCTCAGGCAAAACGATCGGAGCGAAGACAATACCTCGTGTTCCTTCCGGTTTGGTATAGATATAATCCACCACGTCACTCACCGAGTGTTTCTTCACCTCACATCCGGAAACGGGCGAATAGGTTCGTCCGATTCTGGCGAAGAGCAATTTCAAATACTCATATATTTCAGTGGATGTTCCGACTGTGGAACGGGGGTTACGGGTATTGACCTTCTGCTCTATGGCTATGGCAGGTGGCAATCCCTTGATGTAGTCCACCTCTGGTTTAGACATTCGTCCCAAGAATTGGCGAGCATAGGAAGAGAGACTCTCAACATATCTCCGCTGCCCCTCCGCATACAATGTATCGAAAGCCAAAGAGGACTTTCCTGACCCGGAAAGTCCAGTAACCACAACGAATTTATTGCGAGGAATTACGACATCCACCCCCTTTAGGTTATGGATGTGCGCATTTTTCACGCTTATTTCACCAGTATCAGACATAATCAATAATCAACCTATACTATCCTTGCTGTTCCTTTGGGGTTTGTTTGTTTCCTTTTCCCAGCAATCCTAATTTCTTCTTCTTGAGATAGAGCGCCTTCTTACGCTCATACTCCTCGTATTTCTTTTCTAAATAGTTGTCAGCCATGGCTTACAAACCATTTTCGATTAAATAGTGCTCACAATCGATCGCCGCTCTACATCCACTTGCGGCCGCTGTAATAGCTTGGCGGTAACGAGGGTCCGCCACATCACCCGCTGCGAATACACTTGGAATATTGGTCGCTTGCGTTCCATTGTAGGTTTTAATGTAACCGGTCTCATCCAAATCGACGCTGCCCTTGAACAAATTCGTGTTCGGATGGTGACCGATCGCGAGGAACATACCATCCACATCTATTTGATATACCTCCTCATCCTGTTCGCCTCTATTTTTCTTCAAAATAGCGCCAGAGACACCATCTTCGCCGACTAAACCGATGACCTCGTGTTTGAAAAGGATCTCAATCTTCTCGTTGCGCAACACACGCTCCTGCATCACCTTCGATGCGCGCAAGCAATCCTTGCGAACAGCCAAATAGACTTTGCTGCAGATCGCAGAGAGGTACATCGCATCCTCACACGCCGTATCACCACCACCAACGACCACTACCGTTTTTTTACGATAGAAGAAGCCATCACAAGTGGCACATGCGGAAACGCCCAAGCCAGCATACTTCTTCTCATCTGGCAAGCCCAAATATTTAGCGGAAGCGCCTGTGGAGATGATCACTGTCGTCGCTTGAATCTCCGTCTCACCATCTATCGTCACGATACTATTATTAGGAGCGAGAAGAGCCTTCGTCGCCAAACCGACGCGTACATCCGCACCGAAACGAATGGCCTGTTTACGAAGATCCTCCATCATTTGAGGGCCGGAGATTCCATCTGGATAGCCAGGGAAATTCTCGATTTCAGTCGTCGTGGTCAATTGTCCACCAGGCATAGAGCCTTCGTACAATACGGGAGACAAATTCGCACGGGCGGCATATATCGCGGCGGTATAACCCGCAGGACCCGATCCAATGATTAAGCAACGTACCTTTTCCATTTTTATTTTTATAATCTATTTTATCAATTAATAACTTCCTTATCGTAAATCGACAACCTCCACATCCGGAAACTTCTTGGTGTCGAAGGTAAACTCCGCATCATTCAAATCCTTAGGAGTCGCCTTAACCACCTCGAAATGGGTATGGATACCACCCTTTCCTCGTAAAGTGATGCTCTGCAACATCATGCTCTTTTTCTCAAACATCAAATGGATGATGGAGTAATCACTATTGAGGTCATTTGGATAGAGTTCCACCTCTTCACAAAGTTTTCCTTCGTAAGTGGAAGCTCCCATATAACGCATCTTGAAATCAGTCTTGTACGACTTCATCAATAGCAATGGATTCACATCCTTCAAGTCCTCCTTCTCGGGAGCACTGATGGTCACCTCCTTCTCCTTCACCATATGGACAGACTGTACCTTTCCGTCGAAATAGGTGTTCACGCCTTGCAAAGATAGTTTAAACTTCTCTCCTTTCAATAAAACATCGCCATTAAAACTTTCAGATTTATTAGAACGGGTATTCAGCACATCTATTTTAAACTGCACCTCCATACCTTTCTTGTTCTCCATAACGGCCACAGCCTTATCGAGCAGAGACTTCGCTTTCGGATCAACGCTTTCACTATATTGCGAGAACGCGATCATCGGCACAAAGACCGACAGTAAGATAAAAAACAACTTTTTCATATACACAAAATTAAGAAGTTTATCACTTTTTCAAACTTTTTACGATCATATCCAATTGATCCAAATCACTGATCAACACCTGACGAGGCTTACTACCCTCTTGCGGACCAACAATACCCGCCACCTCCAACTGATCCATCAATCGTCCGGCACGGTTATAGCCCAACGAGAACTTTCGTTGAATAAGAGATGTTGAGCCTTGCTGCGTCGCCACAATCATAGCAGACACCTCCTCGAAGAGAGGATCCAATTTAGACAAATCGACATCCTTAGGGCCCTCCATATCACCCTCCCTTGGTGGATCAGGAAGGATGAAGGCTGTGCCATAGCTTTGTTGCTCGGAAATGAATTTCGTGATACGCTCCACCTCCGGCGTATCGACAAAGGCACATTGCACACGCTCAAAATCATTACCTTGACTGATCAACATATCACCACGGCCAATCAACTGGTCAGCTCCTCCTTGGTCAAGAATCACACGGGACTCCAAGCCAGTAGAGACCTTAAACGCGAATCGCGCGGGGAAGTTGGCGCGGATTACACCAGTAATAATATTCGCGGATGGACGTTGTGTCGCCAAGATCATGTGAATACCTACCGCACGCGCCTTTTGGGCAATGCGGGCGATCGGTTGCTCCACCTCTTTACCCACCTGCATGATCAAATCAGCGAACTCATCGATGATTACTACAATGTAAGGCATGAAATGATGACCATTGTTCGGATTCAATCTACGATTGATGAACTTCTCGTTGTACTCTTTCAATTGACGCACATTCGCCTCTTTGAGCAATGTGTAACGATTATCCATCTCCACACACAACGACTTCAAGGTTTCCACTACCTTGGTGACATCAGTGATGATCGCATCCTCCGAGTCTGACAACTTCGCCAAGAAGTGGTTTTCGATAGGCGCATACATACTGAACTCCACCATTTTCGGATCGACCATGACAAACTTCACCTCCGCAGGATGTTTCTTATAGAGAATGGAGGTGATGATCGCATTCAGACCGACAGACTTACCTTGTCCGGTCGCACCTGCCACCAAGACGTGCGGCATCTTGCAAAGATCGACCATATAGACCTCATTGGTAATGGTCTTACCAATGGCGATAGGCAATTCAAATTTAGATTCCTGGAATTTTTTGCTATTGATGATATCCGCCATCGGAACCGTTTGAGCCTTATTGTTAGGCACCTCAATACCAATTGTTCCCTTACCAGGAATTGGTGCGATGATACGAATACCCTTCGCCGCGATGCTCAAAGCGATATCATCCCCCAAATTTCGGATCTTACTGATACGGACACCAGCAGCTGGCGTCACCTCATAGAGTGTGACGGTCGGACCAACGGTAGCGGCGATAGAGGAGATCTCTACACCGAAACTCTTCAGCACCTCAACAATCTTATCCTTGTTTTGCTTCTGCTCCTCCATATTGATGACAGGACCAGTCTGTTCGCATTGATCAAACAGATCCGTAGAAGGTTTTTTATAGAAGCTCAACTCTTTGGTCGGATCGTACAATGCGCCATCCTCAGCCTCAGACATGATCGTCTCTCCGGACGAAACGACAAAGCCGGCCCCCTCTCCATTATTCGCATCATCATTATTCGTAACAGGATAGACCTCATCGGAAACATTCTCCGCATATACGGGTTGCGGTTGCGCTCCATTTACGATAAATTCAGGTTCGCCTGATTTTTCCGCTTCGTTTTCAGAGGGTTTAACCTCTTCGTATCGACCAGCCTCATTTTCCGAACCGCCGTCAGCGGGATCCATCGTCTCGACCACATCCTCTTTTGAGGATTCTTCTTGGTTCGATTCATCTTGGTTATCTGCGATGGAAGCGCCATTATTTCCACCATCCATTTGTTGGTGTGCGAGATCTTCTATAGGACTCTCTCCTACCACACCATCCGCTGCGTCAACGACGCCCTCATCAGTCGAATCGTTGAACTTGGACAGTATGAGTGAACCAGCACTCTTAATCTTTGGAATAGTCGTCTTGTAGGCACAAATGAAGAAGAGCAACAAGGAGATGAACAACATCAACGCCGTTCCCGCCACACCCACATTGGATCGAAGCCATAAAGACATATAATAACCATGCTCACCGCCCAAGAATAGATGGGTGGATTCGTAATTTTTCACAAAGAAAAATCCAAAGAACAGAGAGAGCCAAATCAAAAAGAAAGAGCAAATCAGAAAGGTTCTGAGCATTCGAAGTGGGCGGATATGCATCATCCACAAGGCAAACAAATAATAATAAAACACATAGAGCAAACATGAGATACCAAATGTACGGTTGATAAAGAAATCAGCCAATTTAGCGCCTCTCAAGCCAGCCCAGTTTCGAACATTTTCGTTGATATAATCAAGGTCGTACCCCTTTGTATTTACAACGAGGCTCTGATCTTGCCATCCGGTAAAGAAGAAAGAGATGAAGGCCAATGTCATATAGAGCCCCAATGTCAAAAGGACCAAACCTATCGCCATTTGCACCCTTTCATCCTTAAATTTCGAAAGAAAAGCACTCAAAAACGCAGGCTTCCCACTTTTTCCACTTTCCAAGAATTCTTTTTTTGCCATACTTGTCCATAATTAATTTGCACAAATGCAAAGTTAATTAAAAAGAGATATAAAACACGAAAAGATGGCAAAACCATTCGGTGAAATCTAAAAAAATTTAAATCTGAAACATTTCGGGATAGATGAGGTTGACATCGGACAAAATCATCTATTTATTTCCAACAAATTGGCGAATCTGAGGCACTACATAATCCCGGATGGACTCCTCCGGAGGATAATGGCCTCCAGGCATGAAAATACGGTGGCTATAGTGTTGCTTGAACCAATGGGCCGCCATACGAGTCATAAAATCCATACGTCCGAACATACCAATGGTCAACGCATCCTCCTCTGGCGTCAGATGGTCGTATTGAACACGCTGCATCTCCTTGTATTGGCGGCACATGCGTCTCTCCACATGCCAAATTTGATTGCCATCGGCACGCACCTCCTTGTATTTATTATCACCTTGAAACAAATACATATAGGACATGCCCAAACTTGGATTCAACAAGATCTTTTTTCTGCCACGGAATTTCTGAGCCATGAAACCGCCCAAACTATGGCCAATAATCAGATCGATGTGATGTTCAGCCAAAAAGCGCTCGATCTGCGGGAAGGCAATTTGCGGATCAATCGACAAATCAGGCACATGCACCGTTGATTCCGGCATATATTTGCGGATCAAAGCCGCAGTCTCGGAGGCATGGCTGGAGGCCATTCCATGCAAAAAAAGTATATCCATATCTATGAAATTTCTCGTCATCGCAAAGATACACATAATAACAACGGGATGTTGCACATAAGACAAGATTTGACTATATTTGTGGAAATAATCGAATAGAAAACAAGAGAAGATATATGGATTTAATTCTTAAATATTTCCCGAATCTATCGGAGAAACAAAAGGAGCAATTCGCCGCCTTGTACGACCTATATACCGACTGGAACAGCAAGATCAACGTCATCTCCAGAAAGGATATCGAGAACTTGTACGAACACCACGTGCTCCACTCTCTTTCCATTGCGAAGATTTTGAAATTCTCTGATGGCACCACCATTATGGACGTAGGTACGGGAGGCGGATTTCCAGCCATTCCATTGGCCATCCTCTTTCCGAACTGTCAATTCCACTTGGTCGATTCCATCGGCAAAAAGATACGTGTCGCCACCGAGGTCTCCAATGCGATCGGACTCACCAATACCACCTTCGCCCACGAACGTGTGGAGGACGAGAAGGGAAAATTCGATTTCATCGTCAGCCGCGCGGTCATGCCATTAGGTGACTTGGTCAAATTGGTCAGGAAAAATGTCCAACAAAAACAGCAACACAATGCGCTACCGAACGGTCTGATCTGTCTGAAGGGAGGCGAGTTGCAACACGAAGTGAAAGAGTTCCATAAAATAGCCACCCTATACGACATCAACGAAATCTTCGAAGAAGAGTATTTCGAGACCAAGAAGGCTGTTTATTTACCTCTTTAATGCCCCCAAAGATGATAGACACACCCAAACATGCGGCATTAAGGCAACGGTTGGCAGAGGAGCTAAAACGGAAAGGCATCAGCAGTGAACAGACGCTAAACGCTTTTCGACAGGTGCCTCGCCACCTTTTCATGAATGTAAGTTTTGAACCATTCGCTTACAACGATAGCGCCTACCCTATTGGAGCGGAACAAACCATCTCGCAACCCTCAACGGTCGCCCTACAGACGGAATTGTTGAATCCCCAACCCAAGGAGCGAATATTGGAAATAGGTACGGGATCCGGCTATCAAACAGCTATTTTGGTCCAATGTGGCGCCATGGTATATACCATAGAGCGCATCAAAGAGCTTTTTCTGAACGCGCAGGCGACACTGAACCAATTGGGATACAAGGCATTATGCAAATATGGCGATGGACACAACGGATGGAGCGAAATCGCACCTTTCGATAAAATCATCGTCACTGCAGGAGCGGAGGAACTTCCACAAAAATTGTTGGATCAATGCAAAATAGGCGGAACCATCGTCATTCCCCTCAAACGGGGAGACGCTTTAACAATGGTCCGACTCACCAAAAAGGGAGAGCAAGAGTTCTCCCAAGAGGATTTCGGTCCATGTGCATTCGTCCCAATGTTGAAAGGAATTCAATAATAACTATATGGAAATCAAACGATTCATATTCAATCCATTTCAAGAGAACACCTACGTACTCTCCAACGAAGAGAAAGAGTGCATCGTCATAGACCCTGGTTGTTTATTCGATAAAGAGTGTGATAGATTGGTGGATTATATCCGCCAAAACGGATTACACCTGACCCATATTTTACTGACGCATCTGCACCTTGACCACATCTTCGGATGCAAAAGATTGCACGATGAATTCGGTGTTTTACCAGAGGCGCACAAGGCAGACGAATTTCTTTTAGAGCTATTCCCCGCTCAAATGAAAATGTTTGGCTTGATGGAGGATAAAGAAACGGTCCCCTTGAAAGGATACCTCACCGACGGAGAGACGATACAATTCGGGACATCCGAATGGCATGTCATCCACACGCCTGGCCACTCACCAGGAGGTCTTTGCTTCTACTCGCCGCAAGAGAGAGTTCTATTTAGCGGAGACACCCTCTTCCAATGTAGCGTCGGAAGAAGCGATTTGTCCGGTGGAAACGGTCATATATTGGTGCAATCCATCAAGGAAAAACTACTCATTCTTCCAGAGTTCACAACCGTCTATCCGGGCCACGGCCCCGAAACATCCATAGAATTCGAATCGGCCAACAACCCCTTTATCCAAGCGTGAAAAAATGAGCGAATCCAGACTCTTGGCAAATGACCTCACCATTGGCTATTCAGAAAAAAAAGGCCAATTCAAGGCGGTGCAGCGCCACCTTAATTTATCCTTGGATTCGCATCAAATGACGGCGCTCATTGGCCCAAACGGGGCGGGCAAATCCACCCTACTACGCACCATTTGCGGTCTGCAAAAACAGATTCAGGGAGAAATCCTCATCAAGGGGAAGTCAATAGATCATCTATCAACAATGGAGAAGGCGAAACTCATCAGCGTCGTGCTGACCCACTCCGCCGACACCAGTATGCTTACGGTTAGAGAGATTGTCTCCATCGGCAGACAACCCTACTCGAATTGGTTGGGGCTGAAAGACATCCACCACGAAGAGATGATAGAAAAGGCGCTATCCACCGTAAATATCAGCCACTTAGCCAAAAGGCAATTGGCCGCACTATCAGACGGAGAAAAACAGCGGGTATGGATCGCCAAGGCATTGGCGCAAGACACCCCCATCATTCTATTGGACGAACCAACTTCACACTTGGATTACAAAAACAGAATAGAGATATTCAAACTGCTCCATAGACTCAGCGCCAGCGGGAAATCAATCCTCATATCCACCCATGAATTGGACTTGGCGATCCATTTCGCCGACCAACTTTGGGTAATGGAAGATGGTGTCACACAGGGCGACCCCCAAACGATCTACGATTCAGGAATTTTAGAACGAACGCTGGGCTACACGAAGGATGCGAGGCAAATCGGCCTTTAACTCAGCCATACTATGATAGAGAAGATCCGCCCCATTGTTCAACAACTCCTCATCACGCAAAATACCCGTATTCACCGCAATTGTAAAGATACCAGCCGCCACAGCGGAACGAACGCCTAATGGCGCATTCTCCACCACAATGGCTTGATCAGCCTTGAGCCCACCCTTTACTAAAGCCATCAAATAGGGTTCGGGATCAGGCTTCCCTTTTTTCACATCATAAGCGGTCACCATCCTCTCCTTTTGGAATATGCCAGGGAAGGCGTGATTCAGTTTGTCCAACAAAGAGGCTTGACCAGAACCTGTCACCAAAAAAATCTCCTTTCCAGCCGCACCAATGGTAGATAAGACACCATCCACATCGGGGATGACCTTTGCAGCAGGCAGCGATTCAAAATATTGCGATTTAAACTGATAGATTCTCTGACACTCCTCCTCAGTCGCACATCTGCCCAACTGAGCGCCAAAAACCTCGTTGATCGTAGAAGAGCCCGTCATTCCCTCTCTCATATAGACATCATAGTCCGTAAACTTCAACCCCAAAGAGACAAACGCATGCACCCATGCCTTCGCATGATTAGGCATTGAATCAAACAACACACCATCCATATCGAAAAGGAAAGCCTTGACATTCACATCCTCTAATCTCTTATTCATCTTTATCTTTAAATTAATTCCAAATCAACGAGAAACAAAAGGAGGCGATCCGATACAGACCGCCTCCCTATCCTATTTATCCATTAAAATTTGTAAGACACGCCAAGTGAGGTAGTCTCCCAGAATTGAAGCTTAGCCTTTGGCAAATCGCTGCTTGCTCCATCAACCACCTTCTTCTCCGCATTATCATACTTGAGTTGAGTCTTGAAAGAGACATTTACATACTTGGATACCTTCAAAAGCAACTCCAACTTCCACTTCAAGTACCAACCATGAACAGTTCTGTTCACTTTATATTCAGGATACAATGTCTCAAAAGAATCACCATTCGCGTTCTCAGGGGACTCCTCGTACCATTGACGGTATGCCTCAGTATAGTCAACTACGTGCTTTCTGTAAGCGTAGAATCCCTCCAATGAACTGAAGAAGTGGAAATTCTTGGTGATATCGAAGTCTGAACGCAAAATTGCGTAAGCACCAAGCTCAGCACGGCAGTGATCATAGAGAGCCTCAGAGATCAATGAGCCATCTTCCGCATATTTGGCAGCTTCCAACATCTCCATACCATAGCTCTCGCCCAACGCATCTACACGGCAGAAGGAGAAACGAGCAGTCAAAGGAGACAAGAACATATTGAAATACTTGTTAGGAACATAATCTGCACCCAAAGACAATTTAAGGGATCCTGGTGCGAAGAAGTCAGAGATCATCACCGCTGAATCCTGTTTGCTCACATTCTCCACGTAAGAGTAACCCTTCGTGAATTGCGACTCAACATTCGCCATTGCGGTACCATACCAATATTTTCCAAGCTTGTAACCAAACTTTGAACCAAGGTTGAACTCATCGACGTTCTTGCGGATCAAATCGTCACCAGAAAATTCTGTGGAGTAGATGAAACCATACTTTGCGGCGAAAGCATTCTCCCACTTCACTCTCTTCTTTTGATAATTCGCATTCAAATTGACGAAAGCGTCCAACGACACACTTGCGCCGGAACCATCGGTACAATAGTCGTTGAAATAGGCTTGGTTGGCGTTCAAACCTACCGCTCCAGGGAATTTCCAATAAACTGAATCCTTAGAGATCTCACCGCTTGACTTTGTTGAAATAGATGAAGCAGTCTCCACCAAATCCTTCTCATCCGCATAAGCGGAAACGAATAGCATAGACAATGCGCCTAATGCAAGAAATTTTTTCTTCATAACTCAATCAATTATTACTTATTAAATCACAAACACATTAATCCAATTTCAGAACCTCCAAGAAGGCTTTCTGCGGCACCTCTACCGTACCAATTTGCTTCATACGCTTCTTACCCTCCTTCTGTTTTTCGAGCAATTTACGCTTACGAGAGATATCACCACCGTAACATTTAGCGGTCACATCCTTACGAACCGCCTTCACCGTTTCGCGGGCGATCACCTTGGTACCGATAGCGGCTTGGATAGCCACATCGAACTGTTGACGAGGAATCAAGTCCTTCAACTTCTCACACATACGTTTGCCCAAAGTATAGGCATTGTCGAAGTGTGTCAAAGTAGAGAGCGCATCCACCGGCTCTCCATTCAACAAGACATCCAACTTCACCAATTTTGACTCTCGCATACCGTGTGGATGGTAGTCGAATGACGCATATCCCTTGGAAATACTCTTCAATTTATCGTAAAAATCGAACACGATTTCACCCAAAGGCATATCATATACCAACTCCACACGATTGCCGGACACATAATCTTGACGGACCAATTCGCCACGCTTGCCCAAACAAAGCGTCATGATTGGGCCGATGTAATCAGCGGAAGTAATAATTGAGGCACGGATATAAGGCTCCTCGATCTTCTCAATCAATGTAGGATCAGGCAATCCTGACGGGTTATGTACCTCGATTTTTTCGCCCTTTTTGGTATATACATCATACTCCACATTCGGAACGGTCGTGATCACATTCATATTGAACTCACGGTCCAAACGCTCTTGGATAATCTCCATATGCAACATGCCCAAGAAACCGCAACGGAATCCGAATCCCAAAGCCAAGGATGACTCAGCCTGAAAGGTCAAGGAGGCGTCATTCAACTGCAATTTCTCAATGGATGAACGCAAATCCTCAAAATCCTCTGTTTCAATCGGATAAACACCGGCGAACACCATCGGTTTCACCTCTTGGAATCCCTCGATGGCACTATCACACTGGCGGGAAACTTGGGTGATGGTATCACCCACCTTCACCTCTTTGGAGGTTTTGATGCCTGATATGATATAACCTACATTTCCTGCGGAAAGCTGTTTTTTAGGCTCCATATCCAAACGGAGAATACCGATTTCATCGGCCAAATACTCCTTTTCCGTCGCCACAAACTTCACCAAATCGCCACTGTTAATTGTTCCATTCACAATCTTGAAATAGGCGATGATACCTCTGAACGGATTAAACACGGAGTCGAAGATCAAACATTGAAGCGGTGCGTCTGGATCACCGACAGGAGGCTGGATGCGCTCCACAATCGCCTCCAAAATCTTATCTACACCCTCACCCGTCTTTCCACTGGCGCGGATGATCTCTTCCCGATCGCATCCCAACAGATCTACGATTTGATCCTCCACCTCATCTGGCATCGCACCTGGCAAATCGATCTTGTTCATCACAGGGATGATGGTCAAATCATGCTCAAGCGCCATATAGAGGTTGGAGATAGTCTGAGCTTGAATTCCTTGCGAAGCGTCCACGATCAAAAGGGCTCCCTCACAAGCCGCAATAGAGCGTGAAACCTCGTAGGAAAAGTCCACGTGTCCTGGGGTATCAATCAAATTCAAGACATACTTATCGCCTTTATACATGTAATCCATCTGAATCGCATGGCTCTTGATGGTGATACCTCTCTCTCGCTCCAAATCCATATCATCCAAAACTTGCTCCTGAAGATCCTTACCAGTCACGGTCTTGGTCATTTCCAACAGACGGTCAGCCAATGTACTCTTTCCATGGTCGATATGGGCGATGATACAGAAATTACGGATATTCTTCATTACTTAAACTTATATGTTTTTTAAACTAATTTTCCGACTACAAAAGTAGTAAAAAAGCAGTTAAAACGCAACAAACAAGGCAAGGCTCTTTCATTTTACTTTTTCGATCCACATTTCATAAAAAAAGCCCGAATTTCACTTCGGGCTTTCTCCTTTATTTAGTCAACGATTTAAATCTACCGATTAATCATTCATAGAGGCCAAGAACTCCTCATTGGAACTTGTCTTCTCCAAACGATCCTTCAAGAACTCCATCGCTTCGACTGGCGTCATATCAGACAAGTAGCGGCGAAGGATCCACATACGCTGGATGGTCTCTTTGTTGTGGAGCAAATCATCACGACGGGTGCTGGAAGCCATAATATCCACCGCTGGGTAGATACGCTTGTTGGCCAACTGTCTGGAGAGCTGCAACTCCATGTTACCAGTTCCTTTGAACTCCTCGAAGATAACGTCGTCCATCTTAGATCCGGTATCGGTCAAAGCGGTGGCGATGATAGTCAAGCTACCTCCATTCTCGATGTTACGGGCAGCACCAAAGAAACGCTTTGGTTTGTGAAGCGCATTGGCATCCACACCTCCAGAGAGCACTTTACCAGAGGCTGGTGAAACCGTATTGTAAGCACGAGCCAAACGGGTGATGGAATCAAGCAATATGACAACATCATGTCCACACTCCACCATTCTCTTTGCCTTCTCCAACACAATGCTGGCAATCTTCACGTGACGCTCAGCTGGCTCATCGAATGTGGAAGAGATCACCTCCGCATTTACGCTACGGGCCATATCTGTCACCTCCTCAGGTCGCTCATCGATCAAGAGGATGATCATATATACTTCCGGATGGTTCTCCGCGATAGCATTCGCGATATCCTTCAACAAGACGGTCTTACCGGTCTTGGGTTGCGCGACAATCAGACCACGCTGGCCTTTACCGATTGGCGAGAACAAATCCACCGTGCGTACGGATAAATTACAAGTGGTACGGCCACCAGTCAAATTGAACTTCTCGTCAGGGAACAAAGGCGTCAAATGATCAAAAGGCACACGATCCCTAATAAATTCAGGAGAACGGGCGTTGATCTTGTCGATGCCCATCAGAGGGAAATACTTCTCCCCCTCCTTAGGCGGACGGATAGTACCTTCAATCACATCACCCGTCTTCAAACCAAACATTTTAATCTGGGATTGGGAGACATAGATATCGTCCGGAGAATTTAGATAATTATAGTCGGAAGAGCGGATGAAACCGAAACCATCTGGCATCACCTCCAAAACACCCTGTCCCTTGATGATGTTATCGAAATCATAAGAGCGAGGTTTAGGTGCAGGTGGTTCTGGTTGCTGAACCTGTGCATTGTTTTGTCCGTTACCATTATAGGCAGGACCATTGTTATTCTGTTTGAAAGATGGTGCATTATTGTTAGGCTGAGGTTGTTTCACCTCCTCCTTCTCTTGTGGCTCCACCTCATTGTTATTCATTTGGTTTTGTTGCGACACCGCCTCTGTCGCAGAGAGAACCTCCTCAATTGGCGGAGTCTTGATACCCTTCTTTTTGTCAAGGATCAAACGAGCAATGGCTGCAGCTTTATTACCGGACGCAATCGCATCAAATCCACCACGCGGACGCATGTGTACTTGCTTTGGCTCTTGCCTGCGGTTGTCGAACGATTGGTAATCCCCTCTCTGATTATCATAAGAATTTTGTTCGTCGTTTATTTCGCCGCGGGATCCATTTTCAGTAAGGTCATCTTCCATAACGGCTTCGCCACCAAGCGTCTCCTCCTCGGAAGCACCTCTGTTAGCGGAAGACACTTCTTCATCCACAGGAGAGGCATCGCCCTCCGAACCACCGTTTTGTTCAGCGGCCATCACGTCCACAATCTCAAAAATTAACTCATCCTTACGAAATGATTCAACACGTCTGATGCCAAGACCCTTTGCTATGGTTCTCAGCTCAGCAAGGTTTTTACCTTTCAACTCAATTACATCCATATTATCGCAAAAAACTAAATATCTTTTTTATCAACGCGTATACCATGAAACGCATCATATCACATTCCCAAGACAACAAAAATCTTAATGGGTAAATAAACTAAAGAAAAAAGGATTGATGATAACAAAAATTGTAATCTGGCTTTTCCAAGTCAACATCCACCTAAATGTGACAATAAATAAGAATATGAAAATTGATTTTTCAAAAATTGGAGCGGAAAACGGGGTTCGAACCCGCGACCCTCAGCTTGGAAGGCTGATGCTCTACCAACTGAGCTACTTCCGCATGAGATAAATTAAATATCGTGGGCGTGGGTGGACTCGAACCACCGAAGACCGAAGTCGAGAGATTTACAGTCTCTTGCCATTGCCGCTAGGCGACACGCCCTTCCTTAAATCGAGTGCAAAGGTAGGATTTAATTTTTAATCCACAAAATATTTTATCAAATATTTCTCTTGAAATCCACCATTTTTATAGCGGTCACAGCCGCTTCTGTTCCTTTGTTACCCAAACAACCACCGGCGCGATCAGCCGCTTGTTGCATATCGTCGGTCGTGAGCAGACCAAAAATAAAAGGAACATCATACTCCGCATTCAACTTTGCTAATCCGTAAGTGGTACCTTGACATACATAATCAAAGTGAGGAGTACCTCCTCTAACCACACAGCCCAAAGCAATCACCGCATCCACATCAGCAGCGTCGGCTAATTGTTGGGAGCCGAAAATCAATTCAAAACTACCAGGAACATGGGCAACAGTAATATTCTTCTCTTTGGCGCCATGTTTCTTCAAAGTCTCGTACGCACCTTCCAGTAATTTAAAAGTGATATCGTGGTTCCAATCTGAAACCACGATACCAAATTTCATATCCGCAGCACTAGGCACGGAGTTCAAGTCGTATTCCGACAAATTCTTTGTAGCCATTTATTTTGCAGCTTTTGCTATTTCAAGACACTTAAGAATCTCTTGCATCTCGTAATCAGCGCAGTATGGATAATCCAACTTAACTTGCTCCAACAACTTCACAGCCTCGGCGTTCTTGTCCAAAGACATATAACACATTGCGGCACGTCTTGTGTAGAGAGGAGTCAACATCTCGTTATCAGCCTCCTTCGCCGCCTCCAAATAGAGTTTTGCAGCCTTTGCGGTCTCTTCCATATCCCAGTAGCAATCAGCAACGGCACCCTTCACAGAAGGAGCAACCATCTCATCCTTGCCTGAGAATTTGTTCAAGAACTTAATTGCCTCATCATATTGACCCAATTGCTTGTAGCAGATACCTGCGTAAGCCTTTGCCAAGTTACCTGATGGGGTAGAACCATAATTATCGATAATCTCAAGGAATCCCATAAAGTCATCCTCTTTACCATCCAAAGCGACTTGGAAAGAATCGATGGCGAACATTTGTTGAGCCTTATAAATTTCAGACTTCGCAGCCTCCTCTTTTGGTTTCCAAACCATTGTATCCAACACGAAATACAAAATAACTGCGGCGATAACAGCGGCAAAACCAATCAAAATTTGTTTTTGATGATTCTCCACGAAACTCTCCGCACCATTCATCGTACTCTCGATTTTCTCGAACCCGTCAACGACAACAGGCTCCTTCTCTTTATTTTCTGCCATTTTTATTAATTAATTAATATTTTCTATTCTAAATCTCGATAATTAATGTGCAAATTTAGTTTATTTCCGCCAACTTATGAAATTTCACACGAAATTTTAGCGCATTTTTTTCTTCACTTCCCTTGCGACATCCTCCCAAATGGAGAGCGGTAGGAAATATCGCACATCCTTATCGGCCAAAATAGCGTTTCTAATGAAGGTCGAAGAGACCTCTATGCGAGGCGCCCCCTCCAGTAAGGTCATATATCTCCCCCACTCCGACGGAATCTCTGTCGGCCCATCCAACCTCGGATAAACCAAGATAGGATAATGCTCCATGATCCAATCATATCTACGCCAGCCGCCAAATGTAGGCAAATTATCACCACCCATCACCAAAACGAACTCCGTTTCCGGTTCCAGCTGAGAGAGTCGTTCCAATGTGGCGCTCGTATAGGAGGGCTTGGGCATCGATAACTCTATGTCCGTCACTCCAAATCTCGCATACCCTTCGACGGCGCGCTTCACCCACTCCACCCGCAGGACGTCATCCATCAAGCTTTTATTCTGCTTGAAAGGGTTTTGCGGAGAGACGACAAAACGCACCTCATCCAC
The DNA here is from genome assembly GCA_024401555.1 of Paludibacteraceae bacterium. Lineage (GTDB taxonomy): Bacteria > Bacteroidota > Bacteroidia > Bacteroidales > Paludibacteraceae > UBA1181. The sequence goes on from JAKSKV010000002.1 coordinate 59,441, forward strand.
CCCACCAAACTCGGCGATATGATTCGCCAACGCCAAGTGTCCGATGTGAATTGGGTTAAACGAACCGAAAAAAAGGGCGACTCTCCGCTTCATTATTTCTCTACGAACTCTTTTACAATTTGGTAAATATCAGCTTTCGCCTGCTCCAAATCATCGTTAACGACCACCTTATCGTACTTGTCGGAGAAAGTCATCTCATAGGCAGCCTTCTGCACACGGTCGTTGATCACCTCCATGGTATCTGTTCCACGGCCAATCAAACGAGCCTTCAGCGTCTCGACCGAAGGCGGCATGATAAATACAGACATCGCATTGTCGCCGAACATCTTCTTCATGTTGCAGCCACCCGCCACATCCACATCCAAGACAACGATGTTGCCCTTTCCGTTGATACGCTCCACCTCACTCTTCAAAGTGCCGTAGAACTTGTTGGTATAGACCTCCTCGTACTCCAAGAAGGCACCCTCGGCGATCTTCGCGCGAAACTCGTCCGGCGTCAAAAAATAGTACTCCACGCCATGTTTCTCTTCACCTCTTGGGCTACGGCTGGTAGCTGAAATGGAGAATTCCAAGCAGTCGAAACGGGTCATCAAATAGTTGATCAACGTTGACTTTCCAGAACCTGAGGGCGCTGAGAATATAATTACCTTTTCCATCTTTAAATCTTAAAGCACGTTCAACACTTGTTCCTTGATTTGCTCCAATTCATCCTTCATCTTCACCACGATCTTCTGCATCTCGCTGTGGTTGGATTTAGAGCCCAAGGTATTGATCTCACGGCCAATCTCTTGCGCGATGAAGCCTAACTTCTTACCGCAACTTCCCTCGACATCCATGGTCTCCTCGAAATACTTCAAGTGCTGCGCCAAACGGTTCTTCTCCTCATTGACATCCAACTTCTCAATGTAGTAGATCAACTCCTGCTCAAATCTATTCTTGTCGAAATTCACATCCTCCAAAGAAGAAAGATTATCCATAATGCGAGCCTTCACCTTTTCAATGCGCTCCTTCTCGTATGGATCGATCTCCACCAACAAAGCTCGGATATTGGCAATCTTCTCCTCGAACACGCGACGCAAAGAGGCGCCCTCCTTCACACGGAAATCAACCAAGGCATCAACAGCCTGTTTGAAGGCGCCATAGACTTGGCCCCACTCCAACTCATCCAACTCCTGGGATTCGTTCTTGGTAGCCTCCGGCAAACGAAGTAAGATAGAGAACCAATCGGTTGGCAATGGAATATTTAGATTCTTGGAAATCTCTGTGATTTGCTTGCAGTAAGTCTGAATAACAGGCTCATTCAACTGCAAATTTGTCTCCGAGCCGATATTCTCCACATAGAGGCAGAAATCCACCTTGCCGCGTTCGAGACGCTGGCTCACGAGGTTTCTCAACTCCAGATCCTTCTCCCGGTACATGCTTGGCACACGAGAAGACAAATCTAATTGTTTACTGTTCAGTGATTTAATCTCAATCGTAATTTTCTTGGTTCCAACGGTGCAAGTTGACTTGCCGAACCCTGTCATTGATATTACCATAAATTTGTTCTTAAGTTGAAAATTAACGATACAAATATATTGATTTTTTTATAATATGGAACCATTTACGCCTTCCCCTTGTTGATAATATATATACCTAATGTGGCAAGCGCACCCGCAATAGCGTATTTCCAAGAGAAAGGCTCTCTTAGACAGAGGCACGAAGTGACGGCGCCGACGACAGGGATAAGGGAATTATAGATTGCCACCTTACCGATTGGATTACAGGTAAGGAGCTTGTTGTATAGGGTAAAACCGATTGTGGATATACCAATGAGAAGCAAAAGGATCACAATGCCCCATGCGGAGATATGCGGTAGTGTTCCCCCGGCCATCAACCCAGGGATAAGGAGCAACGCCCCACCCAAAGCCAGGCTATAACCTGTTCCCACAAAGACGTCCACCCTTTTGTTCAGCCCCCTTGTCAACAATCCCGCAAAGGCGCTACAGAGCGCATTGAGGATAATCATGCCATCTCCCATGAAGGAGAACGATCCACTCTCCTCGCCTCCGACGTTGAGGGTAAGTATGCCGATGAAACCGATGACACATCCGGTCGCTTTGCGCAGCGTCATTTTGTCGCTCTTGAAAAAGATACAGGCCAGGATGACAAGTGTGAATGTACTGGTGGAGTTCAAGATAGCGGCTCTGGCTCCCTGACTGAACGAGAGGCCAATGTAGAAGGCCGCATAGTGAAATGTAGTATTGAGCAGAGCAAAGAGAAGTATATACCAGAAGTCGCTCCCCTTTCGGATGGCAAAGTTACGTTTCGTCGTCTTGGCTATCGCGAGAATGATCAATCCGGACAAGCAGAATCGGATGCCTGCAAAGAAGATTTTGCTACTGGTCATGTCGTAGGTGATGCCAAACTCCTCAAATCCGAGTTTGATCAACGGATAAGCCCAGCCCCAAACGATGGCTGCCGTAAGTGCGAAAATAGAAACCCACAGAGGGCGTTGGAATATACTTGCATTAGCGTTCATGGAACAAAAACAAAGCTTTTTTCAATCACAATGTCATTCATTCACCTTATAGGATACTTCCGATGAAACTTTTGTGATTTTTTCTTACTTATTGGTTTGAAAATCAACTTTGTTACCGAGGACATAGTATATTCATATACTTAACTGGGCAACTAACATAATTGACAGAATCTCGATAATAAATAATTGGAATTGTATCTCCAACATTCAATGGAACATCAGATTCCAATAATTCTCTTTGTCCCGACTCTTCATCGAAATATGTCCCTAGATATATACTCCTAAATTTATCATATCCGCAGTGTTTAACCCGAGCATTGGCATAAACGCCTTTTTCCATCAATAAATCGATATATTCTCCTAATGTCTCTTTTAATTCTATCTCGTATGACATCATCGTATATTTCGAGGCTTTTCTTCTGTCAAAAAATAATTGAGTGGAGTCAGAATACAGGCGAGCCAACTCATCCATGCATTCTTTCGAGTTATACGAAACGCCCTTCTCCAAATAACTAAATGGAAGCGAATAGGTCATAGAATCAACCATCACATTATACTTTTTATACAGATGCATGATTCCTTTATATACAAAATAACATGCGCGACCATTGTGATAGTTGTTTGCCATAATAAGAGAATAGTCTAAATCCGTGTCATCATAGTCGTAATTAAAGGAAATCAAATCATCGTAACTATTCTCATCTCCATTTTTTATTATGGACGTTTTCAAACTATCTTCATTAACAACAATAACTGAATCCAAAGGATAATCTGAAGCGTAACTATATGTGCGAATTCCCAATAACATCATTATCACAATTAAGATGTTGCGCTGAGGTTTGAGATTTGATTGTTTTTTCATGTTCATTATCTATTTGGGGATTTTGACATCTTCCGTATTTGATTGTAATGCCTGGCTTGAGGCAGCTGCCCTAATTTTAACCCTACGGGCACTTCTTGGCAAGTCGTTTCTAATCTGTCTTTGTTATTTTGTTTTTTCCTGACATGGTTTATTTTACGACTCATCATATATAGAAAACCTTTTCAAGTTTTCTACATTATTGGTATCCTTTAAAGAAACTTGAATATCTCCCATAAAGAATGTGGTATCATCATTTACAAAAATGTCGGTAGTCCGATAATTATATAAAACAAATGCCAAACTGAATCACGATGCGTATCATAGTATATGTTTTCCATTCCGTAAAGAACAAAATCTTTGGAGTCTATTTCTTTCTGGTCCGTAAGGCTCAAATCAATCCAATAATGATCACCGTTTACCCCCCACATTTTAGATTTTAAATATAAATTCACATCTGAATCTATAATTTTTCTTTCAACATACGTCGTATGTGGGATATCGTCTGCGGCAAAACATATCATAACATAAATCACTGAGAATAAAAAGATCACGAAAGAAATTATGAGTAGGCATATTTTTATAATACTATTTTTTTGCATGATTCCATCCTTTTTTACTCATTCTATATTGATAATTTATTTCACCATAGGTTGGTGCTGTTTTAAAAGCTTTTTCATCAGAACATCCCGAATATTTACCAGTCAAAACTACTCCTATTTTCTCAAACTTCCTATACGTACTTTACCATAGGCTTACAACTGGTTCGAAAAAGCGGCAGTATTATAATCTGTCCACATATAAATCAACATATCATTTATGAAATGTATAATGATCCTTTGTTCCTACTTCATCAAATCCATCACATTTAATTTTCTTTTAGTTTCCGCACTAACTTTTTGATAAACAGAATGAAAGTAATACCCTTTATTTCCAAGTATATATATGTCATCAATAAATCCAAACTTGTTATAACGTACAATACAACTATCCATTCTCCATGATCCTAAGCTTGATTTTGCGTCTAAATTCAAATCATCAGACAAAGACAAAATCGGCTTTAATTGAGCACCGTCAAAACAATCAGTTCTATTATATAAAACTGGTAATAGTAATTTATTGATAAATTCAAGTTCAACAAAATGTCCAGTAAGACATCCTATTTCGCAGTCATCAGGACATGAAAAAACAATAATTTTTTCTCTATCTCTTAAAAAGAAATATACAAATACTCCTAACAATAAAGAAATGGATAAAACAATCATTTTTTTCATTTTCGTGTACCTTTTAAAGTTGAAACTCTGTCTTTTGATGGCACAATCACATCATCATTATTGGGATCTTTATTGTAAGGACAATAAAAATTAATGCCATACTGTGCATTCTTATCCATAGACGATTGTCCCCCATTGAACTCGTACATTATATACCCTAATTGTTCCTTTTGTTAGTTTTGAAATGTTCTCTACCAATTTACCAAGACCAGAACGACACGAAACTAAATCAAAATTAGCCTTTTCAGTAAAACTTTCCTTATTAAATTCACTACCATCTAAATTTTCAGTGAATTTATCCTCTATATTACCTTCCTTGAAATCTTTGACATAATACCACCACCGAAAGTATTGATATTTCTGCAATTGCAGCAGGAAGAGAGAATGGGCCAAACATTATATCAAAAGGAAATGGCCAAAGATGCCAAATAATTTGAGACAATGCTATTGAAAAAAACAATTGTAAAATAATCAACAATATTAACATCCTTGTTTGAATATGTTTTTTTAGGATAAGAACAGATACAATTGTACCTATAAAAAAGCATACAAAACCTAAATAAATATTAATGATTAAAAATTCCATAATAATCATTTATCATCATTATCGTATAGTATTTTCTGCCATAATGACTGTTCTATCTTCACACCATTTTCAGGACTATATAAAACTGTTTTATGAGGTAGTTCTATAGCAATTCCTTCTTTTGAATAGTGTACTTTTGGAAATTCACTTTGATATTCTCCAATCATACTGACAGGTCGAGGATCCAGAAGTGTAGGAGTATCTACATTTTTGTCTTGCTTTATGACATCATCTGCAAAAGTACCACAGTTATTAGTGAGTAGCTATATGGAGTTCTATTTTTTTGTTATTCTCTGCTAATTTACCTTTAGCATAATCATTCATCACTTTGAAATTATTACTCCTAACATAAGCACCTTCCAATCTTTGTTCTTTTCCACTTGTTTTAGATATTTCGCCTAGAGCCTCGTATAAGCTTCTAACTGTAGGAATCCCATCTTCCATTTTCACATTAGGTATTTTATAGTGGCGAACTATACCTAATTTATTTTTATCATATCTTCCATACTCATAGTATTTTGTGACACCTTTTTTGTCAATTAATAAAACTCCAGCATGTCCAGTATAAGGATATCCATCTGCTTTGTAATCTGGGAACGTAATAAATATTGCATCCCTTCCATCGGGATCCACCAACTTCACCGGGTTCCCCGCACAATAATTGTACGGGCTCATCCCAACGTACTTCTCGAAGAGCGGATCAACAGATAACCACGTCGTTCCAGTCGGGTCGAGGTACCTCGCTCCGTAGTAATAGAGTCCGGTCTCCTCGTCGAGCTCCTTGGCGTTGAACCGGTACGGCGGAACCCCCTTGTTATCGGACTCCTCCACGAAGATTTCTCCGTACGGGATGTAGGAGATACTTCGCGGCAGTTACTCACCCCTGGGCACGGCTTCGCCACGGTCGGTGACAGGGGGTGGAAGAGAATTAAGTTATTTAAAAATTATATTCCAATCGTCTTTTAAGTTGTCGAGCCTCCATGTTTCAATAACACTTTGTATACAATACAGATAGGAGAAACAATTAGTCGATTCGGAATATTTGTAGCAAAAAACATGTGAAGCACCTCCTACGATTTTCCAATCTTTACTACGGACACCATACTCTTCTACTTTAACATAGAATCTTGCATCCCAATCTTTATCAAAAGCAATACTTTTCATTTTGTAAATATGGAAACCACCATATTCTCTAGATATTCGGTCAATTGAGAATGGTTGAATCACCTTATACCCATTTAGAGAATCTATTTTTAATCTTTCTTTGTTATCTCGAATCACGTAAACAATATGATGATACATAGAATCTTCATTTGCCTCCTTCTGTGCCTTCTCCAGTGCTTCAACATTTTCAAAAATCAAATGTCCGATCACATCTTTGTAGAGACTATCTGTTGAGCAGATACAATCACAGGCCCATACTGAACAATATGAACTAATTAAAAACAATATTGAATATAATTGTTTCATACCGATATTGTCATTATTTATAGTCACCCCTAGGCACGGCTTCGCCATGGTCGGTGACAGGGAGAAAACATATTCAAAATATGTGAATAAGTTATTTAAATATTTTATTCCAATCGTTCATTAAGTTATCGAGTCCCCTTGTCCATGTATCAATAACACCTTGTGTACAATACAGATAAGAGAAACAATTTGTTGATTCGGAATATTTGTAACAAAAAATATGTCCAGTGCCTCCAATTATTTTCCAATCCTCACTACGGACGCAAAACTCTTCAATTGTAACATAGAATCTTGTACCCCAATTTTTATCAAAAGCAATACTTTTCATTTTAAAAATACTGATGAAACCACCATACTCTCTAGAGACATAGTCAATGGAGATTGGTTGAACGACCTTATACCCTCTTAGTGAATCTATCTCTAATATTTCTTTGTTATCTCGAATCAGATAAACAATATGATGATACATAGAATCTTTATTCGCCTCCTTCAGAGCCTTCTCCTGTTCTTCAACATTTTCAACAACCAAATGTTCGACCACATCCTTATAGAGACTTTCTGTTGAGTAAATACAATCACTTGCCCATATTGAACTATATGAACAAATTAAAAACATTACTGAAAATAAATGTTTCATACCGATATTGCCATTATTTATAGTCACCCCTGGGCACGGCTTCGCCATGGTCGGTGACAGGCCCAAACCAGTTCTTGATAATATAGGAAGTACCTCAAAGATAATATTAAATAATCAATTTCATTGATTTCCTATCAATTAATCTATCTCGGCATAGAATCCATACGGGGAATCAATGATAAACAAAAATCAATCACAACGCCCTTGACTCCTGATACATTGACTAGGATCTCGACAGCGCGAAGAAGATTCTGCGCTAAAAAAGAGCCCCACGCTTTTATTAGAGATATAAATGATGTAATTTTGCAACGAGGTTCTCGGCAAACAGATTCCGTGAATTATCATGAAAAAAGGCAACTTAGTTAAGATGGCAAATATCATTTTGATCGACACCTCCACGGAGGTTTGTTCCGTCGCCCTATCCAACAACGGCAAGATTGTTTTGGAAAAGGTAAGCGACGAGAGTATGAACCACTCGGTTCTGCTGGCAAAATACATTCAAGAACTGACAGAAGAGATGCGTCAACAAGGCATCCAAGCAGACGCAGTCGCAGTTAGCTGTGGACCAGGCTCATACACGGGCCTACGCATCGGCGTGTCCACTGCGAAGGGACTCTGTTTCGGTGCAGGTATTCCCCTTCTCGCCGTAAACACACTCCAAGTGATGTCTCAAGGTTACCTCAACCGTCACGGCGCAGTGGCAGAGGGTACATGGATGTGTCCAATGATCGACGCGCGTAGAATGGAGGTTTACACCGCCTTCTACGACAACAGCCTATCATTACAAAGAGAGATCTCCGCAGACATCATCGACAGTGAATCATACAGCGACATCTTGGACAGCCACAAGATCATCTGCTTCGGGAACGGATCATCCAAATGCAAGGATACCCTCACCCACCCTAACGTTTCATTCGTCGATGGCATCACTCCTCTCGCCGCTGACATGGCGAAACTGGCGGAGGCTGCCTACGAGAAAAAAGAGTTCCAAGATGTAGCCTATTTCGAACCCTTCTACTTAAAGGAGTTTGTGGCTACGGTGAGTAAGAATAAGTTGATGTAAAAGATTTGTATAAAACGAAGGAAGGCGTGTCCAATGGGCACGCCTTCTCTGTTTTAGATAATAATCGATTGTCACTTCCAGTAATTCAAGACTTTCTCCACAATCGGAGCCATATCGTAATATTTATACTCCGCCAGACGACCACCGAATATAACATGCTGCTCTTGATCGGCTAATGCCTTGTACTGGGCATACAAGTTACCGTTCTTCTCATCATTGACTGGATAATATGGTTCCATACCCTCCTTCCACTCGGTGGAATACTCTTTAGAGACAACGGTTTTAGGGCAATCATAGACCTCTTGTCCAAACATCTCAAAATGCTTGTGTTCAATCACACGAGTGTATGGAATCTCTCTTTCAGTATAGTTAATCACCGCATTGCCTTGATAGTTAGGGACTTCGATGATCTCCTCCTCGAAACGGACGGTACGATACTCCAACTTACCGAACTGATAATCGTAGAACTCATCAATCTTGCCTGTGAATACCAATGTCTCCGCCAACACACGCCAAGAGGCTCTATCCGAGAAGAAATCGACACCAGTTTTTGTCTCTATACCAGCCAGCAGACCCTCGATCAGTTTGTTATAACCACCAATCGGAATACCTTGATACTTGTCGTTGAAATAGTTGTTGTCGAAAACCAAGCGAACGGGCAAACGCCTAATGATGAAGGCTGGCAAATCAGCACAAGCTCTACCCCACTGCTTCTCCGTATAACCCTTGATCAGTTTCTCATAAATATCCTTTCCCACCAACAACAAAGCCTGTTCCTCCAAGTTAGCAGGTTCCCTGCCCGCCAATTGCGCAGCAGCTTCCGCCTTTTGCTCCTCAATCTTTGCCACAGCCTGCTCAGGTGTGGTAATCCCCCACATCTGAGAGAATGTATTCATATTGAAAGGCAAATTGAACAACTTCCCCTTGTAGTTCGCGACAGGAGAATTGGTGTAGCGGTTGAACTCCACAATAGCGTTAACAAAATTCCAAACCTCCTTGTTGGATGTATGGAAAATGTGGGCACCGTATTTATGCACATTGATACCCTCGATATTTTCGCAGTAGAGATTACCGCCCAAGTGAGGTCGCTTGTCAATCACCAAACAACGCTTACCGGCCTGCTTTGCCTTATAGGCGAACGTCGCTCCGAAAAGGCCGGAGCCTACTATTAAATAATCGTATTTTTGTGCCATATAAATATCTTTGGGAGCAACGATCGGAAAATATTGTTAACCGCTACAAATTGTCGTATATTACAGCAACTTGATCCGCAATAGTTTGCCACTTATACTTGGACAAATCGTAAGGAACACGAGTCGAAGAAGACTTCATCAACACCGCCCCCAACTTTTCAGACAACTGAACCACGTCTCCGACATGGAAATAATTATCTTGCGGCAATCCCACCTCTAAATTCGCAGGGATATCGCTCACAATCACAGGAAGTTTGTAACTCATCGCTTCCAATAAAGAAATAGGTAAGCCTTCATGAGAGGATGGCAGGACATAACAAGATGCATTCGTCAGCAACGAATGTAGCTTACGGCCCTTCACAAATCCGGTCAGTACAACACCATTCTCCTTGGCCATCTTCTTCAACCCCCAAGAGTAATCATCTTCAAAATCGGCATCTCCCGCCAGGACCAATTTGATCTTTGTTTCTGGATGAGACCTCTTAAAGGAAGCAAAAGCCTCCACTAAATGGTGTAAATTCTTCTCGGGCACAAAACGACACATACCTAACACGTACTGTTCCTTTTCTATGCCCAACTCTTCAAAATAAGTAGGGAAATCAACAACGTCAGGTTCTGGCACGCCATTATAAATCAGGTGAACCCTTTTCGTTCTATTGTATTTATCTGAGATAATCTTCTTGATAACATTCGAGATGACAATCACATCATCCGCAAACATACAACCCATTCGTTCACCGAATTTCAACATTGTCTTGGCGGCAAATCCCCATTTATCTCTATCATAATCTGGACCATGATGGGTAAACACCACCTTCATGCCTCGTAATTTTGCATAGGGTGTCAAAATGGCTGGACCTATGGCGTGAATATGAAGGATCTGAGCGCCTATTTTTTTCGCTGTGTTTATAGCTCGGAACGTATGGATAATCGCCTCGAACGATTTCTTCTTCGGAGAAGAGACATCCACTAACTTAACACCTTTCCATTCGCTATTATTTTCCGTGACATAATTGGTACGACGGATTATCGTGACATCGAAATTTTTTTGTGCTACCAAAGGGAATAACTCCTCACAATGAGTCTCCACTCCACCCATTATATTGGGGATGCCTCGGGTTCCGGTAACAACAATTTTCTTCAAAGGAGCCATTATATCGCCGATACTACTTAATCTCAATATCACGATTTGTCTCTGCAATAGTTGCCTCGTAACCTTGTCCGGCAACATCCGCATTCACAATATCCTCACCACGTTTTCCTTTCAGCGCCTCCTTGGAATCGTCCGACAATCCATTGTTGATGGTGGCGTTCAAATCACAGGTACTCAATTTATCCAAATTCTCTTTTGAAACCTTTCCGTCACGATAATCGCAACAGATTTGATTTTCAAACATGCTATATTTACCGCCCAACAAACTCTTTGCCTTATGCTTCAACACCCACCAAGCCGGCTTTTGGATATATTTACGCATTGCAGGAGAAACGGACCCAATCATCCAACAGTTGCGATTGCAGCAACGCACTTTCTTTCTAACCTGCTCAGCCTCTGGAGAACTCCATAGTTCATCCCAAGTTTGAGTGTTCAAATTACCCATCACCTCTTTATCCTTCGTTCCATTACATGGCATAACGTCTCCATACGGATCAATAAAGAAAGTGTCAAAAGACATATCACACGGCAAGAGTCTCTCTTGTCCATATATATAATTGATCAGACCATGATTGAAATACGCTCTGAACCATTTCTTTGGGGAATTACTCTTCAGCAACTCATTCACCAAGTTTTCAAAATTCTTGGCCACCATCGGACGATCCTTGATAATGTTCTTAGCCTCAACAAAATAGAAGGAGTTGTGCAATGAGGCCGTGGCAAATTCCATACCCATCTCATTGGAAATCTTATACAAAGGAACCAAATCCGGCGCATTCTTGTCTTGGACAGTCATACCGAAACCGACATCCTTCATACCCATTTCACGTAATTTCTTCAAGGTTGAGTATCCTCGCTGATAGCCATCGTTCAGACCACGAATCTCATTGTTCGTCTGCTCTAAACCCTCAATAGAAATACGAATGCCAATTTGAGGGAACTCCTTACACAAATCGATAATACGATCAGTAAAGAAACCATTCGTAGATATGACAATACGATCACTGAGTTTATATAACTCTCTGACAATATCCTTCAAGTCTGTACGAATAAAAGGCTCTCCACCCGTAATGTTGGTGAAGTACATTTTAGGAAGTTTCTTTATCGTTTCGATTGAAATCTCCTCTTCCGCCTTTGAAGGCGCTTTATATCTATTACACATAGAGCAACGAGCGTTGCATCTATATGTCACGATAACTGTTCCGTTAAGTTTCTTCTCTGCCATATCAACCGGTTTTGTATAAAAGCCTTTTCAATCAGTCCATTATGCCATCCGACAGCACAAAACTACGCCATGACCAACATTATCGCACAGCGTATATATTGCAAAATTACATAAATAAATCGAGTCCGCAAAATACGGACTCGATTTATAAAATCTTACAATAAATTACTATTTGATATAACAATTGCTGCGCTTATCTAAGACGACTTTTACAGAATGTTTGTCTTCTACTTTCGTATATTTATTATTCCTCAAATCAACATCCGAAAGCCTCAACACATTTACGTTTTGTCCTGTTTCGGGATCTACTACCTCATCTAACATAGTACGATAAGGCATTCCTTTTTCCGCATAAAACTCATTATTAAAAACCTTGATATTCTTTGACGAAGCAACAGACACACATGCAGCGTTCGGTTTAAAGAGGCAATTGACTTTATTATCTTTCACTACAACATTCTTTGCGTGACGGATATCAAGAGCGCCTCGATTGTTATCCCTTGGTTTCGCTATAATTTGATTGTCTTCAATTACAACATCCTCATTAATTCCATTTTCTATTTTATAAAACTCCTGAGATACCTCAAACCCTTTAGACATTCCTTCCAAAACATTGGATCTCACCTCCAAATTTTTACAACCAATTGACAAAAAAGAACCGTATGCCCCCTTTGAAACATTGTTAATGACCGAAGTACTATCTGACCACATTAACAATATACCCCAATCCCCACACCTGTTCATTTTATTATTTCGTATAATAGCCTTTTTACAAGGTTGTACAGTAGTATTTTTCCAACCGCCATACCGGCCCTCTATCTCAATACCAATACATTTTGCATCTTCCACAATATTATCCTCTATAAGAAAATCACTGCAATTCGCATGGACCAAGATACCATCGTAACGGGTGTTTCTGATAGTATTTCCATATATCTTGAAATTATGAGGAGAATTAGCGTAAGTGCGATTAGGCATATACCAATTAGACCTTACATGAATGCCATAAAATGTATTATTACCCTGGTCGTCCTTTTCCGAATCAAAGTGACAATCATAGATCGAGAAACCGAAGCAATATCCTATCACATCAAAAATGGCGAATTTTTCTTTGGTTCCCTTCAAATTCAAACCATGGAAGGTAAAGTTTTGACAATCAATTAATCTAAATTGCTCACAATTCACTTCTCCTCCCGGAAGAAACTCCATTTCGAAATCATGTTTGCCTAAAACATCAATCTTATCCAACGACATGCGCATGCCTGGTATGACCAAATTTTTCCCATCCAAATCATTGACCGCTCGTAACAACGTATTTTGTATGGAATCAGGCGAAAGACTACCATATTCAGACAAATGAACTCTCGGCCTTCCCTTATCCATGGCAGGTTCAGCATTTCCCCCACCTATTATCAAAAAAAGAGACCCGAAAAGCAACAATGTCCCCAATATAATCTTTACTATATTGCTTGAAAGAAAATTCATAAAATACCGTAACTATTTATTTACGATTTGATCAAATACCTGTTGATACACCTTGGCAGACTCCTCCCAAGAATATTTCAACGATTTTTCATAACATTTGGAAGCCAAATCCGCACTATATATTTGATCACCTAATATTTTCATGATTTTTTGTTCAACCGCCTCCACATCAGTAGGAGGAACAGTCACATCTAACTCCTCCACGATTTCAGGGAAACAAGAGGTGTTAGGACAGATAACTGGCGTACCACAAGACATGGCCTCCAATACAGGCAAACCAAATCCTTCAAACAAGGATAAATACAATAAGATAGCTGCACCCGCATAAAATTTAGGAAGGTCACCATCCTTCAGATACCCCGTAAATACGACGTCTGATTTATATACCGATTGGTTTACAGTATCATATATCACCTCCGAATTATATCCATTCTTTCCGATAACGACTAATTTCATTCCCTCTAATTTCCCCTTTCCCTTTAAATTCAAGAATGCATCGACGACAGTCTTGATATTCTTTCCAGGATAATCGATCGTTCCCACAAATAGAAGATAATCTTTGTATTGCAAACCATAATTTGACAATACGTTCTCAACCTCTTGTTGAGGGTATTTATGAAAGAATGATTTATCAGTCGCATTAAGTGTCAGCGTAATCTTAGATGGATTAACCCCTAAATATTTCACAATATCGTTGAACGATGACTGTGAAACCGTTAGAATATGATCACTTCTCTTCGCCATCAATGGATCGCAAATCATTTTTCGGTAGAACATCCGCAATTTCGAAAATTTCTCTGGGACATTGAACTCTATCAAATCATGAATTGTGACAATCGTTGGCACTACTTTCCACAACAATAATGTAAAGTTTGGAATATAAGCGAGATCACACTTATATCGTTTGAGTAATTTTTGGAATGTCCACTGATGCCATAGGATATTCTTCAAGCCAGATTCTTTAGTATATGGCACATCTACAATCTCAATATTCTTAAAAGATCGAAGACAATCGTAATCGGAAAAATCATAATTACGGAAAATGATATATGTTGAATCCGGATTCTGCTTTGCCAATTCTTGAAGAACACATATCAAAACACGTCCGATACCAGTCAGACGATTCCCCACATAACCACTAATACCTACCCTCATCTCAATCACTATTTTTCATCAATTTCTTATCGAAGCTTATAATTCTCGTAATCCTTTCCCAACAGGAATGTGTTTACATCGTACAAAGATAACCTACGAATGAACTGCAAGAACAATACATAATTCTTGTAACCAATGATTCTATAGAATACACGTAGTCCTTTGTACAAAAACTTTAATTTCTTCTCAAAGCCCTCATTCATCTGACTGACATCATCAATCTTAACATTCGCCTCTATAGGGCCAAATAGGTGCTTACGTTTCAATAACGCGAAGAAAGAGTCATCTCCGGAAGCCTTAAACGGATTCTTATCATATCCAAAATTTGTGACAGCTCCATTATACAGGCGTCGATGCAACTTGTCAATCTTCACACCATTATCAAATTTCGCATACGAGTATGGAAGGTCAAGAAACTGATTGAACAAACCTCTATTATCATAAATGAACTTCACATATTCATCGATCAAAGGATTCATATCAGGATACTCCTTCAAATTGCTGATCCGCATACGGTTTTGGTTGTTTACAACGCCCGTAGACAACTCTTTGTAATTATATCCCGCAAAATGGCAAAAAACCAACTTATCTTTTCTATCGCTGGCTCCAGTTCTGCTCACAACATAATAAACGTCTCCCTCTCGTTCGATCCTACGCTCGAAGTAGTTCCATGGAGCCACGTTCAATCCCAAATTATTCGAAAATAAGATCTCGTCATAATTCAAAAACGCCGGGAAGAAATCAGTCCACTTCTGGTCAGTACATACCGCCCAAAGCATCTCTCCGAAACAGAGGATGGACAACCTGTCCTCCCACCATTTCATCAAGTTTAGAGTCTTCGGTGAATTTCTAAACGCTCCAAAGCCAAAATTACTGATTCCATTGAACAAGAAACTTCTATCTGGCAAATCACCTGTATATGGATAATCTGGGATGGTAATATGAGGCGCGGTAACGACTAAGAACTTTGACAACTTCTCATAGACATAACTGAAATCACTGAACAAATAGGTGTCCGGATCCATATAACACACTGTCTCATACCCTTTTTTCTCGAAAAAATACTCGATACTGAATGGTTTTATACAAGTACAGAACTCAGTCAAATTGTACTTGAACGACATATTGGTCCACAACGACTCAGGTATTTCCAAGACAGACTTAGCCACGATCACATTTTCGGCCACAGCAGGTTCCTTGCCCGAATCAAACTCATCTGCAACGACGATGTAAAAATCCACATTGTCGTTATACTGTTTCACTGACTTCTCTAACGCCAAGGCCAATCCAATGTAATTCTTGGCGCATATTGTAAAAATACAATTCTTATTCATCTCTCAACATTTTTATTACTTTCGCAGGAACTCCACCCGCCAATACACCAGCAGGAATATCATGCGTAACAACCGCATTGGCGGCGATAATCGCACCATCGCCTATCTTCACACCAGCCATCACGCACACCCGCTCGCCGATCCATACGTTATCTCCAATAAAAACAGGGCCCTTGGAATACAGAGGCCTTTGACTGGGTCGGATATCCAACTCCTCTCCATGGGCAGGATTTCCATGTGAATTATCGGAAATATAGACGTAACGTCCGGTCAAGACACCATTCCCTATCTCAATTCGATCACATGCAGTGATGTGACAATTTTCTCCGATATTAGTATTCTCCCCAATGACAATTGAAGGACTAAATTGTTGCCCCTCGTATCCGTCCCAAGCTGTCAAAATTACACCCTCATGAATTTTTGTATTCTTTCCTATGGAGATGTATTCACAACCCAACAACTGCCGAGGATCCTCAATCACACCTTCCATTTTTTTGAAAAGAAAGCGATAAAGGAAATTCATTATCACTTGACACATCAATTTCATACATTTATGAAATCCATGCATCAATTTGTAAATAATTACGAATATCTTACCCATTCTGTCTCTTTATTACATCATGGTAACACGCCATAAGCTGTTGTTGGATATTAGCCACATTATGGCGTACTTTTGCGACCTGCATCTCTGCTTGAGAAAGTCGTTCCATTCTCTCCTCATCCGAAGACAACTGAATGATGGCGTTGGCCATCTGCCAAGGATCGTTAGCTGGCACCAAACAACCCGACTCTCCATTCTGAAGAAGTGTCGCAATTCCTCCCACATTAGTAGAAACGACAGGAACGCCTAAACATTGTGCTTCACAGATCGAATTTGGACTGTTTTCGACATAAGCGGTATGAACATACAAAGTGCTCGTCAACAACTCGTCCCTTAAAATCTGAGGTTGTAATGGACCTCTAAAAATAATATTATTCTCGCAAAATTCCGAATTTTCCGTCTGTTCGACCACTTTTTTTAAGGTAGAAGGGAAATGACCAGCCACAATCCATTCAAAATCAAAAGACAAGGATTTTAAGATTTTCGCTGTTTTCAACATCATATCAGGACCTTTCCAAAATGTGGTGCAACCTGTAGTGATCAGCTTTACCTTTCCCCTTTTTTCATACTTCCAAACTTGAGGAGAGTTCAAAAAAAGAGGTCTCAACATCTCGTCCACATGGTAATAAAAACGTCCGGGATGCATCACATTAGAAAGAGCCTCATCCCAATGGGTACGTCCCATATAATAGGAGACACTATGCCAGATTCTCCGCTCCATCTCCGCTCTTTTGCGGTTGTTGATCTCAACAAATTTCGCGGCCATTATCCTCGGAAGATTGATTTTCAAGGCCTTAATATAATTTAGGATATTATACTTCGGCGGATAAAGCGCATTTTCATATGGAACAATCGCACCTTGGATATGAATCACTACTGGGACAGAAGTTAATGAGGCAACCACACCATAAGGCCATTCACAACCAAAAACATGAATAATATCAGGGCGAACCGATTCTATGACAGGGAGAGACTTATCCTTCACTTCGCGCTCTATGGCAGACCATGAGAACTTGGATTTAACTTTATCCCAAAGAGAATAAGAAAAACACATCGGAAGGTAAGTAATTCCATTGATTGTTTTAATGGGGTCCGAAGGATTGTTGGTTTCAAAAGCGACATACAATTCCACCTCTGGCATCGCCATAACAGCTTCCTCTAAGGAATCTTGCCAACCACCCAAAACACCCGTATCGCCCGTATAATTCTTTGGGGCAGTTATTTCAAACCATAATACTTTCACCCTACCTTTTCTCTATTTTTTTAGCAGGCACACCCGCTATCGTTATTCCCTCTTCTAAAAATGAGGAGACAACCACAGCGCCCGCACCAACTTTAATTCCATTCGCCAAACGGACATTTCCTATAATCTTGGCGCCTACACCCAACATGATATTATCTCCTAAGACGGGACACGCAGTAGTGTCTACGCCAGAATTTCCCACACAATTACCTCCATGGAAATGACAATTCTCTCCTATCACGGCATTCCCATTCACCACAATTCCTGTCGGATGATAAATGGTCAATCCCTTGCCAATTTTTTCAGTGGGGATTTCCATATTCAATTTTTGGCAGAGCTGGTTTGTTTTTCTTGCGTAATAGAGATAAAGAATCGAATTGAGAGGATTGGAAGAAATCGATTTCTTAAACTTATAATAATCCATTTTTCGTGAGGAAACGATCCATGATCTCAAAGATAAGACTTGTACATCTTTGATCCATGCACAGAACCGTCCACCCCATGATGAGGGGAGCATTTTATCATAAATCGCTTTTTCGAACGAAATGATCTCTTCGAATTCAACTTTTGTTTTCATCATGGCAAACTACACTGTCTTGATTTGTGATGCGAGAAATAAGAAACGCCTTCAACCTTCTAAAAGATTCCTCACTGTGCATTTTCATCAAAAACACCACATATACGAATGGGAAAGCCTCTTCCAGCAAAAATAGAAGTGATGCTATTTTTCCAAACGCAAATCCAATCAAGATATAAGACCAATTGGAGTATCCTTTTTTATACAAAACCCAACAAGAATATCCATACAAGAAGATAAAAGAGAAGAAACCAACCAATCCCCTATCTATCAACAATCTAAAAATAATACTTTCTGCGCCCAACAAACCAACCTCCTGAGCTACCAAAAAGTTTGTGAAATCCAATCCATTTCCTATGATGGGAGCATTCATCCAATATTTATACGCAACCAAGAACTGCATACCTCTCTGTTCGACACTACTACCACCGGCTTCGTCTGAATTAACGAAAGATTCAACTACCTCTGAGAAGAAATCACCTGTCAATGACATCGCCACAAAACCGACAATTCCCAAAATAACAATATATTTTAGATTAATCAGCTTTCGAAGGAAGCCCAATGTGCTTATGGCCGTCACCACCATCGCAGATCTTGTACCAGAAATGAACACACCGATCAAACAGAACACCCACGTCACATACAAAATTGGATTGGGTTTTAACCTCTTCTCAAAGAAATTATATGCCAAAAATATAGCACCCAAACCACTAGCAATCGCCATGATACTTGTCCAAACTGTCAACGATTGCGACCTATATAATCCATATCGCACATAAAGGGGGGATTGACGAGGTATATCTATACCACTGGATCGTAGATAATCCAAGAATGGATTTTCTATGGTTACAGATTCCACCATGGCATATGCATCCAAAAAAAGCAGATAACCCATCAAATTGAAAAAGAGAAAACTATTGTTGCTTTTCGTAGGCTTATACGCCACCCAGATCACCCATACAAAGACATATTGTTCCACCCATTTTGCCACACTCAAGGCTATCTTATAGCCCAATACAGCAGAGACTAAATAGGAACCTATGCAAACAATAAATGGAACGAAAAACGGGAATGAAAGGAACGGCTTTTTTCCATATTTAAGAAATGATTGGAATAAAAGAAGGTAAATAAACAATGTCGTGACATTCACACCTCTGCAAACTGGCAGCATCACTATTGTAGGATACCAAATAAACAGCAACGCCAAACACTTGGAAGGTTCTTTTACATAAAAGAATAGTAATATGACGATGGCGATTAAAGTAAAAAGCATACCCTACTATTGAACTTGTGATAACAGCCAATTAATAGACATCGATCTATTCTGATTGATATTTTCATGAACGGATTCATAATCAATCTTCCTTGCCTCTTGGAAGTTTGCCATGTCCGTCACAAAACGATCATCCAAACCGATCATATTCAAGAAATCCACCATTCTGGAAGAATTGCCATGACCTACCAAAGGGAAGGTATAAAACGGGCGAGAGAAAATCACGCTGAATGCAGTGGCATGGAAAGATGTGGAAATAACGCAATCCGCATTCTTGATATACTCCAAAAACTCAATCGGACCCGCATCATTCACATTATCATCCACATAACCCAATGGCCTGAAATCATTGATAGAAACGATCTTTTTATTGTATTTCTTGGCCAAAAATTTCGCCAAAGCCTCAACATTAGGGTCATTGTGCAAAAAGTCGTATACTAAAATGTATCCTTCTCCCCTGTCGGTACGGCACATCGACTCCCAAGCTTGCGGTGTCAACAAGAAAACCGGATCAAGAACATTCTGTGCAGTCAACCCCAAACGTTCGACTATGGCGACGCCGGAAGATTCACGAACAGAAATCGCCTTCATTTGTGAAAGCATACCTTTGACGAATTCCTCAGAATCCTCAGGAATCGTGTTAGCACCGAAACTGGCAGCATATGAAATTCGTTTTTTTGTATCTGGCTCGAATGCGCAATAGAACGAAGGATCTCGACCATTATCATAATAAACATTCCATATTTGGTCACTTCCAGCCACAAAAAGATCCGCAGAAGGCCTATCGGATTTCAAATCTTCGAAAGAATCATATTTTCGAGAGGTGCAAACCAAACTTTCCTTCTTGAATGAATCGAAGCTGTATTTACGTTTTCTACCCAACCATTCATATCGGTTCTGCCACAGCCCTAAAATCGGCTCCAAAAATGGTAAAAAAGAGACTATCCTACGGAAAAATCCCGTCGGAGCTACCTTGAAATATTCATATCTGCGGCGCTTATTACGCGGCAAATAATCTATAATCTCCACCTCATGACCATGCGACATAAGAAATGTCATCAGGGCATACGCTTGAAGCGATGCGCCATAATTATATACATCATGACAAGTGATGGTCTTTATTTTCATCTTTTATTGCAAAACTTATTCAATATTTTAACAATAGTTGCCTTAGGGTGCATTACCCTATTCTTCCAATTCTCAATCTTATTCAATTTACGTTTGTAGGCAACAACTTCAGAAAGAGGCACATTCTCCTTCAATTTGCCGAATATCTTTTGATCTTTCTTGGAATACGTCAAAGATCGCTTCATCTGACCTTCAGCCACAACCTCAAACGGATATTCAACTCTCTCTATTGAAGAATTAAGAATCATATCCTTCCCCTTTTCCGTGAAGGCGACAACGCTGCTCACTCCCGCCTCCTCATCTTTATAGGTGTTTCCCCAAAAATCACCGACTCTCACATCGGCTGAAGAGTTATGATATTTGAACTTACATTTCGAATAACATGCCTTGTTGAAACAAGAGTCGCACAAGAACATCTCAAAAAATGGATCCCCTTGGGTATAAAGTGAATAATACTCTCCCTTGATATGGTTTAATAAATCGTTGGTTCTCTTCGTCGAACTCATTTCTCCATCAATTGACATCGCCCACGAATCATGCCAACCTGTGAATTTATTACGCCAAGAGACATATGATATTTTGCCTACACGAGACTCCACATCAGAAATATACTTTTTCCACAAAAGAGCAGAAGGAACTCCATGACAGAAGAAATCAACCAGAGCGAAATCTTCTTCCCTATGAAATTTCATAGCGTATCTTCTCAACGAATCGATTTGACATGGAGAACCCACGACCAAGTATTTTTCACCTCGCTTAAACGACATAAGGGCATCCAAAGTATAACTCTGGATATACTTACTGCCTAAGCCCTGTACCAAATCGTCTAAATTGTCGGCGATATAGTGTTCCGCTCTTTGAGTCTCAACATTATAACGAACCAAACATATCTTATATCCTTTTGCTAAAAGGTACTTTTCAAATTCATAGCAGACACCACCACTGGAACTGTGTCTGCGGACATTGGCATCTTTGCTCCACGCTCCAACCGAAACAATCGGTTTATTATTTAACGCCAACTCATCATGCGTATACGAACAGACTGAGGAACAAAGACCACAATTACTGCAGGCTTCAATATTGTCAATATATGGCGTGTAAAAACCATCTTGATTTTCTCGAATGGATATCAAGCGTTTTCCACAAGACATGGCACAGACACCACATCCATAACAATATTCCATTCCAGAGACATTTCCCATAGGTTAGAGATGTAAAGTAAAGTTTTTGATGAGTACCTTAATTCGCATCATAAAAGGAACATAACGAAAACTGCCTGACGCCATTTCAGAAATCACCTTTTTCATGTCCGCAATCACACTTCCTGCCATGCTTTTTTGATAATCACAAAGCAACGGAAAGTATGAGACACAAAAAATTCCATTCTTTAATTCATCATATTCGGAAGAATCAAGTATGGATTTTATATGTTCCATATTTTCAAAAAGAATTCCAATTCGACGTTCGTTCGCAATATTCGACATAGCGGAACCAGCCCTATGCAAATAGAAATATTCTCCTTTATCAGAGAACTCATATCGATTTACACGCTTTATGATTTCAAGATATAAAAGGAAATCCTCTCCAACAGAAACAGATTCATTAAAACGTGCATTTCCAATTAGACTTCTTTTAATGACTTTATTCCATAGAACATTGATCCTTTCATTCACGAAGAAATCAAACAAATATCTTTCTTCATTTATGATTCGACTTGGAGCCGGTTTATAGTTTCCTAAAATTTTCCCTTCCATATCGATTCTTGAATAAGGTCGTTCTATAATATCCGCCTCAGAATCAGGAACATCAAAAAAAGAATCGGCAACCCAATCGTCGGAATCCACAAACATTATCCAGTCGCCGCATGCATTATCAAGACCAAGATTACGCGCAGAACTGACTCCTCCATTTTTTTTATGGAAAGCTTTAACACGGGAATCCTTCTGAACGTAATCATCGCAGATCTTACCTGAATTATCCGTTGATCCGTCATCGATAAGCAACAATTCAAAATCAGAGTTTTTGCATGCTAAAATGCTATCCACACATTTGGGCAGATATGCCTCAACATTATAAACCGGAACTATGACCGAATATTTCATATCTTCTTTCCCAAATATTTGAGCAAAGTAGGACTAATCAAAAAAATCATCATACGAATGACATGGGTGATTCCATTGGCATTCTTGAGATTCTTAGAGACCACCTTCTTCAATTGTCCAATAAAATCATCCAAAGAATCCTCCTTCTTGAAAGATTTCCACTGATCATATGTGAAATCGTTGTAGAAGCCACAAGCAGTCACCATCATTACACGGTCGAAGATGTCCTTGTCACTATTTTTGCAAGAAAACTTACTTAAATTTTCAAACACCTTGGTGTAACTTCTTTTTCTCTTGAAGAAAAGAGAGTTATCTGTTGTGATGCTACCTGAAGTACGGATTCGGTAACAATATGTCGGGAAATCAACAAACGAAGCAGTCTCAGCGGATAAGAGCAGACGTGGACAAAAATCCATATCCTCATGATAAACTCCCTTCAAGAATTTCAAATCTTTCTTGATCAGGAAATCACGTCTTGCTATATAGATCTGAGTCGGCACATATCCCTCCACTGCCTTAAACGACAAAGCTAAGATATCCGCACCACTACAGCCATATACCGGCTTTACATTTTTATATGTTGTCCTATGATAATTCTCATCATGATAAATATCCATCTGGAAAAGAAAAACCTCACTTAACTTCTTCTTCAAAACATCGAGTATTCTTCCCAAACATTTTTCGGGCATCCAATCGTCACTGTCAAAAAACCACACATACTCACCTGTAGCATATCGCATACCGCAATTGCGAGCCTCACTCAATCCGGCATTCTCTTGATTGATAAGAGTGATATTTGAGAAAGAATCAATATATGATTGGATAATACCTATTGAATTGTCCTTCGTACCGTCGTTTACGATAATCAATTGCACCTCATTAAAGGCATCTCCTTGACTAACAATAGAAGAAATACACTTGTCGATGTACTTCTCCACATTGTACACAGGAACAATGATTGAAAGGAGGGGATTCATTTTACAATCTAAAGATTAATTTATCGGGACGTCACTCTACGAAGATAAGCCATATAACATTTGGCGATAAAATGGATCAGACCTATCGGGAACCTTCCGCCAAAACTCCATTGATCCAACAATTCTTGACGAATGGACGAATTATCGTATTGAAATGTTTCCACATCCAACAAATAAATATGCCTAGCCCGAATCGACTCTAACCAACTTAACCAACCATGTTGTTCCATGTAGCTCAAAATTCGATAATCCTCATGTCCCGTTATTCCTTGTCTCTTTTTGGCTGGAGAAACCTCATTACCATGTTGACGAAACCAACTTAAGCGTTTTGGAACATAAACCACATTTCCCTTTTTTGCCAGAAGAGACCAAAACATTCGATCACCAGCCGCCACATAATCCATATAACATTTGTCTATTTCCAAGACATACTCCTTCTTGAAGATTGCGGCACTGGCATTCCAAACTGCATTGGTATACGACATAGGTGTTCGAACAAAATCATCACCCTTTATAAACTCCGGTACCTCCGACTCTTGAACCGGACGAATAAGAGTACCATTTTTATCAACAAATTGAGGTATGCAATAGGCTATAGATACATTTGGATACGTTAATACGTGGGACACCAATGTTTCCAAAAAGGACGGTTCGCAAAAATCATCACTCTCAGCTATCCAACAATATTCTCCTTTCGAGAGATTTACACCCTTGTTCCATTGTTTGAACGTGCTTCCACTGTTTGTCTCATTATAAATAATATGACTAACATGCGAATTACCTCGATACTTTTCAATAACAGCACGACTCGCCCCATTGTCAGGAGAACAATCATCAAGAATGATAATTTCAAAATTCTGATACGTCTGATTCAATACAGACTCAATACGTTGAGTCAGATATTGAGCGTGACAATAATTGGGAATAATAACAGAAACTAACGGGTTATTCATTACTACTCATCGTCTTTACGAACTTATCAATACATACCTCCGCTACTGCTTTTGCTTTTCTTTGCAACTCAATGTCAGAAGTCATCAAAGGAATTTTCTCCGCAATATTCTTCAAAGCCTTTGCCCGACTTTCCTCGTTGTCTAACGCATTAACAAAGTCAACACACCACTCCGATTTACCTAAACTTTCCAATAAACCAGCTATTTTATGTTCATAACTCAATGCAATACATGGCACACCTTGATTAATAGCAAACACGATGGAATGATAACGAGCACCTATTACATATCTTGCTCGGCGGATAATCGCTTGCTGAACATCACTACCATAACAATCTGCCACGACAATAATTCTATCATCTTGTTTTCTTTCACCCAAATCACGAAATAAATCCACATCATTAAGTGCATACTCTCTACCACAAAAGAGTTGAGGAAGCATAACTATATTCAGTTCTGGATTTACTCTCCAGACCTCATCCATAACTTGGGAATAAAAAGAGAGAACGGTCTCATGAGAAATTCTCTCCTTGTAAGCATAGTGCCACAACAAATAATTAGGGACGAACACCATATATGGTTTCTCTCCGATTACATATTTCAACTCGTAAGGAATTGCGACTATCGTATCATCAAGGAAAGCTGAATCCACCGTAGGCGTATATGTCACACCTAATTCTTTCGCCAATAACTCCGTCTTTTTATCACGGATAGAAAGGAACGAAAAATAGTGCAGCATTTCAATGCTGATTTCTTTAAACTTCCTATTAGACTCCGTTTCTACGGGAAAAGGGCCAAACGATCTTCCGTAATACGCTAATCGGCAACCAAAAAACTGAGCCAACTTCAAATTAAATAGATGCCACCAATCTTGAAATCCACCCATGCATATTCCCCCTGGCGCACAAACTACATAATCCGCCCAAGTGAAGATGTTCTTGTATTTTCTAAATGTCGGATGGATATGCCATAAATAAGTTCTTCCATTATGAAGCCCTTGTGCTTGAAATTTGGAGAATAAAAAATGAGGATTTGGTTCTACTATATACTCTACACGACTATCATCTACTCGATATTGGCGAACACTTTCTATCTCGTAAGAACGATACATCACCTTTATATGAACATTCGGCACACGAGAAAGCAATGCTCTAATGAAACCTTTGTGAGCAGACTCGTCTCCCCTATTAAACGGAGGTTGATTGATTATTAACAAATTCATATTGCTCCTCTCTATGCAACGATTAAATCATCGTAAAATCTTGAATATATTATATTTCGCTATTACCATTGGAACGACGATTCCTACCACAAAATACAAAAGGCTAAAGCCCATTTGCGCATATCTTGTAATAACGGGGAATTCGGACAATTCATCAATTGATAGTCCCCCAATAACAATAATTAATAACGAGACTATTTTAAATGACAAAAAATGCCAAGTCAAAATCGTCAACGAATTATCACCCGCATCAACCAGAAATTTCACATATGGTTTGCTACCCCAACGACCATCTAAATATTTGGAGAGAGAAATAACGAGGTTGATACCTAACATGGCTGTCACGAAATATGGTAAAACTTTCCACCAACACATTCGATTTCCATTCATTCCCATCTCCCAGTAGAGTGTTCCTACAGCAATTAACGCAACGGAAAATAGAAGGACTATCCAATTACATCTGAAATAAAAACTTCTTTCCTTTAGGAACTTTCCCATTAAGTAAAAAGAGGAAGCCAAAAATTCTTTTCCTCCTATGCATAGATGAGGGACGCTCCAACCTCTCCACAAAAGGATAATAGAGATTCCTCCCATTACAACAACACCCAATAGCGGATTTCTTGATACTTTCAGCCAAAAATAGGATATAAAACAAATCCAGAACAAGGTCTCCAAAAACCAATATCCACCCAATAACTGCGAAGCACCTCCATTTAACGTGAAGATTCCAATCAACTTCGAAAAATATTGAGAAGAATTATATTGCGCTTCATCTATTAAGTAGAATTTTACAAAAAAGAAATGTAACAAAAGGAATACAAGACACCACTTCACATAAGGGAAATAAATTCCCTTTATCCGTTTCACAAAGAAATCATTGAAATCGTCAAGATATTTATCCTTAAAGCAATATCCTGATAACAAAAAGAACAACGGCATATGGAACATATTGATATACCAAGCCCCATAAAACCAGAAACGAGTATGCGCTAGAACCATTAAAATAATGGCGATTCCTTTGGCTATACTAACAGTTTTATCCCTTTGGAGCACCGAATTTGTCAATGATTTTTCCAAATATCCTATATACTATAAAAAATATACATTCTCTTATTTTATCTGCCATAACACAGCCTAGACACACACCCAATGCAATTGGAATACCGATCCATTCCATCATGTATGGAAACAAAAATGAATTGATTTGGGGCCTTACCGTAGGGAAGTCTGTTATCAGATATATCGATAAAACCGATGATGCCAACCAGTTGATCGCTTTTACCTGTGTGCAATGCGTTTCACCACACTTTACCACAAGCATTGCGAATAGCAACAATATAATATTGTTATTGGAGACAATCAAAGAAATTGTAGCGTCAGAAAAGCCCAAACGAACTGCCATAACAGGCAGTACCATAATGCAAATTGCGACAAACAATGTATAAACCACCAAATTATCATTCACAACACGCCAAATGGAACGTAATTTTTCTGGCATGGCATTGAAAGAGAATACCTTCAGATATCTTGCAAACAAATAGATAGACAATAGAAACACCATATCATGAGAATTTTCCTTGCCAATCCAACGTCCCACATAATTATAGAACAACAAACCCAATACAATATATCGAATCTTGGACTCTCCCAAAGATTGGAAACCTATTTCTACGAAAGGAGATATCAAACAAATCACAACATATGCCGATAAATACCACCAAAAATCATACGGGTGCAACATTCCTTGCCAACCATGGAAACGCATCAGAATAACATAGTAAAACAAAGCAACAAGGAAAAGATTTATCCATTTCGTTTTATTCATCTTAATTCCATAATAACCGGATATAAACATGAACCCAGTAACACCAGCTTTACTCAAAGCAAATAATGAGAGATGCGGAGCCGTTGACCATTCCATAGCCCACGAATATATGAACGGATAATCCACGTGAGTTCCATGAACATACGCATGCCCTATGACAATCATGAACATGAAGAAAAATCTCAATAGCTCAACTGATGAGTTTCTAACACTCCTACTTCCCATCAAAATATGCGCTTTAACGATTCGATTAAATCATCCCCCACTATACGCCTAATCTTCCCCTTCAATTTTTCTTCCAAAGATGGTTCCTGTACTACTATTTTCGACATAGCCGACAATGCGTCATTTTCATCCTCCACATTCGTAAAAACCTCAAAAACCATTGGCTTTTCTGTTATTTCAGACGTGATAAAACGTTTATAAACAGAGAGGAACTCTTCTTTTGAAGAAGCTGTCATATATTCATACCCCAAAGATTCCACATACTGTTTTATGACATATGGCGATTTATTTCCATAATGTCCACCGGCTGATATATACTTATCAGTATCCTCTCCCATAATATTTCCTACTTGGTTAAACAAACGGAACTCACAGCCTAATCCATTATTAACCACCATTATACGGACATTATTACCCACATGGCGACTTCCCAAAGAATTCATATCGTAGAAGAATGAAAGGTCACCTATTTCGCAGAAATAAAGTTTGTTTTTGTCTATTAGAGATGCACCTAAAAGTGTTGATATGTTACCATCAATGCCAAAACCGCCCTGATTACAATCACATGATATATCCTTCCGAATATCAAAGAAATTCCAAGAACGAATCGGTGCTAATATCCCCAAATGGACAACAGAACCAGAAGGTATTTCATCATGTAAAATTGATGTTATCCAAATTTGAGAAAATGGTAATTGAGGAAATTTAGAAGACACTTCCTCCATAGATTTCCTATAACGCTCAATGGTAGATGGCAAAGGATTTGACTGCTTTTCGGCATATTTCTCAAAAAAATACGCCTCAGACATTTCAAATACATTCGAAAGACATTGATACAAATCTCGTAATTCGCCATCCTCACTCACACGCCAAACCTCTTTGGCCCAACCAGACTGCCATACAAAACCAGAGATTTCTCCTATATGGATCAACACATCATATCCACTATTTTCTTTAGCCATTTTTTGGTACGACGCCAATGTATAATTAATAGCATATTCACCGGAATATCCGCTGGCATGTTCCGTGAAAACTATGGTACCATAAGCATGACAAAACCTATCAATAGCGTCTGTAAGACGTTTGTCCATTTTTTTATGAGAACCGACAACTACCGCAACCTTACCTTTCGGCAAATCAGGTAACTGATCCTCAAAAGAATAACGACGGATTACCTTTGCTGGAGGCAATTCCTTTACAGGGAATGTTCGACAATAAGTTGTTTCCAAATTGATGTGAGAGGGCCCCCCTCCTCGATGCCACAATTCAAGAACCGCACGATTTGCCTTTATCGTCACATCCCACTCGTCTGTACTATCAAGAATATTCTGTAGACAAACCGAACAATTCACAACATCCTTCGGCGGACAACTTCTATCCGTGATCTGATCCTTTAAATGCCCCAAACGTCTGGAATCCTGAGACGAAGTAATGGCCAAAATCGGCAACTTTCGATAGTACGCCTCCGTCAAAGCTGGGTAATAATTTCTAGAAGCAGTGGCGCCTGTACACGAAAGAACAACAGGCTCTCCACTCTCGGCAGCAAGTCCACATGCCATGTAAGCAGCGCTTCTCTCGTCCACGCAAGAATACATCTCAAAGAATGGATCGTGCTGCATACTTCCTACAATAGCAATATTGGTTGATCCGGGAGAAGCAACAACCTTCCGTATGTTATGAGCTTTCAAAATGCTCAATACGATCTGAACATTTCTCTCCTGTGTATAATATTTATTTTCTGAATCCAAAATCAAAAAAGTTTGTCTGTTTTACAAAAAAAGCGCCAGTACAAATACTTGATTTTTAATTTTTTGCCCGGTATTTCCATAATTGGAGTAACATCCCCCGCATACTTATCGCGAATGGTTTCTGCTTTCCAATCTATATGTCTATATTCGGGATTTTTTAGAAATCCCATCAAAGCCTTTTTTAATCCTAATTTAACATCCACAAAAGTGTAATCTCCAATGATTGCATGTAATTTTTCGGTATCAAACCTACGATCCAAACATCTGTCATATAATACCTGCCACTTTCTATCTGCATAATGCAAATTCATGGCATGGTCCAGCATCACAACACGAGGTGCCTTCCCTGTTAATTCTTGTATTATTTCAATATAAATAGAAAGAACATCTTTCCATTTAATTGAATTAGGCTGCACAACATTGACAGACTCTCCTATAGCCTTCTCATTTCCAATCAACTTCACAATGGCGACAGCGACATCATATCCATATGTCAGCGTAGTGAATTTATCCGCAATGTCACGGGAAAAAACAATCGAACGTCCATGAAGAGCCCTATACAACCAACTCTCTTTTTCAAGCACGCCTAATTGCAATCTGTTCTCGCTATATGTAATATATGGTCTAACTATTGTATAATTATTCGTTGCCTGTTTCTTAAACAAATCCTCTTCCCTTGCCTTTGCCAAAGCATACTCATCCGTATGCAAATATTCCATATCCGCACATACATCCAACAGACGGGGTGAAGATTCCTTAATTGGTAACTCTTCAGAAGAAAAAATTCTTGCGGAACTCAAAAAAAGATATTGTTTAGTTGCGGATAACATAACAGACAACCGTTCTTCCAACTGTTTGGAATTGTATGTCATAAAATCCACTATAACATCAAAATCGTTCTCTGTGATCAATGGATACAGGAAGTCTTTATCCATCGCATTTCCACGAAGATAGACGACATTGGACTTTTTAGAAGCACGTTGGGATCGAGATGTTACCCAAATCTCATTGGCAGATTGAGAAGAAAGAATCTCAACCAAATGCACCCCCATTGCACCCGTTCCGCCTAAAACCAGTATCTTCATTCCTTATTGACTTTCTTCTTCAACATATACTTCACGTTCTGAATCTCTTCCTTAAAGAACAAATTTCCAGATACGAAATAGTATAACGCACCGACTACAACCCCCGAAAACAGCAACACATAGTCATTTGTAATAAACAAAGACAAAGAACCTACCACACATGCCATCACCATTGAATTGAGGAAAATAGATACTATATCCTTCATTTGCATAATAAATGAGACATTTAGGACTCTACTTGTGCATACTGTGTTCAATATTACGCTAAATAATGCTAAAAACGCATACCCAACAGCTATCGCAAAAACACTCACCTGACAGGTGACCACCAAAATAATCAAACCAATGGTTCTTTTGACAATATCCAATTTCAACAATACGTCCGTACGCTTTGCCGCCTTAAGCAAATTGAGATTTACCAAACTGATAGGCTGCCACACCATTGCCAAACACAAAACTTGGAGAAGCAATATACAATCATACCATTGGGCATTCAACAAAACATGCACCAAAGGTTCTGACAAAACCAGCATACCTAACATCAAAGGAAACACTATAAAAGCAGATAAACGAACAAGATTTCGATAAACAGAAGCCAACCGATCTTTGTCATCATTTACTGTACACAAAACAGGGAAGGTGACATTGCCCAAAACATTTGCGATATTACTTGACGGAAGAGCGGCAAAAGCCTGCGCTCTACTATACAAACCTAAACTCGCAGAATTATAGAACTTTCCAATTATAAGCGGATAGATGTTATCATGTATTTGAGTTATAAGAGAAGAAAACAACACCTTACTTCCATATCTCCACAAATAACGGAAAGATTCAACAGAAAACTCAAAGGATGGCATCCAACGTACAATTACCCACAAACAACATGCGTTCATGATAGAACCCATGAGTTGCTGAATAACTAAAGCCCACACACCTAACCCCTGATAGGCAAAAACAATTCCGACAACACCAGAAATACATTGAGAAAATACGCTGATTTTTGCCGAAGTTTTAAAATCAAGACGAATGGATAGTTGTGCCGATTGAACAACACAAAGAGAATTAACAATTACCCCTAACCCTATCACTTTCAAGATAGGAGAAAGAATTGGCATTTTATAAAAATCGGCAACAAAAGGAGATATGATGAATAGGACCATATACCCCAATATACCAACGCCTACATTAAACCAAAATTCCGTTGAAAAATCAATTTTGGTTCTATCTTTTTTAGCAATTAGTGCTTGAGAAAATCCACAGTCGATGAAAATACTAATGACGCATATGAATATAGTTAACATACCTATCACTCCATATGCATCCGGACTTAACAACCGAGCTAAAACCAGGCCCAATACGAATCGGATTCCTTGGTTCGCCACATTCCCCAAAGCACTCCAAATCAAGCCCTTCTTGGTTTTCGACTTAAGATTTTCTTCAGCCATTAATCCCTTCTAAACAAATCTCTCGTATAAACCTTCTCCTCCACATCGTCCAAACAGCTGTCGTAGCGGTTGGCTATGATGGCTTGGCTTTGCGACTTGAATTTAGCCAAATCATTGACAACCAAACTGCCGAAGAATGTCTCGCCATCCTTTAAGGTTGGCTCATAGATGATGATCGTGGCACCTTTCGCTTTGATGCGCTTCATCACACCTTGGATGGAACTTTGACGGAAATTATCCGAATTAGACTTCATGGTCAAACGGTAAACGCCAATCGTCACGGATGCTTCATCACCGCCATATTGATTATTCTTGGAATAGCCATAATAACCGGCCTTGCTCAATACTTGATCCGCAATGAAATCTTTACGGGTTCTGTTACTCTCCACGATAGCGGTCATCATATTTTGCGGCACATCCGCATAGTTAGCCAGCAACTGCTTGGTATCTTTTGGTAAGCAGTAACCACCATATCCGAAAGATGGATTGTTGTAGTGGGTTCCAATTCTTGGATCCAAACCGACACCCTGGATAATGGCTTGGGCATCCAATCCCTTCACCTCGGCGTAAGTGTCCAACTCGTTGAAATAGCTGACACGCAACGCCAAATAGGTATTGGCGAAAAGCTTGACCGCCTCCGCCTCCTTCATGCCCATAAACAACGTATCGATATTCTCCTTGATAGCACCCTCTTTCAACAACTCGGCGAACGTTTTCGCAGCCCCTTCCAAGAAAGGCACATCCGCAATCTTTCTGATCGCATCGTTCTCCTCTTCGAACTCCGCATTGTCGATCAATTTAGGATATCCGACAATAATTCTCGAAGGATAGAGATTATCGTACAACGCCTTGCTCTCTCTCAAAAACTCTGGAGAAAAAAGCAAATTGAAGCGGCCGACACCTTTTTGCGCATATTTCACATAAAGGTTTCGGGTGTAACCTACAGGGATAGTACTCTTGATGACCATCACGGCGGAAGGGTTCACCTCCAACACCAAGTCGATCACCTCCTCCACATGCGTCGTGTCAAAATAATTCTTGACAGGATCATAGTTGGTAGGAGCCGCAATCACCACAAAGTCAGCCTCCTTATAAGCCGAAGCGCCATCCAACGTGGCAGTCAGATTCAACTCTTTTTCCGCCAAATATTTCTCGATGTATTCGTCTTGAATCGGAGATTGCTTGCGGTTAATCATTTCAACCTTCTCTGGCACTACATCCACAGCTACAACTTGGTGTTTCTGCGCCAATAATGTAGCGATGCTTAATCCTACATAACCAGTTCCGGCAACGGCAATCTGTAAATCCTTAAAATCTCTCATACCACTAAATTTTTTTCCATACGGCGTCTCTGACCGCATAGATTCTCTCTATGATATCAACCACCTTTAATCCCTCCAAGACATTGGTAGTAATGCTATTATCGTTTTGCAAAGTATCAATCACATTCTGAATTACCAAATGGTGGTTTTGGGCGGAGCCTTTGTATGCACCATAGTCATTCGGCGGATTACTTGGAGCCAGTTCCGGCATCTCATAATCCTTGATGTGGCAATAGACCACCTCGTTCATGTATTGTCCAGCCACCTTGATCGTTCCCTTCTCTCCCACAATGGAGATACTACTCTCCAAATTGGTATCCCAAACGGCTGTCGAATAATTGAGGCATCCCATTCCTCCATTCATAAAATCAAAGGTCACCACGCCACTATCCTCAAAGTCTGTCAAATCCTTATGGGAGAAGTCATTGAAATGGCCTACGATATTGGTAATGTCTCCAAACAACCAGTACATGATATCGATAAAATGAGAGAACTGCGTAAAGAGTGTTCCGCCATCCAATTTAGCGTCGCCGTGCCAGTTTCCCTTCTTGTAGTATCGTTCGTCACGGTTCCAATAACAGTTGAGTTGAACCATGAAGATTTTACCCAACTTCTGCTCCGTCACCATCTGCTTCAACCATACGGAAGGAGGGGAATAACGGTTTTGCATCACACAAAACACCCTTTTAGAAACCTCAAGCGACTTATAGACCAACTTTTCAGCATCCGCTTTGGTTAGGGCAATGGGTTTCTCGATAACGACATGGTGCTTTGCGTCGAGAACCTTCAAGGCGTAAGGCGCATGATAATAGTTGGGGGTGCAGATGTTGACAACATCCACCTCTAGTCCTGAAGACAAAAAGGAATCGATATCCGTGAAATATGGGAGATCGTCCGTGAATTGGACCTCTTCCCTTGACAACACATCACAAACCGCCACCAATTCGGCTTCCGGGTTGCGACGAATCATCTCCGCATGGCGTTTACCAATATGTCCATAGCCAATTACAGCGAACTTAACCATCTCGTTATATCTTTGTTAAATCCATCACCCAACCTTGGTGACAGAACCATTTTTTAATTCATAAAAAGCGTGTGTTTCAGGACAAATAGCCCGACCATTTTCATCGAACACAAGCGCATGTCCATACTCACTCACCCAACCGATCTGTTTTCCTGGATTTCCCACCACCAACGCAAACGGTTTTACATCTTTGGTGACAACGGTTCCTGCGCCAATCATCGCGTATGAACCAATCTCCACGCCACAAACCACCGTCGCATTCGCACCTATGGAGGCACCTTTTCTCACAATCGTGGAGCGAAATTCATTCTTACGTTCCACAAAACTTCTGGGATTGATGACATTGGTGAATACCATGGAAGGACCCAAAAAAACATCATCCTCACAAATCACACCCGTATAAACAGAAACATTGTTCTGAATCTTGACATTATTTCCGATTTTTACATCAGGGGAAATCACCACATTTTGACCGATATTGCAATTTTCTCCAATGGAAGCACCCTTCATAATATGGGAAAAGTGCCAAATCTTCACGTTTTCACCAATTACACAACCATCATCGATGACAGCAGTTTCATGTGCGAAAAAGAGATCCATAAAATGCGTATGAGCAAGACTTCGTCATTGTGAGTAACATGATGAGACACACCAAATCACTCACAAACAAATAGTTACACAAATACACGGACGACAAAACACATCCTTAAATCAAGGAGGTAAATTTCGCATCCGAAAGAGAAAGAATGAAATGAAGAAGATTATCCGTACATACGAACAAACATCCCATTTGATTTATGCAAATATAGTAGATTTAGGCAATATTTCACAACAAATCAAATACTTTTTTAAGGATTTCAAATCAAAAAAAGAGGCCTTTCACATCCAGAAAAACAGCATTCTGCCCACGCACACTTTCAGGGAATGTAAAATGAGGGAAAAGCGACAACAGCTTAGGAGAAACACCACTACCGTAGTAACCGATTTTCAGTTCGTAAGGAAAACCAAACACCGCCGATGAGAATAGCGTATAGGCCTCCTCAAAGCGAATACCGTTCAATGTGATCAGTTGCATAGGCACAGGATTGTCAAAGACTGTAACATCGGGGAAAACACCACGATAGTCCGTATTTTCCCTAGGATGTGGTTTTATCACCAGTCCTTCCACCCCATGATACTCCACAATTTTGGAATAGATGGAAATCTTCTCCTCCTCTGTCAGAAAACCATCCTCCGACAATGGTTGAGTAAGCAATATCTTTTTGCAAGCCGACAAAGAAGAGTATTGTTCATCATTGAAATTAAACTTTCCATTCACGAAACGGATTTTCGACACATCCGCAGACTTCCACAACGAGGAAAACGAATCCACAACCACTTTTCCTGAGGTATAGACCTCACCTTTATCCGAAAGCCCCGTCAAAAAGATTTTTTGGCAAGTTGATTCAGCTCCTGCATAGGGAACATCCATACAATAGAGCGGCCCGGCCCACAACGAACGGATCCGTTTTTTTAATGTATAACTTTTTCGCCAGGGATATGGAACATAATTCAAGGTTCCATCCTCCAACAAATTAAACTTCCGATTTCGGAAAATATACTTGGAAAATGTCAGGTGGTCATGCCCCCAATATCGAACATTGGGGTTTAACAGGAACGGACATTGAAGCACTATTTTTGTACGGTAATAATGCCGATTTTTCTCCAAATCCATGTAATGGCCTGCAAAATTTCGCTTGATAGAGTCATCAATACCGTCGCTCCAGAAGAAAAAAGTGCTATTGACCTCCTCTTCGGAGACCAACAGCACATATTGAAGCAGCGCATGGATAGAATCCAATACACAGACATTTCTCACCCAACCGAAACTCATCTTACCAAACAGAGACGAACAACATCGGGTTACTTTCCCTTGTACATATCTTCGTAATACTTCTCGTATTCACCGCTGGTGATGTTGTCCATCCACTCTTGGTTGTCCAAATACCACTTCACGGTCTTTTCAATACCCTCCTCAAACTGAAGGCTTGGCTCCCAACCCAACTCTCTTTGCAACTTGGTGGAGTCGATCGCATAGCGGGCGTCGTGGCCCAATCGATCAGTCACGTAAGTGATCAAATCCATATCCTCGCCCTCTTTACGACCCAACAAACGATCCACCGTCTTGATCACCACCTTAATGATATCAATATTCTTCCACTCGTTGAATCCACCTATATTGTAAGTTTCCGCCACCTTACCATTGTGGAAAATCACATCGATGGCACGGGCATGGTCCTCTACGAACAACCAGTCACGCACATTTTCTCCCTTACCATAAACAGGCAATGGCTTGCGATGACGGATGTTATTGATAAACAACGGTATCAGCTTCTCTGGGAATTGGTAAGGACCATAGTTGTTAGAGCAGTTGGTCACAATGGTTGGCATGCCGTATGTGTCGTGGAAGGCACGCACAAAGTGGTCTGACCCAGCCTTTGAGGCCGAATATGGCGAATGTGGGTTGTACTTGGTTGTCTCATAGAAGAAATCCTCTCCATAAGCCAAATGATGCTCACTACTTGAAGCGGTAGTGGAGAATGGCGGCTCAATACCCTCCGGATGCGTCATGGACAATGCGCCATAGACCTCATCTGTGGAGATATGATAGAAACGTTTTCCCTCGTATTTTTCAGGAAGAGATTCCCAATACAACTTAGCGGCTTGTAACAACGATAGCGTTCCCATCACATTGGTAATCGCAAAGGTGAAAGGATCTTTGATAGAACGATCGACATGACTCTCAGCAGCCAAATGGATGATGCCATCAATCTTCTCATCCTGCATCAACTTGTAAAATGCGTCAAAATTGCAGATATCCATTCTGACGAATTTGTAGTTAGGACGATCCTCGATATCCTTCAAATTGGCCAAATTACCAGCATAGGTCAATTTATCCAAGTTGATAATATTGTAATCTGGGTACTTATTCACAAATAACCTCACGACGTGAGAGCCTATAAAACCGGCTCCACCCGTAATGACAATGTTTCTCTTAAAAGCCATATGTTACTATTTTATAATTCAATCGTGTACTACACGCACTCAAAGAATTCATGTATCTTTCGGGATATGTACGCCAACACTTCATGCTTCAACTCCGTGTGCATCGGCAATGACAGAACCACCTTCGATAAATGTTCAGCTACCGGGAAATCTCCAGGTCGATACCTATCGTCTCGGTAAGCCTTTTGCAAATGTAATGGAATTGGATAATATATCATAGAAAAAATACCATTTACTTTCAAATATTGTTGCAAATCATCTCTCTTTTCTGCCGGAACTTGAATCGTGTACTGATGATAAGAATGGGTGGAATGGGGATTTTTCTTCGGAAGAATAATCTGCGGAATATCAGCAAGTGCCTCGTCATAAAAGCGAGCAGCAGCTTGCCGATGGTCGATATATTCCTCCATATGGTTCAACTTCACATCCAAAATGGCCGCTTGGATGCTGTCCAACCTTGAATTAACGCCTATCCGATCGTGGTGATAACGGACCGTCATGCCATGATTAGCAATGCACTTAGCCGTTTGCGCGATCTCATCATCATCCGTAAAGAGCGCCCCACCATCACCATAACATCCTAAATTTTTGGACGGGAAGAAGGAGGTGCAACCTATATGTCCCATGCAACCGGACCTTTTCACCTTTCCATCGGAGAAATGGTATTCAGACCCTATCGATTGGCAAGCGTCCTCCACCACAAAAAGATGATGTTTCTCGGCCAAAGAGAGAATCGCCTCCATATCGGCATTTTGACCAAACAGATGGACGGGGACAATTGCCTTTGTTCTTGGTGTTATCGCCCTTTCCACCGCTTCTGCAGAGAGGCAAAAAGTGTCCGGATCCACATCCACCACAACTGGCGTAAGTCCTAACAGAGCCACCACTTCGGCCGTCGCGATGAAAGTGAATGTAGGAGTAATCACCTCATCTCCCGGTTTCAAGTCCAACGCCATCAAGGCAATCTGCAAAGCATCCGTTCCATTTCCGACAGGAATCACGTGCTTCACACCCAAATAAGCCTCGAAGTGTTGTTGAAAACGATTTACGGCACCACCCTTCACGAATTCAGTAGAGTCCAACACATCCTGGATCGCTCCATCTATTTCATCCTTTATTCTGAGGTATTGGCCTTTCAGATCGACCATAGGAATCTGTTCCATACGCTACGCTTTAATATTCCACATCGCATAAATACAACCCTTCTGCCGGGGCCGACGTGCCTGCTAAACAACGATCTTTTTTCTCGATAATCTCACGGAATCCCGCCACGCTTAATTTTCCCTTTCCCACTTCCAACATGGTCCCCACAATCGCACGTACCATATTTCGAAGGAATCGATCCGCTTGCACGGTGAAAACGAGGCAATCGGACTCATACCCCCACTCGGCACGCATAATTTTGCAGTTATTGGTTTTCGTATCGGTATGGACCTTGGAAAAACTGGTGAAATCTGTATAATCGAATAGTGTGGCGGCCGCCTCATTCATCATCTCCACATTCAAAGGGAAGGTCATTTTTGCGGCCAAATCGGTCAAAAACGGACTTTTGGACCTAGTAATGTAGTATTTATATGTTCTTGATTTTGCATCAAAACGGGCATGAAAATCATCTGCTACCCTCTTAATATCGTGCACAGCGATATCCAAGGGAAGCAGACTATTTAACTTGTTAACCAAATTTCTGGAATCGACGATTTCATCCTCATAGTCGAAATGGGCGGCCATCCGCTTGGCATGAACCCCGGCATCTGTCCTACCCGCCCCTGTCAGCTCAATCTCTTTCCGCAAAACAAGGGATAAGGCTGCGGTCAATTCAGACTGTACAGTCACGCCATTGGGCTGTATCTGCCATCCATGATAATGGGTCCCCTTGTACGAAAAGCCGATTAGATAACGCATGAATCGCCTTCGTCTCTAACACTTGATATTTAGGCCATTCAAGACCTCTCTGATCTTCTCGTAAGTCGTCATTCTGGTCGGAACGAGAGGCAATCGCAATCGATTGTTGATGTAACCCATCAACGAGAGCATACACTTTGCACCCGCAGGATTTCCATCCACAAACAACAAATCAAACAAATCAGTGAACTTCTGATGGATTTGTCGCGCCGACTCATAATCACCTTGCAAAGAGAGTCTAACCATACGGCCAAACTCCTTAGGGAAGGCGTTTCCAATCACGGAAATAACACCTTGCGCACCCATCGTGATCAATGGGTAGGTAATGCCATCGTCGCCCGAAATCACCATGAAATCTTTAGGTTTCCTCTTGATGATATCGTTGATTTGATCCATATTTCCGCAGGCCTCCTTAATGGCGATGATATTCTTGAAATCACGGGCCAAACGTACCGTGGTCTCCACCTGCATATTCACACCCGTACGACCAGGAACGTTGTAAAGGATTACTGGTACTGGAGAGGCCTCAGCAATGGCCTTATAATGTTGGTAAATACCCTCTTGGGATGGCTTGTTGTAGTATGGCACAACAGACAATATAGCATCGATTCCGGTGAAATCATCGGTTTTTAACTTTTCAACGACAGCCTTGGTATTGTTGCCACCCACACCCAAAACGATAGGCACTTGGCCCTTCACCTTATTTTGGACAAATTGGATAACAGATTTCTTCTCCTCCTCGGACAAAGTCGGCGTCTCCGCCGTGGTGCCCAACACTACCAAATAATCGATTCCATTCTGCAATTGGTAATCCAACAATCTACCAAATGCATCCCAATCGATACTCTCATCTTCCTTAAATGGGGTTATCAGAGCGATTCCCAATCCTGTAAATTTCGTCTGTACCATAGACTATCTCCAAAATTATCTGGAACGCAAAGTTATAAAAATTATCACTTCGTTTTAATGGTCCTCAGATAAAATAATATTTGATCTAATAATTGTTCCTCTGCCGCACCCGCCGACATGGACATCTTTAAGTCATAAAAATCATACAAAGGCTTATCCAAACCACACTTACAATGGGCGGTCGAGATCATAGCCAAATACTTCAACGGAAGCGACTCCTTTCTGGTTAAATCAATCAGGACATCATAATTTTCCGAGAGGAATTTTCCCGTAATGATATTATTGGGTTTCTCCAACAAGGAGATCGATTTCCTATCGAAAAAGAAAACATTTTCAGAATCTCCCGTACGGGGGTCATATTTCGGAATCATGCACCAAATTTTCACCTTTTTATCGGATACTTTTTGGTATAATTTTGAAAAGAGCGCGTGGTTGATGTGTTCGACATCGAGCAGAATCAGCACAGATGACACATCGTCCCAATTGATGAAGCGCTTGTCACGTACCCTCTTCGTCTTTTTCAAGAAAGAGGTGGCGCTACTATCAATGTATTTCCTTTTCAAATTCAAAAACATGATACTCTCCTTGTTTTTTCTTCCAACACTCAATAATTTGCAAATATAGTCATTTTCGGACTAAACGCATCATTTTTTTCTCAACTATCCGTCCGACCGTAAAACCTCACATTAATGAGCCAATGTTAATGAGCTAATGTAACGGAAAGGCCGAACTTCACGTAAGTAGGATCCATCGCATATCCTCGCATATACAATGAATTATAACGATTGGTCCACAACTTATTCAAATGGTTCAACTCAACATAGAAACGGGCCCGCTTCAAATGGAAATTCAAAAAGAGATTCATTTGGAGGTAATCGCCATACTTTCCATAATGCTCGTTTTCAGGATTCTGCAAGAAAAATTGTCCCGTCGCCGGCAAATAGTTCGGTGCATAATAGGCCGAATTCCAACGGGCATCCACTCCGAATTGAAGATTCAACACCTTGAATATATTATCAAAACGAAGATAGGCTGCGGAATACCAGTTCAAAGAGGGCAACGGCAGGATGGTTTCGTTGCTGCACTTTTGCAACACCAAATCATTGTCCCAATGGAAACGCCAAACACTCGCTCTCTCCCGGATAGCTAAGGATAAGAGTTGGATCGTTCCGTCATATTGCGATGGCGTGGCATCTTTTCCCCAATAGATATAATTCGATAAATTCTTCATTGTTGCAGTCATGGAGAGACCGAGTTTATCGTAAAATGCGAAGGTTGGGAATCGCAACGTACCATCCACGGAGATCGTGTTCCGGTAGTCGAAATCCCTATTCCACTCAATGTGGTTAGAAAAGTAATGCTCCTCAAAGAAGTCTGGACACTCACGGACATACGATGCATTCGCCTCTATCTCCACGCGTTGTTTACCCCAATACGCCTTACTGGAGAGACTTCCGCCTAAATTCAAACTTCCCGCCCGCTCCTTTTCATCCAAAAAGAAGTATTCACCGTAAAAATCGTAGGTGATAGCCTCTCCGCTATGTTTGGAGAGTTTCGCACCAATACCCAATTTTTTCTTGTAGGTGGAACTATACATCGGATTCATCAGATGGCCCAATGAATCATTGTAATGGGTAACAGGTCCGGAGGCTAATGACCTCTCCTTGTCCCAATAGGAATACTTCTTGATATCAAAGGTGAGATAGGCCGCCA
Source organism: Paludibacteraceae bacterium (assembly GCA_024401555.1). GTDB lineage: Bacteria > Bacteroidota > Bacteroidia > Bacteroidales > Paludibacteraceae > UBA1181. The sequence goes on from JAKSKV010000002.1 coordinate 101,715, forward strand.
AACCAAACTTCATCAACTTGTTGAACTCCTCATTCAACGTGATGCCGACAGAGTGTTGCATCCGCCAAAAATGGGTGGAATCGACCGTATTCAAGGAGTCGCACAACAACTTATCATTCAATCCATACGAATGGTAAAAACTATCGATATCAGCATCCAAACCACGCTCATAATAGCGGCGCCAATCCGCCTCTGACTTGAATGTATAGAAGATGGAGGTGACGGGAATAAACTCTGTTTTGAATGAATCCTTAGCCACCTCGATATCCCGTTCGATGCCAAAATGTTTTTTCAAGTTCAGATAGGAGTTCCAGTTATGGACCTTGTTCCATGCGTTATTATCGGTGAATACAGGAATATTGACAGGGTCCATATTACCCGTATTCTTCGGATCGACAATGTATTTATCATCGGTGAAACCACCACTTTCATAAGATTCGAATCCGTTGAAGGATAAGGCTGCCATGTATTCGAACTTTCCGCCCTGATAAGAGGAAAAGAATCCCGCATTGCGGTACTTGGTGGAGAGCGAAACATAAGGGCCATAAGCCTTTACCCAATTTCCATACATACCAAAATTCAATTTGGCATTGGCATTCACCGTAAAGAGTCCATCGATAGAACGATTATCCCTGTTGTGGGTGCCACCTCCATAATAATCTACGAATGAGAATGGTATCTTGGTATTATAATACTGGATTTCATCGATGGAACGGTAAAACATCTGATAAGGACGGAAAAAGATATAGTCGGTTTTGTTCGACCTGTCCGCAAAAATGGCCGACTGGGACGGCGATCCTAAATTTCCCAACGTCTGCAATGTAACCGTCTGTTTTAAGGCGCGGTTATTGACATAAAACTCCGCCATAGAGGTATCCAACGCGCCCTCCGTTTTATAGCCGACAGGCCCCTCTGAACGCCAACAATAAATATGGCGATTGGCCCAAAGAGAATCCAACGCTCTACGTTTGGTCAGCTCCTTTTCAGACAACTCCTGCTTACGCTTCTCTCGTTTGCTTTTCGTCGACACATCGCCCTGCGAGGCAAGCGTATCCACTTTTACCTCTTGAACAGAAAGGGAATCCTCCGCAACGGAAACAACCCACGCAGGAACCCACAACATGATCGACAATAATATTTTCGTATATAAATTCATATCAAACTTTAAACTTTCAAAATCTTTATGATTCCACAGAAATGCGAGGAATGTTCCTCCATTTGTAGCGGAACCAAAGCACCATAGCCGTCAATGCACCGATAAATGCCCACAAAATATCCTTCTGGGTATCAAATGGATCACCTTGCGCACCCACAAAATCTTCAGCGCCCTCCACTGAGTATATCAAGGTTGCGTACTCTATCAATTCGTACACCGCACTCACCGCCATAGAGACGCTCACCGCCAAAAACATCGGGAAAGCTCCCTTATGCGTCACACCTTTGGCCACCAAGAGTTGACGGCACGCCAGATATGGGGTGAATCCCTGCATAAAATGACCCAATTTATCGTAATTATTACGGGTCCAGCCCAAGGTTTGTCCCAAGAAATCATCTGGATTGAAGAAGGGAACTCTCGGATAAGAGAAGATACCGCCAATCACCAAAACGAAGGCGTGGAAAATAAAGACGGCATGAAGGAACGCTGGCAAACGAACCCCCTTCGCCGTTAAAGACAAAAGGAAGAACAGACCGATAAACGCTGGCGCAGACTCCATAATCCATACGGAGGTGTCGTAAGAAGCCATCACCGAAAAGGCGCAAACGAGAGTCACTCCCAAATAGAGGAGAAACACTTGGTCCTTCATTATTTTACCATTGTCTGTCATGCGGTTAATACCAATTCACTTTTACATAGAACGCAAAAATACAAATTAAATTTAGATTAAAAGGTAGGTCAATGATGAAAAATCCCAACCGAACATTCAATGCCAACCATAACTTCTCATATTAATTCTTAATTCTTAATTCTTAATTCTTAAATTTTTCCTACCTTTGTAGTCAAAAGCGCTCTTACAACGCTTTTCAAGATTTGTAATAAAAGAAAAACGATAATATTATGAGTGACCAACGTTACAATCTTCGTGGAGTTTCCGCCAGCAAGGAGGATGTCCATAACGCAATCAAGAATATCGACAAAGGCATTTTCCCAAAAGCCTTTTGTAAGATAATCCCCGATATTTTGGGTGGAGATCCAGCCTACTGCAACATCATGCATGCGGATGGTGCCGGTACGAAATCCTCTTTAGCATATCTTTATTGGAAGGAAACAGGTGACCTATCCGTTTGGAAAGGCATCGCGCAAGATGCGTTGATCATGAATATCGACGATTTACTCTGCGTTGGAGCAACCGACAATATCTTGGTATCCTCCACCATCGGAAGAAACAAACTTCTCGTTCCTGGCGAGGTGATATCAGCGATCATCAACGGTACAGACGAATTGCTAGCCGAACTCCGTGAAATGGGTGTAGGCGTCTATGCTACCGGCGGCGAGACCGCTGATGTGGGCGACTTGGTACGTACCATCATCGTGGACAGCACCGTTACTTGTAGAATGAAGCGTTCCGACGTGATCGACAACGCGAACATCCAACCAGGCGATGTCATCGTAGGTTTGGCATCATACGGACAGGCCACTTACGAGAAGGAGTACAACGGCGGTATGGGCAGCAACGGATTGACCTCCGCGCGCCACGACGTATTCGCCAAGTATTTGGCAAAGAAATATCCAGAGAGTTTCGATGCGGCCGTTCCCGACGAACTGGTATATTCAGGTGGCCTAAAATTGACTGATGCGGTAGAGAATTGTCCTGTGAACGCAGGAAAGATGGTACTCTCTCCTACCCGCACCTACGCTCCGGTCATCAAAAAGATCTTGGACCAACTTCGTCCATCCATCCACGGTATGATCCACTGTTCAGGCGGTGCGCAGACCAAGGTGCTACACTTTGTTGAGAATGTGAAGATCACCAAGAACAACATGTTCCCTGTACCGCCATTGTTCAAGACCATCCAAGAGCAATCAAAGACCGATTGGCAAGAGATGTACAAGGTATTCAACATGGGACACCGTTTCGAAATCTACTTGCCAAAGGAGAAGGCTGACGAGGTGATCAGCATATCCAAATCATTCGGAATCGACGCTCAAATCGTCGGTTTTGTGGAGAAATCGGAGAAGACACAACTTGTTATAGAGAGCGAGTTCGGAATATTCGAATATTAATCCTACTCCCCATATTTTTCGACGAAGGGCATTCCACAAGGGATGTCCTTCTTGCGTTATGACACCTCCATTCTTTGAAAAAAAATCGCCTATCATTGAAAAATCAAATGATTATCTAATCAAAACAACTATATTTGTCTTGAAAATGAAAAGCACAAAATTCACAAAACAACCATAAACAGAACTATTATGAACAGGGAAAAATCCAGACAAACGCTGTTCTCTATACTCTTCATCCTACAATGCATCTCTATGAGTTGCTTCTCGCTAAACGCACAGAGACAAGAGAGCGTTAGGCTTACCATCAAGTCAGAACCTACCGCAGGAGGAAGCGTTGTCAGCGATAAGAAGTCATACATAAAGGACGAGACCGGAACTTTCGTCGCCACCGCCAACAGAGGCTACCAATTCACCAAATGGAGATTGAATGACCGCGACTACTCGACATTGGACACAATAACCATCGAAAAGCTTCCGCGCGACCTTCGACTAACCGCCTATTTCCAGTTGATTACCAACACAATCAAAACAAACGTGAACATCAGCGGCGGTGGATCAGTCAGCACCAACAGCGCCAACAATCAATTCGTACCGGAAGATACCGCCATCATTGTGGCGACACCGAACTGCGGTTACCTCTTCTCACACTGGGAAGGAGACACCCCCGATGAAATGATGGGGAATACACTAAAGATATTTGGGGTAAAAAAGGATCTATCTTTTACGGCTGTTTTCAAAGAGGACCCCAATTACAAACCCGCAATCAGCATCAACGAAATCATGCCTTGCAACCTCTCCACCTATATGGACAGCGACTATTACAACTTCTCTGGATTCATTGAGTTTGCCAACCAAGGGGATTGTCGGGAGAACCTCAAATCGTACACCATCACCCATTACAAACTAACAAGTAAAGGGAAGCTCAAACTCAAATGGGAATGGGTGATCCAGCAAGATTATTATGTCGATGGAAAGGCGTTAAACCTAATGTGGTTCGACGAACGATATAACGAAGCAGATGCGCAAAAAAACAGCAAAAAGAGCGACCACTCCCCTTACAAATTGGATGCGGACGGAGGTGCCATCGTCCTCCGCAAAGAGGGAACTATCATCGATTCCATCGCTTATGGAGCGACTGGAGCGCACCTCTCCTACGGTAGAGATGAAAAAACAGAGGGTTTTATGGACCCAACACCTTACCTAAAGAACAATAGCGCCTACCCAAACCGCATCGAGGATCGTTGCGAAGCCGTACATTTCAGCAAAATGGGAGGTTTAATGGAAAGTAGTTTCTCCCTGAATTTGAGTTGCGAAACAGAGGGAGCCTCCATCTACTACACCACAGATGGCAAGGAACCCACGACGAAAACAGGAAAAATATACCAAGCCCCCATTCAAATCGAGGCGAACACCTGCGTCCGGGCCAGGGCGATCCATCCACAAAAATTGACAGGTGAAATCACCACCCATTCCTACATCTTTCATGATGACAAACACAAAAAATGTGGTGGATTCACCGTTCCAATCGTCTCTTTGACCGTGGACAACGATTACTTCTACGATAATACGATCGGCATCTACATCACGGGTACAAACGGTATCCAAGGAGACAAGAGTTGCAGCGGCGTGGGCAACTACAACCAAGACTGGCAACGTCCTGTGAATTTCGAGTACATCGTGGATGGAGAACAACAAGAGTCACGCGAAGTGGAATCTTCCATTGTAGGAGGATGCTCCATCACAGCCACCATCAAATCTTTGGCTCTCAAAACGTCGAAAAAAACAGGTAGTGAGAACTACAACTACCATTTCTTTCAATCCAAACCAGAGATCACGCACAAGACCATCCATTTGCGTAACGGTGGAAACGATAACAACGGACTCAAATTCCGCGATGGACTTATGCAAACCTTCGCCATCGGTATGAACATCGACTACCAAGCCTATCAACCTGTAGCTTACTACCTCAACGGCAAATATATGGGCTTGATGAATTTGAACGAACGAACCAACGCCGACTACGTCACCTCCAATTATGGCGTAGAGGAGGATGAGATGGACTTGGTGGTAATCTCCGATCAAAAGGGCATTTACGCGTCAAAGGGAGATCTTGAGGGGTACAACGAATTGGTCGATTATCTATCCAACAGCGATCCTAACGACGTGAACTACTACAAGGGGGCCTGCGAAAGAATGGATATGAACGAGTACATCGACTACCAAATTCTCCAACAATACATGGCTAACATCGATTGGCCTGGCAACAACACCAAGATTTGGAGAGAGAAGAAGGAGGGTTCGCTCTTCCGCTGGATCCTATATGATATGGATTACGGATTGGGCATGTATGGCACCTATAGCTATAAAATCAATATGTTCAACTGGTGTCAAGGCAAAGAGGTGACCAATTGGGGTAATAAAAAGAGCTGGATGACCACCATCTTCGCCAATCTCTGTAAAAACAAGGAGTTTAAAATCCAACTCTACAAACGCTACAAAGAGGAGTTGGAGACCAGATTCTCCCACGAGAACATCAAGATGGTTTTCGACAGCATCACTGCCTTAGTGGATGCGGAGTTCTGCGCCACCAAGGGACAAACCGCTACCAGTGCGGCGAAAAGCATCAGAGAGTATGCGTTGAATCGACAAGAGGTAGTCAGCGCTCAATTGGAGGAATTCATCGGAGATTTGAAACACGAATTGACCGGAGAGTCATTGACAGAGATGAATCACATTCTCCTCTACCCCAATCCGACTCATGACCTCTTCACCATCGAGTTAGATAATCCAATTGAATCGGTATCACTATATGCTAGCGACGGAATCCTAATCAGCAAAGAAAACGGCGGAGGAGAGAGCTACAAAAAGGATATCAGGACTTTATCACCGGGAATCTATTATGTGAAGATCGTCTCCGGGGAGAACAGCATAACAAAGAAAATCATCAAGCAGTAAGTTTCAATCAGTTATGAAAATGCCCGATACCAAACAATGGTACCGGGCATTGATTTTTCCTAAACGTATTACTATCGGACTTCACCCCAATAGTTACACTTCATACCCTTTACACCGGGCTTCACCACAAACATTTTACCCGCCTCAGGATATTTCGCCTCGCCACCCTCCGACATCCATAGGGAGCAAGTGGTGATATAGAGTTCATCCAACGCTTCGCCACCGAAAGCCAAGGCTGACACATTCTCCGCAGGAACCTCGATTTTCTGCAAAAGTTCGCCTGTCGCGGGATTCCAGCGCGTCACACAGGCCGCACCCCAGTTGGCCACCCATAGCATTCCCTCCGCATCGATGGTATTGCCGTCAGGAGTACCCAAATCAGGCGACAGCGTGATAATCTCCCTTCGATTGGAGATTTCTCCCTTCTCTTCGTCAAAATCAAAAGCGGAGACCTTTAAGGTCGGAGTGTCTTGGTAATACATCGTCTTGCCGTCTGGCGACCACGCCACCCCGTTTGAAATGGTGACACCATCCAATATTTTTCTTCCCTTTCCATCGGGATCCACCCTGAAAAAGTTGGCTTTCAAAGGGGTACAATCTTTGTCCATGGTACCAATCCAGAGACGTCCCTTGGCATCGCATTTACCATCATTATATCGATTGCCGGCCTCCCTACCTTCGGGATCCGCTATGAATTCCAATTGTTCGGTGGAAAGGGTCAATTTGTAGATACCGTCCTCCAATCCGACCACAACCCGATCCTCTTCAAACGGAATCACCGTTCCAATCTGCTTGGATAGCTTTATCTCTCGGTTTTTACCATCCTTCGGGGTATAAACCAAAAGACTTCCCTGGGTGTCAATCCACAAAAGACGATTATACTTGTAGTCCCAAATCGGACCTTCTCCCACACGCATCACGGTATCCACCGCCACAGCGCACTTCACGTTCAAAGAATCATTCATACTTGTACCATTTTTTGGATGAGTTCCCTCTGTGGTGTCACAAGAGGAAATTGCGCCACTTGCCATCAGCAAGGAGGCGAAAATTAACGTCTTATTCATATATCGAAACATCTATACTGCCATTAAATAGCACGACAAAGATAGACATAAATATGAAATCGAGACTCCCCTTCTATCCTTTTTTGCCTATTTCAAGAATTAATCGTAACTTTGAACGAATTTTTAAGGAAACAGATAAACAATAATAACATACGCTTTATGGCTGAGAATTCTTTGTTGAGCAAATTGGATGGATTGGAGCACAAATTCGAAGAGATCTCCACCCTCATAACCGACCCCGCAGTGATTGCGGATATGAAAAGATACGTGAAACTAAACAAGGAGTATCACGACTTGGAGTTGATTATGAATGCCAAGAAAGAATATCAAAACGCCCTTTCTAACATTCAGCAAGCCAAGGAGATTCTTGACACAGAATCGGATCCTGAAATGCGGGAAATGGCCAAGATGGAGTTGGATGAGCTAGAACCCCAACTGCCAGACATGGAGGAGCGCATCAAGATATTATTGATACCTTCCGATCCAGAGGATTGCAAGAACGCCATCGTCGAAATCCGAGGAGGAACTGGTGGTGACGAAGCGGCCCTTTTCGCAGGCGACCTCTTCAAGATGTACGCCAAGTACTGCGAGATGAAGGGTTGGCAAGTGAGTGTTTCCAGCTTCAACGAAGGAACCGCCGGAGGTTACAAGGAGATTATCTTCAACGTATCGGGAGACAATGTTTACGGTACGCTTAAATATGAGTCAGGCGTTCACCGCGTGCAACGTGTGCCAGCTACTGAGACTCAAGGTCGTGTCCACACCTCTGCCGCTACTGTGGCCGTATTGCCGGAGGCAGACGAGTTCGATGTTCAAATCAATGAAGGAGAGATCAAGTGGGATACCTTCCGTTCCGGTGGTGCCGGCGGACAGAACGTCAACAAGGTAGAGTCTGGCGTACGTCTGCGCTACATTTGGAAGAACCCTAATACAGGCGTTGCGGAGGAGATCCTCATCGAGTGTACCGAGACCCGTGACCAACCTAAGAACAAGGAGCGTGCCTTGTCACGCTTACGTACTATGATTTACGACCGTGAACACCAAAAATATATGGATGATATCGCGGCGCGCAGAAAAACCATGGTTTCCACCGGAGACCGTTCAGCTAAAATTCGTACCTACAACTACCCTCAAGGTCGTGTCACCGATCACCGTATCAATTTGACACTCTATAACTTGCAAGCCGTAGTAGGTGGTGAGATCCAAGAAATCATCGACAAGTTGATCGTCGCGGAGAATGCGGAGCGTTTGAAGGAGAGCGAACTATAGCCAATCAATGTAGAATTAATATTTACCAGAATGATTTGCAATAATGTGTTGGAGGCTATTGGCGAGACACCGTTGATCCGCATCAACAGATTGAACCCCAATCCTAATGTGAACATCTATGCGAAGGTCGAGGGCTTTAATCCTACAGGAAGCATCAAAGACCGTATCGCGATCCAAATGATAGAACAAGCCGAAAAGGAGGGAAAACTCACCCCTGGCAAAGTGATCATTGAGCCCACCTCAGGCAATACCGGTATTGGATTGGCCATCGCAGGTATCGTGAAAGGCTACAAGGTGGAGATCGTCATGAGTTCCGCCGTATCGGTAGAGAGAAGAAAGATCATCCGTTCATACGGTGGAAAGGTGATTTTGACAGCAGCGGATGAAGGTACCGACGGAGCCATCCGCATGGCCCACAAACTGGTACAAGAGAACCCTGACAAATACTTTATGCCAGACCAATTCTCCAATGCGGCCAATTACCAAGCCCACTACGAGGGCACCGCCACCGAAATCTGGAACCAAACCCAAGGTAATATCGACTATTTAGTTTGCGCCCTCGGAACATCAGGTACCATCATGGGCATTTCGAAATTTCTAAAGCAACACAAACCAGACATCAAGGTAGTCTGCGCCCACCCGATCAAGGGACACTACATCCAGGGATTGAAGAACATGGAGGAGGCCATCGTTCCCGCCATCTACGATCCCTCCAGGATCGACGTACAGATCATGGTCGAGAGTGAGGAGGCTATTGAGATGTCCAGAAAGATCATCGCCAACGAGGGAATTTTCGCTGGAATGAGTAGTGGCGCCGCCCTACTCGCAGCTATCAAAATTGCAGAGAAAATCGAGAAGGGAAACATCGTCGTCGTCTTTCCAGACCGTGCGGAAAAATATTTGAGCACAAAGATGTTCGACCAATTTGGAGAGGATTAAAACCATCTGTCAATTATAAAGCGAGAAAGGCATTTCAAAATTGAAATGCCTTTCTTATTAATGCCCCACACCTTAAATTAGATTCACACGATCAAATTATCAATCCGCCTCTTCATCAGGTTCTATATGAATAGATATCAATGTCTCCTTACCATACTTGGAACGGACCGCATTCTCCGCCAATACAGTAATGTGATGCGCTTCGGAAACGGTCATCTTCGGATCCACGACAATATGGGCACTGATGATAATCGTAAGACCATTTCTACGGGTTTTCAGTTCATGGACATTATCAACGCCCTCTACAGAGGTGATCAAAGAGACCACATCGTTCTCCACCTCTTCGGGAAGGGAACCTTCCGTTAATTCATGAAGTGCAGGCTGCATCATCTTAACGGAGACGACAATGATGAAAATGCTGATCACACAACCCACCAACGGGTCTAAAATCGCCCAATCACCTCCTAACATCATAGCGCCGCCGATACCGATGGCCGAGCCAATAGAGGAAAGCGCATCACTTCTATGATGCCATGCGTTAGTGACCATAGCAGGACTATTCACCCGCTTTCCTACCCGTGCCGTCCATTGATAGAGCCCCTCTTTAACCAATATGGAGACAATAGCGGCCAGCAATGCGATAAATCCAGGGATAGTCAATTCTCCACCATCCATCACCACATTAATTTTCCTCAACCCGGCAACCATCAACTGCACACCTACGATCAACAACAGAATAGATACTATGACGGTCGCCAAAGTCTCGTATTTGCCATGGCCATAATCGTGTCCCTTGTCCGCCGCCTTACCGCTCACACGGACCATCACCAAGACAACGACATCACTCACCAAATCACTCAATGAGTGGATAGCATCCGCCATCATCGCAGAACTATTGCCTATTAAGCCAGCTACGAGTTTAAAACCTGCCAACAGCAGATTTCCTACCGCACCACCCATCGTGACACGGGAAATAGTTTTTTCTCTATCTATCATCCGTAATTACAAGAGGTTCAAACCTCTTTTTAGTTAATCTATTGAGCCACCTCCAACTGCAAGCGCTCCAAGAATGCGGAGGCTTCGGCACCATCCATCTGCACATGGTGGAATTGGAAGGAGATGGGTAAAGTGGATTTGAAAAATCCCTTGCGCAACTTTCCCCACGCTAAGAACGGGTTGGAAAATCGTCCGGAATACTGATTCACAATACTATCCAACTCCGTCTCCACCAATGCGGAGGTGCCAATGATCATATAACCATCCAACGAATAGTCCTCACAACTCTCATAGACTTGCGCTGTCAGTATTCGATAATCGTAGTCGAACTGTTCGATACTCTCGTGGAAAGGGACGTCACAAGTGGAGATTCCTCCGTTTTTGTTTTTTACGATAACATTTATCGCCAACAAATCATATTGGAACAATTTGCCATCTTCCGGCACCACATAAAACTCCTCCATTTCACAGGCCGCCTTTCCGATCGACCAACAAAGAAGCATATTCAACTTGAATTTTCCCCTCTTCGCCCTTTTCCGAAGTCGTGTCACATCCAATGTCTTGGTCAGAGTGACCATAGGCATCGGAGAGTTGATCCAAAGTTCAAAGGCTTGGGATCTATTGGTCTGGCGAGGATCTACCTCTTGTCTCATTGTCTTATTCGATTAAGATGTAACCTTTCATTTAGCAATTCAAATACGGTCAGCGTACATCTGACTTGATGAACCGAACTTTTTTGCCAGAGATGATCGCAATGTATATTCTATTCGACTCGATATTATTAGGAGAGACTTGATGCCCCTCCATATCAAAGAAGAGGACATTCTTGACATTCTCCACGTCGTGAAAATTCAACACATCATTCAAGTCGGTAAGAGTATGGTCGGAGAACTTCAACCAATCGATATTGACGTAACTGCCGACAATCTGGAGCTTCAATAGATGCTTGCCTTCGGTCAAAGAGATTGTTCCGACGGGAACCTCGTCATAAATGGACCAATCCTCAGAAATTTTCGGAATCGAATAGGCTTTCGTCACCTCCTTGCCATCCACGAACAGAGAAAAGCCATCCACTTTTCCGCCATTGGAGACATTGGCTGTCACATCGTATTCTCCCCCTTTTTCCACCTCAACGCTATACTCCAACCATTCGCCTTTTTCTGTATAACCGATGGCATATCCATCACCGGCTTTAACAATATCGACACAATCGTTGCGATAGTGCGTTCCACCTTTGTCATCATCGTCATTGTCATAGTAGGAGAAACCCTGTCCGGCCACATCATAATTTTCCGCCTCTATGATTCCAGGAATAACGGCCGCACTACCACCAAAAGGGGTTTGAGGCACCTCAAGTGCAGTCAGGAAGATACGGTAGGCGTACAATTCACTCTCTATTTTCAAAGGAATCGTAAAGGTTCCTCCCGATACCGTCACAACCTTCTCCGAAACCACATTGGTTCCTGTCACAGGGGTATCCTTGGATTTCCAGGTAACACATTCGATCTTCACATTCACCTTTCCACTCAAGAAATAGGGAACTTTACTAAAGACCACGTTCACATCGCCCACACTATTTCCGCCCACTACGATACTGGCGGTATTGCGCTTGCGGTCAACCGACGCAAAGGCATCCACATGGTTGCTCTCATCGTTAGGTGGAGTCACCATCGCCATATAACCGGTCATGTCTCCATACCATTTATAGAGCCACCAACCGCCTCCCTTCTCATTCTTATCGGTCAACAGACTGCCCAAACGGCCAGGGAGTCCAGTATGCCACCACGAGATGGTCGCGCTCTCCACATTGTTTCGCTCGAACTTAGCGATGAAAGGTACACAATAGCCTGGACAACCCTCATAAGGTCGCTCATAATCATCAGAACCTCGGCTATACTCATTGATGCAATATTGACGTTCTTTAAGGCCCAGGTCCGATTGAAGCTTTCGTACCGCCTTGACAGCGCCAACAAAACCTTGGGAACCCCACTGGTGCCAACAGATCAAATCAGGCATACAGTTATTCTTCTTACAGAAAGTCAGGAAAGGAGTCATCCACGCAGATTGGTAATAGGCGATCGCAGGGCCCACAATCTTCGCATTGGGCTCAATTTTACGGATCAGATCGTAGGTGGGTTTCCAAACTGTCTTGCAAAAATCGTCCACACCAGCGCCCCAGGTTCCATCCGGTTCGTTCCAAATCACATAGCTATGGATATTGGTCAGGCCAGAGCTCTGCTTCTTCTTTAAAAGGCGCTCTATCTCACTCAACCATTTAGACTGTCCAGGCCATTGATATGGCCAATAAGGTAATAGGTCAGCAAAACTGATCTGCACCTTCGCTGTAGTACCTTTCAATCGGTCGGCCACAATGAAGCCATCGCCAAAATCGTGTTGATTGCCAGACTTTCCCTCAGGCGGTTGGCAATACATATAGGGTTTTAGCGGAGCTACCAGCGTGTTGATGTCAGCAGGGATCTTCTCCGTCACGCCATAGAGGGCTCCAGATGCACAATGGGTTACAGGGCGGATGCTATCAGTCAAATCGACCTTCAACACCTCCACAGCAGAAACATTCCCCACGAACAAATAGAGGAAAAATGAAAATATTACGACAAATTTGTTGGAATAATTCATGAACATCATATTTAACCAAACAAATATAATTCTAAAATTTCAAAAATCAAAAAGAGACTATAACTCTTTCTGTTCAACAGTTTTCGGCATGGAAAAGTCACCTATTCCATAGTCGATATGGGCCTTCTCCGCCTGGCTGACTTGGTACTTCCTATCCACACGGTAGATCTTTCCATCCTTGATAAAATTCGCACCCGTCTGGTGGAAACGAAAGGGAATATCTCTACGAATACACTGTTCACGAATCGACAGCACCCATTCGTAGTCACAAGGTCGAGCATTAAAGCCTGATTCTCCACCGACTGAGACCTCTTGTATCGTTTCATTCAAATGGGCTGATAGATCGATAGGTTCCAATATAGGCGCCACCACAATGGTTTTATGGCGTATGGGCAACGCATTAAATATCGGCAACCGATAGTCCGCCATCTTCTGATTTTCGACGGTACATCCTATCACCACATTATCATACCCCTCACCCCAATCATCGGGAAGGCAATCAGCCAAACGGTCAATCCTTTTGGTGAAAAAGATAAAACAGAGGTCACGCCTCTCTTTCATCATCCGCCAACATTCGGGGCGCCACTCGTCCGCATCCCGCAGAAGGAAGTCAGAGGTGAAACAGGTGAAGACCACCTTGCCAGACTCTATCTTCCAACTCCTGTCTCTCTTGCGTTTCAACGGGAGGTTGAAGTTACCGGTTTTTCGGGCCATACTACTGGAGATTTCGCTACCATACATCTCATCTTGACGATAGACATAGCAATATTTACACCCAGGACTCACTTTGGTGCAACCATGCCACGGGTTCCAATTGGTATATATATCGTAGTTCTCGCCCATAAATCAATTAATATTTCAAAGGTAATCCATTTTTCAGAACATCTATTTAACAAATAGTAATATTCTTAACTCAAAATTCTATCTACAACAATCATAGAGATGATTATCTTTGTAAAAATACAAAGTAAGGCTTAACCCTATCATGAAAGTATTTGAAACAGTGAATTATTAACTTATAAAATTAAGATTTTATGGCAACGAAGTATTCTGGAACACAAACTGAGAAAAATTTGGAGGCCGCATTCGCCGGCGAGAGTCAAGCACGCAACAAGTACACCTACTTCGCCTCTAAGGCAAAGAAGGAAGGTTTCGAACAGATTGCCGACATCTTCCTTAAAACTGCGGAGAACGAGAAAGAACACGCTAAAATGTGGTTCAAGGAGTTGAACGGCATCGGATCCACAGCAGAGAACTTGAAGGCGGCCGCAGAGGGCGAAAACTACGAGTGGACCGATATGTACGAAGGATTCGCCAAGACAGCCGAGGCGGAGGGATTTCCCGCATTGGCGAAGAAGTTCCGTTTGGTCGCCGCTATCGAGAAGCGTCATGAGGAGCGTTACCGCGCATTGCTTCACAACATCGAGGCGCAAGAGGTATTCGCCAAGAGCGAGGTGAAAGTTTGGGAGTGCAGAAACTGTGGTCATATCGTAGTGGGAGAAAAGGCTCCAGAGGTTTGTCCTACATGCGCCCACCCACAAGCCTACTTCGAGGTACACGTGGATAATTTCTAAACAAGGCGAGGATAAAAAGCCCAGGTAATCACCTAACAAAAAAGGCGGAACTTTTGAAAAGTTCCGCCTTTTTGCATGTATAATCAAGCGATTATCCACCGAAATTATCGAAGCGAATCATATCGTCCTCAACGCCCAAGCTGTGGAGCAAATCAAGAACGGTCTTCGCCATCATTGGAGGTCCACACAAGTAGTACTCACAATCCTCTGGATTCTCGTGTTGCTTCAAGTAGGTGTCACCCATTACTGGCGCAACGAATCCTGGCGTGTACTTAAGTCCTGCCGCATCAGCCTTAGGATCTTGACGGTCCAAAGCCAAATGGAAGTGGAAGTTAGGGAAATCCTTCTCCAATTGCAAGAAATCATCCAAGAACGGAATCTCCTCCATCGCACGTGCTCCATAGAAGTAGTGCATAGGACGGTTACGATCCTCAGGAGCAATACCGTTACCCTTCAACATATGCATAATTTGCGCGCGAAGAGGAGCCATACCGGCACCACCACCGACCCAAATCATCTCACGGCCTGTTCCATACTGAGGACGGAACTCTCCGTAAGGTCCTGACATAATCACCTTGTCACCTGGCTTGAGGGAGAAGATGTATGTAGAAGCGATACCACAAGGAACATCCATGAAACCAGGACCTTGATCCTTTGGTTTGAATGGAGGAGTAGCGATACGTACATTCAAAGTGATGATGTCACCCTCATCAGGATAGTTGGCCATAGAGTAAGCACGGATGGTCTCGACATCATTCTTTTGCTTGAGGTCGAAAAGACCGAACTTCTCCCAAGCTGGGAGATATACATCACCGATAAGCGACTTATCGAAATCCTTGTTGTAATCGATATCGTACTTAGGGATACGGATCTGAGCGTAAGATCCAGGCTCGAAGTTCATGTGCTCACCCTTAGGCAAAGCCACCTTGTACTCCTTGATGAATGTAGCCACGTTCTTGTTGCCAATAACGGTACACTCCCACTCCTTAACACCCATAACAGACTCAGGAACCTTGATGGTCATATCACCCTTCACCTTTACTTGGCAACCCAAGCGCCAGTTGTCCTTTTGTTCCTTACGAGAGAAGAATCCTTTTTCCGATGGGAGGATCTCACCACCACCCTCTTCTACTTGGCACTTGCACTGTCCACATGCACCCTTACCACCACAAGCGGATGGCAAGTACACATTGTTGACGGCCAACGTGCTCAACAAAGATGAGCCTGATTCAACCTCCAACTCATTTTCACCATTGATGGTGATCTTTGCAGCGCCTGAAGAGACCAAAAAGTTCTTCGCGACGAGCAAGAGTATTACCAATGCCAAGATGATGACAAGGAATACTACGATACTTGTTAAAATTAATGTTACATCCATTGTCTATAACCCGTATTAAATGGTTAAACCAGAGAAACACATAAATGCCATGGCCATCAAACCTACAGAGATGAAGGTGATACCCAAGCCGCGAAGAGGGGCTGGCACATTTGAATAAGCCAACTTCTCACGAATAGCGGCCAACGCTACGATAGCGACCAACCATCCAATACCAGAGCCCAATGCATATACAAACGACGCACCGATGTTCTCAAAGTGACGTTGTTGCATGAACAAGCTGGCACCCATGATGGCGCAGTTCACAGCGATCAATGGCAAGAAGATACCCAATGAAGCATAGAGGGATGGGCTGAATTTCTCCACCGCCATCTCCACGATTTGTACAATACCCGCAATGACTGCGATGAAAAGGATAAAGCTCAAAAAGCTCAAATCAACACCCTCAACAAGCGCATTAGGAGCCAAGACGTAATTCTCCAACAAATAGTTGATAGGAACAGTCACCAATAACACGAATGTCACGGCAGCACCCAATCCGAGAGCAGTCTTCACATTTTTCGACACTGCCAAATAGGAACACATTCCCAAGAAGTAGGCGAAAATCATGTTGTCCACAAAGATGGACTTAACTAATAAACTTAAATATTCCATTTCTAACTGATTTTACGAGGATTAATTACTCTTTTCTTGCAAATCAGGGTTCTTAGCACGTTGGAACCAAATGATACAACCGACAATGATCAATGCCATAGGAGGCAAAACCATCAAACCGTTGTTCATATAACCCAAATCGTACAGACACTCTGGAATGACACGGAGATTAAAAAATGTACCTGAACCGAACAATTCACGGATAAAACCGACAATCACAAGGATCAAAGCATAACCCAAACCGTTACCTACTCCATCCAAAAAAGACTCCCAAGGCTTGTTTTGCATCGCAAATGCCTCCAAACGTCCCATCAAGATACAGTTGGTAATAATCAAACCTACATAAACTGACAATTGAACGCTCACATCGTACGCAAAAGCCTTCAAGACTTGGCTTACGATGGTTACCAAAGTAGCGACAACCACCAATTGAACAATGATACGAATACGGTTAGGAACTGTATTGCGCAACAATGAAATCACGACGTTAGCTAATGCCACGATAATGGTCACAGAAAGTCCCATCACCAAAGCTGGCTCCAACTTGGAGGTAACGGCCAACGCGGAACAAATACCCAACACTTGCGTAGCGACTGGGTTATTTACCCATAGAGGGGTAAAAAATGTCTCTTTATTTTTCTTTGAAAATAAATCCATACCAAAACCTCCTTATTCATTAAAAAATTTAGCGTACTTAGACAAGCAAGCGTGCAACATCGCATCAACACCCTTGGATGTGATGGTACCACCAGAGATACCGTCCACCTCATAAGCGTCGTTTGACACCTTACCATTTTTCACAACAGAGATCTTCACATCTCCACCCTCTTGCAATTGCTTGCCTTCGAAGCTGGATTGGAACTTCTCGGTTGTGATCTCGGCACCCAATCCTGGGGTCTCACCCTCGTGAGAGAAGTAAGTTCCATAGACGGTCTTCTTGTCAGCGTTGAAACTGATATAGCCCCAGATAGGACCCCAAAGACCAGCGCCATACAACGGAGCGACATACTTGGTCTCTCCATTTACGTTACATACATACAAAGGAAGTTGATCATCGATCTTCTTAGACTCGATGTCAAAACCACCGTTTGATGACACAACGGCACCATTTAGATTCAAAATCTGATCAGCGGTTACATACTTCGCATAAGCGCTTTCAGCATCCTTCAACTCATCAGCGGAAATGTTCAACGAAGAAAGGATTTGCTTCATCTTATCCAACTTCACATTGTTGTCTTGTCTCTCCTTCAAGGAAGAAGCGACGAAAGCCAAGAGGAATGCGACGATAATCACCATTACCGAAGCATAACCGATAGTATAACCATTACTATTTGTATTCATATTCTTTCGATATTAATGATTAGTTATTTACTCTCTTCAGACGCTTGCTGATATTGTGTTGAACGAAGCACCAGTCAATTACTGCCGCAAAAATGTTCATCAACAAGATAGCCAACATCATACCCTCTGGATAACCAGGGTTCAAGCAACGGATCACGATAGCGACGAAACCGATCAAGAAACCGTAGATGTACTTACCACACTCCACACGAGGAGAGGTAACTGGGTCAGTAGCCATAAAGACTGCTCCGAAGCAGAAACCACCCAAGAAAATGTGCTCGTACCAAGGCATATTCATCACCTCGTTCGCACCAATCTGGTTGAACATCAATGCTGTCAACGCACCACCTACGAATACGGATAACATAGTCTTCCAACTTGCGATACCTGTCCACAAAAGGATGATGGCACCGATAGCGATGGCGATGACACTGGTCTCACCGATAGAACCAGGATAAAGACCGATGATCATATCCATTGGAGACATGGACGAACCGATTGCGTCAGTCACCGTAGAGGCACCTGTAGCCACCTGTCCAAGAGGAGTCGCACCTGTGAAACCATCCACAAGGGCATTCTCACTACCTAAGCAACACATCGCATTCTTTGACACCCAAACAGCGTCACCGGACATCTTGGTTGGATAAGCGAAGAACAAGAAGGCACGGGTCACCAAAGCCACGTTCAAGAAGTTGTAACCGGTTCCACCGAAGACCTCTTTCGCGAATATTACCGCAAAAGCAGTAGCTACAGCCAAGATCCACAATGGACACTCAACTGGAACGATCATCGGGATCAACATACCGGAAACGAGGAATCCCTCTTGGATCTCCTCACCTCTCCATTGAGCCACGACAAACTCGATACCCAAACCGACCAAGTAAGAAACAACGATTTTAGGCAATACTGCCAAGAAACCATACAAGAACATAGCAAAGAATGAAGCATCCTCACCATGCACCAAATAGTGTTGGAAACCAACGTTGTACATACCAAACAACAAAGCTGGTATCAACGCGATCACAACCATGGACATCGCACGCTTGGAGTCGATGCAGTCATGGATGTGGCTTCCTCTTTTCGCAGTTGTGTTAGGGACGAACAGGAAGGTCTCAAATCCGTCGAACACAGAGCGAAATGCGTGAAATTCTCCGCCTTCCTCAAAAGACGGTTTCACTTTGTCGAGAAAATTTCTTAACGCTTTCAATTTTATATCATTTTAATTTATTACACATACATTAAGCCAACTCCTTACGCAAGAAATCCAATCCCTCACGTACAATTCGTTGCGTCTCAATCTTTGAAGTACATACGAATTCACACAAAGCGAAATCCTCTGGTGCCACTTCGTAGATACCCAATTGCTCCATCTTGTCGATATCCTTGGCAAGGATCGCCTTCACCAAGAACTCTGGATAGATATCCATTGGGAACACCTTGTCATACTCACCCGACATGATGAACGCGCGCTCACCACCATTGAGGTTGGTATCGATCTCGTACTCCTTGCTGCCGAACAACCATGAGAAATAAGAGTGGCTCACGCTGAACTTATTCAAGCGAGGCATGATCCAGCCCAAGAACTCATTGTTCTTATCGCCCTCTGGGATAACAGTCACTTGCGAATCGAACGCACCCAAGAAACCGTCAGCTTCGATTTGTGTACCAGTCAATGGATTACCACTGATGTAACGGACATTGTCGCCCTCGATGTTATTGGCAACGATATTCGCGATGGAAGCACCATATACCATCTTGTAGTAAGCAGGAGCCTTCACGCTTGATCCAGCTAAAACGATTGAACGAGAATAGTCGATCGCTCCGGTCATAAACGCCTTACCGATCATAGCCACATCCTGGGCATTGATAGTCCAAACGATCTCACCTTTGTTGATTGGATCAACGTGGTGAATTTGAACGCCGACATTACCAGCTGGATGAGGACCTTGGAACTCGTGCAACTCAACGCCTTTTGACTTCTTATACAACTTGGAAGCGTTATCGATGTTGATACCAATATGAACCTTCGCACCCGAAATTGCAGCAAGCGCGTCAACACCTAATTGGAACTCTTCTTCTCTACCCACCATGATGAAATCATAGTTTGGCGCCAAAGGAGCAGTGTCGAATCCAGAAATGAAGATCGCCTTAGGCGCCTCATTCGGATTAGCCACCACGTCGTAAGGACGTTGCTTGATGAAAGCAAGGAAACCAGCGTTAGAGAGTGCCTCTTTCACTTGATCCTTCGACATAGAAGATGGTTTACTCTTGGCGAAAGCCTCAGAAGTGAACTCACCATCCGACTTAATCAAGATGTTGAGCACCTTACGTCTTTCACCTCTTTTCACTTCGATCACCTCACCACTGGCAGGAGAAACCACTTTGACGTCCGGATTTGCCTTGTCGTAAAACAAAACACTTCCGACCTTCACTTGATCACCCTCCTTTACAACAGTTTTGGGCTTGATGCCATGAAAATCGTCAGGTCTTACAGAGAAAACCTCAGGAAGTTGCGCTTTCGCGTAAACCTCGCTCGCCTTTCCCTTCAAATTGATGTCAAGACCTTTTTTAATTTTAATTGTTTCTGACATAAGTTAATATTTTATTGTGATTTTTCTTAATCAAGATAACCGCGTATGATACCTCTCTCCGCAGATTTCAAGAAGGTAAGAACAACATCCTTCTCCACAGAGTCGGCGATTTCTGTCTTAATCTTCTCTATGGCCTGCGTTGTATTCAAACCAGATTGATACAAAAGTCTGTAAATATTTTGAATCTCACCAATTTGGTCGTTACTGAATCCACGACGGCGCAAACCGACCAAATTCAATCCCGCATAACTCAATGGATCTCGGCCTGCTGTAATGAACGGAGGCACATCCTTACCGACACGCGAGCCACCTTGGATCATAACATGAGCGCCAATATGGGAAAATTGGTGAACCAAGACATTACCTGACAAAATCGCCCAATCATCGATGACCACCTCACCCGCAATTTGGGAAGCGTTTCCGATGATGATGTTGTTACCCAACCTACAATCGTGCGCCACATGGGAGTAAGCCATAATCAAGCAATTGGAACCGACAATGGTAGTACCCTTGGATGCAGTACCACGGTTGACTGTCGCACACTCACGGATGGTCGTGTTGTCGCCAATTACAGCAGTAGTCACCTCGCCCTTGAATTTTAAATCTTGTGGAATGGCTGAAATAACCGCTCCTGGGAAAACCCTCACGTTCTTTCCTATCCTCGCACCACTCAAAATAGTGGCATGAGACATGATTTGACATCCATCGCCAATCTCCACATCCTTGTCAATATAGACGAATGGGGCGATCTGCACATCCTTACCGATCTTCGCCTCTGGATGGATAAATGACATTTCTTGCATCATAACTTTACGAATTACTTATTTTTCACAACCTGAGCAAGGAACTCCGCCTCAGCCACAATCTTATCACCAACAATCGCATATCCCTTCATGCTTGCCATACCTCTTCTGATATCTGTGATCAAGTCAAGCTTGAAGATAACAGTGTCGCCTGGCACCACTTTATTACGGAATTTCACTTTGTCGATAGAAAGGAAGTAGGTCGAATACCTCTCTGGTTCATCCAAATTATTCAAAATCAAAATACCACCAGTCTGGGCCATCGCCTCTACAAGCAATACACCTGGCATAACTGGCTCTTGTGGGAAGTGTCCACAGAAGAAGGTCTCATTGCCGGAAACATTCTTCACACCTACTACGCCACGCTCCTTGATCTCAATCACCTTGTCGATCAAAAGGAATGGCCAACGGTGAGGCAACAAAGTCTTCACCTTGTTGATGTCCATCAACGGTGGAACAGTTGGATCATATTTAGGAATGGTAATCTCTTGGCGCTTCAATGCCTTGTAAACTTTCTTCGCGAAGTCGGTATTGAACTTGTGTCCAGGACATGTAGCGATCACGCGTCCCTTGATTGGCTTACCGATCAAGGCCAAATCACCGATCAAATCCAACAATTTATGACGGGCAGGCTCATTGTCGAACGCCAAAGGACGTTTTTGCAAATAACCCAAATTAGACACGGAAATGGAATCCATGCCAAGAAGACCTGTCAAATGGTCGATGTCCGATTGGTTCATCTCCTTGTCATAAATGACAATGGCGTTGTCCAAGTCACCACCCTTGATCAAATTGTTCTTCAACAATTGCTCAATCTCACGCACAAAAACGAATGTACGGGAAGCGGCGATCTCCTTACCGAAATCCGCCAAAGTGTCCAAAGAGGCGAATTGGTTGGATAAAATAGGTGATGGATAAGAGACCAATACATTCATGCTGAACTCATCGTCAGGAAGCAATGTAATGGAAGAACCGGTTTCAGGATCCTTGTACTCCATCTTCTTCATGATGATGTAGTAATCCTTGTCGTAAGGTTGCTCCTCCACACCCACTCTTTCGATCTCCTGTACATAAGAGATGGCGCTACCATCTAAAATAGGAAATTCAGGTTGGTTCACCTGAATCAAACAGTTGTCAATCTCAAAAGAATAAAGAGCCGCCATAGCGTGCTCAATTGTGCTAACCTTAACCTCGCCATCAGCGATGACTGTACCACGGGATGTCTCCACCACATTTGGCGCCACTGCGTCAATAATGGGTTGATTCTCCAAATCCACACGTTGCACCTTGTATCCATGATTGGCTGGTGCCGGATTGAAGGTGATTGTAACTGGCAAGCCTGTATGCAATCCCTTTCCTTGAAGCGTAAACGCCTCCTTTAATGTTTTTTGCTTGGCCATAACTCCGGTCTCTATTCTTGATTATTTAATTTTTCCTGTAACTCCTTTATCTGCTTCTGCATATCCATCAACTCCTGACGGAATGTCGGGAAGTTCTTGAAACAGACATACGCGCGTTGGAACAGATGCGCATCCATGTGAGGATAACCATGGTACATGCCACCTGGTTTCTTAATGGTATTCGAAACGCCACACTTAGCGGCGAAAACATTGTTGTCCGCAATGGACAAGTGACCAACCACGCCCGATTGACCGCCAAACATACAATGCTTACCGATCTTTGCGGAACCAGCCACACCCGTCAACGCAGCCATAACCGTATCCTCACCGACCTCCACATTGTGGGCGATTTGAACAAGATTATCCAACTTAACACCACGACGAATCACTGTGGATCCCATCGTCGCGCGGTCGACCGTCGTATTTGCGCCGATCTCCACATCATCCTCGATCTTCACATTTCCGATTTGTGGAATCTTGTCGTACTTACCATCTGCGGTAGGGGCGAATCCGAAACCGTCGGAACCGATTACCGTACCTGCATGAATGGTGCAGTTATTACCGATTTCACAATCCTTGTAAATTTTCACACCCGGATACAAAGTCACATTGTCACCAATGCGGACATTATCTCCAATGTAAACTTGAGGATAGATCTGTGCGTTCTTACCGATCACTACCCCATCCTCTATGCAAGTATAGGCGCCCACAAAAGCGCCTTCTCCTAATTTCGCGTTCTCTGATATACAAGCCATCGGAGAGACTCCCACCTTCTTCGGCTTGAAGGTCTCGACCAACTTCAACAAAGAAGCCAAAGCCTCATAAGAGTTGGCAACCTTCACCAAAGTAGGTTTCAACTCACGCTCTGGTTCAAAATCCTCATTGACCAAAACAACACTTGCACCAGTCGTGTAAATGTATTCAGTGTACTTCGGGTTCGACAAAAAAGTCAAAGTACCCGGTTCACCAGCCTCAATCTTGGAAAAATTAGAAACCTTCACATCCGGATTTCCAACCACCTTACCCTTAAGGAAGTCCGCGATTTGTTGTGCTGAAAACTCCATAATAAAATATTTTTATGCAAAAATAAAGAATTTCGGTCAGTAAGAAAATATGTTTGTATAAAACTTTCGTTTTAATGCTATTTTCAATGATTTATTAGAAATCAAAACAAATCATTCTCCTTTACATAACCAAAATAATACTTTTTCTCGTGTTTACTGATCAAAGAGAGATTCAGCAAATCGGAAGAGTCGGTTATATCCTTCAGTTCGCCATCCCCGTACAAGACCTTAATGGAATCATTCTTGGGGCGATAGGTGTAAGAAGAGACAGGGTGTATGGTCACAAAATACTTGGCCTCAGACTCTGTCAGCCCCAAACGATCCGCCACATGATGGACAATCTCCTTCACCTCGCTGCCCATCGGTCTCTTTTCACGTACCTCAATCTTGAATAGTTTGCGGTTCATCAAATTCCTGCAAAGCGTGGAGAGCACCTTATCGTCGCAAGAGGACCAAGTCTTCACCGCACTAATGATGTCGGAATCGTCGAATTTCGCATAGTTGGCAAGTGGTTCGTCCGAGTGAAGGAAATCCTCTTTCGTAATGTTGTTTTTCAAGAAATAGGCGAACTGAGGAGCCGCAAAGAGATCCGTTCCCTTCGATGTAAGCTCCTTCGCGCGAGCCAAAGTCTTGATCAACACCTGCTCAGCCGAAACGGAGGTTTTATGGTAATAGACCTGCCAATACATCATCCTGCGGGCGATCAGGAACTTCTCAATCGAGTAAACGCCCTTCGCCTCCACCACCAACTGATCATCGTGGACATTGAGCATCTTGATGATGCGGGCGGCACCTACAGCCCCTTCCACGACACCTGTGAAGAAACTATCCCGAATCAGATAATCCAAACGATCCATATCCAATTGGCTGGAAACCAACTGATGCAGGAACCTCTTCGGATAGAGATTCTGATATATCTGTATGGCCATATCCAATGCGCCACCCATCTCCTTGTTGATCTGTTCCATCATCAACAAAGAGATCTCCTCGTGAGAAATCTCCTGCGTCAAGGTGTTTTCCAAGACATGGGAGAAGGGAGCGTGACCTATGTCATGGAGCAAAATTGCGGCCAATACAGCATCCGCCTCTTCATCCGTGATCACATTTCCCCTCGAACGCAACTGGGCGATCGCCTCCTCCATCAGGTACATCGCACCCAACGAGTGCTGAAATCGGGTATGTTGAGCACCTGGATAGACCAAGTAGCTCATACCCAACTGTTTGATGCGTCCCAAACGTTGAAAATAGGGATGTTGGATCAAATCGTAATGGAGTTCACTCGGAATCGAGATGAAACCATGTACGGGATCATTGACTATCTTCCTTTTGTTATACATTTTCGGATTATTATTCCAAAGTCTTAAGGAACTCGCTCATCTCCTGTTGCACCTTTTGAGCCTCGGCACGAGCCGCCTGGGCATAATCCTCTCCGTTTGACGCGTAAAGGATGGCGCGTGAAGAGTTAACGAGCAAGCCACATTGCTTGTTCATACCATACTTCACCACCTCGGCCAAGCTACCGCCTTGCGCGCCAATGCCTGGCACCAACAAGAAGTGGTTAGGGATGATCTTACGGATGTCCGCCAACATATCGGCCTTGGTAGCTCCTACCACATACATCATATTATCCTCATTACCCCACTTCAAAGAAGTCTTCAAAACCTTCTCGAAGAGACGATCGCCAGACTCCTTATCCTCCATGAATTGGAAGTCGAAAGCACCCTTGTTTGAGGTCAAAGCCAACAAGGTCACCCACTTATTCTCATAAGTCAGGAATGGCGAAACCGAATCCTCACCCATGTATGGAGCCACTGTCACAGAATCGAAATCCAATGCGCCGAAGAAGGTGCGGGCATACATTGCGGAGGTGTTACCGATATCACCACGCTTCGCATCGGCGATGATGAATTGATCAGGATACTTCTCACGGATATATTCCACCGTGCGCTCCAAGACATCCCAACCTTGCAATCCCAAGCTCTCGTAGAAAGCCAAATTAGGTTTGTAAGCCACACAGAACTCAGCTGTCGCGTCTATAATGTTCTTATTGAACTCAAAAATTGGGTCCAAATCGCCTTCACGGTCGAATAAAAACTCCGGAATTTTGTTTACATCCGTATCCAAACCTACGCAGAGAAATGATCTCTTGCGCATGATGTTCTCAAACAATTGTTCTCTGTTCATTGTATTATCTTTTTTATATTTATTATTTCCATTATATATGCAAATGAGCCACCGCTACCCTATTTAGGCGCCCGCTTGTAAAGGTATGCGGCCACAAACGAGAAAACGATATTCGGCATCCACGTTGCCAAACGGGGCGACATCGAGCCATTCACCGTAAAGGTGGATGACATGGAATAGAACAAAATATAGAGGACACTCAGCAACAAACCGAGCATCAAATTGAGTCCCATGCCTCCCTTCACCTTTTTTGAGGAGAGCGACATACCGATAAGCGTCAAGATGAAAGCGGCGAACGGGAAAGCGTAACGCTTCTCGTATTCCAACTCGAAATTCTGGATATTGCCGATACCGCGCGACTTCTGTCTTTGAATATATTCAGACAATTCAGTGTTCGTCATCTGCTCCTGTAGGCCCGGGTAGATGAAGAAATCGGCCGGAATCACATTGATCTTCGCATCCAAACGGTCACCCTTCGAGATAGATTCGTACAATCCGTCGAAATCACGCTTCGTATAGTTTTCATAATGCCAATCATGGCAACTGTCCCAATAGATATATCCCGCCGTAATTCGGGAGATAATGGTCTTGTCCTGATATATATCCATTGAGACACGGTGTCCTCTGTTGACCTCCTTGTCAAAGTAATCAATGTAGAGGATTTCATTGGGATTCACCTCCATCTGCACCTTCAATGCGCTATCACGCCTCTTCTTCTTCACATACTCCTCCTGGAAATCCAAACGCTTCGTATTAGCCGGCGGAATGATGTATCCACTCAAGAAGAAGGTCATCAATGCAATGACCGCCGCCGAAATCATATAGGGGCGTGTGATACGATAAAAACTGATACCAGACGCGAAAGTGGCTATGATCTCGGAATTGTTGGCCAACTTGGAGGTGAAGAATATCACCGCGATAAAGGTAAACAGCGGACTGAACAGGTTCGCATAATATGGGATGAAATTCAAATAGTAGTCGAATACGATCGCCTTTAATGGGGCTTCATGCTCCATAAAATCATCGATCTTCTCGGAAATGTCAAAGACAACGGCGACACTGATGATCAAGACAATCGCCAGGAAGAAAGAGCCCAAAAATTTGCGAATGATGTACCAATCGTATTTCTTCAGACGCACATCATCCCAAGAGAAACCACTTTCCCTAAATTTGGGGAAATTGTTTTCTGTCATCCTGCTATCAAATTCTTCCCTCTCTCTCATCACAATCTCACGCTAAGTTGTTTGACCATTCCCGCTTTCCAAATAGCGAAATCATCCGCCAAAATATGCTTACGGGCCTCCTTCGCCAACCACAAATAGAAGGCAAGGTTATGGATAGAGGCAATCTGAAGCGCCAATAATTCATCTGCGACAAAAAGATGGCGCAAATAGGCTTTGGTATAGGCGGTATCCACATACGAAGCACCATCCTCCTCGATCGGAGAGAAATCATTCGCCCATTTCAAGTTTTTCATATTCATAATGCCTCGCTTGGTGAAGAGCATACCGTTGCGTCCATTGCGCGTAGGCATCACACAGTCGAACATATCAACACCCCTCTCTATACCTTCCAAGATGTTGATAGGCGTACCGACACCCATCAGATAACGAGGCTTGTCGGTAGGCAATATTTCATTGACCACTTCAATCATCTCGTACATCACCTCCGCAGGTTCGCCTACCGCCAATCCGCCAATCGCGTTTCCTTCCCTACCTTGGTTTGCGATATACTCTGCCGAGCGTTGTCTCAAATCTTTGTAGGTACACCCTTGGACAATAGGAAAGAATGTCTGGCTATAGCCATATTTAGGTTCTGTTTCATCAAAATGTTTGAGACCACGGTCCAACCATCTTTGGGTACGCTCCCATGATTTTTTCGCGTATTGGTAATCCGCGGTACCTGGCGTACACTCATCCAAGGCCATGATGATGTCCGCACCGATGATACGCTGCGTATCGACCACATTCTCCGGGGTGAAGATGTGTTTGGATCCATCGATATGGGAACGGAAGGTACAACCCTCCTCTGTCAATTTTCGGTTATCGGAGAGGGAGAAGACCTGGAATCCTCCACTATCAGTCAAGATAGGTCTATCCCAACCGTTGAATTTATGAAGACCTCCTGCTTGCTCCAATATTTTTAGTCCTGGGCGCAAATAGAGGTGATAAGTATTTCCTAATATGATCTGCGCCTGGATATCCTCTTTGATTTCGTGGGTGTGGACACCCTTCACGGAACCCAAAGTGCCTACCGGCATGAAGATAGGAGTCTCAATTTGACCATGATCCGTCGTGATGAGTCCCGCCCTTGCATGGCTCTTGGCGTCAGTATGTAGTAAATCGAACTTCATATTTCTTCTTTTATTAATCAAACTTTATCGACTTGATCGGAGAGATCTTGGCGATAATCTTCGTCGGAATCTGCAATATCGCCGCAGCCACCAACAAAGTGCAAATATTCACGGCCAACCAATGTACAACCGACAAATGGGCTGGCACATAACTTACATAGTAATCATCCGCATTCAAAGGAATGAGATGGTATCGATCCAACAAGAAGCAGACCAAAACACCCAATATATTACCAATCAACATTCCCTTGCCTATCAGGAAAAACGCATGATAGAAAAATATCTTTTCGATGCATTTATCCGTTGCGCCCATTGCCTTCATCAATCCGACCATATTGGTACGCTCCAAGATGAGGATCAACAATCCGGAGACAATGGTAAAACCGGCGACCAGCGTCATCAACACCAAAATGATGACCACATTGGTGTTCAACAAATCAAGCCAGCTGAAAATTTGCGGATTGATTTGCTTGATGGTCTTCATCAAGTAGTAGTTTCCATCAACATCGTAACGATTACCGACCACATCGAACACCTGCTCGGAGGAGGCGTCCAACTGCTCGAAATCCTGCGTAAGAATCTCCAAACCGCTGCAACGGTCATCTTGCCAGCCATTCAATTTCAACACATGTCGAATGTCGCCGACAATGAATAATTTGTCGTAGTCCAGGAAACCGGACTCGTATATGCCATCCACGACGAGTTGGCGGGCGCGGACTTTACCATCAATGATAAAATAGGATAAATATTTATCACCGATATGCAAGCCCAAAAGATTCGCAATTTTCTTTGATATAAGCGTACCGTTGGAGGCAACACTATCACTTAGTTGGCTAAGAACATTTCCCTCTTTGAGATTCTCCCGGAAGAAATTCCAATCATAGTCAGCATCCACCCCCTTTAAGACACATCCATGGACCACATCCCCCACCTTCAAAATACAGGGTTGTGTGGCGAATCGTTGGGTATGTCTGATGTTCGGCAACTTTGACAAAGAATCAATCATCCCTTCCGAAAATTGGAGGGGCTGCGTCTCGTACGTCTGGTTGCTGACAGAGGAGGAGATCTGAATATGGCTTCCAAAACCAATCAATTTCTCGCGCACCTCTGATTTGAATCCGCTTAGGATTCCGATGGCGACCAACATCACCATCAAACTGACGGCCACACCATTCGTCGCTATCCGCACGATAGGGCGAGGCACTACCCTCTCTCCCTGTCGGTCGAAATGTATGCGTTTCGCGATGAATAGTTCCAAATTCATGCGCCGTCGGATTATATCGTTCTACCTGGATATACTTCCAATGCTTTTCTAAGGACAAACAAAGCCTTTTCAAGTTCTTCCTTCTCCAAAACGTAAGCGACGCGGACCTCATTCAATCCCTTGTCCTTTTCGGTATAGAATCCAGTTGCAGGAGCCATCATCACGGTTTGTCCCTCGTATTCGAACTCATTCAACAACCAAGCGCAGAACTTATCGCAATCATCGATCGGCAATCTCGCCACCGTATAGAACGCACCCATCGGAATCGGCGTATAGACACCAGGAATACGGTTCAAACCATCGATCAAGTATTTACGACGCTCCACGTATTCATTATACATCTCCAACATATATTCCTCCGGTGTATCCATAGAGGCCTCTGCCACGATTTGTCCGATCAACGGCGGAGACAATCTCGCCTGGCAGAACTTCATCACCGCCTTACGAACCGCCGCATTTTTCGTAACAAGAGCACCCACACGGATACCGCACTCGCTGTAACGCTTCGATACGGAGTCGAACAAAACGATGTTATCCTCTATGCCTTTCAAATGGAAGGCTGAAATGTAAGGAGCGCCTGTGTAACAGAACTCGCGGTACACCTCATCCGAGAAGAGATACAAGTCATACTTCTTCACCAAGTCACGGATCTTATTCATCTCCTTCTGATTGTAGAGATAACCCGTTGGATTATTCGGGTTACAAATCAAGATACCCTTGGTCTTAGGGGTGATCATCTCTTCGAAACGCTCGATATGAGGCAAAGAGAATCCCTCTTCAATGGTAGAGACAATAGGCTTCACCACAGCGCCCGCACCAATGGCGAAGGCAGTATAGTTAGCGTATGCGGGTTCTGGCACGATGATCTCATCACCTGGATCCAAGCAGGACATAAAGGCGAAATTCACAGCCTCCGAACCACCGCTGGTAATGATGATATCATTCTCATCCACATCAATATTAAACTTCTTGTAGTAATCCGCCAACTTGAGTCGCAAACTCTTGAAGCCATTACTTGGACTATACTCCAAAATCTTACGATCAACTCGCTTTAAAGAATCAAGGGCGACTTGCGGTGTCTTCAAATCGGGTTGTCCGATATTTAGGTGATATACTTTCACACCTCTCTCTTTCGCTTTATCTGCTAACGGAACCAACTTTCTAATTGGTGATTCCGGCATAATCACACCGCGGCTCGATATCTGTGGCATAAAATTTATATAATTTGTTTACTTACGTTTTCAATTGATAGGGAATATCCCTATTCAAATGGCAAAGATAGTAATATTATAGGGAAAATAAGCCTTTTGCGCCACAAAATTGTTTGGGGGATGCTAACACATATCAACAAAGTTCTTATGGGCGGGGGAATACCCCCCGCATCTTCGGCATCTTTATCATGGGGCAGCGTGATGCGTACCTTACTAAGGCAGTAACGCGGACGAGCGTCTATGACCGTGACTTCCCCTCATGGTGGTGCATCGTTGGCCGAGGGCGATGCCCCCGGTTACTCAGATAGTGCCTTCCAGGCACTGCGAGGAAGCTGATTTGATTCGCTGTAGGGGCGTTTTGAAAACGTCCCAGGACCGCCGGCCATAACCATCAGGGCGTATGCAATACGCCCCTACGTCACGAAAAAAGGGGAACCCTCCCGGATTCCCCTTCGTTCTATATGTGAGGATTGAATTACATCATACCACCCATACCGCCACCCATTGGAGGCATAGCAGGAGCAGCCTTATCATCCTTCTTCTCAGCGATCACGCACTCGGTGGTCAACATCATACCTGCGATTGAGGCAGCGTTCTCCAAAGCGACACGAGTTACCTTTGCAGGATCGATCACACCAGCCTCGAAGAAGTTTTCGAATTTGTCGCTACGAGCATTATAACCGAAGTCAGCCTTACCCTCTTTTACCTTTTGTACGAATACGGCACCCTCTTTACCAGCGTTGGCGATGATTTGACGGAGAGGCTCCTCGATAGCACGCTTGATGATCTCGATACCTGTAGTCTCATCTTGGTTCTCACCCTTCATGCCCTCCAATGACTCGATGGCACGGATGAATGCGACACCTCCACCAGGAACGATACCCTCCTCCACAGCCGCACGGGTTGCGCAAAGAGCGTCGTCCACACGATCCTTCTTCTCCTTCATCTCCACCTCAGATGGAGCACCTACGTAAAGCACAGCAACACCGCCGGCCAACTTAGCCAAACGCTCTTGCAACTTCTCCTTATCGTAGCTTGACTTGGTAGTCTCCACTTGCGCCTTGATTTGAGCAACACGCTCAGCGATGTTCTCCTTAGCGCCGGCACCGTTGACGATAGTGGTATTATCCTTGTTGATGGTTACCTTCTCAGCCTTACCCAACATATCGATGGTCGCAGCATCCAACTTGATGCCCTTCTCCTCTGAAACAACGATACCGCCAGTAAGGATCGCGATATCCTCCAACATCTCCTTGCGACGATCTCCGAAACCTGGAGCCTTCACAGCAGCGATCTTCAAAGCACCTCTCAAACGGTTAACCACCAATGTAGTCAATGCCTCGCCATCGATATCCTCAGCGATGATCAACAACGGACGGCCTGCCTGTGCGGTAGCCTCCAAAATTGGAAGAATATCCTTCAAAGAGGAGATCTTCTTATCGTGGATCAAGATGAATGGATTATCAAACTCAACCTCCATCTTCTCTGTGTTAGTCACAAAGTATGGAGACAAGTAACCACGATCGAATTGCATACCCTCCACTACATCAACAGTAGTGTCCATGCTCTTCGCCTCCTCAACGGTGATGACACCCTCCTTCTTCACCTTCGCCATAGCGTCAGCGATCAAAGTACCGATCTCAACATCGTTATTAGCTGAAATCGTAGCCACTTGCTTGATCTTATCGTAATCGTCACCCACCTCTTTGGATTGAGACTTGATGCTCTCAACCACCTTAGCGACAGCCTTATCGATACCACGCTTCAAATCCATTGGATTCGCGCCAGCGGCAACATTCTTCAAACCGACAGTGATGATGGATTGAGCCAAAACAGTTGCGGTAGTTGTACCATCACCTGCATCGTCTCCAGTCTTAGAAGCAACCTCCTTCACGATTTGAGCGCCCATGTTCTCGTATGGATTCTCCAACTCAATCTCCTTAGCGACTGAAACACCGTCCTTTGTGATGTGAGGCGCACCGAACTTCTTCTCGATGATCACATTACGACCCTTAGGGCCAAGGGTTACCTTCACTGCGTTCGCCAACTCGTCCACGCCCTTCTTCAAAAGGTCACGAGCATCTGTATCGAATTTTATCTCTTTTGCCATAATTATATACTTAAAAAACTTGTTTAATTTTCGAATTTCAAAAATTAGATAATCGCAAGGATGTCACCCTGGCGCATGATAAGATACTTCTCACCATCCAAATCCAACTCAGTGCCTGCGTACTTGCCATACAACACAGTGTCACCCACCTTAACGACCATCTCCTCATCCTTGGTACCGTTACCGATGGCAAGAACTTCACCCTTCAACGGTTTCTCCTTCGCTGAATCTGGAATGATAATTCCACTTGCTGTTGTAGTCTCTGCTGCAGCGGGCTTAACCAAAACCCTATCTGCCAATGGTTTAATATTCATACTTATATCTATTTTAATTATATTTCTAATCTTGACGTCCTCCTTTCAGTCCGTCACCAATATTTCTATATCACAATCTATGCCAAAAGCCAAAAGAGAATACAAGACTGACAAAAGAGGACAAATTTGGCAGAATACGCTCGTGGAAGCGTGCCAAAGTGTCAGACCCCAAGTGTCAGACACGGTGTCAGAGGATTTGCGATTTAAGAATCACGATCCTAAATAGCTTTATCAAAACAAAGTTTCTTAAAACAAAAAAGGAAGAGAGCAAACTCCCTTCCTTTTTTACGTATAGTTGTAAGAATTCTTCTAATTCTGTAATGCGGCAGCACCACCGACGATATCGAGCAACTCGCTCGTGATCGCTTGTTGACGAGTTTTGTTGTACAACACAGTCAACTCGTTGATCAACTCATTGGCATTATCCGTCGCAACCTGCATAGCCACTACACGCGCACCATGCTCAGACGCGTTAGAATCCAACAGACAAGCATACATTTTTGTTCTGAGCGCCTTCGGCAACAAAGACTGAAGAATTTCGGCCTTACTTGGCTCGACGATATAATCGCCGGACATATTATCAGCCTTTTTATCAGACTCCAACTTGATAGGCAAGAACGTTTCAGTTGTCAATTTTTGAACCGCCGTATTCTTCAAATGGTGGTATACGACAATTACCTTGTCATACTCCTTCTCCAAGAATTTAGACATCAATTCGTTGGTGGTTTGGCTAATACCTTCGAATGATGGGTGGTCAGCCAACTCTACCGGAACTGGAACAACAGTCACGTCGGTCATCTTAGCGACAGCCTCTTTTACCTTCTTTCCGACAGGATAGATGGTAATCTTCTCTGCGGAAGCGGCGCGCTCTGACTTAATAACGTTGCCTAACTCCTTGATGACATTTGAATTATAGGCACCACAAAGGCTCGAATTAGAAGAAAAAACTACAATAGCCACACTCTTGGCAGTTCTGACTTGAGAGAAATCAGATTGAAAATCACTCTCTGTAGCCAAAAAATTGCTCAAGATTCCATTCAAACGACTTTGATAAGGCGAGATGTTCTCAATAGCCATCTGAGCCTTCTTCAACTTCGCCGAAGAGACCATCTTCATTGCTCCGGTGATCTTCTTCGTAGAATTCACCGAACCAATTCTTGCTTTTACTTCCTTAAGAGATGCCATTTGGTATAGTTCCTAAAATGTTTTTAATAACAACTTGAGACTCCTCCTTCAAGATAGACTTGATGTTATCATCAATCTTACCTTGCTTCAACATGTTCAAAACATCGTCCTTGTGGAGATGCTCCAAACGCTCGATGAAGAGTTTTTCGAACTCATGCACAGACTCAACTGGCAATACATTCAAGATACCTTGTGTACCACAGTAGATAACCGCGATCTGATGTTCAACTGGGAACGGTGTGTATTGAGGTTGCTTCAACAACTCTGTATTACGCACACCCTTGTCGATTGTCATCTTGGTAACGGCATCCATATCACCACCAAATTTGGTGAAGGACTCCAACTCACGGTATTGAGCTTGATCGGTCTTCAAAGTACCGGCGATAGACTTCATCGCCTTCACTTGCGCACTACCACCCACACGAGACACGGAGATACCTACGTTGATTGCAGGACGAATACCTGCGTTGAACATGTTGGTCTCCAAGAAGATCTGACCATCGGTGATGGAGATCACATTAGTAGGGATATATGCGGAAACGTCACCAGCTTGTGTCTCGATGATAGGAAGAGCGGTCAATGATCCTCCACCCTTAACCTTACCCTTCAAAGATGCAGGGAGGTCATTCATCTGAGCTGCCACTGAGTCGTTGTTGATGATCTTAGCGGCACGCTCCAAAAGACGTGAGTGCAAATAGAACACATCACCCGGATAAGCCTCACGACCAGAAGGACGCTTCAAGATCAAAGAAACCTCACGGTATGCGACAGCTTGCTTTGACAAGTCATCATAAACCACCAATGCGTGCTTTCCTTGATCACGGAAATACTCTCCGATCGCAGCACCCGCGAAAGGTGCGTAGTATTGCATAGCGGCAGGATCCGAAGCAGTAGCGGAAACGATGATTGTATAATCCATCGCACCATGCTCCTTCAAAGTGTTCACAATGTTTGCGACAGTTGAACCCTTTTGACCTACGGCCACATAAATACAATAAACTGGGTTACCAGCCAAATAAGCCTCCTTTTGATTAATAATGGTATCGATCGCAATAGCAGTCTTACCAGTTTGACGGTCACCGATGATCAACTCACGTTGTCCACGACCAATCGGAATCATTGCGTCGATCGCCTTCAAACCTGTCTGCAAAGGTTGTTTTACAGGCTCACGATAGATAACACCTGGTGCCTTACGCTCCAATGGCATCTCCAACAAATCACCCTTGATCGGACCAAGTCCGTCGATAGGGTTACCGATTGAGTTCACAACTCTACCAACCATGCCTTCACCAGTCATGATAGAAGCGATACGACGGGTTCTCTTTACAGTATCACCCTCGCTGACCTGGTCTGTAGGGCCCAAAAGTACGGCACCCACATTATCCTCCTCCAAGTTCATCACAACGGCGTTCATTCCGTTCTCAAACTCAAGAAGTTCTCCAGCCTCGGCGTTTTGCAATCCGTAGATACGAACCACACCATCGCTTACTTGCAAGACGGTACCAACCTCTTCGAACTTGACTTTAGTGTCAACTCCTTGAAGTTGCATTCTCAGCACGTCTGATACTTCACTTGCTTTTATAGCCATAAAATAATTTTCTTTAATAATTAAACACCGAAAAAACCTTAAGCATTTTTGGAATTATTATTGAGCAATGAATCTCTCACACTTCTCAATTGTCCCTTAATGCTGGCATCCAATTGGTAAGTCTCCACATTCAAGACGAAACCACCAATCAAATCCGGATCTACAGAAGTTTCAAATTCGACAGAGCCCGTCGAAACATTTTCGACCGCCTTGCGCATACGTACAATTTCAGCGTCGCTGACTGGGCTCGCCGTCACCAACTGGCTGATCACGATATTCTTTTCCTTACGGTAAAGATCTTGATAAACCAAGCTGATGCTTTGAAAAAAGCTTTCACGCTTGCGTTCAATGACCAAATCCACGAATTTTTTGTATTCGTCGCATACCTCAGTACCCGCAGCCGCAATAAGCAAATCGGCCTTCTTCTGCTTGCTGATCGTAGGATTTACCATCGCTTCCCTCAATTGAGGAACGCTCTTGTAACTCGCGGAAACAAGCTTCATAGACTCGTACACCTCTGTCTCGCTATTGGATTCCAAAGCGAACTGATAGAGAGCCTTTGCATATCTTGCTGAAATTTTACCTGTATTCATCGAACTTACGATTTAGCGACATTTACCTCATCCAAATACTTGTTGATCATAGCGGTTTGCGCCTCAGCATCTTTCAATTCTCCACGAAGAATCTTCTCCGCGATTGTCACTGAAAGCTCTGCCACTTGAGTACGAATATCCTTAATGGCATTGTCTTTCTCCAATTGGATACTCTCTTTGGCGCTCTCCATGATCTTGTTCGCCTCAGCAATTGCTTGCGTCTTGGCGTCCGAAATCATTTGATCTTTTAATCTGGATGCCTCTTTCAACATCTCAAGACGCTCATTCTTGGCCTCAGCAAGCAACTTGGCATTCTCCTCCTTGAGGTTAGCCAAAGCCGCATTCGCCTCGTCCGCCTTCTTAAGCGACTCCTCGATGTAGTTGCTTCTCTCTTCAATCATTCCGGTGATCATTGGCCAAGCGAACTTGCCCAAGATGAATACCAAAATGCCGAAGCAAAGCACCATCCAGCATAATAGACCTAAATCTGGCGTCAGTAAAAACATAGTTTTACGTTTAATTTGTTATTACATAACGTATGCCAAGAAGGCAACGATGATTGCGAAGAATGCGGCACCCTCGACCAAAGCGGCAGCAACAATCATGTTACTTCTGATGTCACTTGCAGCATCTGGTTGACGACCAATTGCCTCCATTGCAGATCCACCGATCTTACCAATACCAATACCTGCACCGATTGCTGCGATACCTGCACCTACTGCTGCTCCTAATGCTGCTGTTGCTTCAGCTGCTAATAAAACACTTAACATAGTCTTAAAATTTTAATTGTTATTTAATAATTTGTTACTTTCTATTATTTGATCATAAAGATCGATATTACTCATGTGAATGTCCTTCCACTTGTCCCATACCGATAAAGATTGCGGACAACATGGTGAACACATAGGCTTGGATAAAACATACCAAACACTCCAATAGCGACATGAACACTATCAGAAGAACCGATAACACGGAGATACCCGCACCCGCTGCCGGAGCCATCTGACCAAAGATGAAGATCAAACCGATCAAGATCAATACCATGGTATGACCTGCGAACATGTTCGCAAAAAGACGGACACAAAGCGCAACTGGTTTGATGAATACACCCATAATCTCGATAAACTGCATCAAAGGGATCGGAAGTTTCAAGAAGAGAGGCACTTCAGGCCAGAAAATCTCCTTATAATACTCCTTCGTCGCCGTTAAGTTGGTGAGCAAGAAGGTAATGGTCGCCAAAACGAGTGTGATAGCGATGTTACCCGTCAAATTCGCACCACCAGGGAAGATCGGAATGATACCCAAAATATTGTTGATGAAGATAAAGAAGAACGCCGTCAACAAATAAGCGGTGTATCTCTTGTAATTCTTGCCAATACTTGGTTTGATGATATCATCCACCAAAGAGACGATAAGAGGTTCCAACAACGCCTGTTTTCCAACAGGACGGCTCATCGGATTCTCTTTATATCTCTTCGCGATACTCAAGAAGATCCAAAGTAAGAGCGCACAACTGATAAACAAGGAAGCTACATTCTTCGTGATGGAGAAATCCAACGGACGATTTCCTGTCGCCACCTCAACAATCTTTCCAGCATGTTCACCCTCTTCCGCAATCATGTAGCCCTTGTACTCCTTATAGTGTCCTTCGTGACCCAATTTGCTAGAACAGAAGAGATCCAATCCGTTTTGTCCGTAAACGATACATAACAACGGAATAGATACATGCGTTTCGCCGATTGTTGTGATATGCCAATCGTAAGCATCACCTGTATGACCGAAGATCATCTCCTTCAAATTCACACCCTCTTTCTTATGATGCTCCTCAACGGCGGGAACCTCGTTGGCATCTTCTGCCACCGGAGCTTCTTGCGCATGCAATGAGAAAGTAGCCATCAAAAGAAGAGCGGAAAGCAATGCCTTTGCAACTCTACTTGTCAATTTATTTTTGGACTGACTCATATTGTTAATCCTTTATTTAAGTTTTGTGAGGGCAATCGCCTCAAATACAGTATATATCACATAAATGATCGCGAACACTGCCAAGAAAGGCACCGCCCATTCGCGGTTCACGAGGCAAAAAACAACCGCATTAAAAAGTGCTATGAACATCTTCGAGACCTTTAACACCAAGAACATTCGACTGTATTGCATCGCATTTTCCCTTGTCTTGTCCAGTACGAAGAATGTCATGGATCCGTAACAGAGGAAAAAGAGCGGAACCACGATTGAGGCACCCATTAAAACCGTCGCATCCACAAATAGATGTTTGATGGTATAAATTGAGACCGCCATGATCAGCACCATAATAAGCGCCAATTGCTCGATTACCTTAACTGTCTTTGGATTCATCTTAGTTTTAAGCTAATACATTCTCCACACAAACAGAGACCACATCATTCTTTACTTCGGCAAAACCGCCGTCCACATTGATGACTGTCTGCTCACCACCCGCTTTATAGGTGATGGGACCAGCCTTCAAAGATGAGATAAGTGCCGTGTGACGAGGCAAAACGGTAAAAAATCCAGCGCTTCCTGGCAAATTCACCTCCTCCACATCACCGGAGAACACCAATCTATCTGGAGATATGATTTCTAACTTCATATTGCCGATTTTTAGTGATTAGATTATTGAGCAGCTTGAGAAAGCAACTTCTTACCCTTCTCGATAGCATCATCGATGGTACCGACATTCAAGAATGCTTGCTCTGGAAGGTCATCGACCTCACCGTTGATAATCATGTTAAATCCTCTGATTGTCTCCTCAATTGGCACCATGACACCTGGAAGACCAGTAAATTGAGATGCCACATGGAATGGTTGAGACAAGAAACGTTGGATACGACGCGCTCTCGCAACGACCAACTTATCCGCCTCACTCAACTCCTCCATACCGAGGATGGCGATGATATCTTGCAACTCTTTGTATTTTTGAAGAATTTGCTTCACATTTTGAGCACACTCGTAGTGAGCGTTACCGATCACATTCGGATCCAAGATACGAGATGTTGAATCCAATGGGTCCACTGCAGGGTAGATACCCAACTCAGCGATCTTACGGCTCAACACGGTAGTCGCATCCAAGTGGGAGAATGTGGTGGCAGGAGCAGGGTCAGTCAAGTCATCCGCAGGCACATACACAGCCTCCACAGCGGTGATGGAACCATTCTTGGTTGAAGTGATACGCTCTTGCATTTGTCCCATCTCAGTAGCCAAAGTTGGTTGGTAACCTACGGCTGAAGGCATACGGCCCAACAATGCGGATACCTCAGAACCAGCTTGGGTGAAACGGAAGATATTATCGACGAAGAAAAGGATATCCTTACCACCTTGTCCTGAATCACGGAAGGTCTCCGCAACAGTCAAACCTGACAATGCGACAGAAGAACGTGCGCCTGGTGGCTCATTCATCTGACCATACACCAAGGTAGCTTGGGATTTAGCCAACTCGTTATAATCAATTTTGCTCAAGTCCCAATCACCCTTCTCCATGGCCTCCTTGAAGGCGTCGCCATAACGAACAATGTTGGACTCAATCATCTCACGAAGCAAGTCATTACCCTCACGAGTACGCTCTCCTACTCCGGCGAACACTGAATAACCATTGTATCCCTTCGCGATATTGTTGATCAACTCCATGATAAGCACGGTCTTACCTACACCGGCACCACCGAACAATCCGATCTTACCTCCCTTCAAATATGGCACCAACAAGTCGATGACCTTGATACCTGTAAAGAGGATCTCTTTGGATGTAGCCAACTCCTCGAACTTAGGAGCTTGTCTGTGGATAGGAGAAACATCTGAACGGTCGAAACTTTGCATACCGTCAATAGGCTCGCCTACGACATTCAACATACGACCTTTGATTTGTTCGCCCTTAGGCACTGAAATCGCTTGACCCAATGAAACGACCTTCATTCCTCTACGCAATCCATCAGTTGAGTCCATCGCGATGGTTCTGATCGAGTTCTCACCAATGTGTTGTTGACACTCGATGATCAGTTTGCTCTGACCTGGACGCTCCACCTCCAACGCATCGTGGATCTGAGGAAGCGATGTCTCAGACTCAGGGAAGCTGACGTCCACGACAGGTCCGATGACCTGTACAATTTCACCAATTACTTTTGCCATGTTTTAGCTTTTTTGTTTTATGGTATTATTATAATTTTTGTACAATTTTCAAATCTCACAAGGCCATTCTCCCGTAACCCGTAAGATGTATGCAAATATATGTTATTTTCTATCAATTTGTAATTCCGCAAGCCTATTTTTTTACTGAATTTTTGATGTTTTTTTGGCTTCCACAACCAAATATGTTAGACAACATAATTTTATTTCATAAATTCAGAAAAATTCGTTCTTTTCAAGGATATATGGCAATTACAAGGAGGTGGAGAATAGTCATGGGAAACAAATAAATCGTAACTTCGCGTCACGACGGAACAGAGACACGAAACCATAAAATAAATATATATATGGAATACAACAAAGTCCTTACCATAGCCGGTAGCGATTCTGGAGGAGGAGCAGGCATACAAGCGGACATCAAAACCATATCGGCATGTGGATGCTATGCGGCATCCGCCATTACAGCCATTACAGCCCAAAACACCATCGGCGTCAAATCGGTTTATGGATTACCCATAGAGGCGGTAGAGGGGCAAATCGACGCCGTACTATCAGATATCGGCGCAGACAGTATTAAGATAGGAATGCTCCACTCCACCGAAGTGATCGAATGCATCGCCAGACTCTTGAAAAGATACAATATTAAAAATGTGGTATTGGACACCGTCATGGTCTCCACATCGGGACATAGATTAATTGAAGAGAGCGCCATCGCATCTCTCATCAACGATCTGATTCCGTTGGCGAGAATCATCACGCCTAATATTCCCGAAGCGGAAATTCTATGGGGAGAGAAAATCGAGGGACAGGCGCAATTACCCTTGGTGGCGGAATCATTGGGAAAGAGATACAAGGTATCCGTATTGATGAAAGCCGGACACCTATCCGACAACACATTGACCGACATACTATACAACCACGAATCCGGAGAGATCATTTCACTCTCCAGCCCACGCACGGAGACCAAGAACACCCACGGAACGGGTTGCACCCTATCCTCCGCCATCGCCGCCATGCTGGCAAAAGGGCAAGAGATCAACGAGGCGGTGAGGAATGCGAAGGAGTATCTTTCCAAGGCTCTTGTCGCAGGAGCGGATTATGAAATCGGACACGGGCATGGCCCCGTCCACCATTTTTGGAATCTACGATAGAATGAATCACACAAAAAAAAAGAGAAGTTGGACAAACATGCGCCAAACTTCTCTTTTTTGTGACCCCGGCGGGATTCTAACCCACGATCTTCAGAACCGGAATCTGACGTTCTATACAGCTGAACTACGGGGCCGACTCTTTAACGATGTGCAAAATTAAACTATTTCCCCATATTTACGATAAATTCGCCCCTAAAAATGACGGCCTCATAGAGAATTCATAAAAAATTCCACTCCCCTCCTCTCCGTCAGCTAACTTCCACCCAACAAAGGAGCCTAGAAAAACATTTTTCCACCTATTATATCTTTATAAAAAACCGAAGAGGGCATATTCCCTTTCTTTTTGACGCGAAAACATCAATTTCGCTAACACTTTTCCACAAATCAAACAAATTACACATTTTTTTGTAAGATTTCCACGATAAATTTTTCAATTTTTGTAAATAGTATTATCTTTGCCTAAAATAAAAATTTGTCATCATGAGTTATCTAAAAACCCCAGAAGGTTACAAACCATTGTTGGATGCCAGACAAACAGAGTTGGGCATCAAGAAGATAAAGGACTTCTTCCAAGGAAGTCTCTCCGCAGAATTGAGATTGAGAAGAGTAACCGCTCCTCTATTCGTATTGCAAGGACAAGGTATCAACGATGACCTAAACGGTGTCGAGCGTGCTGTAACATTCCCTATCAAGGATTTGGGCGATCAAAGAGCTGAAGTGGTACACTCACTCGCGAAGTGGAAAAGATTGACATTAGGCGAATATGGCATCGAGCCAGGATACGGCCTTTACACCGACATGAACGCAATCCGTTCGGATGAGGAATTGGGCAACCTACACTCTCTTTATGTGGACCAATGGGACTGGGAGAGAACAATGACCGCCGATGACAGAAATGTGGAATTCCTAAAAGATATCGTTAGAAGAATCTATTCCGTAATGGTTCGCACAGAATATGTGGTATATGAGATGTATCCACAAATCAAACCGACATTGCCAGAGAACATATTCTTCATCCACGCGGAAAAACTCCGCCAACTCTATCCTAACTTGACACCGAAAGAGCGCGAACACGAAATCACCAAGAAATATGGTGCAGTATTCGTAATGGGCGTTGGTGGTCCGTTGGGCGACGGAAAAATCCACGACGGACGCGCTCCTGACTACGATGACTGGACAACAGCCGGAGAAGAGGGATTGCCAGGTTTGAATGGCGACATCCTTGTATGGAACAGCGTTCTCCAACAATCATTGGAGCTTTCTTCCATGGGTATCCGCGTCAACAAGGAGGCGCTTCTACGCCAATTGGAGATGACGGGACAAAACGCCCGCAAGGAGTTGTACTTCCATAAGAGATTGATC
This sequence comes from Paludibacteraceae bacterium, assembly GCA_024401555.1. GTDB lineage: Bacteria > Bacteroidota > Bacteroidia > Bacteroidales > Paludibacteraceae > UBA1181. The sequence goes on from JAKSKV010000002.1 coordinate 145,007, forward strand.
GAGGGTAGCCTTCCTCTCTCTATTGGTGGAGGTATCGGACAATCGCGCCTTTGCATGTTCTTCTTGAGAAAGGCCCACATCGGCGAGATCCAAGCCAGCATTTGGCCAGAGGATATGCGCAAAGAATGCGCGAAGCACAACATTCCGCTCATCTAATCTAAACGATCGTACAATTCAATGAATATAATAAAGAGGATATTTATTGGACTTTTGTTTATGGAGGCGTTCACCTGTGTGAATGCCTCCACTTCGTTGACATACAGCGATATGCAAAAGATCCAGACCACAATGTACGCCATAAGCAGATACTATGTGGACACGGTCAATACCGACCAAATGATCGACAATGCGATCAATGGTATTTTAGAGAATCTGGACCCCCACTCGAAGTACATTCCCAAACAAGAAGTGCAGAGAATGAATGAACCGCTCGACGGAAAATTCGAGGGAATCGGCGTTATGTTCCAAATGATGAAGGACACCCTTCTCGTGATCCAAACGATCTCAGGAGGTCCATCCGAAAAGGTGGGCATCCGAGCAGGCGACAGAATCGTTTATGTGAACGACACCACAATCGCAGGCGTTAAAATGCAAAACACCGACATTATGAAGAAGTTGAGAGGTCCGAAGGGCACTCCAGTCCATGTGAAGGTGCTTCGTCGCGGCGTAAAGGAGTTGATCGACTTCAAGATCATCCGTGACATCATTCCAATTTACAGCATCGACGCCTCTTATATGGTCGATAAGAACATCGGATACATCAAGGTAAACAAGTTCAGCGAAACCACCATGGATGAGTTCAACACCGCGATGAAAAAGTTGTTGTCGCAAGGAATGAAGTCTTTGATCATCGATCTGCAAGACAACGGAGGTGGCTACCTCAACACAGCCGTCAAATTGGCAAGCTGCGTTCTTCCAGCCAACAACTTAGTAGTGTACAGCGAAGGAGTCGCACAACCTAGGGAGACATTCACCACCATCGGTTCTCCGCTCTTTGAGAAGGGGGATATCGTCGTCTTAGTGGACGAGAGCTCCGCATCGGCCAGCGAGATTCTTTCCGGATGCATCCAAGATTGGGACAGAGGTTTGATCGTGGGTAGAAGAACATTCGGTAAGGGATTGGTACAGAAGCCTATTCCGCTTCCTGACGGATCCATTATTCGATTGACCACCGCACAATACTACATTCCTTCCGGACGTTGCGTTCAGCGTCCTTATAAGGATAATTTGAAAGATTACAACAAGGATTTGATTGAGCGCTACAACCGCGGCGAGTTAATGCACGAGGATAGCATCTCATTCCCCGACTCCTTGAAATACTACACGCTCAAACAGAAGCGTCCTGTTTACGGTGGCGGAGGAATCATGCCAGACATCTTTGTGCCATTGGACACCACCAAATACACAAAGTATCACAGGAATTTGGCGGCCAAGAACGTCCTCAACGACTTCGTCCTCAACTATGTGGAGAAAAAGAGATCGTCGTTGGAGGCCACCTACCAAGTGAAGGATGAAAAGAAGAAAGAGGAGGGATTCAAGCTATTCCTACAAACATTCGACATCACAGACGATGATATGAATAAAATCAAGGAGGCAGGAGATAAGGAGAAAGTCGAATTCGACGAAGAGCAGTTCAACAACTCCAAATCCTTGATCAAGAAGCAGATCAAAGCGATGATCGCCAGAGATTTGTGGGATGTGAGCGAATATTACCAAATTATGAATGACGAGAACCCCATCTACAAAAAAGGTGTAGAGGCACTCCAAAACAAAGATTTGTACAAAAAGGGAATGGCTCCCAAAAAGAGATAGCGACAACCAGCTAAATCGTCGAAACAGGGAACAACCACAAGGTTATTCCCTGTTTTTTTTGTAATTTCGCACAACTTTTAATTAACCCTAATATTAACTTAAAAACAGAATTTCTATGGGAAATTGTGAAGTAATCAGATGGAAGCGATTCAGCCGACACTCCTACTCCGCCTTCTGTTCGATGCACAAAGTCATCAACATCGGCGTATTGAGTGCAGCCATCATCGCGAATGTGGACGTGAAGGCAAGCGAAGCCCACGAAACACAAGAGGTAATTAACCTAACCGAAGAGTTGGAAGATGTGGAGGTCACGGCGCAGAAGGCCCAAGATCTGCCAGGAGAGACAACGGTCATCACCGCACAAGAGGTCGCAGCCGCCGCCGGAGAATCGGTCAACGATCTACTCAAACAGGCACCCGACATCGACGTCAGACAACGTGGCGGATACGGTGTGCAAACAGACATCTCCATCAAAGGAGCCCCTTCGGAACAAACAGTTCTATCCGTCAACGGAATCAACATCACCTCCGCCCAGACGGGACATCTATCAGCAGATTTTCCTTTCACGACACAAGCGATCACTCGCATCAAATTATCGGAAGGAAAGGGATCACAAGAGAATCTTAACTTACTCATTGAACCTGACACCCTCACTCAATTCACAACAACCGCCGTGGCCGGATGGTATGGTTTGGTCAGCAGTGAAAATGCGTTGAACATCAGCAACAAGAACAATGCCCACGTCATCAATGGAGCCATCTCTCGATGCGACGGTGCAACGAAAAACAGTGATTTCGGGCAGGGAAAACTTTTCTACTTGGGTCAATATTTCAACGACATCGTCAAGACAGAGTGGCAACTCGGATACAGCAGAAAAAGTTTCGGCGCCAACACATTCTACTCGGCAGCTTATGACAACCAATGGGAAAGGACCAACAGAGTCCTTACTTCGGCCAAAGTGGAAGTGACGAAACCGATCAACTTCGAAACGAAATTCAGCTGGAGTAGAGATTATGACCACTTCCAACTTGTCAGAAACGACCATTTCGGAGAGAATTTCCATAGGACAGACATGCTATCTGTCTCCCCTAAGATAATGAAGGAGTGGAAATTGGGAGAGACCTCTCTCTTGGCCAATTACCGTCACGAAACCATCTTATCATCCAATTTAGGCGTGCCAATGGAGAACGATTCCGTAGCGGTGTTCGGTGTTGACGACACCTACTACCGCAAATGCAAGAAACGTGACCTATTGGACCTCTTGCTGGACCACCAATTTATGGTGAAGATATGGACCATGAACTTTGGTGTTAGGTTCGCGCAAGTGTTCGACACGCAGAACTCGCATAGGTTCCTACCCTACGCCAACATGCAGTTCGACTTCAAACACCACATCACCCTTCATCTTTCGTGGAACAACGCGCAACGTGTTCCGACCTTTACCGAACTCTTTTACAAAAGTCCGACCAACAAAGGCAACACAGATTTGAAGCCAGAGCTCACCTCCACAACACAAATGAGGTTGTCGCACCAACGCCGCGGACTCTACAATGAGGTAAACGCCTTCTATATGCGAGGAAAAGATATGATAGATTGGGTAATGTACAACGCTGAGGACGTGTACCACTCCGCCAATTTCCAGTTAGACAACATTGGCGTCGGCTACAGAGGCGTCATCGACTTCGCAGGATTTAATCCAAAGGCCCGCATCAAATTGAGTTTGGGATATCAGTTCATCCACCAAAATAGGCACGACGATATCGAGGTATTCAAATCACTCTACGCATTGGAGTATTTGAAACATAAATTCAACGCCAACCTCACGGTTGAACCCGTTAAGAATTTGATATTCTCTCTCGACTACCGTTTGGTCAACAGAAATGGAAGCTACATCGTGTATAAAGACAAGAAGAGTACAGGTGAAACACTTCCCTACCCAACCTACGGCGTGGCTGATTTCAGGGCAAGTTATCAATGGAGATTGTTCCAAGTATTCGCAAGCGTAAACAATCTTTTCAACAAGAAATACTTTGATTTCGGCAGCGTGGAACAACCGGGTATCAATGGATTAATCGGTGTTACCTTCAAGACGACGGGTAAAGTAAACCGAGAATAGGCAATCGCACTATTCCATAGGGCCAAGACCTAAAACAAGAAGAGGATGTGTCAATGACGCATCCTCTTACTTTTTTACAGTTCTGACAATTGGGGCTCTTACTTCAATGGATCCACAACAACATCCATACTGTTGGTGTCTCCATCCGTCAAGGTATTCCATATAACGATTTTACCATCTGGGCGAACCTCCATTTTTTGGATATCAACCACTGAGTTGTTTCTAAGCACATGGCTAATATTGCCAAAATTACTGCCACTATCTTTGATCGTGAACCTTCCCGTACTTCCCTTCACAATGCCTACAACCGATTTAGCCTTACAATGGCTAAAGTCATTTCCAGTTGAATTGATAACACCGGCATCATCATTGCAATTGATCGTAAAGATATTCTTCTCATACTCCAAACGAGGCATATTCAACTCAATGCTATCCACCACCACATTGTTCACGAAATTGAAGTTCATACCACGGTTGTCAGCCTCCCTGACATAGACAATTCCGGAGCCCGGAGCCGACACGGACGACTGGTGTTCGCATCGTGCACCACGAACAAACGTATTACCTGATATATCAACGCAATTGATGCACTTCGGCTTATACAAATCCAACTGGTCCACAATATTCTCCTTATTGTTCTCATTGAAGACAAAAATGCAACTATGGGTGGCGGCATCGAATATATTATTTTGCACATTGAGAATCGTGGCCGCCTCATCAATCATAAAATGGATGAAGTTAAACTCAAATCTGCACTCCTCAAAGTGGACCATACCAGTTCCCTTCACAACTACGCCCGCACCAATCTTACGTATCGCATTGGGGTTGTCATCGTAGATACGATGATCCTCCAAGTCGTAATTCAACATATTGGAATTGAATCGGCAATTGGTACAAATAAAATCGGACGTCCAAGCGCAAAACATACCAAATCGGCAGGAGCTGAAATAGGTACCTTTTATCAACTCAATGTATCCGCCACGAGCATTCAATCCGTATGTAAAACCAACTATGGCGCAATCGAACAAGGCGGTCAAATATCCATATCCGGTAGTGATGTAGATTCCACTGGTGTTGATCGGACCGCCATTGGGGCCATCATTATCATGCGTGTTTCTTCCCGTATAGAGATGCTCATCGCCAATAATGGAGATACCCATCGCACTCAAGCGGGCACTCTTCTCAAAACGAATGGCTGTAATCCGGGAGGAGGTCTTAATACCATACTCGGCGTGTCTTACATTGAGTCCATAGACACTCTCTGTCCAATCTATTCCCCTGAAAGTAACGGCGCCAGGTATCACAATGGTTTTGTTGATCGGATACAAGGCATCGAATACCAAGGTCTCTGGGATAACCTTCAAGACATTATTGATAATGGCTGAATTATCACTGTTATCCTTTGAGGCGCCAAACCAAGAGACAACGACCTCCTTGTTATGAAGGATGCCATCAAAGGTACACCCTTTAAAATTCACATATCCATCCAAATAGGTATCGTTGAAGGTGATGGTTCCATTTTGGAATGATCCACCATTAAAACGCAAAATAGAGTTGGCCGGGATTGTCAACGATCCTCCCTTCAAGTCCAAATTCGAAATGATCTCATAAATGGTATTCTCGCTACTTATCTGACTGGAGATAGAAGAGCCATTGCTTACCGTCACATGCCCGTAATTGGCCTCGTCCGGGGGATTCAAGGCCAACTTAGCAGATAGATCAGGCACGAGCGGAGAACTCTCCATCTCATCTATAGCAGGCAACTCTTGACTGCAACCCAAACTGGAAACCAATAAAATCAACGGCAATAAATATACCGAAACAAGTTTTCTCATCTTTAACAATTAATACAGAAACATTTTCAACCGCCCAGCATCACACGACAATGACGCAAAGATACACAACTTAACGAAAAACAATGCACATATTTCAATTAAACTGCAATCTTTAAACATCAAACGGCACAACCACTCCTAATTAATGGTCACTCAAAATCAAAATCATCAGCGATATCCGTACCCACGGCACTTCCCGTATATTCCATCGTCGGATTCAAACGGGCGGTGCGCGTCACCTCCTTCTCTACCAATTCGTCTGGCAAATTGTTGAAGAAATATCGGCTCTCCGACGGATCATCAGAGTGTTCGTCCACATGAATAGAATGGACATTTCGATAGATATAGAGTTCATCTTGGGCACGTGTCAAAGCGACATAGAGGCAACGACGCTCCTCCTCTACGGCATCCTCGCCTGTCTCAATGGACCGAGGCGTCGGGAACGATGCGGGAGAGGCTTTCAGCAGATAGCAAATCTTCGCCTCCAATCCTTTCGCGGAGTGGATCGTCGTGAGGATACACGCATCTTCGGATCCGTTCTCTCCTTGCTTCACCGTGGTCTCCAATTTAGGATCCAAAACATATTCGCTGATGAACTCCTGAATGCCACTCGTACCCACAGCCACCTCCTGTAACACTTCGAAATCCTGCTTGCGCCACTTCCACTCCTCCTTATAGAGCTCTTTTAAACGATCCTCCATTGTCTCCAATGTTTTGGCGATCGCCTTCGCTGGGGAGAATTGCATATCACTGATGTTGCGCAAAGTCTGCGTGATCTCCTCTTGCAACCCATTGCCCGCCAACTTATCCAAACATTTATCAAGGGTATCCTCTTCTATCACATTGGTGATGATCTTCGAAGCGGTCACCTCACCAATTCCGCGCCACAACAACAAATAGCGCATCCACGCCAATTCATCCTTGTAGTTGGCTACGATACGCATCGGAGAGACGACATCGCGCACATGTTTCGACTGCATCAATCCGACGCCACCAAAGATAATGTAAGGAATCTTCTTAGATATACACTGCGACTCCACCGACCTCAAACCATACAGTGAGCGGGAGAGCACCATATTATCTTCGTACTTCACCCCTTTATCCACGATGCTTCTACGGATCTTCTCCGTCAGATCGTATGCCTCATCCCACTCGTTCTCACAAGTTACCACCACAGGTTTATTTCCCCTTCCCCGCGCACTGGTGAGTTCCTTGTCATAGCGCAAAGGAGATTGCGCCAACACCCAGTTGGAGAGATCCAGCAACTCTTGTGTCGAACGATAATTGATGGTCAATTTCATCACCTCGGACTGAGGCACCACCTGGGCAAAATTGTGCATCGTCTTGAAATCGGCTCCTCTAAATGCGTAGATGCTCTGCGCATCATCGCCCACACAGAAGAGGTGGCACTTCTCGTAAAAAGAGCTGAGCAGTTCATACTGCAACGGATTGGTGTCCTGCATCTCATCCACTAAGATATGGTCATATCGGGAGGCAATGAAATTGCGAGCCTCCTCGTTCTTTTTCAATCCTTTGGAGACGACATTGAGAATATCGTCGTAATCCATATACTTATGGACGGTTTTGTAGGCAATATAGCGTTTGATGATATCCGCATAGACAGGCTTATTCACCTCGATACTTTTGCTGACATTGAGATCGTCTTTCGAGGCATTGTCGTAAAGTTTCATACGCATCGCATCCGAAAGGCTGCAACAAGCGTTCACCGCAAAGGAGTAGATATCCAGAACGGATGAGGGTTTCACAACATGTTTCTCCTTATCCTTCATTCCCTTTCCACAGAGCAACTTCATGCAACTCTCCCGATCCTCCTCGTCGAGCAATGTATATTCGTGGTGCATAAAGACTTTCGGATTATTCATGATGATATCCATACACCAGGAGTGGAATGTCTGTCCACGCAAACCTTCGATGGAGAGTCCTCCGATTTCTGATTTGATACGCTCAACGATCTCTCTGGCGGATTTTCGGGTAAAGCTGAGGATCAATATACGGTTGGCGGGTACGCCATGTTGAATCAGGTGTTTCGCGCGTGCGATGATGGTACGAGTCTTACCCGTACCCGCGCCTGCGACTACCAGGAGATGTTTCCCTTCGTATTCCACAGCTCTACGCTGCTGTTCGTTCAATTCTTCCATCATTAGTCCGTGAAAATGTCTTATTGCAAAGACAAAGGTAGTAATTTCTTATCCGTTAAAAAAGGGTTGTCGGGAAAGAGGGTTTATTCAAAATAGATTGAGCGACCGCATGGAGATCGTCCGTCACCGACAAATACTTGGCACCCTTTTTCACCAAATAATCATTCCCTTGTGAAATCTCCAATGCACGGGTACGTTCATCCTGGAAATAGACCGAATAGAGGGGTTTTTGCGACATTAAGGTTGCATTCGCCACATGCATGCTTCCCCCATTCTTATCCGTCTGCACAACAACAGTCGCTTGCGAGAGTCCTGATTGCAAACGGTCACGAGAGATGAAACTATACTTAGAGAACGACATCCCCATTGGGTATTCCGAAAGCAAAAGGCCACCATTTTCAACGATTCGCTTCGCCAAACCAATGTTCTCGGTTGGTGTGACCATATGTAATCCATGGGCTAAGAAAGCGACCGTTTTCCCCTTTGCGGCCAATGCGCCTTCGTGAGCGGCCGTATCACAGCCTAACGCCAAACCAGAGACAACGGTCAACCCCTCCTTCACAAAATCCTCCGCCAAATGTTTCGCCGCACTCATTCCCTCTGGAGAAGGATGTCTGGTGCCGGCGATGGCAATGCAAGGATCTTTGACAACCGAGAGATCGCCCTTCGCATAGAGCAGCACAGGAGGCGTCAAATCGCCTCTCTCGTTGGTAGTCCGACGTAGTATTTCAGGATAGGCTTCGTCACCATACAAAAGGAATTGAAATCCCTCCGCTTGGCTTCTCTCGATCACCTTTTGGGCATAAGCAAACGCTTGCTCGATGTGAGTTTTACCAATGGGAACGCTCTCCCCCTCTTCTTTGATGGTCAAGGAAGATTCAATCAGGCGTTGAATCAAATCCTCGCCCGTATATTCCATAAAACGATATAATTTCTTGCTCGCTATACCCAACAGGTAACTGAGAGCGATTGTTTCGGATAGTGTCATACGACAAAATTAGCCAAAAATCACAAACTACACTTTAGTTTTTCTAAAACTTTGGGGAGTTATTACTCTTCAGATTTACGGAAGAAAGTCTCGGAGATAAAGGAACTAGTACTTGTCCTAAAGAAATTCAAGGTCTTAATCCTTGTTTTAGTGGAAGATGGTCTCGGAGAGTTGCAAGACAAGATTGAGAAGCTTGTTTCAATGTCTTAATCCTTGTTTTAGTGGAAGATGGTCTCGGAGAAAAGTTCATCAAAGATGCAACAATTCAATCAATCAAAAGTCTTAATCCTTGTTTTAGTGGAAGATGGTCTCGGAGATCTTCAAGCAGTAACTGCAAAGTTAGGAAAGTGCAGGTCTTAATCCTTGTTTTAGTGGAAGATGGTCTCTGAGCTATTAATAAATGGTATAATGCTGCAACAACTAATGAGTCTTAATCCTTGTTTTAGTGGAAGATGGTCTCGGAGGACTCTTATTTGTGGTATTCAATGTGCAAGAGCACAAGTCTTAATCCTTGTTTTAGTGGAAGATGGTCTCGGAGAGTAAATAATGGCAGATAATAGAGATAGACAACAATCGTCTTAATCCTTGTTTTAGTGGAAGATGGTCTCTGAGCTATTAATAAATGGTATAATGCTGCAACAACTAATGAGTCTTAATCCTTGTTTTAGTGGAAGATGGTCTCGGAGGACTCTTATTTGTGGTATTCAATGTGCAAGAGCACAAGTCTTAATCCTTGTTTTAGTGGAAGATGGTCTCGGAGAGTAAATAATGGCAGATAATAGAGATAGACAACAATCGTCTTAATCCTTGTTTTAGTGGAAGATGGTCTCGGAGAACGCAGAGAACAAAGTGTTCGATTGGCTAAATGCAACGTCTTAATCCTTGTTTTAGTGGAAGATGGTCTCGGAGAATGTTTCTCTCCATATAAACGAAGATTTCTAAGTAGTCTTAATCCTTGTTTTAGTGGAAGATGGTCTCGGAGTTTCTTTTTTTTTGCCGTTTTTTTTTTCGCCTTTGAAGTCTTAATCCTTGTTTTAGTGGAAGATGGTCTCGGAGAACTATTACAGAAAGAGTAAGAAGTATAAATCTAAAGTCTTAATCCTTGTTTTAGTGGAAGATGGTCTCGGAGCGTGCAGTGGCAAAAACTGCCGCAAGAAGAGATGTGAGTCTTAATCCTTGTTTTAGTGGAAGATGGTCTCGGAGAAGAAACCCATTACAGCAAACTAGAAAAAACTATTTAGTCTTAATCCTTGTTTTAGTGGAAGATGGTCTCGGAGCATCGAGGGTATTTCCGTTCGCTTTGCGGAGATTGTGTCTTAATCCTTGTTTTAGTGGAAGATGGTCTCGGAGTGTTAAGCTTTCAGACAGAGCTCAAGCTCGTCTTGAGTGTCTTAATCCTTGTTTTAGTGGAAGATGGTCTCGGAGAATCAAAAAGTTTGCTACTGAGTTTATCTTAGATGTGTCTTAATCCTTGTTTTAGTGGAAGATGGTCTCGGAGATACTTCAATAGATAGTGTAGTACTCTATCCCGACAAAGTCTTAATCCTTGTTTTAGTGGAAGATGGTCTCGGAGTAAGTACTGAATTAAATAAAGGATTAAGAGGACAAGTCTTAATCCTTGTTTTAGTGGAAGATGGTCTCGGAGCTGAGCTTACGGTTACACGAGAGCTTCACCTTCAAGGAGTCTTAATCCTTGTTTTAGTGGAAGATGGTCTCGGAGTACTGGGAGAAATGCAGGTTCGCTAATAATTACGAAAATGTCTTAATCCTTGTTTTAGTGGAAGATGGTCTCGGAGAACAATATTCCTAAATGGAAGATATGAACCAGAAATAGTCTTAATCCTTGTTTTAGTGGAAGATGGTCTCGGAGTGGCAGTTGGAGTTGGCGCTACAGTATATGTAGTGTCCAGTCTTAATCCTTGTTTTAGTGGAAGATGGTCTCGGAGAAAACATTAATTAACATTAAAAACAATACGGATATGAAGTCTTAATCCTTGTTTTAGTGGAAGATGGTCTCGGAGCATATCCGACACAACAGTTTATTTAAATTAAACATTAAGTCTTAATCCTTGTTTTAGTGGAAGATGGTCTCGGAGTAATGGTAGAACTAAAGTAGATATTACATGTCCAATCCGTCTTAATCCTTGTTTTAGTGGAAGATGGTCTCGGAGTCTGAAACAAACAGGTTTATATCATTGGAATGGTGAGTCTTAATCCTTGTTTTAGTGGAAGATGGTCTCGGAGACGATATCATTATGATGGGGACACAAATTATTGTGGATTGTCTTAATCCTTGTTTTAGTGGAAGATGGTCTCGGAGGTATAAGCACTATAAGCACTATATGAATTGGTAGTGTCTTAATCCTTGTTTTAGTGGAAGATGGTCTCGGAGCTAGGTCCATCCTCCCCCACCAATAAAAATTAAAAATTTTGTCTTAATCCTTGTTTTAGTGGAAGATGGTCTCGGAGGTGAGATATTTTGCGGTGATGCTGGGCTGGGTAGCGGGTCTTAATCCTTGTTTTAGTGGAAGATGGTCTCGGAGATTAGAGGTATTGTTCCATCTGTTGATGCTGAGACTGGTCTTAATCCTTGTTTTAGTGGAAGATGGTCTCGGAGAAGTATTGGAATTGCCGCAAGATGCAGCAAACCAAGTAGTCTTAATCCTTGTTTTAGTGGAAGATGGTCTCGGAGAATAAGAAGGCTTCATCTAAGAAGTAATTGGTTCCGGTGTCTTAATCCTTGTTTTAGTGGAAGATGGTCTCGGAGGCAGATTTGAAAGTTCAAGAGCAGAAGAGAATAGAGTCTTAATCCTTGTTTTAGTGGAAGATGGTCTCGGAGTTTTAACACTAAATTACAAAGAGTATGAAAATATTTTTGTCTTAATCCTTGTTTTAGTGGAAGATGGTCTCGGAGGTTGTGGCATTTGGATTTCAACACAAGAAGTTGCAGCTGTCTTAATCCTTGTTTTAGTGGAAGATGGTCTCGGAGAACAACCCGCCACGGCGAAGTTGTAGAGAAAGTTGAAATGTCTTAATCCTTGTTTTAGTGGAAGATGGTCTCGGAGTATTATTAACATTAACAATTAAAAAGAATGAAAGATTGTCTTAATCCTTGTTTTAGTGGAAGATGGTCTCGGAGAGTACATTTTGTAAATCGTTCAGTTTCATTGCGTTACGCAACAAAATCCAGAAAATTCATCAAAAATCACTCAAAAAAAGTACCATTTTTTCGGGGTGCAAAATTATAATTTTATCAAATATCTTCAAAGAACTTTTTAAAATAAATTTTCTTTCTGAAAATCAGTTACTTACACTGAAATCAAGGACAAAATTAGTAATTCATCCATTATCTCGCAACAATTTTAGCGAAGAAATCACGGTTACTTAATTTATATGCGTACGAATATAGCTTTAACATAAAATTAACAATTATAGAACCGACATCAAAAGCAGCCTGTTATATGTTATCCGCTTCACCGACTCCGTCTTAAGAGAAGAATCCAAATGAGAAGACAAGATCTTCTTCTTAAAATTATCACAATTAGAGATTATCCACTCCAGTACCAATTCTGCATCTTTCTTTGACAAACCAGATCGTACCATCGCCGCTATCCAATCTTTTCGCTCTATCAATCTTCTCTTTCCATTAAGGGGAAGAGGCAGTTCATCAGCAACCGAAGGTCTCTCCAACATATCCAGCAACAAATCATAATGCGGAGAAACAGGCAACCCAAATCCTTTAGATGAGGCTACAAACAAATGCTTATATGAAAAATCTAAGCATGCAGTCATCCACGAAAACATCACCCTTTTCCAAAAAGGAACAAGCTTAACAACAGACGAATGCGGGAGTATCATAACACTTGCGTACATATCATATGATGAACGGGCAACACGGACAAAATCTTCCGCCATAGCGAATTCAGCGGACAAGACACAATTCTCATCCTTAATCGATGGAGACATTTTGCAACCAAAGACAGACAACACCTGATTCACCTTATCCATCATAAGAGATTCTTTCCCTTGCTCAATAGACCTGATGAAACCTATTCCCACGCCGCTGCGATCTGCTAGATCTTGCTGGCTCATTCCCCATCGCCGACGCATCTGCTTTAGAAAGAAAGACAACTCGTTGACCATACTTTAATCGATTAAAAGAAAAGTGTGCTTTTGGAATGCGTGATTATATCCAAATTGATATTTTGACCAATAATCTTCATTGCCCGTAAATAATCCGTAGAGAGGGGAACTATCAAAATACTATCCTCATTTTCGTATGCGGCTTGCACCGCAGCTAAATCATTTCGTATGGTTTCATATACAGATGAATCCAAATCAGCCAAAAAGATCGATTTCTGAACCCTTGTACAGCCCTTCTTCTCCAAATATTTGACAACTTGGTTACGAACCTTATTGCTTTCGATATCATACATAATAAAAAATAACATATTCGTAGGCTTTCTTTGAAAATCATTGACAATACCCAACATTCTCTTTACGCGTTCATCAATACTCGGCATTTCTTCCACATCATTCTTTAGAGGATTCGGGCAAGTCGAACCATCCAATCCAGACCGAATGTACTTTTGCATCTTCTCAACAAATGAGAGTTCGCGCTTTTTCCCTTTTTTTTCATTCATGCTGCAGCTGATCGTAAGTGTCTATAAAAGTCTCCACCAATTGCGCTATCACCTCAGTCACATCGGAATCTGTTCCACTTTTCGTGGAACGCACCACACGGAATCCGTGTTTGCCATAGAAGAGATTGACCTCCGCCAGTTTGAGCCCGACTTTTACCATTATCTGTTTTCCATATTGGATACTCACAATTGACGAAACAACCGCACCAGTCTTTTCTATGTAATTTTTCAGATCAAAAATTATATCTTCCAATATGCCAGGCACAAAAACCACCCTCTTCTCTTCCCGTTTGGCAGCCCTTGGGTTCAGAATCTCCTTGATGCGATGCATCGTTTCGTCACCAGGATCAATAGGAGCTTTTTCTTCAGGCGTATTTGGTTTGATTTCCTTCTGGTAGCGTTCTATCTCCCGTTTCTGTTCGAACAAAGCGAAAGTATTGCTTAAATCCACAAAAGCTTGTAGATCTACACGTTCAGCATTCGGATTATAATAGACCTTTTCATCGACACTGATAAAACAAGCTCTTGTAACATCCGATGTTTTGGCGTCAACCACCTGTTCTATGCAGTACAGTTTGGAAAACGACGTGACGAAAGCCTTGTAGAATATCGCATATAATCCGCTGTCGCAACACCTCTCCTTCAAACGAAACATCACCTTCAGTCCATCCTCGCTTGGAGAGAGAAACGAAAGAACCACCCGCTGATCCGCTTCTATCTTTCTCCTTAGGCTCTCAATCTCCAATCCCTTCTCCGTTATATGATCAATATCCACAATAAAATATTCCGCATAGGCAAAATTCTCAGTCCTTCGGTATGGAGGGTTGAACATACCACAAACCACATAAGGCAATGTACGCTTCTGAGCTACATACTGCGAATGATCGATCTCCTGAAGAATACGCAACTGTCTGATTTGAGATACAATTTCAGGACGTGGGTTGCGAATACTATGATATAGATATTCAACTTTTACCTTTTTCAAAGCATCATCTACCGCTCTAATATTGGTTCCCGCATTTATCATAAGCCTATAGATATTTACTCGTCAAACTTCTTGAATTTTTGAGCTAGATTCTGGCAATAAAGAAAAATCTGCTGATTTCTACTTCTACTGATTCCTCGCACATTGGTCACCTCTTCCAAGTAATCATTGAGAGATTGAATCAAAACACGCCTTCCCAAAGGTTCCAACCAATAAGATCCATCCTCCTTTACAGAATAATAATCATCTGTTATGGAATTCTGCGACACCAACGAAAAAACGACATAATCTACCCAAACACGATACAACTCAATCACATCGTAAACCAATACGGGACGATTATAATCATCTCGGTGAAGGATGCCGATATAAGGATCCACCCCTGCCTTTATAAGCGATCCTTCTATCTTCCCATAAAGCAAGCCATATCCGTAATTCAACAGAGCATTCACCACATCCAACGCAGGATGTTGGCTTCTGTTTTGAAAACGAAGGTGTTCCGGAAGGAAGATATTCAATGTATCAAAATAGATTTTAGAAGCTTGTCCCTCCCATCCTCTTAATTGAGCGGCCACGTCTGCCACAATATCACCGTCAAGCTTTCCAAGCTTTTCTCGATGATCTTCCATTTTGGCGATTGATTTTGCAACCGATTCGTTTTGCGCCTCATTATCAGAACGAAACATAAGCAATAAAGCCTGTTGATTTTCTATCTTCTGCCTTAAGACTTCCTTGATCCATTCAAGTGCATCCTTGGAGAAAGAGAACGCTAATTGCCCCTTCCTGATGGTGGAAATAGAACCATACTTCGGGCTCCAGATCCGACCAATAACCGCACCTGCCTTATCGACGAACAACACCTCTATCTCCTTTTCCATAGCAAGCAGTACCGCATCACTTGATATCTGAGCACCTCTACTCATCTGGATGCTAGTGATGCCTTCTGCAGGAATCCGTTGTTTTCCCTCTGCGGTCACAATAACAAACCCTTCATTGTCGCGAGACAGAGTCACGCCAAATGTATTTAGAACTAATTCCATATTTCACCTAATTTACCGTACAACTTCAATTGACAATGCACGCCACCCCCATCTCTTTTTCTTTCTATCGAAACTGATGCATGCAACACCTTTCACTATATTTCCGTGTGTAATACCCGATAAAAAGTGAGGCTCCACAAAAACATCTTCCACCATACCAAACGCCCCCTTGTTGAGGTATTTCCCTTCAAATTGCCTATAAAAAGAAGGATGAACTCGATCCAATTCTACTTCAACATTCCTGACCAACGTCGGTCGATCTTCACCAAGAGCATTCGCTTGAAAAGTAACCAAACTATCTTTTTTAATTTCTGGAAACTTTTTATCCATTTTGAAGAAACCCTGAATTTTGTCTTCCGTCACAAATGAGACCATACGTTTTTCTTCGTTAACATATGTCACCAAACAAGTAAACCTGCTTGGTTCTCCCAAAATCAAGCGTTCCGCTTTATCAGAGAATCGTCTATAAAACGGTTCATTGTTTCTGGTTGCAGTTGTCTGCATAAACCATTTCTCCACTTGGATATTGCGCAATCCATTTGTGAGGCTCCACCCTTTTCTTTTTCGTGCCTCTATAGCTCTCAATGCCTCATATTTCGCCTCCGACAAATGTCCCATATTAGCGAACAGCAATGCGGACTCTTCTCGCAACGACACCAACATCTCCTCCTTTCCTCCACATGCCAATGCTTTACACAAAAAGGACATTTTCAAATCACAATCACTTTGGGTATCGGCGAGCATTTGCCACACCCAAAATTCACGGGACTTTAACCTTGCAAATTGTTTTAATAGATCATAAGCAGCCTGTCCATCCCCTTTTTTCAACAACAATTTCGCCCAATAATAAGGAGGATAAACATATTCCTTATGTTGTTCGATAACAGACCTGATATATGAAACGAAGCGAGTAATACTATCCTCTTCTCCTTCCCGCAAAAGTATCTTGGAGTAGCAGATAATCGCCCTCTCCGCAAGTGACATCATCTTAGATCCATTACTTAAAGTAACTTCATCGTAATCCTCACCACTTAGGTTGTCAAGTCCCCACCAGTCGATGAAAGATGATAAGTGCAACCACTTTCCTCCTAATCTTAAAGCTGCTGATAATACAGACGAATAGGCCTTCCCCTTTTGAGGGTGTGGCAACTGTTGGAGAGAAGATAGCAGCTGATCATACTCCGCACTTTTCGCATCCGCATCCGCCAACAACTTTCGCAAACTCCACATGACACTGTCCATCAGCATGGATTCTTCGTTGCCAAGATGCAGGGCGACCATTTCTTGTAACCAATGCAGATATTTACTGAAATCCCGATTAGTAGCACTTTGGTCTAGGTATTCATAAAGCACCCAGCCCATGGCTCGTTTGGTCCAGAGATCATCCGGGGTATCTTTAAGAGCTTCCTCTGCAAGATGATACGCATCATCTATCTTTCCCTCCTTCCGAAGGGTAGAAATTTCTTGGAATGTGTTTTTCATGGTGTTATCAAGTAATTACATTTTCAAAATTAGCATAAAATATGAATATTCAAACTTTTGAAAGTAAAAATCAAGATTAATCAACAATCCTTGTTTTAGTGGAAGATGGTCTCCGAGGTATTACAGCAAATCGATATACGTCTGATGAACTGATGTCTTAATCCTTGTTTTAGTGGAAGATGGTCTCGGAGAAGAAGAAACACGACGGGTTCGAGCCCGTATATTAAAGTCTTAATCCTTGTTTTAGTGGAAGATGGTCTCGGAGATTGCTCCTCAAGCTAATTACATCAGAGTGTCTTTGGTCTTAATCCTTGTTTTAGTGGAAGATGGTCTCGGAGCACAATGTGGATTACGTGAAAGTAATTGCATATACAAAGTCTTAATCCTTGTTTTAGTGGAAGATGGTCTCTGAGCTCAAATGGTAGTGAAAATCATTAAAGAGCGTATCGTCTTAATCCTTGTTTTAGTGGAAGATGGTCTCGGAGTTACCTTGGAGGGTAAGGTAGTGTTGAGCTGGGATCAGTTGTCTTAATCCTTGTTTTTGTGGAAGATGGTCTCTGAGATTTCAAACATTATGGCAACAGGTGCAACTCGTGTTAAGTCTTAATCCTTGTTTTAGTGGAAGACGGTCTCGGAGAGTGCAAGTGTTGATTCCTCAGAGATTGGAATCAAGTTGTCTTAATCCTTGTTTTAGTGGAAGATGATCTCTGAGTGTAAGTTCGAGCAACAAACAAAAGAGGTTGCAGAGTCTTAATCCTTGTTTTAGTGGAAGATGATCTCTGAGTGTAAGTTCGAGCAACAAACAAAAGAGGTTGCAGAGTCTTAATCCTTGTTTTAGTGGAAGATGATCTCTGAGTGTAAGTTCGAGCAACAAACAAAAGAGGTTGCAGAGTCTTAATCCTTGTTTTAGTGGAAGATGGTCTCTGAGGGTAGTATCAAAGATTCAAGAAATCGTATCAGTGCCAAGTCTTAATCCTTGTTTTAGTGGAAGATGGTCTCTGAGGGCACGATAAAGAAAGACTTGGAATGGGTGACAGAAGTCTTAATCCTTGTTTTAGTGGAAGATGGTCTCTGAGAATATAGAGTTTCTGTAAATATGCCTTCTGATGATGAAGGTCTTAATCCTTGTTTTAGTGGAAGATGGCCTCGGAGTTGAACGTAAGATGCCGGTTGTAGTAATGGTAAGTGGGTCTTAATCCTTGTTTTAGTGGAAGATGGCCTCGGAGTGTAGAAAGTCTCCCAAAGGAGGGAGAATGGAAAGCCGTGTCTTAATCCTTGTTTTAGTGGAAGATGGTCTCGGAGCTGCTCCAAGCAGTCCCTGTCCGTATGAGACCACTCGTGTCTTAATCCTTGTTTTAGTGGAAGATGGTCTCGGAGTTAAGAAAGAAGTAGCTTCTATTGCAGCTGCTCAAATGTCTTAATCCTTGTTTTAGTGGAAGATGGTCTCTGAGTGTAAGTTCGAGCAACAAACAAAAGAGGTTGCAGAGTCTTAATCCTTGTTTTAGTGGAAGATGGTCTCGGAGAGTACCTTTTGTAAATCTTTCATTTCCATCGCTTTATGCGACAAAAACCAGAAAATCCATCAAAATTCTCTCAAAAAAAACACCATTTTTTCGGGGTGAAAAATTATAATTTTATCAAATATCTTCAAAGAACTTTTTAAAATAAATTTTCTTTCTGAAAATCAGTTACTTACACTGAAATCAAGGACAAAATTAGTAATTCATCCATTATCTCGCAACAATTTTAGCGAAGAAATCACGGTTACTTAATTTATATGCGTACGAATATAGCTTTAACATAAAATTAACAATTTAGATTATGTATTGCAAAAGTCATAATCACGTAAGAATCTCATTCTCTTTCACTCAATATAAAAATCCATAATCATATGCAAGGACTCTTTTGCACGAGTCATCGCAGTATAAATCCACTGATAAGTTTCTTTTGTAGGATTTAACGTGAAATTTCTTGGGATATGAATATATACATCCTGCCATTCACCGCCTTGCGCTTTATGACAAGTAATCGCATAACCATACGAACAACGTAGGGCATTAAGATACGGATCACTTATTAACTTATCTCGAAACATCTGTTTCTTCTTCTGAGTAATACCTCTCTCCTTCATTCGCATAATGAAATCGATAAACAAAGATGTTTGCATAGATGAATCCAAATTACCTTTCATTAAAGTCAGGGTACTCTCAAGAAGAGGAACAGTGATAACTCGTTTCGAAAATAGTTCTTTAACTTTTACGATTCGGAAATTCAGTCCAGCACGGTTTTCCACCTTGCGATCCACACTCATGACCTCAACCATATCTCCGTTCACCAAACCACTCAACAAATTATTTTGTGTCACCATCAAAAGATCGCCCTTTTGTATAATAGGTTCTGTCAGACCCAACTCTTTGCGCACGAATTGTGATATGGTCAAACAATCACGGTTGCTCCGACAAATAAACGTCGCTTGATCATAGCCATACATTCGAATATCTTTTATATACTTAGAAACCAATTCATCAAGATTGGTAACAAACTGGCAACATCCTCGAAGAGGCAACTTGCCCCAAGTCCTAAATAGCTTACCATACGCCTCTTGATTGGACGGCGCATTCGCATAAAGCGCACGAATCTGTTTTGAGGTGGTTATTAGTTTATTGCCATCTTTTTGCCTCATAATTTCAGTGAGTTGCGCCTCCTGTGCAGTTTCGCCAAATGCAGACTTAAAATAATCTACAGACAATGCCGGAGAAAAAGTTTCTTGGATAGGCGGCAATTGACAAGGGTCTCCAACGAAAATGAACTTACTTCCACTGCGAACATCATAATCCAACAATTCCTTCAACAACCGACCTGTACCAAATTTCGCTTGCGTAATCAAATCATCAGATTTATCAGATACCATCGATGCCTCATCTATGATATACACACACTCATCCTCATTCTCAACATCCAATTTCTGAGGTTCGAAAATCAGATATAATTGGCCTGTTTCATCAATTTGCTTTTGGGTTTTATCGGACAAATCCTGATTTAGATCCGAAAATGAATACACTAAAGAATGGATAGTTGACGCACCGTCAGAACTACCCGTCAAATCTGAGAGAATTTTTGCAGCGCGACCAGTGGATGCCAACAACTTGAAATTCTTCTTATTCTTTTTCAAGTCCTCGATCATGAATTTCATCAATGTGGTTTTACCTGTTCCTGCATAACCTTTGAGGATGAACACACGCTGGCTTGTACTCTTTACGAATGACTTCATTCGTTCGAACGCAATACTCTGAGAGGCTGTTAATGTAATTGCCATTGTTTATAAATATTTTCTAAATGCCACAAATGAAAACTGAACCTCTTTCCTTCCCTCCCCGTAATCCTTAACAATACGTTCTGTGGTAGAAGCGACGCACTGGATATTTCGTTGCTTCAGTTTGCGGACAACCGAAAAGGAGAAAGTCATTTCCCCCATAATATGGACGACAAAAGAGGAACCATTAGCCATATCAAATATACGAGAAATATATTCATCCGACAACTGGTCGATGTAAAGGTCATCTCCACTGGGATCAACAGCAGGGAAAGAGAGATCCAGAATGCCTCCATACACTCGGATAGCCTCTTCCATTTGAGACTGGCTCCACTTTGATGATGGATGATTGGATAGGTTGATTAGCATGATAATTACAATTATCTAAGACAACAAGAGGCCAAAACCCTCAATACATTTTTTGATATTCTGCTTTATATTATCAGGCTTTAGAGGCATTCGTCTAGACCTCATCCCTGAATGATTAAAATCATTCCTTACTTCCCTTAGGTTATTAAATAAGTTCACGAGCTCATGATTTTCTAAGAGTTCATCAGAAAGTACTTCTTTTAATTTGGATTTATTTTCATTCTTAACTTTACTCCAATTGTCCCCATTTTCTACCTCTTGATGGTTAAACTTCAAATTGAGAGCCTGGTTAATAATTTCTCGTTCGTCCTCATTATCAATCATTATATTATGACGCAAACAAAAGAACGTAACGACATACTCTTGTAAAATAGTTGCAGACTGTTGATACAGTCCATTTTCATAACACCATTTCGCCGCAGCATACCCATTCTTAGCATTTTCGAATTCATCAAATGACACCAAAGACTCCTTTATTTTTTCAATAATTGGAGTAAGAGGATTAATTAACGACTCCTCTATTTTTATCATACTTGATTTCAAATCTCTCAAACTATCAGATTTGATAATACTAAGGCCTCTACAAGTTTGTCGTTCCTTAATAACATCGTTTAATCCACAAATGAACTTGTTAATAGCCAAGGCACTTTCATTTGTTCCTTTAAAATGTTTTAGAATTGGTTTCAATTCTTCTCGACCAAGAGCAACCAATTTCGAAACATTTCCACTATCAATGTATTGTCCAGCAGCAAAAGTCCAATCTTGCAAAGAGGAAAGAGAAGTCAAGTCCATGATTGGTTTCTCGGTCGTCTCAACCATAAAATTTCCATATGTAATAGATTTCACACTAACATTCTTTAAAAACTTTACATAATTGATGAGGACCAACAATAACATCGGTAAGTATCGAAGTGCATGAGTTATATCAAAATACAATTCATCACCTTCGTTTATAACACTATATATGGTATTAAAGATATCCCATATTTCGCTTTCATCACGACCATCCACAATAGGTTGAGGGATTATTTTCATAGGGAATCTTTCCTTCCTTAATATATCCAGAAGACCTTCTTTTTCAACAATAGCCCCTTCTTGAGTTTTTGTTTTTCCTATTTCCCACTGATTCGTTTTGGCTTTATCTGTTAACAATATTATTACCGAATCTTGACTGGTCCACAAATCGTTGCTTGAAGCTGACCTATTCAATATACTTTTCAATGTAGCCAACTGAATATATCGTGTAGCACATTTCACCAAGCCATCTGTGTACACACATTCACTATATGGACCTATTCCCAAAATAGATATAAAGACCTTTCTTCCCATATATATATTTTTTTTTACTTCGTATTTATATTAAACAACTCCGTATTCAACAATAAAAACAACGCCGATTCAGAAGACATTCCTAGATGAGAATCCTGCAAAGAGAATGGTATAATGCTATTTTCTTCGCATTTTTTTTGGGCTATTTCACTCATTGGAGCATCTGTCACAAACAACGCCTTACTTCCCATGCCTCCATAAGCTTTTACAACACTTCTAAACTTATCAATATCTGTTGTGTGGGTAATTTGTGTCTTACACTCAACGAATAGCAATTTGGTTCCCGTGTTGACAATTATATCGGTCTCATTCTTATCAACCTTGGGTTTATATGGGAAATGACAATTCATGCAAATCTCCTTTGATCGATCCCACTTGGAGAGCATCAACGCAACTTTATACTCAAACCAACCCGAATTAAAAACCAAATCCACAACATGAGGAGATTCCAAAACTACTTCTTTGCATATGCCATTTTTCTTGTACAAACATAATCTAACAAAACCAACCTCTTCTGTCGTTGTCTTCTGCCACTCCACATAAGAATAAGAGGAGTTTGATGTTCTCAACAGATCAAAACGCCCATAAGGTTGGGTTCTCAGGACTGTCTGTTTCTGTTGGTCCAAAACAGTCGTGAGAGCATTGAAGTCACGATTATTGAAACTTCTCATTTGCTCAATATCGCTAATTACACCTTCATCATCACCCGTATAATCACTAAAACGCTTGTAGTTATTTTCTATAGAATTACCATATAGACGAAACAAAGTATGCATATCAAAAAGGAACCCCTCCTGTTTTTCCATACTTCGGTAATTCCATAACACATTGTTTTGATCCATATAAACAACAGAGGCATTAGGACAATTATCGAATACACGACCAAACAAATGAGACCATGACTTCAGTCCACTTGATATGTTTACAGTAACCTCTTCCTTTTCATATTTTTTTGCCAATCGCTCTGCTAAAAGCACTATCTCTTGTGGATCAGTTGGAGATAATGGAGGCACATCGTCACAAGGAATATCAATCTCTTTCTTAAGCGTGTCAAGTACCGATTGACTGCCTACGGAATACACATAGACAACTCTATCTGGATTAGTAGCGACAATACCATGATACACAGGAGCCGGTTGCCCTCCTACCAATGTTATATGAACCTTCATAAGTTAGTTATATCTTTTTTGTGAAATTCCGAATTTTTGGACTCGTCTGTATGATAATCTCCTTTCTTACTTCGTCAGAGACCTTTCCTCCATCGAAATATCTTGCGCTTACAATATTAGTTACATTCTGAACATTATAATACTTTCTTTTCACCACAAATGAGCCAATGCTCAAATCAACCTTTTTGGGAAACCAATCTCTAATAAAGACATAAATCACCGAGATTGAACAGAATCCCGCCAATCCCTTTATAAGATCTCCAACCGAAGCTGCTCGCTCCATAAAAGTGTAAAAATCTTGTAAAACGACAATCATATAAGTAACGATAACTAATTATATAAACGGAAAAGAGCCAGTCGTAAATGACCAACTCTCTATTAAAAATTATCCAAAGAATTCTTCCGCCTTTTTCTCTGCCTTTGCGATCACCTCAGGAGACGCCGATAAACGAATACGAGCAACAGCTCCTGCAATCACGCCGGCATCATCTACAAAACCACCAGGAAGAAGATCTGGAATTACATCTAATGGAGAAATCAAATATCCTAAAGCTCCAATTATTATCATCTTATCCTTGTAGCTTGCATTAGGCAATGCATATATTAATATCAATGCGTTTTCCACCAACGCCATACCCATCTTCTTTGAATACTTTTTCAACTTGTTCCAAAAGCCGTCTTCCGAAAACTTTTTAGAATACTTTTTATCAAAATCTTTTGCCATAATAATATCTTTTCAGAATACATAACATCCATCTACACGAGAGTCAATTTCACGAAGCCCATCATAGAATAGACGCCATTGTCTATAGCAATCTTTCTTGATTTATATTTAATTTTACCATTATTCTTCCCTGAATCCCAAACCCCAGTATTAACAAAATCGTCATATTGCCAATCTCCAGTGATAGAATGGAATCCAGCACCAGCAGACATCTTCAGTATGCACGATTGATTATCTTCAAGTAAATCATTTGTTTGATTCAATAAACTAGTCAACGATTTTATGATCTTCTCCGAATTATCAGCTTGACGATAACATTTGAAGAAATCCAATTCTTTTTTAATATAATCGTACGTGTGATTGTTTATCTCATAAAATAGATTCTCAATGGGATCATACTCTTCATCTGAAAACAACTCTTGTTTTTTCTCTTTATGGGGTTGATCACCATTGAAATTATCAAACAATGTTTTGGATAGTGAAATTGTTGTCTTTGCCTTATCCCCGACACACAAACACTCATACACAGTATTGAACCCAGTCATTTGAAATTTTGAATCTGTACCATTCTGAAACGCATGTTTCCATCCACCTTCCCATACTCCGTCAACTTTATGCAGGTTGAAAATTTTTGTGTTTATTAACACCGTATTTTCAAAATCCGCATCACTTATCCTAACGAAACGCATAAAGTCAGATCCATCTTTAATTTTACCAAACACCTCTTCTGTTTTATTTTCGTTATCTCTAAAAGATGAGAATAATACAGATCTAATTGCTCCTTTTAGAGAACTTCCTACCAAAATAGGTTTTCCGGTTAGTTGGTTCTTGACAAATGACTTCACATCATTATCACTTTGTGCAGGCATTGGCAAAACAAAATCAGACACCTGTTTCAATCTTCCTGAAAGTTTGGATATTATCGCTTTTTCATTTTTGTTGGAAAAACAAGCGCTGAGTTCGTCAAGACTAAATCCAAATGCTAACATTTTCTTCAGATTAAGCTTGTATAGGTTCCCATTGTCAACCACAAAATCAACACCTCTAGCCCAGTCTTTTTCTGCTCCTGCACCAATTGATAGAGGTGTCAACACCTCTATTTCAATGTTGTATTTGTTATTTATGCCATCCATATCAATTAACTTTAATTGGTAAAAACAAAGCTCGTCCACACCGCCAAACAGGGTGGTTAAGACTACTATCCCAATCTGGTTTTAAATCCACGCCGACCTTTCCATGAATATTTACACCATTACTCGCCGATTTGAAAACAGATCCTGCAGAAAAAGAGTAAATCACATTTTTTCTCAAAGAGTTGTGAGGTGGTGTTGTAATCCAACCTCCTCGACGTTGAAAATCGTATGCTACGTTATTTGATGCAAGCATAGATGCGATCTGCTCTTTATTTTCAGGAATAAAAGAAGAAAGAGACATCGAATATTCGGCAACATCAGGGAACTCTATCTCGAGTGAACTCAAGTTAAATTCAAAATAACCGTTTCCAACATTTCTGTCAGTTCCAATGCCTTCACTTTGAAGAAGATCCAAAGCCTTCTCTAGCGAATCCGTATCTCCTTTAGCAAGAAAGAATAATCCAGAGCAATCCTTAAAAACAACTCTATCCATATGAAATGGTTTTGCATCCTCTTGACCATCCCGTGACACAGTTACTCTTGATGAAACCTGAGATGACATAAAATCCTTATCAATTTCCATATCGGTCATATATATACCTTTTATGGAACGGGCTATCGTGTTGTCATCAAAAAGTTGTTCTCCTTTTAATACTTTTGAAAAATATTTTTCATCAAGCCATGTTACTTTTTTCACCTTCTTTCGCTCTTCTGATGCTTTCTCTGAAGAAGGGAGCGTTTGTTTTAACGGCTTTGGAAAAAAATAAACAGCTTTTGATTCCGTATCCTTTTGATAAAAAGGAAACAAATTGCTGATAGTACATCCTAAATCGCCATCTTTTGGAATTTCCTGGCCTAATTTAGCAAGACAAGAAATCAAAGCGGCATACATAGTGTCAGAATTGATTGTTTTAAGACTGACACTATAATCGTCGCGAGAATCACCTAAGTGTAATGGCGAAGTAAAATGCAGTTTGTATATTTTAAACTGTTGCTTTGCCATATTTTATGCCTTCCAATTGTTTTTTTCAGATAATTCAGTTTGCGTCAACTCTCCAAACTTGATTTGTCCATAACCACGCGATCCGCTTCCTCCCAAATAGTCATTTTCAAGAGCATTCATGCCCTTTTTTAAGAGAGATAGCAATTTCTCTTCATCGTCATTATCCCACACATTGATTACAAATTCAACATTGAATAATACCCCCGCAGGAATACGTTCTGTTTGACGCGGATGTTCTGCAGTTCCCTTCACTCGATCAATCACATTTTCCCATTTTCCTTCAGTATAAGGCATATCCAAATTGTCATTTTCACGAAGTTTCTTTGCCGAATCTGTAGTTAACAATGAGTCGCGAACAATTAGCTTAGAAGGTTGATTGCTTTTTGAAAATCCAAATAGATTATTAACTTCAGCATCTCCTCCAACATTTGCAGATCCAGCTATCTGCTCAAGCAAACAACGCATTTTACCTTTCAGTGAACTTCCCGGAATATATGGTTGGTTATCTTTTGTTGCAATTTTAATTACTGGGTTATCGATACCTCCAATCTCCACATTGTCTCCACTACCTCCGATGTGAAGACCTGTCAATAAATCTAAAGTGGTGTTTATTTTGATTTTTTTTACTAATTTTTCCATTTTCCTCTACATTAAAATTACAAATTGATTTTTTCTTCAGCAGTTTTATGATAAGCAACGATTGCTTCAAAAATTTTTATGAAATTTTTGAAATCTTGCTCTGTTCTTACTTTATCAATAGCATCAGCTATAACAAAATAGAAATCTTTTATCTTTGCATCCTTCTCTTTTGCTCTACCCACTGCATACGCCAACTTTGGCTTCAAAAGAACAAAGTCAGTTTCGTTATAACCTGACATTTGTTGACGCTTCACCTCTCCGAAGAACTTACGAAGTTGGTTTGTAGTCAAATGATTTTTTGCACTCACTAACCTACCATTCTTTTCAAAAGAGTCATCTTTTCCCAAATAAGATCCAAACTCTTTTGCAAAATCAACGGTTACTGAAGTTACCTTTTCAGTAATCTCAGTTTTTGGAATTAATTTCTGTTTATCCCAAGCCATAATTTTCTATTTTAATTGTTAATTTTCTTATTTCTCAAATCCAATTCCGCCCAACGTGCAGCAAGACCTATCAGGCGGAAATTATTTATTTTAACAAGCTGTTTGTCTCGCAAATCTTTGCAAAAACTTACGATTTCCATCTTTTTACTATTTGACTCTATGAAACGAGTCAAGTAATAAACAGTATGCCACATGAAACTTATTGAATTACTCTCTTTTGCCTTTTCGGAATAGGTCATCATCTTATGAAGAATTCCTCGTGATAGACCATATTCATTAATTAGAGAAACGAACTGCTTCTTGTATTTCAAAACATAGTCAAACTCTTCGTCCCATGATACGGTTTCCCCCAGGAAACAGAATGCATTTTTCTTTTTATCCTTGTATTCGTAAGATTTTGCCTTATCTTCCGCTTCACCTGCTAATTCCGCAGATTTAGCTATCGGGAATTTTCCTCCGACAATAGCCACACCGCCCGAAAGAGATACACCTTCTTTTCCTATGTATTCAACAAATTCATTTCTCACCTCTGCGGCAAAATCAATCACAACATCCCATCTTCCTATTGCGAATATATCATCACCTCCAGCATATACAATATTCATATCATCTTTGTATTTGTCTTGCTTCTTGATTTGATATAAACTACCTTTCTCCGCATCGAAAAACGCATCTAACTTTCTCGAAAAAGACTTATATTCATCCATCGAAGGGAATCCGTCAATAAAAACTTTTCCAAGTCCATCAACATCCATTCTCAAAACACCTAAATATGAACCTTTAGCATACTCCTCTAACGTTTTGAAATGATACTTATCTCGAAGTTGTTGTCCCAATTGAACCTGTTCTTTTACAGACGGCAAAATCCAAATTTCATCACCATCTGTGTCTTTTACAAGTTTTACACAGTCTTCACTTTCAACCCCTGTAATTGCACATACCTTTTGCTTGTCACCAATCTTCTTGACTTCAAAAAAATCATTATATTTATCTATCAACAAGTCCCTGAATTTCTGATTCTTCAGATTCTGAAACTTTTCGGTCAAAACTTTCCACAACAAACCTATCGTATCTTCATTGCCATCTACAATCACTCGTTCTCTTTTATTATTTGTATATTCAAAAGAGACATAGGCAATATTAATACTTAACTGTCCGTTATGTTCTTTCCAAAGTTCCTTCGACACTTCACAATAAACCTCGTCAATACGATCCCTAACAATATCACTATCGGGAACTTGTAAATAAAACTTACCTCCTGAACAATAAATATTATCTGTTTCCTGAGATGTTTTAACTTCTGGTATATTCAAAATTCTTTCACACACTTTCTGTGTATATTCTTTCAAAAAAGCTGATCGTCCCTTAAGACTGACCATAGCCTTTTTAGAAGAGATATTGTAAATAAATTTTTGAATTCCAGCTAAATCGCCACCAACAAACAACATCTTACTCATTCCTACCTCCTTCCTTGTTCGAAAAAAAATCACTCATATAATTCATATCTTATTCATTCTAAAAATCATTCCAAATCCCAAGCTCACCCCTTTTCCCAATCCCACATAATCAGGCAATGAGACATTGCTTTTAAATTCGACATCGAAGCCCATCATCTTCACACCTTTATGAGTATAAGTATGAGTTCCCAAGATATTCTGAATCACACATGAGACCTCCTTCTCCATGGTAACATCCACCCCTTTACAGAAAGACAAAACATTGCCAACGAGAATCTTTTGCAAGAAAGCGCACTGTTCAACGATACCATTCAAGGAAAGATATGTACGATAGTTTTCAGAACTCAACGGCAACCACTTACGAATAACATACCTAAACTCATTATCCCAAACCTGAATCAATGTGCGTTTAGCATCTACATGGTCGATCTCCATATTTTCTATGCGATCTCCTATCTCAAAAGAGAAATTAGCGTTACTGAAAAAATCACCTATTACCTCAGTTCCTTCTCCAACACATACCAATGCGGCTCGTTTATTAATTCTTTTGTATTGAATCAATGGATAACGATACCGTAACTCATCATCATTCAGATGATTGTGGAACAAAACATTTGCGTCCTCCATTGCATGAATAACACTGCCGCGAAACAAGGGTATTTCCCAAGAGGCTATTTCATTCTTGAACTGTATAATTAACGTCTGAACATTTTGAGTTTTCATGGTACAACATTTTCTCATCGCTAAATTATGAAAATTATTTAAAATCATTACTGTCCACTAAAAATCGCAAAAGGCTCTTTGAATTAATTGAATTATAG